>JAUNER010000012.1 GCA_030525455.1 Akkermansia sp. | reverse complement strand
CTTAATCTTTTATGCTTTTTATTTCTAAGATGTCTTTTAAGTGTAGTTCTTACTTCCTATTCCAATCCTTATGGAGAGAAGAATTACCACCGATAGAAGAATCGGTGCCGTCTGAGTTACAATATGATTTAAACATACCAAAATTCCTATCTAAAAAAATTAGGAAAGTCATCACGCCTAAAACGGCACTAATCCCAAAGCCCCGAATTACCGCCAAAAAAGAGAACAAAAAAATCACCTACAAGGAAAAAATCCCGTAGGTGATAAAGAAAGAAGCTAAAAACAAAGAGAAAAATTACCCTTTAGCGAGAGTAACAACGCATTCCAGATGTTTTGTCTGAGGGAAAAGGTCAAAAGGCTGAACTTCCGTAACAACATAGCCAGCCTTATCAAATTCCGCTAGGTCACGAATCTGAGTAGCCGGATTGCAGGAAACATAAACAACCTTAGCAGGCCCAAAAGCAAAAAGTTGATTTAAGAACTCGAGGGTACAACCCTTGCGAGGTGGGTCGATAACTACAGCCGTTTTCTCAGCAGGGAAGTCAACCTTTTCAAAGATAGCACTTGCATCAGCAGCAAGAAACTCAGCATGGTCAATGTTATTGCTACGTGCATTAGCTCTCGCCCAATCGGCGGAAGTTTCGCTGACTTCTACTCCTAGTACTTTCTTGAACTTGTGAGCAAGAGATAGAGAGAATAAGCCGGAACCACAGTAAGCATCAACAAGAAATTCCGCCCCATCACAAGAAGCCTGGTGTGCTACGTAATCTGTAAATAATGGTAAAATAAAGGGATTATTCTGGAAGAAATCCCCGGCAAGGAAATGAAACTCCAAATTACCAACGCGTTCGCAGGCAATAGCGTTATTATTGGAAATAACTGTACCCTCGGAAGCTCTTAGCAGAATTGTAGCTCCACGCTTGTACTGAGAAGCCGCTTGATAAATACTTTTTCTGGCCAAAGGCAGAGCCTCATTGATGCACTCCATGGCAATAGGACACTGAGGCACATCAATTACTTCACGACGAGACCCGGCTTTGAGAAAGCCAATAGCCGGTTTGTTCTCACCTTTAGGTTTGTCAAAATGAGGTGTGATTTTTGAGCGATAATGGTATTGCTTAGGTGAGGCAATAGCCGGATTCACAGGGAGTTGAAGTCCTGCCTGCAAGCGAAGCAAGTCAGCCACTTGGCGAGTTTTCCAAAGGAGCTGCTGTTCATAGTTTAAATGCTGATATTGGCAACCACCACAGATGCCAAACAGTTTGCACTGAGGAGAAACCCGATGAGGACCAGCAGAAATAAGCTCAATAAGATCCGCAGAAGAAAAATTCTTATCATTCCTCCAAATACGAGCTTTTACTTTATCGCCAGGTAAGGCAAAAGGGACAAACACAACCCAGCCGTTAACTCTACCAATACCATCACCTGCATTGGATAGAGAATCAATCTCTAATTCAATTTCTTCGTGATAGGAGAAAGGAACAGGATTAAAACCTTTTGGAGGAACAGAAGTGGTCATATTGTCGAAATCAGGGGAGAATTATTGAATAGGAGTCGTGGTTAGTTTACCATCAACATCATAGAGTAGGGTTGATGGTAAATTCGGAGTGCGTAAGCCCGCACGATTATCACCCGGGAGAGGAACAGTTTGTTCATCTTCCTCAGGAATTGGGGATAAGTTTAACGATAGTGGGCGAGTCGCCTGGTAGGTCCCCTCGGGCTTTTTAAAATTGCGAAGATTGGCTCGTAGTTGAGCATCTTCTTTACTTGGTGCATTTACTATTGTTTCAGGCGGAGTTGGAACTTGGGTCTGCGAACTTTGTTGTTGGCTAGAAAAATAGCCACATGAGGAAAGCTGGAGAAGGCAGCCAGTGAATAAAAGAGAGGAAAATCCGTGCTTCATGAGAGGAAATCTTACAGAATCGAGTTCGGTTTGCAATAGTAAAACGCTCCTCTCGAATGGGGAGAGAAGCGTTTTTATAAAATTGATACAACGAAATTATGCCTTAGAAGCTTTTTCCAATAACTTAATTGTCTCTTCAAAAGCATGGGCACGAACGTCAATGTCTTGGGTGGCATTGGGTTCTGATGATGCAGCAGACACTTGAGTAGAAATTGTCTTTGCATCATCTGCGGAAATGAGCCCCTTGGATTGAAGTTCCATGCAGATGGTCTTAAGAGTTGAAGAAACCGAAACAAATGGAGCCGTAGAAATCTGAGCTTTTGCTAAGTTAATAACATTTTCTTTTTGAGTAATCGGACACTCAGCTACTGCTTTTTCAAAAGCGGTTAGGAATAACTTAGCATTCATTTTTGCAACATGAGTTTTGCTCATATCGAAACTCTTCTTATATGAAGTAAATCCCGTGGTGGCAAGTTGCAACGAATTCTGCTTATCCTTATTCACAGCATTTATATCAGCACCATTCTTCAGCAATAACTCAACAACCGGAGCATTGCCTCGCATGGCGGCAAGCATAAGTGGGGTGTAGCCGTTATTTTCTGCAATGTTGATATCGGCTTGTTTTTCGATGAGCAATGTAGACAGCGAATCAAGCCCACTCCATGCGGCCCAGTGTAAGGCAGTCCAACCATCGTTGTCTTTTTTGTTAATTTCAACGCGGTTGTCTTTTAGTAAGCACTGTAAATAGGGAGAACGGCGAATTTCTAGGTTTTTGGTAGTTTCCAGATTATTGTTGTTTGCGTAGCAAACCCACATAATAGGAGTACGTCCCAAAGAGTCGACAGCATTTACAAATGCTTCGCCGGAGAGGATTTTCCCTTGAGCATTTTGAATTTCTATTTCAAAATTTTTCATCCCATCTTTGCGTGCCATCTCTGCATCAGCAAGAGTCTCTGCACCCAATTCGCGAGACTCGGCTTTTTTCATCACTGTGATGAGATGAAGAGCAGGATTATCGTCTGCTGAGAAAGTTTTGGTCACAATATAACTTAGAGCACCAAGAACAGAGCTACAAGCAATGAGAACGATGGTATCGGAAATGATGTTGCGAGTATGAGGATTCATCGTAATATATCAAAGAAGGTTAAGCGTTAGCGGGTTCTTCGGTGGCTTGTGCCGTATCTGATTTTTGAGTTGGTTCCTGAGAATTAGTGGAATCCTCACCTTCAAGTTTTTCGGAAGTAATGGTCTTTCTTGTTAGGATGATGGCAATCGGGCTAATAACAGCCAGAATGAAATAAATTGTCCACATGAATTCCGGTGATTCAAAGAAGCTGATGTGGTCAGTATCCATCTTTGCACAGATGCCATCATAACAGAAGTTAGCAACAAGTAAACCACCTACAATCCCATTAATAGGCTTAGCAATAAACATGGGCAATGGTGCTAGTGCCATGTATGAGGCTACTTTGTCTTTCGGGGCTACGCGAGCAACGTATTCGGAGAATCGTGGTGAGAATAGTAATTCACCAAATGCAAAGACTAAAATCTGAGCAACAATGGCAAAGAGGTAAGCTTGGGAACGTGTTTCAATGCCAGGTACGCAGAAATACCATTCAATAGGTACTGCCATGAAGAGTAGGGAAAGGGCAGAAATAGACATCCCTACAATCATTAAACTAACTGTGGTAAAACGACCAAGAACGGGAATCAGTAAAATCAACCCAGATACGATAATGCAGGGGTTAATACCATTGATAGCACCAATGGAAAAGTCATCGTACATGGTGCGAACGTAGTACGATGGCATAACGAGGAATTGAAGGGTAAATACGATACGAACACCTAAGGTTAAAAGTAGGAATAATAACAGTTTACGGAAAGCAGATTCTTTCCAGACTTCTGCAAAGAGTTGAAGGGGACGACGCTGAGGTGCGTTTTGGTTAGCTTCGCGTTCGCTGGGTTCTGCGTAGTTGTTTTCGTTGATAAAACGAGTAGTGACACATCCGCAAAGTACCATAAGAGTGCCGAAATTGATAATCCAGTAGCCACCTTGGACGTTGCCGAATTCTGCACGGAAAAAGTCAATGATTAAAACATTTGCAAGCACGGCAGCAATGTTCATGAGCAAATAGTAAACATTGAAACCGGTGGAACGTGCTTTGATGGGAGTAAAGCGACGAATGGACGTTTGAATAACAGGCGACATGAATGCCGTACCAAATGACATAACGACAATGCCTGTCATCACTAGCCAGCTGCCTTGTTCAACAGTAGATGCTTTAAAAATGCTTAGATTTAGCCAGTTGGCAATATCCGGGCCAAATCCAATAAGTAATCTGCCCGTAATGAGTACAATAAAGCCGATAAGGTAAGTGCGACGAATACCAATAATATCACAGATAGAACCAACGGCAAAAACAAATGCGGAAATGAAAAGTGTATAAAGCCCTACCCAGAGAGTAGCATCTGCATCGTTAAAACCACAAAACTCTGTCAGATAAAGAACGAAGACCGTAATCATGGAGAAATAGGCTAACCCCTCGAAAAATTGTACGAGGTTTGTGAGCCAGAAATCCTTAGAAACGGTATTGAGAACTTTGAATTCGGAAAAGTATTTGACGATGGGATTAGAAGAATTGCTCATGTCGTTAGTTTTATGCTGGGATATTACGGCACGCAGAGAGTGGTGTATTTCACCTTAAGTTTCAAGAATTATTTTTCAAAATTAGCATTTTTACCTCATTTTATCGCGGAAAAATGCGTCGAAATCCGGCTACATGACACCATGCCAGTGCTTGTAAGCATCGTTCGATGGCTTTCGCATCGGTAGATGAACTAGGCCAAAGTCCTGATTCTTTGAGTCCGGATTTAGCCAGTTCTATTGCTTTCCAGTCGCGAAATTGTGATGGAATGGCTGCAAACGTAAAAAATGCCCAAACGGCTAGGAAGATGGGGAATGCAATGCCAAATTTGAGCCCAAATAGCATGCCTATACCGAGAATGAGAAGGGTAAAAAAAGGAATCATAGTAGCTCTAGCTACGGCTAGATGTCTGTTTTTTGCCGCTTCGGGGTCTTTTTCATTGAGTATGCATAGTGCCCAAGTATAAGCCGCATAGGCCACTCGCCCGGCTGTGACGTGTGAGTCCCATGTTGACGGAAGTATGATTTGTCCATCCGGTGTTATGCGTGGATATTTGCCTTCTAGGAGTTTTCTTTGCTTCTTTTCAGGCCCATCTAATCGGTAAATTAACCCACTAGGACCGGGGAGACTGGGTAATTGCTGAGCTTCATTGGCTCGCAGAGGCATAATTCCTTTGGTCATACGCAACATCCCAATGATGCCTAATATAACTATGGAAATAAATGTGATTACGCCTTCAAATACCATAAAGAGAATTTCTCATGTTTGCCCACCAAGGTCAATCATGGACCATGGCAGTAAGTGTTAATGAAATAGGGGGGATTTATTCTTCTGCTAAGCGTAGAGAAAGAATGTCTGCCATGAAGTCCTGTGGAATGTCCTGGGCAGCAAGTGAATCTTGTAAAATGACTCCATTGACTCCGGCTTCGAGCATCCGCTGTGCGTCAGAGGCTGAGTTAATGCCGCCGCAGGCTAGAACGGTAACAGAGGCTGGAATTTCCTCGATGAGTTTTTCGGTGACAGATAGATCACTCTGCATGGTATGCAGGTCTGTATTATTGAGACAGATAAACTCAGCGTCTAAGTCTAAAGCGGCTTCTAGTTCTTGAAGCGTATGTACTTCGAGCATGACATCTAGCCCTAATCCTGTGGCCATGCGGTAGAGTGGCTCTAGTTCGGATTCAGTTAGAGCAGCTGGCATGAGGTTGATGGCGTCTGCTCCGGAAACAATAGCCTGGCAAACTTGGACTGGGTGAATAAATATATCTCTTGCTAGTACCGGTATGGCACTTATGCGTGAAATGGTAGAAACCATATCCCATGAACCATGAAATACTTCCGGATCTACTGAGATTGAGATGCCGGAGGCTCCCCCCTGAAGGTACATTTGATATTGTTTTTTTAGGTCGAATGATGAGGTGAGTGTGGGAGAAAGTGGCCAGTTTTTTGCAATTTCCGGGATAACAGAGAGTGAGGTTTCTCCCATATCGACCGCTGTACGAAAGCCGGCGTAGTCATTTCTGAGAATGGCAGAGGCTCGTAGCTTGCCTTCAAGGGGGAGTATTTTCTTTAAGTCTGTGTTTTTGCGTGCAAGAATAGATAAAAAATAGTCCATATATTATTGTTTGGGTATGAAGTATGAACGTTGTTTGCTGGATATTGGCAGCCCTACTTTTTCCATGACGGCAAGCATGTCTTCCCATATCTTTCTTTTTTCTCGTACATCGTCTGTACGTAGTAGATAGCTGGGGTGGTAGGTAACTCGTACCGGTGTGTTAAAAACTGTATGGAATTGTCCTCGTAAGGCAGATAGGGGGGTGTCGCCGGATTGTAGTAGATGGCGTGCCACATTGGCACCGAGAGCTACAATGATTTTCGGTTGAATGATTTGAAGCTCTTCTCTTAGTATGGGTAAAAATACCGAAACTTCTTGTGGAGTAGGTGGACGATTGTTCGAGAGCTGGTTGGGGAGTGCCGGTCTATATTTTATCAAGTTAGTAATGTAGACATCGTTTCTGCTGAGCCCCATGGCTTTGAGCATGGCATCTAGCTTTTCTCCTGCTGGTCCGACTAGGGGTTTTTCTTGTTTCTCTTCGTAGATTCCAGGTGCTTCTGTGATAAATACGATGCCGGAACGTAGCCCTCCCCCGGCAAAGACTAGTTTGTCTCTGAGTGAGTTTAATTCTCGTATGGGTGGCCAGTTCTTTACCAAATCACGTAATGAGCGTAATTTCTCTGAGCGTGTTTGTCCGTCGAGGGTAAAACTTACATTCGAAGGAACAAGTGGCGGTGTTTGCTCTACTTCGGTTTTAATATGCCTTAGTTCTTTGAGTGTGCGTAGGTTGGATTCTAGTTCACTCGCTTCTGTACTTGTTGCGGTAGCTGGTGCAGGTGATTTTTTTTGCCGGGCTTCTAGGAACCATTTGCGTAGTATAACCCTTGCTTCGTCTGTCACAGGGATTTGGTCTACGCCCTGATTGAGTAAGGAGCGTAGATAATCAAGCGTGATACTTTGCGGGGACCCTGTGGTCATAACGCCCCTTATTATGCCTTAATTTTTTTAAAGTGCAACTATGCATCCGGACATAGTTATGCCTCCTATATTATATAGTAAAGTGTGCCGAATGACTAGCGAGAAGGGAATAGTTAAGTAATATAAATTAAACAGATGTTATAAAAGTTAAAGATGAAGTAAAGAGTTTGTCATACACGAGTTAAAGAACGGCATAGTAGATAACTATATTATATACAGTGTGTTTGTTGGTCTATATGGAGCGAGAATGGTGTTTTTTGCAGAAAAAAATGATTGCAATGTTCGAAGTAATTTAGTACCCAGTCGGCGTTCTCGTCGCAAACGCGGCGCGGCAAATCTGTGCCTGTATGCTCTCTAAATGGCAGGATTTGTCTATAAAACGAATAAATAACCACATGAACTTCAGAATTTTAGCCACTCTATCCTGTGTGCTTACGTCTGTTCTTTTGAGCAGTTGCTCTTCGACAGGCTCAGGTAATGCAGGTGACGGCAGTGACGTACTCGTTCTAGCCCGTGTGGGAGAGATAGATCGTGGATTTGTGCAACCACTAGCACCAAGTCCCTCAGCAAAGCCCTCTTCCAAGTTACCTAAGTTAGGTAAGGATAAACATAAAATGCCGTATTATCACCATGAGCAGCGTACTCGTGTCGTGAGAACAACGGCCTATACCCACACCGAAAGAGACCATGTAGGATATGGTCCGAGAAATGCCGTGGGGACTCGTTTAAAGTATTCTGCCACGGTACGAAGTGCCGCTGCTGACTGGTCAGTTTATCCGCTAGGTACCACATTCCGTATCAAGGGGCAACCATATCTCTATGTAGTAGATGACTACGGTAGTGCCTTGGTGGGAACGGGGACTATTGACATTTATCAGCCGACAAAGAAACTGATGAGAGAATGGGGGCGTCGTTACGTTGAACTAACCATAGTAAGATGGGGCGATCCGGAAAACAGCATGGATGTGCTTAAAAGCAGACGCGGCTACCGTCACTGCAAAAAAATGTATGCTTCATTACAGCATCGCATTTCTAAAGGCTACTATGCTAAGGCAGAAAAATAGTCTATCAATGGATTTATAATGATTGAGCCACTATTCTATGGAATGGTGGCTCCTTTTTTTGTTTAATGATGTAGGGGCTAAGGTGATGAGATTAAAGGAGAAAATTGATATAGTTCGAGAAGAATTGCACAGGTTGTATGTTTCACCGCCTATTCCTTTGGAGCATAAGGATGTATACACATTGTTGATTGCGGTGTTGTTGTCTGCTCAGTGTACAGATAAACGCGTAAATTTAGTCACTCCGCATTTATTTGCCTTGGCAGATACACCGGAGTTAATGGCTAAGCAAGAGGTCTCGGTAGTTCAGGAGATAATTCGACCATGCGGATTGTCAGAGCGAAAGGCTACGTCCATTGTGGAATTAAGTAAAATCCTCATCGAAAAATATCATGGAGAAGTCCCTAATAGTTTTGATGCTCTCGAGTCTCTGCCGGGGGTGGGGCATAAGACGGCTTCTGTGATTATGGTGCAGGCTTTTGGTGTGCCGGCTTTTCCGGTAGATACTCATATTTTCAGACTTGCAAGGCTTTGGGGGTTGAGTAAGGGGAAGACTGTAGAGAGAGTGGAATGTGATTTGAAAAATAATTTTGCTGAAGCTGAGTGGGGGTACGTGCATTTAGCCATGGTATTGTATGGTAGAGAGTTTTGCCCTGCAAAGTGGTGCGGAGGTGCGTGCCCGATTTGTCAAAGATTGGGGATAAAAAATAAGCTCAATCCGTAAAAATTTCGAATTTGTTGAAATGAATGCTTGCAAGTTCAAAATTGCGTGCTTTAATAGAGTCGAATTTTCACATAAACCATATTCCAAATTATGAAGAGCCTTCCAAAACTAGGATTTCGTTTCATGTCAATTGCTTTTGCTATGATGGTTGCACTCTCCACTAGTGCTTTCGCTCAAGAAGCTGCGCCAAGTGCAGAAGAACAGACTATGCTTAATAAGTGGATCATTGCCGGTGGTTGGACAATGATTCCAATTATGCTTGTATTGGCTTTTATTATTTTCCTTGTGATTTACAATATTGTAAACTTGAAGAAGGAAAAATTCTGCCCGGATGAATTAAAGATGACTCTTCTTCAGCTCATGGCTGAATGCCGTGTTCGTTCTGCTATTGAAACAGCTGCTGCCAGCCCGACCTACCTTGGCCGCTTGGTTGCTTACGCATTACCGAATATTGACTCTTCCCGCCCGGATGACTTGGGTAAAGACGCTATTGAAGACGCTATCGCAGACTTCACCGCAAACGAAAGTCGTAGCCTTTTCAAGTGGATTAACCTCTTAGCCTTGTCTGCACAGGTTTCTCCGATGCTTGGCCTCTTTGGTACGGTGCAGGGGATGGTGGAAGCTTTCGCTACATTGGCATCTGCAGGTCAGGCAGACCCAACTCAGTTGGCAGGTTCTATCTCCGTTGCTCTTTTGACCACGTTCTGGGGTCTTATTAACGCTATTATTGCAACTCCGTTCTTCTTCTTCCAGAAGAGTGTTGCAAATACTCACGTTGCTGAATGTGTAAATACCGTTCAGGAAATGGTCAATACGTCCATCAACGTTGTGAACGCAGAAGCTCAGCTTGCTCGTATCCCGGAAGGTTTGGCTTAATAGCCTTGGTAAATATTGGGCCGGCTCGCATAGTGTGATTGTGATGACACCGCGAGCCGGCGAAACTAAAACCTTATAAAGTTTTATGGCAAAGAAAAAGATAAACGTTGGAGCAAACGATGAGAATGGGGAAATGGATATGTCCCCCATGATTGACATGGTGTTCCTTTTGTTGATTTTCTTCGTTGTGAATGCTACGGCCATTACCGTTAAGAAGGATAAGCATGTGAATATGCCTACTGCAACTAATTCCGGAGAGGTAAAGTCCGCTAATGGTTGTATTGTGGTTAATATTTATGGCGAAGGTGATGGCAAACGTCCGGCTGGAATGACTCCGGATGTGCGCTGGGCTACTGATGCCAGTAAACCTCTGAATGACGAAGCTGAGCTAAAGGAATACATTCGTGAATTAGCCGAACGTTTCAAGGATAAGCCGGATTTTGAAACTCGCTTGTATCTTCGAGGTGACCAAAATGCTCTTTTCAAAGGGTCTCGAGCCGTTATTAAGGCCGGTGGTGAATGCGGGGTAACAAAAATTATCTTTGCGGTATTGCCGGCTAAGTCCAGTGCTCCTGCTGAATAAGAATTAATAAGAATTAGGGAAAATACTATGGCAAGACATAAGAAAATGGAAGGAGTTGAGGATGAAGATCCTAAATTGGATATTTCGTCGCTCATTGACGTTTGTTTCCTTCTTTTGATTTATTTCATTGTTGCTACTACTCTTGTTCAGGAGCGAAAGCTGGATATGAATATGCCTGGTTCTGCTCCTAGTGAAGGAGCTGTACAAATGGAACCTGCAATGATTCGTATCGTTAAAGATGGTACGATTTATTGGGGGGTAGGCGATGGTAGTCTCAAGATTGACGATAATATGAACAATCATGAACTAAGTAACCTCGTTCAACAGCTTGAAACAAAGAAACAAGAAGCTGCCGCAGTCGGAACCAAGCCGGTTGTTCAACTTTGGGTAGAAGGTGAAGTTCCTCATCAGCGTGTGGTTGACGTTATTAATGCTCTGACACATGCCGGGATTACGACTGTTGCTTTAACCGACTTAAGTAATCAATAAAGGGTAGCTAGTTGCTAGTTTTGATACACGTGCCCCTCTCGGAGACAATTCTCTGAGAGGGGAATTTTTTTTTCTAAAAAATTTTAGGGAATGACTAAAAATATGGAAAATATGCTTTATAGGTAGGTTGAAAATTGCTAAAGTAGAGATAATCTAATGTGACAAATAGGGAGTATTTGTGACGAAATATTGCAAGTTCTTTCTAACTTAACGAATTTCATACCATGATTAGACCAAACAATTCAACTGTATTAACTGCAGGGTTGCTTGCTGCAATGAGCGTAAGCATGGTTTCTGTTGCCGAGGCTCAAGGCGGTCTGGGGGACTACTACAAACAGGCAGAAGAAGCTATTAAATTGAAACAATGGGATTCTGCGCTTAAGATTCTTGATAAAAGTATTAAGGTGTATGAGCCCCGAATCCAACAGCTTGGTTTGGATGACCAGTTTGGTTGTTTCTATTATCAGAAGGGGGTGTGTTTAGCCGGGTTGAAGCAGTACGAACAGGCTATTGAAGCATATAATGCCAGTTATACAAAGTTCCCAAGTGCAAAGAACCCATACGCAAAAGTTTGTTTGTATCGCATGGCTGATTGCTATCGCTTGATGGGGAATTTTGATAAAGCAAGCGAAATGCTTGAAAAGTTCTTGAAAGAATCTCGTGGCGATAAGGCATCGGCTCGCATAAATCAGGCAGATGTTCAAACCTTGTTGGCTATGTGCTGTTTTAAGTCTAGTAAGCCAAATTTTGAAAAAGGTGTTCAAAACTTCTTGCCTTGCCTGACTTCTCGCGTCCGTTATAGAGCCATCGGGCGTCGTGTGAACGATGTAGGGGTGGTAAATACTTTCTTTGCCCTTGTTGATTGTGGTTTGAAGTTAGGTAAACTTAATGAGATAAATAAATTTATCACAGAGCATGGCTCTGCTATCAATGTTGAGCCTACTCGAGTTGCTCAGTATTCCCCGAATTTGCTCGCTTATGTAAAAACTTGTGCAGATAAGGCTACTGAAGCCAAAAAGGCTGGCGATACTGTCAAGATGGCTCAGTACAATGGTCTGGCTTTGCAACTTATGGGCTTATTCGTTGACGAGGCTACGGCTACCGCTGAGATTGAACGTGCTACACATCGTTTAGGTGATGGTAAGTTGGCAAAGATTGCCGATATGCGCCAGAATCTGGATAAGTCAACTTTGGATAAGATTGCCAAACAGTACAAGGATTTGGCCGCTGAAAATAACAGCATGGATGCCCATATCTATAGCTTCATTGGGGCTCAAGCTTTGGGCGTTGGTTCAAATCGCTTGACTCGTGCCACTTATCAGATATTGATGGATAAGAATCCTCAGTCTGCTCAGAGAGAAGACTACTTATATCTCCTCGCTATGATGGCATGGCAGCTTGATGAAAAGGATAAGGGTAGCGAGCTGATTGACCAACACATGAAGGAGTTCCCGAAGTCCAAGTATGCACCTGTGCTTAGCACGTTATCATTGGAAGGTTTGCTGAAGAGCAAGCAGTATGAGCTTTGTGTCTCTCAGTGTGATAAGGTGATGGAACTTCATAAGAATGAGCCGAACCACAGTTATTACATTTTGGCTTTGTTCTGTAAGGGGGCTTCTTTGGTCAACTTGCGTGATTTCCAGCCTGCTATTGAGTGCTTGGATAAGTTTGTGAATACTTACAAGGATAGCTCTTACTTACGTCAGGCTATGTACTTGCTCGGTGAGGCTTACAATGCTCTTCGCAAGAATGACCAAGCTATTGCCGCCTTTACAAACTATATTGCTCGCTATCCGGATAAAGCTGACTCTAATATGCCAAACGTGCTTTTGTCTCGTGCTTATAATTATGTGCAGAGAGATGCCAAGGGTGATGAAGAGTTGGCCATTGCAGATGCTCAGGCTGTAGTTGATAATTACAAAGAGCATCGCTTGTATCCCTATGCTAATAACTTATTAGGTAGTATTTATGGCAAAATCAAGGGCAAAGAAGCTGAAACAAAGCAGTATTACATGCAGGCTTTAGAATCTGCTAAGGCTCTGAAAGATAAGAAGCCTGCCGCTGAGGCCGCTATTTCATTGCTCGTAGATGCCAAAAATGCTTCTCTGCCGGCTGATGAGTCCAAACAAGCTGAAGCTAAAAAGGCTCGCTATGATGAGGTGAAGAAATGGTATGATACATACTGGGCAGAGTGCGATGAACCGGGTAGCCGTACTAGCTTGGAATGTGCCGCTGTGGCTTTTGATTTCTTTAAGGACGATGCCGCTATGTTCGATATCGCCAAGAAGAAGATGGAAGAAGTCATCGTTCGTGAGGGTAAGAAAGATGACCCTCGCATGACCACCACTTTGGAAGAAGCCGTCAATACTTACACTAAGTGCTACCTAGATGGGCATAAGGCTCTGGGTCGTAAGCTCACAGATGATGAAAAGAGACGTCACTTCTATCGCTTCCCCGGTGTAGACCCGGATAAGGATAAGTCATTGGCGGCTATGCTCCGTATGTCTATCATTTCTCGCTCTCAGGAAGAATACGATAAAGCTCCTGTTGGTACAGAACAGGAACGTGCCGAAAAGGCTATCATGAAGGGCTTGGTTGATACTCTCTTTGCAGAAGTGAAGAGAGACTTCAAACCGGCAGAATTGCCTCCGTATACTCTCGTGAAACTGGGTATGCACTTGGCAAATACGTCTCGTCCGGAAGAGGGGATTCCTTATTTCGATGAAATCCTAGAACCTTCAGAAACAGACCCGGTTCGTCGCCAGGCTCGTTTGAATGCTTTGTCTAAGTATCGTAAGAATGCCATCTTCGGTAAGGCCGTTGCCCTTGGTAACAGTAAGGATAACGCCAAGATTGACAAGGCTATCGAGATGATGCGTACAGAAATTTCTACGGGCAAGCCTGATGCTAAAACATTGGAAGACGCTACCTACAACCTTGTTCGTTTCACTGTGGCTCGTGGGAACTGGAAAGACGCTATCGAAGCCGCTAACCAATACCGCTCAGATAAGAGACGTGTAAAGGATTTGAAAGAAGTTCTTTATTTGCAAGCTAAAGCCTATCGTGAAAATGGCGAGGTAGATAAAGCTCTCGTAAATTATATGAACCTTACCGGTACAAATAATATGGGTACCGTAAAATGGTCAGGCCCTGCTATGCTTGATTACATGGATACCTTGTGGGAACGTAATAAGCCATCGGCCGGGCGTGGTAAGCAACCATCAGACCGTTACATAGCTTGGAAGGCCGGTAATCAGTATGTATCTCTGCTTGATACAGATCATAATCGTAAGAGAATGACCGCTCACGATAGTGATTTGCTGAACCAGGTGAAGGATAAAACTGCTAAATTTGGTGCAGACGGAGCTGTGGCTCAGGAACGTGCAGACATTGCCGCTTGGGAAGCAGCAATTCGTGCATCTAAAGGTCAGAAATAAAATTTAAGCGATAGAAAGAGATTACAAAAATGAAGACTATTTCCGCCATTTTAGCTCTTGCCGGTGTAGCTACACTCCTCCCGGTAAATGCTCAGTCTGCTGCACCTCTGCGTATGAAAGCAAAGGTGTGTAGTTCTGCCGTTGCCGGTGGGCGCCCTGTCGACTTGCTGATTTTATCTGTACACGGGAATACCGTGCAGGTTGCTCAGAATGCTACTTCTCAGGAAATTCATAGTGTACCACTTAACTCATGCAAGGTGCTCTACATTTACGAAACTCCTGATTTAGTAGAGGCATTGTCATTAGTCGATGATAGAAAGTATCAAGATGCTCGTGCTAAGCTGAGTGCTGTGGCAAAAAAATACGCCGCCACATTAGACGCACCGGATAGCCCATCTGCTCGTGCTTACATTGCCGAGTTGGAGTGTGCCGTGTGTATGATGGACTGGAAGGAAGTTCGAACCCTCGCCAATTCTTTCCCGGTAAAGAAGAAAAATCTTACTCCAAAATTGCAAAACGACCTCGAGATTGCCAAAATGTTAGGGTTGATTGCTGAGAAGAAGTTTGATGAAATCAAGACAATGGCCGCTTCGATGAAGGCCTTGCCAAAACTTACTCCTATTCAGCAAGCTCGCATTAAGTATGCCCTTGGGGCTTGTGCGATGATGTCCGGCGAATGGAATGGCGCTCTCGATAATTTAGCAGAGTGCTTCGTTCTACTGCACGGCTCAAATCCGGATATGGGCTCTGCAGTGCTTCAGCGAATGCTTGACTGTTATCTGCAAATGAAAGACGTTACAGAGTTCTCAAAAGACCCTGTCGTCTCTGCAGTAATAGATACTTATAAGGTTAAGGCAGATACCTTGCTCGCTGATAACTACATGGCTAAGCGTCCGCTTAATGTCAGAGAAGGTGCCGCTGTATTTGCCTTGCATAAGTCTTATTACCCCGCTGTAACCTTACCGGAGAAGTATGCGGTTTTTGCCATTTCATATAAGGCTCCGGAGCCTCCTAAGGAAGAAAAAGCCGCTGCCGAGGCTCCTGCTCAGCCTCAGTCCGCCCCGGCTAAATAGACGTCGGTTCCGCATTTCTCACTTATTGGCTACTTGTTACCGGATGGCAAGTAGCCAATTTTTTTGCGTAAATTCCGTAAAATAATGATTTTGGCTTTGACAAATCAGCCGATTGCGTGTAGCTTATTTGTCCCTCGCGTAATTCGTCGCATTTCAAACAATGAGGATCGGAGGGGTAAAAAGCGTCGAAGTCCTCACAACTGCTTTACCTGCCACAAGGAAAGCCAACATACATACAATTATGATTAATGATCTGATCAAGCAGATGGTAGAAGCTGGGGTTCATTTGGGCCACCAGACCCGTAAATGGCATCCGGCTATGAAGAAGTATCTTCTTAAGGATAAGTCCGGTATCCATATCATTAACCCTGAAGAAACTGAAAAGTGCCTCGATAAGGCATGTGCCTTCCTCGCTGACTTAGCTCGTCGCAATAAGAAGATTCTCTTCGTTGGTTGCAAGCGTCAAGCTCAGGAAGCTATCCGCGAAGCTGCTGAAGCTACCGGTCAATACTATGTGAACCACCGTTGGTTAGGTGGTATGCTCACAAACATGACCACCATCCGCAAGAGCATCGAACGCCTTTCCTACCTCGAAACTATCGAGAAGTCTCCGGAATTCAAGAGCATGTCCAAAAAGGAACTTGCCGCTCTTGACCGCGAACGTCAGAAGCTCGAACGTAACCTTCAGGGTATCCGCAACATGGGTGGTGCTCCCGACGCTATGGTTGCTATCGGTGCTGACCACGAAGACATCGCTATCCGCGAAGCTCATCGCTTAAACATCCCGGTTTGCGTTCTCGTTGACTCCAACGCAGATCCTAAGGGCATCGAATTCCCAATCCCGGGCAACGACGATGCTGTTCGCTCTATCCGTTTGATTCTTGACTGCATCGTCAAGGCTATCAACGAAGCTAAGGGTGATAACTAAGTCTTTAACCTCTAATCTTATATAGATACATCTCATTATGGCAGAAATTACTGCAGCACTCGTCAAGGCTCTCCGCGATAAAACGGACGCCGGTATGATGGATTGCAAAAAGGCATTGAATGCTTGCGGTGGCGATATGGATGCCGCTGTAAAGTACCTTCGCGAAAAAGGTATCGCTAAGGCTGCTGCCAAGGCTGACCGTGACGCTAACGAAGGTGTGGTAAACACCTGCGTGGCTTCCTGCGGCTGCTCCGGCATCATCCTCGAACTTAACTGCGAAACTGACTTCTGTGCCAAGGGCGATAAGTTCCAAGGCCTCGTTAGCGATGTGACCTCCACCCTTATGGGGTCCTCTGCTTCTACCCTTGAAGAAGCTCTTCAGGTTCCTATGGGCGAAGGCACTACCGACGAATACATCAAGGCTATGTGCAGCTCCATCGGTGAAAACATGGGTCTTCGTAAGTTTGCTCGCCTCAGCGTCGAAGGTGAAGGTGCCGTTGTTTCTTACATCCACATGGGTGGTAAGGTTGGCGTACTTCTTTCCCTTTCCGTTACAAAGGCAGAAACCGCTCAGGCCGACGCTTTCAAGGCTCTTGCCAAGGACCTCACTCTCCACATCGCTGCTGCCGCTCCAAAGAGCGTTAGCTCCGATAGCCTCGACCCTGCTTTCGTTGCTGAAGAACAAGAAATTGCTAAGCAACAGCTCATCCAGGAAGGTAAGCCCGAACACTTGCTCGAAAAGATTCTTCCCGGTAAGTTAAAAGCCCTTTACGCTCAGTCCTGCTTACTTAACCAGGGCTTCGTAAAAGAGCCTTCCATGACTGTCGAAGCTCTCCTCAAGCAGGTTTCTAAGGAACTTGGTGACGAAATCACCGTTGCTTCCTTTGTCCGTTACCAGCTTGGTGCTTAAACCCTAAGTAGGGAAATACGTTTTCACACACACTCTCAGCCACTCTGTATCTCATACAGAGTGGCTTTTTTTTACCCCACACGCCCCCCTTGCCTGCTCGTAGCAGTGAGGCTAATCTGCCCCGAAAAACGCACTTACCGGACCATGGGGCTTTAGCCCAAAAAAGAAGTCTCTTACCGGCGATAAATGAGGGCGAAAGCTAATTTACAAAGAAACGCAGAAATAGCCATATAAAGGAATAAAACCACGCTCGACACCTAAGCGACGAGCACTGGGAACTTCGAGCTCCTGCTCGTAGCAGTGTGGCTAACCAGCGGTGAATAAACAAGAATCACCATCGCTGGACCATTGGGCTTTAACCGGCGGTAAATTTACATAAAAAGCCCTTTTCGTCCGCTCTCCCCTTTTACTCCACCACCTCGGCATCGGGGATTTCTTCGAAGCTTTCGTCGAAGGTGACGGGGATATTGTGGACGGGGATGAGGTTGACGGTGGCGATTTTTTTGTTGGTTTTGCGGGCGTGTTCTAGGATTTTGGCGAGGCGTTGAGTTTGTTGTTCAATGTCGTAGGGTGAGAAGGTGGCGATGCAGTTGTTGGTAAACTGGACGCAGAATGACCAGTTATTGGGGGTAGAGATAGAGACGATGCCGGGGAGATAGGCGGCGATGTCGTTGCCGGAAAGTAAATCGAGCAGTTTAACCGGGGCTTTTAGCTCGGCGATGGGAACGCCATAGGTGAGCTGGCCTGTGGAATTCGGGCGAATGGAGATGGCAGGGAGGGTGGATTTTTTGATGAGGGGTTCGTGTACGTCTTTAATACTGGGGAAAAGAACGCCTTCTTTGTCGATGAAAATCCCGTAGGTGGTGTCGTTTGGTACGATGCTGAGTTCCGGACAATCAACCCAGGCGATAGGGATGCGAGCCTCGACGTCGATGTATAGGGTGGGCTTGTTTTTCAGCACATGGCTGACCATGGCATTGCGGATGGCAGGGCATTTGATGAGTCGTTGCTCGAGTTCCTGAGTGTTGGTAGAAGCGAGTTCGTTTTTGTCCTTAATTTGGAGTAGGCGGAAGGTTTGTTCGGGGGTAAAAACCCCATTGGTTTCGAGCGTCACAGTGTTGACTGCCAGCCAGTCGTAGGAAAGGATGTAGTATTTCCAAAGAAGAACGATGGACGCAATCAGGGCGACGATAACGCTGTAAACGAGCCCTAGCTGAATGCTGCGTTTTAGGAATTTACGGATGCGGTAGTTTTTTCCCTTATTTTCGATGTTTTCACGCAATAACCGCTCTTCGAGAAGTAGGAATTCTTCTCGTTTGGCGGAGTTTGGCAGGATGCTACTTGTTTTGCGAGCCATGGGGAGTGCGTGAGTGTAGGGGGCTATGAGCCTAGCCCCCTAGTGGGGAAAGTGGCTTATTACCTAGGTGTAGCGAGAGAAAGCTCGGCGATTTTTTCGCAGAGGGCTTCGTAGCTCCAGCCGACAGCGGCGGCAGCTTTAGGAAGCAAGCTGGATGGAGTCATACCGGGGATGGTATTGATTTCCAGCACAAAGGGAGCATTATCACTCTCTCTGAGTAAGACGTCTACACGGGCGTAAACCTCAACCTTGGCGGCATGGTAGGCTTGGAGGGCGGCTTCCTGCACCTGTTTGGCCACCTCATCGGGCAATTCAGCCGGGCAAATGTAGTCCGTACCGCCGCCCATATTCATCCATGGGTATTTATTGCTGAGGTCGTAGAACCCGGAGCGTGGGCAAATGTGAATCACCGGTAAAGCCTCGCCATTGAGGATGCCGACGGTCAGTTCTTTGCCTTGTATAAATTCCTCTACCAGTACCTCTGAGCTGTGAGTGAGGGCTTCTTCCATAGCCGGGAGCACGTCTTCCTGCTTATGGCAGATGTGAACCCCTACACTAGAGCCTTCGCAGGGGGGCTTAATCACAAAAGGCAGGGGAATAGTCGGCATCACCAAGCCGGCAGAGCAATCGAGAAGCTCGGCTTTCGGCGTAGGTACATTAGCCTCTACAAAGGCTTTTTTTGTCTTTGCTTTATCGAAGCAAAGGGCACTGGAGCGAGAGCCGGCTCCGGTGTAGGGAATGCCGCGTTTTTCTAAAATGGATTGCAATGTACCATCCTCGCCAAAGGTGCCGTGGATGATGTTATAGGCGAGTTCTGTGCCCGGCGGTAGTTGGAAGTCAGCATCGGTCACATCGATTTTTGTGACATTGGTGAATCCTGCCTGGCAGAGAGCCTTGTAAACAGCCTCACCGGAAACGAGAGATACTTCTCTTTCAGCCCCGGGGCCACCTAAGAGAAGTGCTATATTTAGCGAACGATTAAGAGAGCTCATGTGTGTAATGGGAATGAGTTAAAATTGTGGGTCTCTATCGCCGATGACTTGGGCTTCTGCCTTAAGCTCAATGCCACGGTTTTCGAGAGCTTCTTTGCGAATCATATCGATGAGGATGGTGATGTCTCGAGCACGAGCTTTGTTGCGGTTGATGATGAAATTGGCATGTACATCAGAAACGATGGCATCGCCCACGCAGGCGTTTTTCAACCCTAGTTCATCAATCAACTTACCAGCCGGAATTTCTGCCGGATTTCTAAAGACACAGCCTGCACTAGCTCCCGTCGGTTGGGATTGCTGGCGTTTGGCACGATTCTTATCCATCAGGGCTTCAATGTCGCTCTGATTCCCCGGTGTGCCCTCAAACTCAGCCATAAGGACGAAATTTGTAGCCAGCTCCGGAATGCTACGGTACTGAGCATGAAGCTCGTCTTTTGTATGTGTGCGGATTTCGCCATCTTCATCTAGACAGGTGACAGAAACGAGTGTGTTTATCATTTCCTGCCCCATGGCACCGGCATTCATACGTAAACTGCCACCAACATTGCCGGGAATTCCGTCCATCCACTCTAGCCCG
The DNA here is from genome assembly GCA_030525455.1 of Akkermansia sp. Lineage (GTDB taxonomy): Bacteria > Verrucomicrobiota > Verrucomicrobiia > Verrucomicrobiales > Akkermansiaceae > Akkermansia. The sequence continues at coordinate 55,378 of JAUNER010000012.1, read as the reverse complement.
CTGAGAGCATTTTTAGCGGCAAAGGCGGCGAGTTTTTTGAGACGCACCCCTGCACCGACAGTGATACGGTTGCCCTTAATTTCCAGGGTATCGAACCGGCCGCCCGTGGGGTGGATGACAGCACCACGTAGCCCGCCATCACGAACGATGAGATTTGACCCTCTGCCGATAACGTGAATGGGGATGTTTCTGTCTTGGCAATAGGTGACAGCCGCCTGCATTGACTCAAAAGTCTCGGGCTCGAGCCAGAATTGAGCACAGCCCCCCACTTTCATGGTGGTGTGCTTCGTCATAGGTTCATAGAGCCTAGCCTGTGACAGCCCGGGGGCATTGCGTTGCAAATCCTCGAGTAGGGCAAAATCGTTTGCGATTTTCATCCCGCATTCGTGAATGTTGCCTGCACCTAGTGTGAGGAATAAATCACCTGTTTGCAGGTTGTTGCCAATGGTGTGGTGTGCCGTATTCAAATCCGGTAGGTAGATAGCAGGCACATCGCCATGGCGATTCATGGCATCGATGATGGTTTGACCACTAATGCCGGGAATGGGTGTTTCACTGGCAGGGTAAACGTCTGAGACATAAACAATATCTGCCGCTTGAAGCACTTTCCCAAAATCCTCTGCAAGCATCTGTGTGCGAGTGAAGCGGTGTGGCTGGAAATAGACAACCAAGCGTTCCGGTTGCAGGGAACGAGCAGTCTGTAAGGTTGCCGCCAGTTCTGTAGGATGATGTCCGTAGTCATCGACGATGCGAATGTTTGGAGAAAGGTACTTCGTTTCAAATCGCCGCTTGGCCCCGGCAAACGATGCCAGACCTCGTGTAATGGAACCGAAATCGACGCCTAATTCCGTAGCTAACGCCACGGCTGCAAGGGAATTAAGCACATTGTGCCGACCGGGGATACCTAATTCCACACGACCTAATTCTTCACCATGGCGGTTGATAGTAAAGAGAGTTCTACCGCGACGTTCGACCACATTGATGGCGGTGTAATCAGCATCCTCCCACCCATAAGAAATAGCTCCGGGATAAGAAGCACAAACATCTGTCGCCCCCTCTTGAGCCTTGCAGTAGATAATCTTACCGCGTGTTTGGTCACACAGACGACGAAATACCGCCTTGATCTCATCAAGGTTCTTATAGTGGTCTAGGTGCTCGGGCTCAATGTTGAGTACGATGCTGTGTTCCGGGATGTAATTGACGAGAGTGCCATCACTTTCATCCCCCTCGGCAATGAGGTATTCACTATCTTCATTCCAGTGGGCATTTGAGCCAAGAACGGGAATTTCTGCCCCCACATAGTGGCAAGGACGTTTACGTCCCTCACGCATCAAGTGTGCACTGAGTGCGGAAGTGGTCGTTTTCCCGTGAGTTCCGGCGACTACTACGCCTTTTTTCCCATTGAGAATGGCTGCTAAGCACTCTGCACGCCGCATACATGGGATATTGAGCTGGCGAGCAGCGGCAAGTGCGGGGTTGGTCTCGCGAATAGCACTAGAAAAGATAACAATCTCTGCATCCGCTATGGCATCTGCGGAGTGAGGACAAGAGAACGCCAAGCCCAGAGTTTGCAGACGTTCTGTTTCTGCACTAGTTACACGGTCACAGCCACTAACTTTGTGACCCATTTCCAAAAGCATGAGAGCCAGCCCGGACATCCCGGAGCCTGCTACGCCAATGAGGTGAATGCGAGCCGGACGCTCTCTGTCTATAAGGCGTTTACGTAAGGTTTCAATCATGGCTGTTAGTTGTGTGAGGATTCTATGACACTGGCTATTCTAGATACTGCATCAGGAAAGTCCAGACGTAAAGCACATTCATTCAAATCTGCTAAAACTTCAGGATTATTGAATGTTTCTTGAAGGAATGAGTGAATTTTATCTGCACTTAACGACTCTTCTCTAATCATGTGAGCTGCACCATGAGCGGCAAATACTCTGGCATTGTGAGCTTGGTGGTCATCGGCCGCATGAGGATAGGGGATAAGAAGTGCCCCTTTACCCATGTGAGCCAGTTCTGTAAGGCTGGAAGCTCCGGAGCGTGCTATCACTAAATCTGTGGCAGCGTATGCCGCGGCCATGTTTGAGCAGAAATCAATAACGTGTACATGGGCCATATTGGCGGTAAGGTTGCAAATGCGCTCATAGTCCTTTGCCCCTGTAATGATGAGAAAATCGCATAATTCCGGGCATTTGGCTGCCGCTTCAACTACAAGTGTGTTTAAGTTCATTGCCCCCTGAGAGCCCCCCATGATAAGTACGATTTGTCTATCCATAGGCAACTGCAGAAGTTGTCGAGCCTGCTCTTTATCCATGAGAGGGACTAATTCCTGCCGAATCGGGGTACCGGTAACAACGCATTTTTCCGGTTTGAAATAGTGGATGGCCTCTTCGATGCCCAAAAGCACTTTGTGACACCATCTGGAGGTGAGTCTATTTGCTTTGCCGGGGAGGGCATTGGAGTCATGGACGTATGTTTTTATCCCTTTCTTATGTGCTGCATAAATCGGGGGGAATGAAGTAAAGCCTCCCATCCCAAGCACGACGTCTGCCCCTACTTCATCCAGTAGTGCTGAACAGTAGCGAATAGCCTTATAAAGTTTTACTGAAAATCCAAATAGGGCTAGTGACGGAATGCGAGGCATGGCAATGGCCTCGGTCACTCTAAAGTCAAAATCCCCATACTTTTCTATAGCCTTGGCATCGACTTTCTTTTGAGAGATAAGTAAGGTTACTTTGTGCCCTCTGGCTTTTAACTCCTGAGCTACAGCAATGCCCGGGAATAAATGACCGCCTGTACCGCCACAGGCGATAACGACACTAAGTGGTGATGGCGTAGAATTACTGAAGCTCATAGTTTTGTGTCTATAGAATTTGGATATTTACGAACGAGTTTATAGTCCGGTTGTGATGAAGTGGAGTATCGTTGGATGCTGGTAAGCATACCGAGAGCGGCAAGGGTAAAGACAAGGTTTGTACCCCCGTAACTGATAAAGGGGAGTGGCAACCCGGTATTGGGAACGGCACTTGTGACAACGGCTATGTTTAGCAATGCCGGGCAAAATACGATAGAGGTAATGCCTACACTCATGTATCGCCCGAAGTGGTCTTTGCAATGGAGGGCGATGACAATGCCACAAAATGCAAACCCTCCATAGGAAAACAGCACGGATAATGTGCCAAATAAGCCAAATTCTTCGCCAAGCGGAGCATAGATAAAGTCCGTATGAGCAAAGGGAAGCTTGCGGTGTTTTTCGGCACTGTTGCCTAAGCCTAGTCCGTGAATGCCACCGCGTGTTAGGGCGATGTTTGCTCTATGTTGTTGTAACCCTTGACCTTGGGCATGAGCGGCCGGGTCTTTCCATGCTCTAAAGCGGTTCATGCGGTTCTCACTACCGGAAACCATGACGTATAGTAAGCCGGCGGATAGAATTAAAGCACTAACCAAATAAATGATTCGTGTCCCGCCAACAAACATTACACAGAAACCTGCCAGAGAGAGGGCTACTGCCGTCCCCATGTCTTTTTCAAAGAAAATAAGGGCTAGAGGAATGCCGAAAATTAGCCCGGGAATGACGGCTCCTTGGATAAAGGTCTTGGCTTTGTCTCTGTACAGTGCCATCCAATGAGCTAAGGCCATAACCATGCAGAGCTTAGCACATTCACTAGGTTGGAATTGCATCCCGATAGAAATCCAACGACGTTCACCATTGATTTCTTTACCAATGCCCGGAACGTAACAAAGGATAAGAAGAACACAAGCGACGCCTAGAATCAGCCAAATGTATTGTCGCCAGATATGATAATTAATTCTGGAAAGTGCCAGAGCCCCTAATAGCCCCACAAGTGCAAAGGAAGTTTGCTTATAGAGGGGCTCATAGGGGTCTAGTGTTTCTTCTGCCCACATTGCTGTACTGGAAACCATTACCAACCCCATGACCAAGAGGAAGATGACGAAAAACCAAGCAAGCAATATACTAGCCTTTGATGACATGGCAGAAGATGATATGGATGATTATTTGGAAGGAATCATGATGACTTGGCCAATTTTGATGCGTTTAGCGGCTTTGTCATCAATTTTGTTAAATTCCATGAGCTTACGCAACGAAACTTTGTGCTTGCGAGCAATGGAGGAAAGTGTTTCGCCTTTTTTAATTTTGTAAGAGACGACTTCCGGTTTTGTTTCAGTAGTGTTTTCAACTACTTTGACAATTTCTCCCGGCTTAGCAGGAATAGTCAACGTGTAACCACTGACGAGGCGTGTAATCTGTGGGTTTACTGCTTTTAGGGCATCGACAGTTGTATTATTATCGCGTGCGATGCTTTCCCAGCTATCACCTGTCTGTACCAAATGACGAGCAGACCCTGCAACAGGAGCGGCTGGCGTAGCTGTCGGTTGAGCTGTTGCCGGAGTCGGTGTGGCCGGGGGCGGTTGAACGACCGGAGTAGGTAGCACCGGGGTATTGGGTTGAGCCGGGGCTGTGATATTTGCCACAGGCTGAACGGCAACCACTTGGCTTGGCTGGGTGATGGTGCTTGGTGTTGTTTGGGGTGCCACTACTGCATGAACCACCGGTGCGGTCTGTGGTACACTGGGTGCTTCTTCCAGTTTGACGATGGCATTGCTATGTTTTGTTTTAGGCGTGAAATACGTTTTTCTTGCATACATGGCAAGAACTACAACCAAATTGACCAAAACAACCACCAGTAGCCAGCGTACGGCTTTACCTGTTGGGGTATTTGAGTCAAAATCCTGACCATATTCTGTTACCTTGGCTCGGAATTGATGAAACAGTTGATTCTTTGCTTTGAATCTGCCTGTCGGACGGCGGTCTTTATCTGTGTAATAACTCATGGTTTATGTATGGTGGTGTGTTAATTAGAATTGAGTTCGTTAACGGCATTACGGAATGCTTGCCCACGCTGGACATAGCCCGTAAACATGTCGAAAGATGATGTGCCCGGTGAGAAGAGTACGGTGTCTCCTTTTTCGGCTAATTCGCGTGCTTTTACAACGCAATCTTTTAAGTCGCTTGCTTTTACTGTTGGTACGATTGGTGAAAATGTATCGTAAAGCTGGTCTGTAATTTGCCCGAATACAACACATGCTCGTACTTTTTTCTCAAGCATGGGTTGTAAGGGATGATAGTCCAGCCCTTTATCCTTCCCGCCGGCGATAAGGATGACCGGGGCATCTTGTGATTTAAGTGCCGCTTCAAGTGCATGTAGGTTGGTGGCTTTGGAGTCATTGAGCCACAAAATATCGTCGTGTTTGCATACGATTTCGCATCTGTGTCCGGGTGGCGAAAATTCGTTGAGCACCTCTTGGATACTTTCCGTAGAAATTCCTAGGTGGCGTACCGCAAGCGTTACAGCCATAACGTTTTCGGCATTGTGTCGCTGATAAAGAACTGTTTCGGAAAGGTCGAGTATGGGAGTTTCTTGTTCGTAGATTTTCCCGTCTCGGTAACTTAGAGTGGCGTCATCACTCTCTGAGCTGAACGTTTGAATGGCAGCGTGAAGTGGAGGGATGGCTTCTCCTGTGCGAATGATAGCTAAATCCTGTGAGCCCATGTTTTCGAAAATTCTAAGCTTTGCATTGTAGTAGTCTTCGATTTTCGTATAGCGGTCCATGTGGTCCGGTGCAAAGTTTAGCCAAATTGCGATGTCAGGGTGAAAATCACGAATGGTTTCTAGCTGGAATGAGCTGACTTCCAGAGCTAGAATTTCAGGTATTTCGTCGAATAGCAAAACCTCGGCTATGGGTAAGCCATAATTCCCACAAGCTACTGTCGTTTTGCCGGCATGGATGAGGATTTTTTCTAATAGTGCTGTGGTGGTTGTTTTCCCATTTGTGCCGGTAATGGCAATGATTTTGCCAGTGAAAAATCTCGCCGCAAGTTCCATCTCGCCAATGATTTCAACACCCTCGCCGGCAAATGAAGTGACAAACTCGCAGTTTGTTTCGATGCCGGGGGAGATGACTACCAAATCAGCGGCATATTCTTTGCCGTCGTCTGTGGTGGCTGAGGTCGTTAGGGGAATGTCTTCCGGCCAGTTGCTTACTGCCGTCGCACTATCAAATACTCTGACCTGAGCCCCGTATTTCATGGCCAGGCGTGCCGCCGCTTTCCCGCTTCGACCTGCTCCCAGTATGGCAACTTTTAGGTTTTTTAGATTCATGGTAAATTGTTATGCAGAAATGAGTAATGATAACCCTAGTAAGGATAGCAATAGTGCTATCATACAGAAGCGTACGAAAACTTGAGTTTCTTTCCATCCCCCAAGTTCAAAATGGTGATGGATAGGAGCCATGCGGAAAATTCTTTTGCCCCCACGTAGTTTATAACTGCCAACTTGTAGGACAACGGAGGTGGCTTCCATGACAAATATGCCCCCAATAATGATGAACAGGAGTTCTTGCCCGGTGCATACGGCAATCATACCAAAGGCTCCGCCTAATGCGAGAGACCCTGTATCTCCCATAAAGACTTTGGCAGGATAGCAATTATACCATAAAAAGCCCAGACACCCACCCACCATGGACATGATAAAGACGCATAATTCTGATAAGCCCGGATGGTAGGGAACGTGGAATTGTTCGGCAAATCCAATAGTTGCACAGCAGTACGCTATGGCTGCGTATGTAAACCCGGAAATAATCGAACATCCGGAAGCCAGACCATCTAGCCCGTCTGTGAGGTTGACTGCATTTGAGGCAGATAGTACAACGATTGCCCCAAATCCAAGGTAAATGTACCATGGTAAATTAATCGTACCATAAAATGGTATAAATATGCTTGTGGCAAAGTCACATAAGTCAATCCGCTCAGTACCACTGGGGAAGAGAAGTAGGCAGGATACCCCCACGATGCCGGCAATGAGTTGAACGATGAGTTTTTTTCTGGCAGAGATGCCGTCTGAACTTTTGAGTGCTACTTTCAGATAGTCATCTCGAAAACCTAGTAATCCCAAAATTAAGGTGACTAATAAGCATGAGATGATAAATGGATTGCTGAGGTCAGCACATAATAATGTACTTACGAGCATCGAGCCTACGATTAAAACACCCCCCATAGTTGGGGTGCCGGCCTTTGCCCCGTGTAGCTCTGCTAGTTTGTGTACTTCTTCAGCGGTGCGTATAGGTTGACCTATTTTAAGAGAAATAAGAGCTCGAATAACACGCGGAGCAAAACTGACTGTTAGGCCAAATGCTAGTAGCCCTGCCAGCAGAGCCCTGGTGAGGGGGCTTGCTAGAAAGGGCATAGGTAATTCGATGAGACTGGTCATGGTTTAATTGGTTGAAAATGTTTTTTTAAGTGTTTCTTCCATTCTGGCGGAGCGGCTCCCTTTAAAGAGAATAATATCTTCGCTATGGAGTGTGCTCTTTAGCCATGTAGCGGCTTCTTCTGCGGAGCTAAAGTGGTGGGTTTCGGTGTCTCTATTGGTGATGACTTGGGTGATAATTTGAGCTTGGTCTCCAACGCTGATAACGATATCGAAAGCTAATTCTTCGGCTTTTTTGCCAACGATGATGTGCCCTTTTTCAGAAAAATCGCCCAGTTCTCCCATTTTGCCTAATACGGCAATTCGTCGCCCTCGACATGGTAGTTCAGCTGTTGTTACAAGGGCGGCTACCATAGAGTCGGGATTGGCATTGTATGTATCATCAATGACAAGGATGTCGTTGATTTTTTCACAGTGCAATCTGCCGTGTGTGAGTTTTATAGCCGATAATCCTTGGGCAATTTGCTCGGTGCTTAAGCCACAAACCCATCCGGTAGCCGCAGCAAGTAGTGCATTGCAAACCATGTGACGACCATGAATGGGCAGTTCTACTGTCAGAGGTTCTCTTTCCGGTAAATGTAAGGCGAAGCGTGAGCCAAATGAAGTAGTGCAAAGGTCTTTTGCCTGAACAACTCCTTGTTCAATCCCGCATGAAATACAGGTTGCTTCCGTCGATGACTGAATCATTTCTGCAAATGCACAGTCGACCGGATAAATCATATAGCCATCTGCCGGAAGTGCTTTGGCAACTGTGCATTTTTCAAGGGCTATGTTTTCTCTAGTCCCTAAAAACTCAATGTGTGACGAGCCAATACTGGTGATAATTCCAATTGTTGGTTGGGTCATGGCACAAAGTGGGGCTAATTCGCTACGATGATTCATGCCCATTTCCCAAACGGCCGCTTCTACATCGGGCGATGCTTCTAAGATGCTGAGTGGTACGCCTATGTGATTGTTAAGGTTCCCTTTGGTGGCTATGGTTTTGAACCCTTGTGCTAGTACAGAGGCACAGAGGTCTTTTGTAGAGGTTTTGCCATTTGAGCCTGTTAAGCCTATGACTATCGGGGAGAGACAGCTTCGCCACCATGTCGCAAGGTCTTGGAGGGCTTTTAGGGTGTCGTCAACGAGTAGAACGGCACAGGATTCATCCATCCCCGGTTCTACGCGACTGACGATGACGACTGCGGCTTCTTTCGAGGCTTGCGGCGCAAAAAGATTCCCATCAAATTTTTCTCCACTTAGTGCCACAAATACACAGTGGGGACGTAATGCTCTGGTATCTGTGCAAACGCCACCGGAGACAACTCTATCTAATGGTCCACCGACGTGGCGACCATGAATAGCATTGCAAATTCCAATGGCAGAGAGAGAAATCATGATAGAGTGTGTGGTTTAAAGTTGAGAGGGAGATTCTTGAGTGCGTAAGTTGCGACGCACTTCGCGTGCATCACTATAATTGATTTTACCGGAGGCAAGTTCTTGATAATTTTCATGACCTTTCCCGGCAATGAGGACGATGTCACCTAAACGAGATTCTTCAATAGCGTAGGCGATGGCACGAGCTCTATCTGGAATGACGGCAAATCGGCCTTCAGGCATTCCTTGAGTGATGTCGTTGATGATAGAGAGAGGTTCTTCGTTTCGTGGGTTATCAGTAGTGACGATGCAAGCATCAGAATAGCGTGCGGCTACTTCGCCCATGAGGGGGCGTTTGCCTTTGTCTCTGTCGCCACCACAGCCAAATACTGTAATGAGACGTCTGCTACATATTTCTTTGAGTGTTTTGCACACGTTTTCCAGTGCATCCGGTGTGTGGGCATAGTCAATGTAAACTTGTGAACCACAAGGGTGTGAGTAGAGTTCCAGACGCCCCGGTACTTGCGGTACTGTTTGTAGGTTGGCTATGGCATCGCGTACGGGCATCCCGGCACTAATGACAGCGGCTAGTGCGGCTAAGCTATTGTACATATTGAATTTGCCAATCAGTGGAACGCGTACGAGGTAGCTTTTCCCTTTGTAATTAAGTTCATATTCGCTACCTTTGAAGTTTACATGGTGTACAGACATACGGAAGTCTGCCCCTAGAGATGAACCATAGGTTTTAATCGTTAATCGGTTTGAGAATAGATCAACAAGTTTTCGTCCCCATGGGTCATCTATGTTGATAACAGCTACGGGTTTTTGGCGATTTTTCGTGGTTTTGCTTAGCTGTTCAAATAGTTTTACCTTCGCTTGGAAGTAATTTTCCATTGTGCGGTGGTAGTCTAGATGGTCTTGTGTAAGGTTGGTAAAGACTGCTACATTAAAGTTAATGCCCATTGTTCTTTCTTGGTCTAGGGCATGAGATGAGACTTCCATAGACACACCTTGGCATCCATTTGTGGCCATTTGTTTAAGCAAGCCCTGGAGTTCGAGCGGACCGGGTGTGGTGTGAGTGGACGGGGTAATACTATCCCCATTATCATAGGCGATTGTGCCAATTAACCCTGCACGCATCCATGCTTTTTTCATTAGTGCGTGAATGATATAGGTGGTTGTTGTTTTGCCATTTGTGCCGGTTACTCCAATCATGCACATGTGGCGAGATGGATGATTGTTCCATGCACCGCCTAGTAAACTAATGGCTAGTCGGGTGTTTTTTACTTCTACCCATGGTATGTTTTTATCACGTGCTTCTTGGCTGACGGGAGATTCTGCTACAATGGCACAGGCCCCGCGACGAATGGCTTCTGGTATGAATTGATGGGCATCAACTTTGGTGCCGGAAAGGGCTACATAACAGGTGCCTGGGAGTACTTTGCGACTATCGCACTCTAAGTGAGATACTTTTGTGTGAGCAGAGCCTGTGAGGTTGTAACTTGGTAGAGCTTTTAGAAGAGTGAGTAACTTCATGGTTTTGCCTATTATTAGGAAGGTTTCTTTGTTGAACTAACTGTGGTTTTTTTCTTATTTTTGAATGGGTCGTATGGCTTAGGCGGTTTGCCGTTGTTATTACCGGTTTTTGGAATGTTCATGACGGCGGCAAGTCGTGTCGCCACTTTTCTGAAAATGGGGGCACATACGGAACCGCCACCAACCTTGTGTAGTGCCGTTGTCGGGTCTTCAATGACGACTAGGCAGATGAATCGTGGGTCGTGTGCTGGTAACATGCCTACAAATGATACGGTGTAGCGGTCTGTATAATAGCCACCGCTCGGTTTGGTTTTATGGGCAGTTCCGGTTTTTCCTCCTACATCGTAGTCTGGCACTCTGGCATTTTTTGCTGTGCCATTGTTATCTGTTACATGAAAGAGTGCGTCTTTTAACCCCTTGGCTGTGGACTCTTTCATGACTCGGCAAATTTCTACCGGTGGGTTATATTGAAATGTGCCGTTATTATGATAGATGCCATCAATGAGGCGAGGTTTCATCCGTACGCCATTATTGGCTATGGTGGCATAAATCATGGCAATGTGGAGGGGCGAAACCGTCGTTGCATAACCATAAGTGAGACGAGAAAAATTAGTCCATTGGGGAATTTTCTTTTTTTTGCCGTTAGGTTCTATTTCTTCTTTGAAGATAGGCTGCATTTGAGGTTTTGCTGCACCGGATAATTGAATGTCTACTGGTTCCCGCAAGCCAAATTTGCGGATGTATTCTTCGTAAATTTCAGGTCCTGCCTTTTGTGCTACTCGGTATGCACCGGGATTACTGGAGACGCGAAGTACTCCGGCTACATTTGTATCTCCTAAGCTTCGGGGGCTGTCTGTAACTACTCGTACCCCGTGGTCTGTGCATGGTCTGCAGCTTATCGGGGTATCAAACTTTGCTTTCCCTGAGTCAACTGCGGCGGTCGCGGCGATTACTTTGAAGGTGGAACCAGGTTCGTAGAGCCCCTGTACAGCATAATGGAATGCTCCTTCGGAGATGCCTTTTCTGGTATTTAAATTATAGTGTGGGCGGCTGGCTATGGCGAGGATGCTCCCTGTTTTGGGTTCTATAACGATGATACATCCTCTTGGTTTATGTGTTTCGTCTGTATAAATGTTTAGAGCCGCATCAAGTTCTTCTTCGATGATGGCTTGGTAATCCATGTTTACGCTCAGACGTACATTTTGACCATCGACGGCATCGATGAAATTGGAATCTTTAGATGGGATGATGCGGTTGTTGTTGTCTTTTCTATACTGCCGCAACCCATTACGCCCCATTAGCAGGTCGTCTAATTCTTTTTCGAGTCCTGCTAGAGCAATGGGATAGGGTCCGGACTCCGCTGTATGAGCAATGTAACCAATGACGTGAGTAAGGCATTCCGGGGAGGAATAGACGCGTTTTGAACTTTCTTCTAAACGGATGCCTACTATCCTGCCATGGTCAATGATTTCTTTGATTTTTTCCACTTGCCAGCTTGCTAGGTTTTTGCAAATGACAATTCGCCCCTTGGGAATACTGCCATCTTGTTTTTTTACTTTGGCAATGAAATCTTCTTTTGATATGCCGGTAAGATAAGGACATAGCAATTCAGCGGCATAGTCGAGGAAGGCGTATTGGTAATCTCGTACAACCTCGGGCAGGTATTTATCATCTTGCTTGGATGAAGAATCGGAGTGAGTCGGTTCTTCTGAGATAAGGATTTGTGCTAGGCTGTGTTCTTTATCGCTTTCTTTGTCGTTTAAGGCTTGTGCAAGCAGTTTTGAACGGAAATATCTGGCGACTTTCGTTTTATCTTTATCCGTCGTTGCTTTTGCCCAACGTTCGGAATGTACCGCTATAGCGTAACCTAATGTGGTACATATTGTCTTTGGGTCAGTTACCTGGTGCCCGTCAACGATTAATGTGTGGCTAAATTGATTGTTCGTGAGGATTTCTTCACGAGCATCCATGATGCGACCACGTTGAGGGAGTATGGTTTCAGAAATTAAACCTTCCTTGTCGTTTACGTTTTGATTTTTATCAAGTTCAGATGTCTGAATGTTGATTACGGTTGAGGCCAGCCAAGTAATTGACAACATTGCTACTCCAAATAAAAAGTAGCATCTGCGTGTAAAGTCAAATTTTAGGCGGCTAAACATAGTTGATTTTTATTAACGATGGTGACTGGCAACCCTCGTTGGGGAGTCAACTTGAATGTATTCGACGTTGTCTAGGTTGATAATTTGCAGGTTTGATTTATCTTGGCCTAAGCGTTCCCTAATGGCCCATCGGTTGGTGATAGAGGCTGTTTTAGATTCGTAATACTCGGTCGTTTGCTCACAGACGATGATTTCTTTGTCGATATTTTCGATTTCGCGAGCAATATTGACGTGTTGGTTTTTCAGCATGGCGTAAATAATCCCCGGTACACATACAACCGTGGCAAACGCTAGAACCCATACAATGAGTTCTACGCTGATTTGGTTTCTCTTTGATGCTGGTGTAAATTTACTCATGGCTTTTACTGTTAGTTTATTTTTTCAACCCCGCGTAATTTGGCACTACGGGAGCGTGGGTTTTCTGAAAGTTCGAGGTCACTAGCGATGATGGGTTTTTTTGTGAGTTGTCGGAAACAGTAATCCGGATTGGGGCGTGGTGCCGGCCATTCCGGACGATCTATTTCTGCTTTGCTGTGGCGGTCAAAGAATTGCTTGACGCGACGGTCTTCCAAGCTGTGGAATGTGATAATGGCTAATCTGCCACCGGGGTATAGCAGGCGTGTGGCACTGTCGAGAAGTGAGTCTAGGGCATCTAGTTCTCCGTTCACGGCGATGCGTATGGCTTGAAAGCTACGTGTGCCCGGATGTTGGCGACCTTTGCGTGGTAGTACTGATTCGATGATGTGAGCGAGTTGCCCCGTTGTTGTGATTGGGTTTAGCTGGCGTGCTTTTACGATGGCTCTGGCTATGGCTCGTGAAGCTCGTTCTTCTCCGAATTGCCATAGTATGTCTGCCAATTCACTTTCGGATGCTTCATTGACTAGGTTTTGGGCTGAGTAAGCCGCTCTGGTGTCCATGCGCATGTCAAGGGGACCATCTTCTCGGAAGGAAAACCCTCGTTCTGCTTTGTCGAGTTGGTGCGAGGATACTCCTAGGTCGGCCAATATGCCATGCACGTGATTGAGACCGTGCTGGGTCAGTAGTGTTTCGATGTCGTTGAAGTTCCCTGCCAATACTTTGAATCGGTTCCCAAAGCGTGCTAGTCGATGCGAGGCTGCTCGGCGTGCTTCTGGATCGCGGTCTATGCCCCAGACGGTTGCTCCCTGCTCTAGGAGTAGCTCTGTGTGACCTCCCCCGCCTAAGGTGCAGTCGATAATGTGTCTATCCGGCCCTGCTGCTAGCAGTTCCACCGTTTCGTGTAGCAGTACTGTGATATGGTGAAAGTCTGGTTTTTCTGTAGCTTCAGCTTGGTCGGGGGCTTGGCTTTCCGGGATGGGAGCCCCTAGCTTGTCGATGATGCGTGTGATGTAGGCGTTTGCTTCTTGTGCTTTGAGGGCTTCTACATGGCATTGCTTTGCCCAGTTTGTGCCAGGCATGAGTTTTTGCCAACGTGTCACGATGTCGTCTATGCTTAGGTCGCTGCTTAGTTCGAGCAGGACGTGAACGTGGTTTTGGTAGATTCCCCAAGCAAGGATGTCGCTGTAGTTTTGCTCACTCAGTTCGCAGGCTAGTGCGTGGGCTTCTTTCGCGTGGGCGTGCGTACCCGCACCCGCGCGTAAAAAAAACTCGATTTTTTCGATAAAAAGTTGACGTAGTTCTTCTGCGAGTGTACGGAGTTTGCCGTAAGCTCCTTTGATGCCGGCTTTAGTCATGGCTTCGGAGATGGATTTTTTCTCTTGTTGCCATGCTTCTAGAGCACCACTTGGCAGGGCATCATCTGCCCAGAAAATAATGGAGTAAACTGTGATTTGTGGGGGTGAATCTGATTTGAATCCTATGCCGTTTTCTGCGATAATCCACCCCGGATGCGTTGGTAACAACGCATTTGATTGTTCATTTTTCGGCGGTGAACTGCTTGGTGAAATTGGCATGTCTCTTTGTTAGAATATTCCGTATTCTTCGTTGATTTCAGCGATGTTTTGGTATTCGAGTTTCGATGCTTCTTCGTAGGCCCCAGGTTCCCATAATTCTATGTATGAACCACGACTTACAAAGTTTACCATTGATGTGAGGTTCGCATGCGTACACATGGCTTTCGGTATGAGTAGTTTGCCTTGTGAATTGATGCTTGCCTTTACACAATTGGCGTACATCTTCCCTATGAGTAGGTCTTTTTGGGCTACTGAATATCTCGGATTTGCCTTGATGTTGGCTATGAGTTCCAAGAAATCATCTTTGGCGTATATTTTAATGGTTGGATATCCTAAGCGTTTGCTCGCTAGTAGGAGTAGCGTACAGTTCTCCTCTGACCTCCATTCTGCCGGCATGGATATCCGGTTTTTGGGGTCTAGCTTGTGCAAATGAGCACCAAAGAGGTTTGTTTGTACACTATTCATTAATTTTAGTACACCACGTGATACTTTTAATACACTTTAATACACCTTGATGTCAATACCGGACTGCGGGAAATGTCCGTTTTTTGGAAAAAAACTTGAATTTAGGACATTTTTGGGGTCACTTACGTCTTATTTGTATGATTTTGATGGGTGATGGATTGTCAATGGGGATGAGGGCGTCTGTTTGTTCGATGATATGTGCTTGCTCCGTGTATAAAGTCGTATTATATTCGGGGCATGTTGCAATTTTGCGTATTAGGAAGTGGAAGCGGGGGGAATGCGACTTTGGTGAGAAAAGGTGAGACTGTTATTATGATAGATGCAGGGTTTAGTGCGACTCGGCTGCGGGAAAAAATTCGTGCTGCAGGGGTGGAGCTGGAGGCCTTGGCTGCTATTCTTGTAACGCATGAGCACGCAGACCATATTAAAGGTATTCACCAGTTTATTAAAAAAAATCCTGTGAGAGTTTATACGAGCCCTCATACTTCTGTGCTTGTTAAAGAGAAAGCTCCGGATGTGCTTTGTACTATCTTTGAATGTGGCTCGACTTTCAATATAGGTGGTATTGAGATTACTCCTTTAAGGACGTCTCATGATGCCGCTGAGGCTGTATGTTTTAGGTTAAATTCAGAGCTTTCTTGTTTTGGATATATGACTGATACAGGGATGACCCCTCCGCATGTCGAAAATCATTTCAGAGAGCTCGATAGTGTTGTCATTGAATCAAATTATGACCCGGATTTATTAGCCGCTACTACTAAAAGACCTTGGCCTCTAAAGGCTCGCATCGCTTCAGAATTTGGACATTTGTCTAATGAACAAGCTTGTGAGTTCCTCGAAAAAATCGCTCATCGCAATTTAAAAAATGTTGTGCTGGCACATTTAAGTTCAGAAAGCAATACTCCGGAATTGGCAACTCGCTTTATGCGTGCTAAATTAGATGAGTTGAGTCTGACGGGAACTTCTCTCTACTGTGCTAGTCAGAATGAAAGTCTACCGTGGATTTCTGTTCGTTAATCTAGTTAAGTATGAATTATTCGTATGTTCCTAGTTACCTGTGAAATAATGAGTACCATTATTGGTGCTTTAGCGGGGGCCATTGCTTCATC
This sequence comes from Akkermansia sp., assembly GCA_030525455.1. Taxonomy (GTDB): domain Bacteria; phylum Verrucomicrobiota; class Verrucomicrobiia; order Verrucomicrobiales; family Akkermansiaceae; genus Akkermansia. The sequence continues at coordinate 39,536 of JAUNER010000012.1, read as the reverse complement.
TCGGGTGAAGATGGATATGTTTGGCGTTTTAGTTTGTGGTACTCTTGTTGCTTTAGGTGGCGGGACTGTTCGTGATGTGCTGTTAGATATTCCTGTCTATTGGACATTGCCTGGTGGGCAAATTTATTTATATGCCGCTATTTCGACGAGTATTGTTACATTTTTTATCGCTCAGAAATACCCACCGCCATTGGGGATTATCCGTATTGCCGACGCCATTGTCCTTGCTTTATTCGGTATGATTGGTACAGAAAAGTCAATCATGCATGGATATAGTCCTCTGGTGGCTATAATTATGGGTATAAGCACCGGGGCCGCTGGTGGTTTGATGCGAGATGTTTTGACAGGCAATGTCCCGTATGTATTACGTCCTGGTGAACTTTATGCGACAGCGGCTATGTCAGGCGGTGTTGTTTATGCTATTTTTAATTTTTTGGGGATGGATTCCACAGTGTGTTTTGTGGCCGGTTTTTGTGTGACGCTGAGTGTTAGATTGGCATCTATTCGCTGGAACTGGAGCCTACCATCATACATCCCATTCTTCCATGCAGAGAAGGAAGCTCCGGCTTTATCAGACTCCCCTCCGAATGAGCCGAGAGATGAGAGTTAGTTTTTTGCTTCTTTTAAGCAGACCTTAATTTGAGAATTAGCCTATCAGAAATTGATAGGCTTTTTTATGGACTGTCTTTTTTTAGATTCTTTTGGACAAGGTAATAATAAAAAAGGTTGGCTCCTTGAAATTGGGAGCCAACCGTGAAAGTAAATTGCTTAAGTAAGGGAATTACTTAGCAGATGTTACAAGTGCGGCAAATGATTCCGGCTTCAATGAAGCACCACCTACAAGGGCACCGTCAATGTCTGGTTGAGCCATCAATTCAACAACGTTTTCTGGTTTTACAGAACCACCGTATTGAATGCGTACTTTTTCTGCAGTTTCTGCACCAAATACATCGGCAATAACCTTACGGATGAAAGCGTGAGCTTCTTGTGCTTCCTTAGAGGTAGCGGTAAGACCTGTGCCAATAGCCCAAACAGGTTCGTATGCGATGACTACATCTGCTACTTGTTCCGGTGTGAGGTCTTTTAATCCACCTTTTAATTGGATTTCAAGTACTGGTTCAAGGATACCACCTAAGCGTTCGTCTTTTGTTTCACCAATGCAGAAAATTGGAGTAAGACCTGCAGCGATGGTCTTCTTGATTTTTGCATTGATGATGGCGTCTGTTTCACCAAAGTATTGACGACGTTCACTGTGACCAAGTACTACGTACTTCAATCCGAGTTCCTGAAGCATAGTGGTGGAAATTTCACCGGTGTATGCACCATTGTCGTATTCGGAAACATTCTGAGCACCAATGCCGATGCAGTCGCAACCACCGAGTGCATTAAGCACAGAGGGGATGGTGGTAAAGGGAGGCACGATAACGGTATCGCAAGCGATGTCTTGACCCTTTACAATGTTTTTGAAGCTTTCGATGAAAGCGGCACCTTCAGCAGGGCCGATGTTCATCTTCCAGTTTGCAGCAATAATAGGTTTGCGAGACATGATATTTATTAGAGTGAATCTGGGGCTATTGTTAAAAATTTAGGTATAAAGGTCAAGCACATATCAAAAGAGCAGCGTATGCTCCATCAGATTTTTCTGTCTGTGGTAAAATAAGTCGTTCTTCTATGAGCTTCCATGTGGGATGTTCAGTAAGGAATTTGTGAATGAGTTCGCCGTCTTCTTCTGCATCTATTGAGCAGGTGGAATAGACGAGTCTGCCCCCCGGTTTTACCGCTTCTGCCGCATGTTGCAGGATTTGGTATTGTAGGGTGGTTAGTCTTTGTATTTCCGTTTCGTTTAGTCGCCAGCGTACGTCTACTCTACGTTGGATAACTCCTGTATTTGAGCAGGGTACATCTAGTAGAACGGCATCAAATTTCTGTTTCCAATGTTCGGGGCATGGTTGTGACCAATCTGATTGTGCCACTTCTGTTCCATGGAAGCCTTGGGTTTCAAGGTTGTTTTTTAGTGTGGGCAGGCGATGTTCAAATAGATCCGTTGCCGTTAAGTGGGCTTGCCCACGCGTAGCTCCTAATATGGCTATTGACTTGCCTCCCGGTGCGGCACAAGCATCTAGTATTGATTCATTTGCTCGTGGGTTAAGTAGTTCGATGGCATGTCGTGTCGATGGGTCTGCCGCATATAGTAAACCGGCTTTGAGTGCTTCTAGCGGCAGTTCGCCTTCTACGGCATACCAATTCGGGGCTTTGGCTAATGGCGTGAGGCCGGGGGGGAGTATTTCTATGGGCCTCATGGGATTGCTTCTGACGTAAAGTCGTGGGGTTGTTTCATTCCATTGTAGTAGCTCTATGGCAGAGTGTTCGCCAAATTGTGAAATCCATCTATCTACAAGCCATTTAGGTGTGGAGTATCGGATGTGTAATGGCAGGGTGTCTCGCTCAGTTAGTAGGTCGTTGTAATTTCGTTGAGCAGATCTGAGTATGGCATTTACTAAACCTTTGGCACGGCGTGGAGTTTCTTGGACTGTTTCAAAAACGGCGGCATGTGCATCTATCCCCAAGATAAATAATTGGCATAAGCCTATGTGGATGGTTATTCGTATGTTGGTGTCTAGTCGCCCTTTGCGAAATTTTTCGATGATGTAATCAAACCAGCTTTTGTAGCGTAGTGTGGTGTAGACGAGTGCTTGTACTAAGTGCCTATCTGCGTGAGAAATTTTGTGATTGTTGCATTCCTTATCGACCAGTGTTTCTGCAAATGCCTTGGAGTTATTCCATTTGCATAGACATTGTATGGCAATTTGGCGTGCTGAGACTACATTTGGCATGATGTGAAAAATGGGAAGAGGTTTGTGCGGTGATGCAGCGTATTTAAATGAGGCGTTGTGCGATTGTTAAAGGAGTATCCCTTGCCCATTTGCTGAGGGGGTAGCTCCCATTTTTGTATAGGCAGCGGGCATTGCAATTCGTCCTCTGGGGGTGCGACTAATGTAGCCTTGCATGATGAGAAAGGGTTCATGGACGTCTTCTAAAGTGGAAGCATCTTCACCAACGGCTACAGCAAGTGATGATAAACCAACAGGTCCTCCGTTAAATTTATAAATCATTGCTTCGAGTAAGCGTTTGTCCATTTCATCTAATCCATCATCGTCGATTTCTATCATTGTTAGGGCATCGTGTGCTAAATCTTTGGTGATGATTCCATTGCCCCGTACTTGTGCAAAGTCTCTGACCCATCGAAGTAGCGAGTTGGCTACACGGGGTGTGCCTCGTGAGCGATAGGCTATTTGAAGGGCTCCTTCTTTTTCTATGGGGACTCCCAGTAGACCTGCCGAGCGTTCTATGATGAGGCATAATTCATTGCTCGAGTAGTAGTCTAGTCGATTGACTAAGCCAAATCGCGAGCGTAGTGGGCTGGTGAGCATGCCGGCTCTGGTGGTGGCTCCGACTAAGGTGAATTTTGGCAAGTTGAGCTGAATGGAGCGTGCATTGGGACCTTGGTCAATGATGATGTCTAGGCGAAAGTCTTCCATTGCCGGATACAAATATTCTTCAATGGCCGGATGTAGGCGGTGAATTTCATCTATAAATAAAATATCGCCTTTTTCGAGATTTGTTAGCACTCCTGCCAAATCGCCTGCTTTTTCTATTTGCGGACCGGATGTGGTGTGGATGCGACATCCTACGGCATTGGCAATAATATTGGCTAGTGTTGTTTTTCCTAAGCCGGGTGGCCCACTTAGTAGAATGTGGTCGAGTACATCTCCGCGTTGCTTTGCGGCTTCGACCATGAGCATGAGTCTGTCTTTTATCTTGTCCTGACCACAGAATTCACTAAATGCCGGTGGTCTTAGTGATAAATCATAGGCAGAAGTCGGGGCTTCTGTCGTGCGTGTGTAATATGATTCGCCCATGTGCCTTACAGCAAACCTATATTTCTCCATTTCGTCAAGTTGTAAATACGCCAAGTATGTGAAAGATAGACATTATGTGAACAGTGGGATTTGTTTTAAAGTCATTTCTGTATGAATAAAATTTTGGAAATGATGAGTGTTGTGATTGGTGGATTAGTGGCTACGGCTTGTTCGGGTGATTCGTTCCAAAATGTTTTCCCGGAGCCAAGTTATGTGAAAATTAATTCGGGTACTCAGGATTATGCTTATCCCGATGATGAGTTGGCTCGGCAGGAGCTTGTTTTATGGTATCGTTCGTTGAGTGAACCATTAGAGCTTGCTCCTGTGTCTAAACAGATAAACTTGTCATCAAAACCACTAGAATTAAAAGGGCAGGATTTTTCTGCTAAATTGGGACCTTATAAAACTGAATTGTCTACTAAGGGGAAGGATGGTAAATGGCGGGTATTTGTGCGACCTGTTAGTAGAGCGGATGTTCGTATGAAATCGTTTTTGGAATCAAAAAAAATTGCCGGATAATTAGGTGTATCTTAAATATCCGGTGTGCCAAGTTCGTCTGAGGTGTTGGCAAGGTGTGCTCTTAGGATAGCAATAATGGCTTTATTGTTAAGTTTGATGGCAATGTCTAGCGGTGTGTTGCCATCTTCATTGCGTAAATTGATAAGTTCAGGGACTTTTGCCAAGATGCGGACGATTTCTATTTTATTTTCGCAAATAGCTAAGCATAGCGGGTGTTGGTCAATTCCTTCCGGTATTGGCGGGCGTGGTGTGATTCGAGTTCGTTCTAGTAGCATCCGTAGTTGGGCCGGTTCATTATGTTTGACCATCAAGTAGGCTGTGTCCCAAAATAAATTGCCGATGGAGCTGAAAAAGTTTTTTCTTAGCTGATTGAGGTTTTGATGCAGATCCGGTGCTTTGTTTATTGTTTCCATAATGGCTAACCCGAAACTTGGACAATTTCTGGGCGGCAGAGTAAAGGGGTCGATTTGCTGAATTGTTGGGCTACCTAGTGGTATTTGTTGTAAGGCAAAGTATTGGCGAATGAGCCATGTCATTTGTGCACTTTGGTAAATTCCCATTCCTGTACTCCAAAATTGACTTGTTGGTGCAATTTCACCATCGGTTGAATTGCTGATGTAGCTGTTAAATAAATGATGGGTGTTGTCGATTTTGCTTTTTATGTGAGCCTCGGCATTCTGACTGCTTTTTAATTGGTAATTTTTAAGCTTATTTTCCCAATAAACAAAGTAGTCGTTAAGGGCTTCTTTGATGCCGGGGTACTCTGTGTTACATATTGTTTGTTCGAGTTTTTGGAGACTGTCGCTTTTTTCTTGGTAGCCGGGATTTACCGGGGTCGCTTCTACGAGATGCCAAGCTTGGCTGGTACATGCTGTATGGGTGATGGCTTTTGCTCGGTCATTGTATAATCGGGCTTTGTAGATGGCTACGAGTGTGGTAATTCTTTTTTTTGTGAATTTTTTTGATGAGGTGAGTCTAGCTTGGTAGGCATCTACTTCTGCTTGGAAATACTCTAGCCAGTTAGCGTGTGTTTGTGCCTGATAGTGTAGAATAATTCTATCTGTATCATCAATTTCAGAACTGTATCGCCTTGATTGTATTCTTAGGTATTCTCCTTGGCTAAATAACCAAGCTACTGCAGGTGCATAGATTTTATTGAGTTGCTCTGCCCGGTAGGTTTCTAGTTGCTGTGCTTTATGGGTGGCGAGCTCGTCATTGCCATTTTTTAGGGCTGTAAGTAGCTCTTGTTGTAACTTGGTGATGATTTTGTATTCATCAACTTGCACACTTGGTTTACCTTGTAGTGCCGGCAAATATTCAGCAAATGCTTTTAATGAGCCTTCCGGGAGTAGGTAGTTATTGGCAGATTCTTGGGTTGCCCATGTGGGCTCCACTAGTGTGAAGCCGACAAGGGTAAATAATGAAATGAAGAATCTGCCTCTAATCATGACTACTTTGCTTTTGTAGATTTGGTATCAATTTCTTGAAGTAGAACTTTTACTGCTTTTTCTAACTGTTCATCCGTGCCGGCTTCAATTTTTTCCGGTGTGTTGGCAATTTTTACATCCGGTTCGAGTTGTTTGTTTTCGAGGTAGCTCCCATCGGCTAAGCGATAACCAACAATTGGTATACCAAACACAATGGATGGGTCTTGCATATCTTCCCAACAGACACTAGTCATGGTTCCCGGTACTGGCATGCCAACGATTGTGCCCATTTTTTTATAGCGGTAAACCCATGGTGTACCATGTGCATTGGAGTAATTTGCTTCACCGGTAATCATGATGGATGCCCGATTCCAACGACGGCTAGGCATGTCACATGATTCTTTGCCGCGAATGACTTGGGTAAGATATTTTTCTCCACTAAAGAATGTTTCTAAATCTTCATGTAGTCTGCCCCCACCATTAAAGCGAGTGTCGATAACGATGCCGTCTTTGTTATAGAATTTCCCGAGTACATCTGCATATACACTTCGGAAGCTATCGTCTGTCATGGATTTGATGTGTACATAACCTAATCGACCATTAGAGAGTTTGTCTACTGTTTCTTCACTGCGTTTAATCCAGCGTTTGTAGAGTAGATTTTCAATAGTGTTCTTAGTTACAGGTTTGACGATAATGTCTGTAGAAATGCTCTTGTCTCCTTCGCTCCGTGTGCGTGAGATGAGGGTGCGGCGTCCGGCTGTGTGGTTGAGTAGCGGGTAATAGTCTTTCCCTGCTGTGATTTTTGTGCCATTGATGGCTGTGATGATGTCGCCGGGCTTGATGTCTATGTGTGCTTTGTCGAGTGGTCCTCCTTCAAGGACTTCTGTCACTTTCAGTCCATCTCCGGTGTATGTGTGGTCGTAGAATAAACCTAATTCTGCTGTGGCATCTGCATTCGGTGAGTATGGGGCGCGATAATAGCACCCTGTGTGTGAAACATTTAATTCACCGAGCAGTTCGCTCACCATTTCTGCAAAGTCATAGCTATTGTTGATGTGTGGTAGGAATTTTGCGTAATTAGCTCGCATTTCTTCCCAGTTCACTCCGTGTAGGTCGGTGACATAGAAACGTCGTTTGATTTCTCTATACACGTAGTTAAACATAGCTTCTCGTTCAGCAGATTTGTCGAGTGCCATATCTGCATAAGCACTGAGTAAGGTGAAGTGGTTTTTTGCTTCTTCAAATTTCATGGGGTTTGTGCCCAGTATGAAGAGGGTGTCGTGTTTGTTGTCCCACATCATGGAGCTAGGCCCAACTTCATGTTTGAGAATTCTCATGGAGCGGTCGAGTAAGTCTAGTTTCCATAGGTCATGTCCTTTTTGGAAAGCACAGATGTAGTATAGTGCTGTGCCGTCTTTGTTGAGTATGGCTTCATTGAGGTTGGTTGATGTTGGGGTGAGTCGTACAATTCTGTCTTCTATCCCTTTTAATTCGACCTTGATGAGCTTTTTCTCTTCTTTGGGCTTTTCTTCTTTCTCTTTTTTAGCTTCGTCGGCTTTTGTTTCAGCTTTATCTTTTGTTTCAGATTTGGCTTTTTCTTTTGCCTTTTCGTCAGCTGCTTTTTTTGCTTCTTCTTCGGCTTTTTTCTTGGCGGCATCAGCTAGTTCTCGTTCTTCTTTGGTCATGTAGTATTTATCCATTGCCTCTTGGTTCATAAATACCATCATGATGTCAAATTGTGACCCCCATGAAGCGTGACTTCTCATACCATATCGCTCTGTGGCGAATATCAGTGCATTCCCGTCCATGTTCCAACGTGGGCTGTGGTCAAAGTAGCCGGACTGTGTGATGTGCGTGATTTCACCCCCTTGTGCATTGACGATTGCTACGTCGTAGTAGGGGTCGTGTTTGTTGCTGACGTGAGAGAAGGCTATCCATTGGCTGTCCGGTGACCATGTGTAGTTTGTTTGACGGTCTGTGTTGTAGACCGTTGAGCCATCTGTAATTTGTCGTACTTTGCCGGATTCAAGATTGAGAACCATTAATTTGCTTCTGTCTTGATAAAAGGCAAGTTCCTTACCATCAGGTGAATATTGTGGTTGGGTCCTTTCGTGTTCGTTATCTGCGATGAGGGCTTTTTCTTCCAGCAGTGTGGAGTTTGCAAAGTTGGGATCATCTTTACGTACGATGCTTGTACTATAAATGTTCCATATTCCATTACGACAGGCGGCATAGGCTATGCTTCTGCCATCTGCTGAAAAAGTAGGGGTTTCTTCTATTTCCGGAGTAGAAGTGATTTGCTTGGTGGTTGCATAATCAGTTGCTGTTATAAAAATATCACCACGATAAGTAAAAGCAATTTGTTTGCCGTCTGGTGAGGCAATGCCATTTGTCATTGGTACTCGGAGCCGTTGTTTCTCTGTAACTAATACATCAGAAGCTATATTGATGTTGATTTTTTTCGGCTCTTTGCCTGGTTTTTGGGTGTATATTTGCCCATTATAGCCGTAGCATAATGTCCCATCGTTTGCCGAGGATAAGAAGCGTACCGGATGGGTTTGGAAAAATGATATTTGTTTGGTGTTGGCGGGCTTGGCCAGTTCCATTTGCCAGACGTTAAAGCTTCCTTTTTGCTCACTTAGATAGTAGACGTGTTTACCATCATTGGTAAATACCGGGTTGCGGTCTTCTCCGGCGAATGTTGTCAGTTTTGTGTGTTTCCCGGTTGTTGTGTCGTAGGCCCATACGTCTCTGGCAATAGACGATGTATGGTGTTTTCTCCATTCGCTTTCCGGACCTTTGTTGTCGTTATAGAGTAGGGTTTTCTCATCTTTGCTTATCACTGCATTTTCTGCAGTATTCGAGAGCACTTGTACGGGTCTGCCGCCATTGAGGTCTACTCGGTAGAGTTCTTTTGATGAGCGGTGGGGGAACTGTACGTTTGTTGCGGATTTTTCTGTTGCTGCCCCAAAATAGATTTCCTTATTATCTCTGCTAAAACAATAGGGCTGTTCTTTACCGGAGTGTGTTGTTACCCTTTGGGGCATCCCTCCTTCGGCTTCCATTACATACACGTCAAAGTTGCCATTTCTATTGCTACTAAAAGCAATTTTCTTGCTGTCATGCGACCATATCGGCATGGAGTCATAAGCCGGATGACTTGTCAGCCTCTTTGCTGTCCCACCTTGTACAGGCACTCTGTATATGTCTCCTTGGTATGTAAAGGCGATGGCCGTTCCGTCCGGTGATACCATTGGGTATCTCATCCAATCCGGTGTGGTTTCAGCTACGGCAATAGCTGAACTACAAAGTGATAGGTAGGTTAGCAGCTTCATGTGTGTGCGTGACTGTTGTTTTTTTCGCCCACTAAACTACTAAATTTATCCCCCCTTGGCAATCTGCTCTTTTTGCATTACCTCAAAAATGTCGGCATACGGCCAATTTTTGTAATAAAATTGAATCAGGAGGATGATTGATTTTTTGTCAAAGTTCAGCATTTAGAATGCTGAGTCAATCTTATTATTCTAAAAGAGTAAGACTTTTAATGGTTTTTGTAAACAAAGATGAGAATTGCACTTTCGAAAAATGCTTGATTCTCGGATATAAGAAAAAATTAATGACTAAAAATCAATGCTTAACTTTTCAGCGATGATGTCAGCATTCTAAATGCTGCATAGTGCCGTGGCAATGTATACGGGAGAGGATAAGAGTTGTGTTAACAAGCGAGAAGAATTTCAAGGTTTGTATGTATTAAAAGCGATATGTGCTTTATGGGTGGTTGGTATTCATTTGCCATTAGTCGGAAAGGCTGATTTGATGCCATTGTTTGTATCGGCAGTGCCTTGTTTTTATATTATAAGCGGGTTTTTTTTATACAAAGGCGGTGATTCTATAAAAGAGAGAGCGTGTGCATGGAAATGGTGTAAAAAAATATTTACAGTTGCTTGTTTAATTAACGTATTTTATTTTGCTGTTGCGATATTACGAGGTGAGTGGCCCGATATATGTGAAAAATTTTGCATTTCTTTTGTGACAGGTGATACGGTCAATGGGGCTTTATGGTATTTAACGGCAATGTGGGAGGCATTGTGTGTGTTTATTTTTTGTCGCAGATTTTTCTCTGATAAGGTGATTTATGTATTCTCCTTTTTTATTTTATTTAATCTTTTATTAGGTAAATATTATTTTATTTTTGATGCAGGAGAATATGATTTACCTCAGTGTATTAGATTAAATTGGCTTACTGTAGCATTGCCGTGCATGAGTGTAGGTTATTTATTAAGAAAACATGAACTGTATTTTAAGAATGTAAAGGTGGAGTTGTGGGTTGTGATTTTTATGTTATTATCATATATAGAATATTTTGTGTTAAAAAGTTTTTGTATTGAAACACCGAGTTATTATTTATTTACACTACCTATGGCAGTATGTTTAGTTTTAGTGTGTAAAAATCTGGCTAACGAGAAGCTTTCGTTATTGGCGAATATAGGGAAGAATCATAGTTCGAATATTTATTATTTTCATATGTTTCTGGGTGCTTTTATAGGATTTTTGAGTTTTCATTTAGAAATTAATGTGAAATTAGTGACCGCATTGATTGTATATGTAGGCTGCATTTTCTTTTCGATGGGAGTAAACTACTTGTGCCAATCTGTACGAAATCTATGGCGAAATATATATAAGGGAGAGTGAATGGATAAGGACAACTCAAGTTCTTTCTGTAGAATTTTGTTCATTGAAGCAGAAGCTATTTTTCAAACAGGGGTAATTATTTCTCGATAAGCAAACGAAATTAACCGGAAAAATAATCTATTTGACTCGATTAATTCGTTATAATTCTAGCGTGGGGTGTGTGACCTAAAAAAGTATTGCAAAAGGATGATAATTCGGTACTCTATGCGGAGTTGAGCATAACTGCAAGTGGGTGACTCGCTGATGTACGAATCAGATTTGGAGAGATTCCCGGCAGAATAAATTGATGAACTACGCAGATGTAGAAGTCATTTCTGGATTTTCTGATTGATGAGCAGAATCAGTTTTCAATAGGAAAGATAAGGGAAGTCCGCTTGGAAGTTTTGACTCGTTTTTATTTAATAATCATTCATTCACGACTATGTCAGGTCACAATAAATGGTCAAAGATTAAGCACGTAAAGGCAAAAGAAGACGCCAAGAAGGGTAAGGTATTTGCTCGATTTGCTCATGAAATCATGCTTGCCGCAAAAAGCGGTGGTGGCGACCCGGATTTGAACCCACGATTACGTGCGGCCATTGATGGTGCAAAGGCTGTGTCCACTCCTAAGGAAAACATCGAACGTGCTATCAAGAAAGGCACGGGTGAATTAGGCGGTGCAATTATCCAGGAAATTACATACGAAGGCTATGGCCCCGGTGGTACGGCATTCTTGGTAGAAGTGGCTACGGATAATACAAATCGCTCAAACTCCGAATTGAGAACATTATTTACAAAGAATGGCGGTTCTATAGGTACTCCCGGCTCTGTGGCGTATCAGTTTGAACGTAAGGGTGAAGCTCGCATTATGTCTGAAGGGTTAACAGAAGACACTGCGATGGATTTAGCCTTGGAATGTGGTGCAGACGATGTGGAAGAAGGTGATGCTGATAATGAATGGGTTTTTGTTACATCTCCGACAGATTTGAATAATGTGTGTGTGGCATTGAGAGAAGCCGGGCACATGGTCACGTCGATGAAGTTGATTTCTGTAGCACCGAATGCCACAGTTATCAATGATGTAGAAACGGCAAAGGCTGCTATGCGTTTGTTTGAAGTGCTTGATGATTATGATGATGCACTAAACGTATTTACGAATTTTGACGTTGCAGAAGACATCCTCGAACAACTCTAAGTACAGAGTTGTCTTTCTTCACTTGGCTGAAAAGCCAAATTAACTAATTTCTAACATGTCTAATCCCTCAGATGAAATGACGTCGGCCCCAACTCCGACGCCAAAAAAGCGGGTTGTGCGTAAGACTCGTACGGCAGAAGCAGATGATGCTACTTTGGTTGCAGAGAATCCTGTGGTACGTAAACGAGTATGCAAGAGAGAAAAATCTTCCCCTCTTGAAGTAGAAACGGTCGTTACTGATGAGATTGCTCCGGTAAAAAGAAAAGTAGGTCGTCCTAAAAAGGTTAAGGTAACAGAAGAGTCCCTTCCTGTTGTCGTTGAACCAACTTTAGGAACTACGGATGAGGTCCCTGTGGTAGTAAAGCGTGGGCGTGGTCGTCCTCGTAAAAATCCACTACCGAGTACAGAAATGCCTAAGGAAGTAGAACCTGTTCTTCAACCCCAGCCTACGGTAGAAGTTAAGGCTGATAAACAGGAGAGGGAAAAGTTTGAGAAAACGCCCCCTGTGGTGCGCCGTATTTCTATACGTAAAGGGGAAGTTACTTCTGAGTCTGCACGAGAACTTAGTGGAGACCAGAATTTAGAAATGCCGGTGATGAGCAGAGATGCTCAGTATGAATTGGGTGCTCAGCATAAGCAACGTGTGACGCGCCAGCGATTTGTGCCTAAGCAGGGGCAACAAAATGATTTCGGTCAGAAACGCCCTCAAAAGTTCCAGTATAATAATCAGCGGTCATTTGGTCAAAATCGCCAGAATGAAGGGAAATTCGGTAAGGGATTTGTTCAGAAAAAGGAACGATTCCAACGCGAAAACCCTGGTAAAAAGAATTATGAACCTATAGGACCACCTACGGATTTAGAGGGGGTACTAGAGATAACACCCAAGGGATTTGGCTTTTTGCGAGTTCCTCAAACGAATTTCGACTGTGCGGCACAGGAAGCTGTTATAGTACCTACGGAGCTTTTGAATCGCTTGCATTTGCGTCCGGGTATTTGGATTAAGGGGAGCGGTCGTCGTCAAGAGCGTGGTTATGTGCTCGAGGAGGTTTTCACCATTAATGATGAGAGTTTAGAAGTAGCCCTAGCACATCCTCATTTTGAGGAATTAAAGGCTGTAAATCCTAATAAGAGAATTGTTTTTGAAACAGTTTCTCACCGCTACACAACTCGCACTATTGATTTGATTGCTCCGATTGGCTATGGTCAGCGTGGCTTGATAGTTGCCCCTCCTCGCACGGGTAAGACTACTTTATTGCAACACATGGCAGAGGCCATCTGTACAAATTATCCGGACAATATCCACCTAATGATACTTTTGGTGGATGAACGCCCGGAGGAAGTGACAGAGTTTAAGCGAGCATTGCCCGGGGTGGAGATATTTGCATCTTCAAATGACCGTCGCCCTTATGAGCATTGTCGAGTTGCAGAATTGTGCATTGAGCGTGCGAAGCGATTGGTAGAAGCCGGGAAGCATGTCTTTGTGTTGATGGATTCGATTACTCGATTGGCTCGTGCCTATAACAACTCTGTTGTTGGCACGGGGCGTACGATGTCCGGTGGTATGGATGTAAAGGCGATGGAAGAACCTCGTCGTTTGTTTGCCGCTGCTCGAAATACTCGCCAGGCCGGGTCTTTGACCATCGTGGCTACGGCTCTGATTGAGACGAATAGCCGTATGGATGAGCTTATCTTCCAAGAATTTAAAGGCACGGGGAATATGGAACTGGTGCTTAATCGCCGAATTTCCGAACAGTATATTTTCCCGGCAGTGGATATTATTAAATCGGGGACTCGTCGTGAGGAACTGATAATGCCCGAGGCTTGGTTGTATAAGATGAATCTTATCCGACGAGCTTTTGCCGGGTATAAACCTGTAGAGGCGATGGAGAGATTTCTTTATTTCCTTCAGAAGTATCCGAGTAATTCTCAGATGCTGCTTGATTTGAAACAAAAAGCCTAGCAGTTTAGCTTATTTTGTAGAAAGAAGTGCCTATTCTGTGTAAGTAGCAGATAGGCACTTTTTTTGTTGAGAAAGAGAGAAGTTAGTTTTTCTCCTTAAATCGAGAAAGAGGGATGGAAATGTGGAATGTTGTTTTTTCGTGGGGGGTACTAGTGGCAGAAATGTGGCAGTCGTGGGCCTCGATAGCGTGTTTGACGATAGAAAGTCCCAAGCCTGTTCCTTTTATCTCAGAGGATAGATTTTTTTCGACTCGGTAAAATCTGTTAAATAAATAGGGAATGGCTTCTGTCGGAATGCCTACTCCATTATCATTCACATATAGGTGACAATATTCAGGTGAGAGTTCCGCTTCAATGCTTATTTTTAGGTTGGGGCCTGAATTTTGTTTAAGAGCATTTTCTGTTAGGTTAAAGAGGATTTGAGCCCAGTAGAAAGAATCACCATAAATATACCAATCTTGCGGGATGGAGCATTGTAAAGTGGCTTGTTTCCGTTCACGAATGGAGTCTAGCCGAGCAAAGGTATCTTCAATAATTTCTTTGAGGGGGAACCATTCTTCTTTGAGGAGTGCTTTTTGACCGGATTCGAGTTTAGAAATCATGAGCATATCCTCAATAAGGTGCATTAGTCGTTGGCTATTTTGGAACATTGTGCCTAAAAATTTGACAGATAATTCAGGCTGTTCTTTGAGGAACCCATCTTCCATGAGGTTTTCTATATACCCCATGATAATGGTTAGGGGCGTGCGTAGTTCGTGTGAGGCATTGGCCACAAAGTCACGTCGCATTTGGTTTGTTTGGTAATTTTGGGTGACATTGCGGATGATGATGCGTTTTTCTAAAATGGGGGAGTCTACGATGGCACTATCTAATTGCCACGCTGTAATGCTACTATTGAGATGTTGTGGAGATGATTCCCCTGATAGGGTGAATTCTTTGGTTGTAGAACCATGATTTACGAATGCTTCTCGTATAAATGGGAGAAGTTCATTATTAACAGATAAGGTGTTTATGTGGCGGCCTTCTAGTTTTTCTCGGAATAAGGCAAGTGCATGAGAATTTGCCATAGATATATGCCCTGATGGTCCTATGAGTATAAAGGGCTCACCCAATGCCTCTATAAAGCGGCGTTTGTCTACGATGGTTTGTGACTGAGCTTCTTCTGCTCGCATCATGAGTCGCTTAGAGTCACGTAGGGCTTTTTTCTTTGCACGCAGAGCAGATTGAATACGCTGAATGAGCTTCCAGTTAAAGTACAGAGAAGCCAGTAGCAGTATTAGCAAGATATGTTCAATGGTGGTCATGTAACCGTAGATTATTCAGTAGACTAAGAGGATTGAGGGGGCGTGAATTGATAGCCCACAGCTCGGATGGTCTCTATGCAGTTGGCATAATCTCCTAGTTTTTGGCGTAATCGTTTCATGTGGGTATCTAGCGTTCTTGATTGGGACTGTTGGCTGTACCCCCAAACATAAGTTAGTAGGTCATCTCTGTGAATGGTTTGTTCGCACCGCTCTGCTAAATAGACGAGAAGTTTAAATTCCGTAGAGGTGAGGTCAATTTCCTGGTTGTTTATGTAGAATTTTAGGGCGTTTTTATCAAATTTAAATGGCCCCATTTCATGGATGACTTTCCCGGGAGCTTGTTCACAGCGTCTGAGTACATTATTGATGCGAAGGATAAGTTCTTTGGGGCTAAATGGTTTGGTAACGTAATCATCCGCACCGAGTTCTAACCCTTGAATTTTATCTTCTGTTTGAGCTTTTGCCGTAAGGAAAATGATGGGGATATCTTGAGTTCGGGCATCTCTTCGCATTTCTCGTAGTACCCCATGCCCATCCAGCCCCGGCATCATTTGGTCAAGTAGCACAAGGTCGGGGTGCTGTGCCTGTGCCATAGTGATAGTATCCGGTCCATTGTAAGATGCCAAGACTTCAAAACCAGCCCGTTGTAAGTTAAAGGCAATCAGTTCAGAAATGGATTGTTCGTCTTCAGCAATGAGAATGGTAGGCATGAAGCAAAGTAGAGAAAATTCGTTGATAATTGGCAGAATGTGCGTGGCGATGAGTAAATTCTCTATGGATGACATGGAAAAGATAGTTGAGAATGCCCACATTGGCAAGTGTGTACTTTATTCTACTTCTCATCTGTGGGGGATATGGTACACTCCGCTCGTACAAGTTCATAGATAATTATGAGAAGTGATCGTGTAAAATCAGGATTTGAACGTGCTCCACATCGTAGCTTAATGCGTGCCACCGGGATGACGGATGAAGATTTGAGTCGTCCGTTTATTGCCATTTGTAACTCATTTAATGAAGTTATTCCCGGTCACGTCCATCTAAATAAAGTGGCAACCTTGATTAAGGAGGAAGTTCGTAAGGCAGGTGGTACACCTGTTGAATTCAATTTGCCCGGGGTTTGTGATGGTATTGCTATGGGGCATGGTGGCATGAAGTTTTCTTTGGCCAGTCGTGAGTTAATAGCTGATAGTGTAGAAACGATGCTCAGTGCCCATGCCTTTGATGCTATGATTTGTATCCCTAACTGTGATAAAATTGTGCCGGGTATGATTATGGGGGCTCTCCGTTGCAATATCCCCACAATTTTCTGTAGTGGTGGTCCGATGGCTGCCGGTATGGCAGAAGATGGTTCTGTGCTTGACCTCAATAGTGTTTTTGAAGCTGTTGCTCGTTATAAAGCAGGTAAGATTAATCATTCTGAGTTACATTCTATCGAGTGTCGTGCTTGTCCGGGAGCTGGGTCATGTTCCGGTATGTTTACGGCAAATTCCATGAATTGTTTGAGTGAAGTAATAGGTTTAGCATTACCGGGGAACGGGTCATTACTGGCTACTTCAGATGAGCGTCGCGAGTTCTGGAAGCAAACAGCTCGCCGTGCTGTGGAAATGGCAAAGGCAGATGGTCCTCTTCCCAGAGACATCGTGACCAGAGATGCTATTGATAATGCCTTTACCATTGATATGGCCATGGGCGGTAGCTCAAATACCGTACTTCATACGCTGGCAATTGCTCGTGAAGCCGGGGTTGATTACGATTTACAACGCATCAACGATATTTCTCGTCGCACGCCAAATATTTGTAAGGTGGCTCCATCGTCTAGGTTCCATATGCAGGATGTTCTGCGTGCAGGGGGGATAAGTGCCATTATTCATGAGATTTCAAAGATTCCCGGTGCTTTGCACATGGATGCTTTGACGGTGAGTGGTAAGACTCTGGGCGAAACAGTTGAGGGATGCGAAATTCAGGATGAAACAGTGATTCATCCGCTGGAAAATGCTTACTCTGCTGATGGTGGCTTGGCTGTGTTGTTCGGTAATCTGGCTCTCGAAGGGGGCGTGGTGAAAAAAGCCGGCGTTCATCCAAATATGATGAGCTTTAGTGGCCCTGCTGTGATTTTTGAGTCTCAAGAAGAAGCCTGCGAGGGCATCCTTGGCGGTAAGGTAAAATCCGGTGATGTGGTTGTTATTCGCAATGAAGGTCCTAAAGGTGGCCCCGGTATGCAGGAAATGCTTGCCCCTACTTCTTACATTATGGGGCAGGGCTTAGGGGCTGAGGTTGCATTGATTACCGATGGTAGATTCTCCGGTGCTACTCATGGTGCGTGCATTGGGCATATTTCTCCGGAAGCGGCAGAAGGTGGCCTAATCGGTTTATTAAAGGATGGCGATATCATTGAATATTCCATACCGGAACGTACCTTGAATGTGCGTTTAACGGATGAAGAAATTGCACAGCGTCGTGCCGAGTGGAAGCCTACATACCAAAAGGTAACGTCATCGTGGTTGAGCCGTTATCGTCAACAGGCGATGAATGCCAGTTGCGGTGCTGTACTTCGCAAGGGTGAATAAGTAGCAGCATTTATTTATTTGCAGAAAAGCCCATTCTCTTCATACCGAAGAGGATGGGCTTTGTTGTATGAACAAGAGTGAGGGGGTAAGGTTAGATTAAAGAATGCTGTTTTCGTTGTTTAGTAATGCTCGAATTCGTTGGCGTTCAAGGACGATTGTTTCGTCATCTGCACCACCTTCTTTGAGGAAGTATTCTGCCATAGAGAGGGCAACTTCTGATTCTGATGAGAATACGTGTGTTGCTCCTGCTTGTTTGAGGGTGTCTACGTCTCTCATATATTTTGTGTGAATCATGACTTGTAGTCGGGGATTGATGTCTAGGGCCACTTCCACTATCTCATGAGCAGCCGGAATCATGGCAGATAGGATTAAGCTCTCGGCGTATTCGATGCCGGCATGGCGAAGCACTTCCCGCTGGCGGGCATCACCATAGACGACTTTATCCCCTTGCTCTTTGATGCGAGTAACGGTGTCTATGTTCATTTCGATGATGACGACTTCCACCCCGTTTTTATTGAGGATTCCTTTGAGTAATTTTCCTGTTGGTCCAAAGCCAACGAGCACGACGCGTCTGACGGATTCCTCTGGTGGGGGCGTCATAGTGTTTATATCTGAGGTATTGTTTTTTGCCCACCCTCGTTTTTCCAACCATTTCAAGCTCGCCGGAATCTGGCGGTAAATAATTGGGTTTAATGAAATAGAAATGACTGCGGCAAGGATGATGGCTTGATTGGCTTCTGTCGGCAGAATGTTGTATTGCATCCCTATCCCTGCTAAAATAAATGAGAATTCCCCTATTTGAGCAAGTGCCACAGAGATATTCATAGAGAGGGCTGTGGGTTTTTTTAGCATCCGAACGACGACAAATGCGGCTATGGGCTTGCCTATCATGACGACGGCTAGGGTGGCTAGAGCCAGCGGCCAGCAGTCGATAACCGAGGAAGGATCAAATTTCATCCCTACGGATACGAAAAATAAGACCGCAAAGGCATCTCTCATGAGCATAGCTTCTGCGGCGGCTCGGGCACAAAAGTCAGATTGCCCCACGACCATCCCCGCAAGGAATGCCCCCAGTACCATTGAGGCACTAAATAACTCTGCCGAGCAAACCGCTACCCCTAGGGCGATAACTAGTACCGCTAGGGTAAATAAATCGCGTGACCCGGTTTTTGCCACATAGCGTAGCACGATGGGTATGATTTTTTTCCCTGCAAATAGGGTGAGGGCGACGAGTGCTGTGAGTTTGAGCAACATTATCCCCAGCTTCCCTAGTACAGAGTAGAAATCCGTAGAACCATCTGCTCCCCCGGCAGATTGGGCTTCCATGATAGCAGGGATGAGAACTAGTAGTAGAATTGTAAATAAGTCTTCTACAACGAGCCACCCAAGGGCAACGTGCCCGCTGGGGGTGTGTAAGTTTTGGTGGTCTTCTAGTACTCGGGTAAGCACGACTGTACTGGCGACAGAAATGGCCATACCGAAAATTAGGCCTGATACGAGAGACCAATCAAAGATATAGCCTACGAGTACCCCTAGTAATGTCGCTACAGAAATTTGGACGGCCGCTCCGGGTACGGCTATTTTTTGTACAGCTAGCAGGTCTTTTAGGTGAAAGTGAAGCCCTACACCGAACATAAGTAGAATAACCCCTAATTCCGCAAATTGGTCAACTGTATGGGTGTCTGCCACAAAGCCGGGAAAGTGTGGTCCGACAACAATGCCGGCCAGTAAGTACCCGACTAAGGGAGAAAGGTGAAATTTTCGTGCCAGTAGACCAAATAAGAGAGCCGCTGTGAGTCCGCCGACAAATGCGAAAATGAGGTTGAAGCTATGTTCCATAACTGTAATTGTAATGTATGTTTGATGTTATGATAAGTTTGTTGTTTCTGGCAAGTAAGGAGTGTGTGTTTATGGCGGAAACGTTGATTTTTTAGTACAGTATAACTGCTTGAGGGGGAGACTAGGTAAGAGTATGATGTGTTCGCTCTCGTGTAGAGAAAAATGTTGTACGACTGATATGACTGGATATTGTGTATTTTTAGCCGGATTGCTGGTACTGATTCTTGGGTATGTTTTTTATGGTCGGGTGATGGCTCGTATTTTTAAACCGGATAATCGCGTAACTCCGGCTATCGAGTATGCGGATGGTGTGGATTATGTGGTGATGCCCAGATGGCGAATTTTTTTGATTCAATTATTGAATATTGCCGGCTTAGGCCCCATTTTTGGTGCGGTTTTGGGAGCATTGTATGGTCCGGCCGCATTGTTGTGGATTGTTATTGGTTGTATTTTTGCCGGTATGGTTCACGATTATGTGGCAGGGATGATTTCTCTTCGCCATAAAGGGGAAAACTTGCCGGAAATTCTTGGTCATTATTTGGGAGATTCTACTAAGTGGGCGGTACGCGTGATTTGTATTGTGTTTAATGTGTTAGTTGGGGTGGTATTTGCTGTGGGGCCTGCTACGTTGCTGGCTCCTCTTACGGAGTCTTATTTGGGGATTGGTGTTACGGGGTGGTTATGGATAATTTTCGGGTATTATTTTTTAGCGACGGTGATGCCTATTCAAGCGATTATGGGGCGTATTTATCCGTTTTTCTCTATAGCATTGGTCATTATGGTGGCGGGTATTTTTGGGGTATTGTTATGCTTGCCTTTTGCAGAGCAGATGCCGGCATGGATGTGCATTCCCCGAGGTTTGGAAGTGTTGCCGAATTTAGAATTTTTCAATAACCAACACCCTCATGAGTTTCCACTTTTCCCGGTGATGTTTATTACAATCGCCTGTGGGGCTATTAGTGGTTTCCATGCAACACAATCGCCATTGATGGCTCGTTGTATGAAGACAGAGAAAGAGGGCTTGCCGATTTTTGGCGGTGCTATGATTACAGAGGGGATTATTGCCTTGATTTGGGCGGTGGCTGTATTAACTTTCTTTGGGTCGTCTGATTCTTTGCTAGAATGCATTGTGGGTAAGAATGGGGCTGTGCCGGCGACGGCTATTCAGTTGATTTCTGAAACGTGGCTGGGGCAAATTGGCTCTGTTCTTGTGCTGTTAGGTGTGGTGATTTTGCCCATTTCTTCGGGGGATAGTGCTTTGCGTGTCACTCGTTTGATGATTGCGGATTGCTTTAATATCAGTCAGGCAGAGGTATCTAAGCGATTGTGTATTGCTATTCCTGTGTTTGCTATTGCCATTACTGTGTGTAGTGTAGATTATCAGCTTATTTGGCAGTATTTCGGCTGGGGTAATCAGGTCTTGGCTTCTATAACGTTGTGGATGATTTCTGTGTATTTGCGGTCTAAGGGGAGTTTTTATTGGATTTCTGCTGTTCCGGCTTTGTTCTTAAGTATGGTGGTTTTACAGTATTTCTTCTCTAGTCCTCAAATGTTAGGCTTAAATACGGAGCTTTCTTTGTGCTTGTCTGCCGTGGGTGTCGCTCTTGTGTCGGCATTGTGCTTGGCGCGTAGCTCAAAGTTGAAAAAGGATAATCTCTAACTGTGTTGTAAATGAGTAATTCAATTGACTACGTAAATAATTCTCGCATTCCTTGGGGTGCTTTTACCCGATTGGTTATCATTCAAGCACAGAATGCTTTTAATGAGAAAGGGGCACAATTTGTACTGATTCCTTTGGGGGTGTGGCTTGCCGCTAATTGTGGGTATCAGGGAGATTTAGAGTATCCGCTGGGGGCAATTATTGTGTTGCCTTTTGTGTTGTTTTCTCCGATTGTCGGGTGGATTTCTGACCATTTTGCTAAGGCTAGGGTGATTCAATACATGGCTCTTACTCAGGTGATTGTACTTTTGGGTATGTTTGTGAGCTTGTATGTGCATCATTTGAATATGGCCATTTTTTGGTTTACTTTGTTTGCTATTCAAGCAACGGTGTTTAGCCCTGCTAAAAAGGGAATTGTCAAAGATTTGGTCGGGGAAAAAAATATGGGCTTTGCCAGCGGTATCCTGGAAATGGCTTCTATTTTGTCTATTCTCGGGGGGCAAATTGGTGCGTTTTTTTGGTTCCCGTATTTGTTAGATGCCGGTTCGGATTCTATTTGGCATGAGTGGCTCCCGCAGGAGTTTTTTGCTTGGTTTGATGCTTGGGTAAAGCCTTCCGGTGTGAATGATGGTTGGTATGCGGCATCATTCCCTTGTTTGGTGTTTTTACTGGCGGCTATTCCGGTGGCTATTTCTTCGTTGTTTTTGCCAAAGTTTGAGCCTCAGAATAAGTCCCCTTTTCGATGGTCGCTCTTCTATGAGCATTTTACCCAGCTGGCTAAGCTATGGCGGCATCCGGTTCTAAGAACTTGCGAGGTCGGTATTGGGTATTTTTGGTTCTTTGGGGGGACTATTATGCTTATGACCATCCAAATGGCAAAGGAGTTGTCCGGTGGTGCTAATGACTTCGGTACCATTGGGGCCATGCTGATGGTCTGGATGAGTGGCGGTACTGTGCTGGGGGGCGTTCTGGCTTCTCTGCTGTGCAGTAAGGGGGTAAAGCTAAAAGTGTCTGTTATGGGCGGTATTTTGATGACTCTTAGTTGTGTCTTGCTTAGTTTTGTGCCGATGAGTTCTTCAGGGTTTTATGCCTGCTTGATGCTTGCCGGGGTTTCTGCTGCTTTTTTCCTCGTGCCGATTAATGCGTATTTCCAAAATTCTGCTGATAATGCAGAACGCGGTGATATGATTGCCGCCGGAAATTTGGTGGACTGTGTTTTGGGGCTTCTGGCTGTCGGCTTCCAGTATCTTATGATGCTTTGTATCCCTTCTAATCTCCAGTTTATTGTAATGGCCTCTTTAAGCTTGGCGGTGACTTCCGTTTTTGTAAAGTTTGCGAAGTCTAGAGGGTAAAAACGGGGCGGATTTTTAATGGTTTAATAAAAAAGTCGCTTCTCTGATGATTCAAAGAAGCGACTTTTTCTGAATATAGGATATCGTCTAGTGTTAGCGGCGGCGGCGAAGGAATAATGCAGCTACACCAAGTAATCCGAGCGATGCTGTTGTCGGTTCCGGAACAATTGTTACAGTGAGAGTGTTTAATGATGCTGGGGTGTTACCGGTGAAATTAAGAGCATAACTTAGAGATGTGATTTCTGAGTCAGAGGCGGCATAATCTGATTTGATAAATTCAGCAGAGGCTACATCTGCTCCATTTGAAGAAATAGACCAAGAGAGTGTTTCTGTTTTTACATCCCATGACATTTCCAATGTAGCTGTACCGACGTTTGTAAGAATGTTGGTGCTTGCACCGTAGGTTTTTAAGTCGTTGTTTTCGGTAATAAAGCCTAATGTTTGGAAGCCTTCTCCGTTCCCATTTTGACTTGTCCCTACATAATATTGGAATGCAGTCGTATTTTTGTAATTGGCTTGTTCAAGAAGGGGATCTGTGCCTGAAGCTAGAAATGCAGACCCCCATTGGTTCATTGTTAATCCATTTAGGGTATATTCTGCTGTTAGGCTCCAACTTACATCAGAGCTTAATGCTTCTTCTAGGTTAATGTATTTAGTTGCATATCCGGCAGAGTTACTATCTGTCCATTCATTTGCGGAATAGACGATGGTGCTGGCTACTGCCATTTGTGCAAGGCAAACCAATGATGATACGATGAGTGTCTTCTTCATTTTATAGTCTTTTTGTTTAAGAGAAATACTAAAAATACGCTTCTCACTTTAAAAGTATGTAGTATTAGAGCTGCTGTGTCAATACTGCTGTTTCGGTAAATATTGGAAAATAACAATTTATTTAGAATAGTTGACTTTTACTTCCCCTAGAAATCCCCATCTTATGAAAAAAATAACACAATGCTGTCTCATAATAAATACCTAGCAAATAAAGATGAAGTGCAACATTTCTAATGCTGTCATTTTCTATATGTGCTTAATGCTTGCCAGGGGGCTACGAACTCCTGCTCGTAGCAGTAAGGCTAACCGGCGGTAACAAACACAGCTCCTCGGACCAGTGGACTTTAGTCCAAAAACTCTACTTCTAAACCGGCGGTGAATGTGAGACATCTCTGAGTATGTTGCACAGTGCTGATTTTTTTATTGTCTAGAGCAGTAGATTGAATATGATACT
This sequence comes from Akkermansia sp., assembly GCA_030525455.1. Lineage (GTDB taxonomy): Bacteria > Verrucomicrobiota > Verrucomicrobiia > Verrucomicrobiales > Akkermansiaceae > Akkermansia. The sequence continues at coordinate 15,898 of JAUNER010000012.1, read as the reverse complement.
TAATAATCGAAAAATCTTTTGAATGAAGTACGAACCGCATATAGATGATCTAGACGCTGTGGAGTTATCTCCGGAGATTTTGGCTCTTACAGAGAAGCTTGCGGAGCGAGCTCATGATATTTGGGCTCTGGGACGCATGAAAGAGGGATGGACTTATGGCCCAAGTCGCAATGATGAACTAAAGCAGCATCCTTGTTTAGTGCCTTATTCTGAGTTGCCGGATTCTGAAAAGCAATATGACCGAAATGCCGCTTTAGAAACTCTTCGCTACATTAAACACCTAGGCTACGATATTAAAGCAAATCAGTAATTTTACGTTTCTTCTCTCTCCATGTTCTTAGCATTTGATACTATTGTGTTGCATGGTAAGGTGCTGGCATCTTGTTTACTTTGCTGTTTTTTTGTTGGGATTCTCGTATTTTTGCTGAGTTTGCTTTTTCGGTGGGGCAGAGATAGAAAGCGTTTGTGGTTGCACCAGCAGATAGCCCACATGAGGTGTTGGTTTATTGTTTTTGCTTGTGCTATTGTAATTGTTGTTCCGGCAGTTTTATTGAGATTTGCAGATATTGCTATTCATCAGCCTGATGATGTTCTTATTGAACAAGTTGAAAATACCCCAAAAGAAAGAAGGACGGATGTAATAAACGCAGAAGAAGATAAATGTGCAAATCCTTTAACAAATGCATTTTTTAGTGCTATTGCCGGGGAATCACCCAAAGCAGATATTGATTCTTCCGGTGTTTTTTATGTGTTGGTTTCTTTGTTTGGGTATCTGGTTTTTTCCGGTTTTACGGTATCCATGTTCGTGAGTATGTTGCAAAATAAAATGCAATCTATTTCTCATGGTGAGGAACTTTATAGTAAGTTAGATAATCATTATGTGATTATTGGGAGTGGTAGTTCTTTGATTCCGTTGATAGAAAAACTTTTAGATGTTAGGAATACTACAAATTCATTGAAAGAGCGCCATTGGTTTGCTCGGATGAGAGAGGGGACGATAGAATTGTTTGAAACTTGTATCGAAAAAATTCAGCGGCATTCTCAAATTGTCATTTTAACGGCTGAATCTATCCCTGAGTTGCGTAAACGATTGAGTGCCCATTTACCGGATTGGACGTTAAAAAGAATTGTCTTGGTTCATGGGAATCGTACAAATAAAGAGGATTTGCAGCAACTTTGTTTGCCTGCTTGTGCAGAGATTTTTTTAATGGGCGATAGTAAGGAAGTTGACCTAGATGATCGTAATATCGAGTCTCTAGCCTATATAAATAAGAGTTTGGAAATGGTCGATTGCAAGGTAAAAAAATGTAAAATATATCTAGAGCGTTATCATACTTATAGTTTATTCCAAGGGTTTATTAAAGAAACAAAGTTAGCTCGTTTAGATGTAGAACCTGTTTGTTTCTATAAGCATTGGGCAGAGCTTGTTTTGGGGCTTCGTAATAGTAAAAATCTTACAGCTTATCCTAAAGTGGATGGGAAAGGCATTGGGGTTAATTCAGAGAAATTTGTCCATTTGGTGGTGATTGGGATGTCTCGTATGGGCATGAGTTTGGTTACAGAAGCAGCGATGCATTTGCACTTCCCCAATTCTGATAAAAAGCGTACTCGCATCACGATGATTGACTTAAACGCTCGGCAAGAGATGTATAAGTTTGTTAATCTTAACCAAAATTTGTTTAATGAAGTTTATCACACGTATAGGGAGTATAGAGATACTCCTTTCGGAGGCTGGCCATCGAAGTTTAGTGAAAGAAATGCTAAATCGGCTTGGCTCGATACGGAGTTTCATTTCGTACAGGGGAATGTGGAGAGCAACGATGTCCGTGAATTATTGGGGTCTTTTGCTAAGGAAAAAGATGTTTGCTTGACGGTGGCTGTTTGTTTGCCGGATGCTCGTTATGCCTTGTCTGTCGCTCTTAGTTTGCCCCATGAATTGTATAATCGCGAAAATGTGTCTATCCTTGTTCAACAAGAGGTCGGTGAGGGTTTGCTGAATTTGCTGGGCCAGCAGTCTAAGAAAGCCCCTAATTATTCCAATGTGCGTCCCTTCGGGATGCTCAATGAAGAGATTGGGGCTGAATCTGATTTTGATAAATTAGCTCCGTATGTGTGGACGATTTATGACCCGGCTTGTGATGGCAAACAGAACTGGGAAAGCTTGGAAGCACGGATTTCTAATCCACAGCTTATTAAAGAGATGTATACCAAATGGGACTCTATGCAACCTTGGGAACGTATTTCTAATCGCTATGCGGCTATGTCTTCTGTATATAAAAAGAGAAGTGGTCTGCTAGGTCTCGAAGTGAGTGTAGATAATGTCTATAAAGACGAATTTGCCGAAGATTTCGGTAGAATGGAACATAATCGCTGGTGTGTAGAAAGACTTCTCAACGGCTTTCGTACATTGACTCCGGTAGAGATAAGTTCCGCTGAATATGTTGAAAAGCGTAATGATTGGAAAAAAGAACGTTTCGCTCATTATGGAATTTGTAAATGGGAAGAAATTTGCCGGAAAAAAGAAGAAATCGGATTCCGGGGTTTTTACTGGAATTCTATCAATATGGGGCGGGCTATTTGTCTTTTGTCGAAGATTCAGAAATTAGCCGATGAGGCTTATAGCCCTTCTCTTAATAAGCAAAAATAATCTGTACATTACATTTTTCCGCAATTCAACTTTTATGACTGCCCCCAGAGTTTATAAGTACAAGGCTTTTATTAGTTATCGGCATCAGGATGAAGCACAGGCTGTTGCTTTGCAATAGTTTTTGGAGAAGTTTCGTTTGCCCGTGAAGTTGTGCAAGCAGTACCCTGACCGCCCGAAACGCTTGGGGAATATCTTTCGTGATGCTACCGATTTGCCGCCACAGGAGCTTCGGCAGGCTATTTCAAAGGCGTTGGCTGTGTCTGAGTATATGATTGTACTCTGCTCACAGTGGATGAATTTACCTAATAAGGATAGTTTTGCTGGGGTGAAATGGGAATATGATGAATGGGGGAACATGGTGAAAGTTATATGTCTAGAATTAGATGGTAATTCATGTTTGTGTAAATATGGTTTTTCCGAAATACGCTACGAATACGATACTCAAGGTCAGAAAACCAAAGAAACCTATTACGACGAAAAGGGGAACTGTATAAAGATGATAGACTACACGAAATAGGGAGGGGAGAGGGATGGGGGGAAGATGAAGAATAGGCGGTGTAAGAAAGTGGGTGGAAGTCAGTATTCATTCGTGACAAATGGGGGTAAATGTGCTAGTAGAAACTGTTAGAAAGATTATGAAGTTTCAAGGTCTATACACAGCAATAGTGACGCCATTTGTCAATGGGAGAATTGATGAAGATGCGTTTGAGAAATTGATTGAAGATCAGGTGGCTGCTGGGGTGACAGGTGTGGTGGCAGTAGGGACAACGGGGGAATCGCCGACCCTGGATGTGAATGAACATTTATTGGTGATAAGACTGGCTGTAAAATTTGCTGCCGGTCGCATACAAGTGATAGCCGGAACGGGAGCCAACTCGACGGCAGAAGCCATCCACATGACATTGGAAGCAGAAGAAGCCGGGGTGGATGGGACTTTGCAAGTATGCCCATATTACAACAAACCCTCACAGGCGGGGGTATATGCCCACTTCAAAGCCATAGCCGATGCCACTAAATTGCCCATTATGCTTTACAGCATCCCTGGTCGTTGTGGTATAGAAATTGGAGTAGAGACCATCGCCCGACTGGCAAAAGATTGCCCGAATATCATTTGTGTGAAAGAAGCCGGTGGCAGTGTAGACCGCGTGAATCAGTTGATGCAGGTAGTGCCGGAAGATTTTACCATACTCTGTGGTGATGATGGGTTGACCGTGCCCTTTATGTCATGTGGTGCCGTAGGTTTGGTATCTGTAACATCAAACTTGGTGCCGGGAATTATGAATGAATTGGTGCAAGCCGGGCTTAACCAAGACATGGCAGAAATGCTCCGCTTGCAGAAGAAATACTATCCGCTCATGAAAGGGCTGATGAGTCTGGATACAAACCCGGTACCGATTAAGGCTGCCCTCGCCATGAGAGGCGACATCCAAGACTGTGTGCGATTACCATTAGTACCGCTTGCAGAAGAAAAGAAGCCAAAGCTCGAAGCATTGCTAAAGAGTTTTTCTATCCTGTAACGAAAGAAGAAGAGAGATTATGTTATCCGTTTTAGTCACAGGGATATCCGGTCGCATGGGGCAGGCTGTACAGCAGGCTGTAACGCAGAATCCGGAAACAAACGTAGGTGCAACGCATGATGTAGGCATTGAGCTGGCTCCGGTATTGGAGAAATGCGATGTAGCCATCGACTTTTCGCACCACAGCTTTACGGCAGAATTATTGGCAGAAGCCGTAAAAACACAAAAATCTTTGGTTATAGGAACCACAGGGCACACGGATGAAGAACGCCGCCTCATACAAGAAGCGGCAAAGAGCATACCTATTGTCTACGCCTCGAACTTCTCTGTTGGGGTAAATACGCTTTTTTGGCTTACACGAAAGGCTGCTCAGATTTTAGGTGATACGTGCGATATAGAAGTGATAGAAATGCACCATCATCATAAAATTGATGCCCCATCCGGTACAGCTCGCACATTGGCAGAAATTCTATGTGCAGAAACAGGCATGAGCTACACAGATGATGTAGTTCATGGCCGTGAGGGTATGGTAGGGGCACGACCACAACGACAAATTGGGATGCACGCCTTACGCGGTGGCGATGTGGTGGGCGACCATACAGTCATGTTTGCCACCGATGGTGAAAGAGTGGAACTAACACACAAAGCCTCTAGCAGAATGACTTTTGCCAGCGGGGCTGTGCGTGCCGCTTTATGGTTACAAGGAAAGCAAGCAGGTCTTTACAATATGGAAGACGTGTTGGGCTTCTCAACAATCTAGGACTTTCATTTCTTTGACGGGGAAGGGGGTGAAAATCCCTCTTTCTCTTAGGAATAAGTAATAAAAAGCTCGCAGCTAAAGACACATGAACAGAGCCGGTATAGCACTAGGGTCTAATCTCGGGGACAAATCTAAGCTTATAGAGCAAGCTCGAGATTACTTAAAAAAGATGTCTTTGTCTGATGAGCCATTTTTGCAATCTGCCTTGTATGCGACAGCACCGCAGGGCTGCCCCAGTGGGTCAGATGATTACCTGAATGCCGTGGTGGAATTTACCTGGGCAGGGACGGTAGAGGATTTGCTGGTGCATTGTCAGGGGGTAGAGCGAGCATTGGGGCGAGTGCGGTCCGGGGTGCGATGTGAACCACGCACGGCAGATGTAGATATTATTTACTGTGGCGATATTGTTATTAATACGCCACCGCGTTTGATTCTGCCACATCCGCGGGCTCATTTACGCAAGTTTGTGCTTAAGCCATTATCAGATATTCGGCCTGAGCTTATTTTACCGGGGCAGGTAAAATCCGTTGCCACACTTTTGGCAGAGTTAGAAACTGATGAGCCTGAGCCGATATGTGTATCAACAAATTGGTAAAGCCAAGAGAGAACCATTTAACGAAATATGAAGACATCACAGGAAAAAGCCGCTCGCATACGTGCCTGCAAGCATAGTAAGCATGTTACTTTGGTGACAGGGTATGACTACCCCACTGGGCGATTGCTGGATGAAGCCGGGGTAGATATAATTCTTGTCGGTGATTCTGTAGGGATGGTTATGCTGGGCTTTCCGGATACGACTCACGTGACAATGGCACACATGCTTCACCATGTAGCGGCAACGGCGAGAGGTGTAAAAAATGCTCTTGTGCTAGGTGATATGCCTATTCACACATACGATACAGTAGAAGCCGCTGTGGAAACAGCTCGTCAGTTATATGATGTCGGGGCAGATGCTGTAAAATTGGAAGGCGGGGCTGAGCAGGCGGAAAAAATCAAAGCCATTGTAGAGGCCGGGATTCCGGTCATTGGGCATATCGGATTATTGCCACAGCGTGTAAAAGAAGAGGGAGGTTATAAAATCAAAGGAAAAACCGAAGAGGAGGCCCTTGCCCTGCTGGCAGATGTAGCGGCTGTGGCTGAGGCCGGGGTTTGTGCCGTGGTTGTAGAGGGGGTGCGTCCGGATACAGCTCGGAGATTGACGATAGCGTCCCCCATCCCAACCTTGGGTATCGGTGCAGGGAGTCACACCTGTGATGGTGATGTGGTGGTTATTCACGATTTGGTGGGAGCATTCCCGTGGTTTGTGCCTGGGTTTATAAAGCCACGTGCCAATGTGGCAGAGGTGATGACTACCGCAGTTAAGAGCTGGATGAAAGATTCTTATACAGAACCGGGAAGTGTAACTTATCCTGCTGAAAAGGAGGACTAAATGCTAGTTTTGTCAACATGCTGGAATTCTTCACGTCACACGGAAGGCCGTGAGATGCTTGAGGAAATTCGCGACTTGGGTTTTGAGTATGTAGAACTCTCTCATGGTCTAAAACTAAGTATGTTGCCGGGGATAATGGCCGGAGTGGAAGCCGGTCTTATCAAGGTGGCAGGGGTGCATAATTTTTTCCCGGCACCGATTGATGATTTTGGCGATGCTCCGGATTGCCGACCATTTACAGCGGAATTGGTGCAAGTTCGTCGAAAAGCCATTGAGTTGACAAAAAAATCCATGGAGCATGGGGTGCAGTTAGGGGCAAAATACATTGTCCTGCACATGGGGAATGTAGAACCTCTTGCCAAAAGAAAAGATACATCAAAACTTCAGCAATTGGCTAGAGAGGGGAAAGTAGCTACACTAGAATATGCCAACATCAAAGGTGAATTTGTGCGACGTCGTAATAAGTTGGCTACAAAATATTTAGACTATGTGCGTGCCGCGATAGATGAATTGCTGCCCCTGGCAGAGGAGTTAAACATCAAGCTGGGTATTGAGGGGCGTAGTCATTACGAGCAAATGCCATCAGAGGATGAAATGCGTTTGCTTATGAATGAGTATAAGGGGAATGCTTATATTGGCTATTGGCATGATTTCGGTCACATTCACAGAAAACATAATTTGCTGATAACAAACCATGAGCAATTTGTAGCAGATATGAGCCCCTTTGTTATTGGAGGGCACGTTAATGATGTGAAGTGGCCTGCTCGTGACCATCAATGCCCGTTTACGGGAGAAGTGCCATTTGCAAAACTATTACCATATTTTTCGCCGGAACTCCCATTAGTTTGGGAATTATCTAGCCGCGTAAAAGCTGAGGAAATTCAGGAAGCACGTCAAACATGGATAGAGAAATTCCCAAATACAACGGCACATTTGTAGATTGAATTATCCTGTGATTGAATTATAATAAGCAAATAAGAAATGGATAAGATAACTGCAAGAGTCATCATTGGTGTATTGATTTTCGCCTGTGTGTTGGTAACTGCTTTTGCGTGGTATAAAGCGGAGCATGATGCCGAAGCCATGACATACGAAAGGGTGAATATCTATGATGAAGATGTCCAATTGCCTGCTCCTTTGCCGTTAGATGCTCGATTAATGCTATTGAGTCCTTTAGACTTAGCAAAAGCACCGTTGGCAGATGCTTTTAGTGCCCCTATGGGGGACGAAAACGGTGCATTTACCTATGTGGCTCAAGGAATGGGCGTAAACAATGCCAAACGCGGCGGCATTCATTTAGGGCAGGATTGGAATGGTATAGGCGGTGAGAATACAGATGAGGGGATGGATGTGAAAGCAACGGCACGAGGCTTGTTGATATATGCCGGGAATGTGTCTGATGGATGGGGGAACGTGGTGGTTTTATTACATCGTTTACCGGATGGTCGTTTCGTGCAGAGTTTTTATGCTCATCTTAGGGAAGTGGAAAGCTTACCATTGGGGACTATTATTGGTCGAGGTCAAAAGCTAGGTACAGTTGGTACCTCACATGGCAATTACTTGGCACATCTTCATTTTGAAATCATAGAATCAATTGCCAATGAAGTGGGCTTGCCAGGGTATGGAAAAACACAGTATAACCGAATTAACCCTGAAAAGCTATTTAAGGCTTATCCTGTTGAAAATCTAGGCGTGCCTATGCCGGACCCTACTCAAGCTTTATTGAAAGTTCAGCATAACTTGAACTGGGAGCAACTCATGCAGAACATTATTAAGGATAACAAGCCTGAATCCTTAGATATGATATTGCCCTCAGAGAGTGAGGAGAAGTAGATTTTATTTCGCCAGATAATCAGCGAGTTTGTTATAAAACGCAACGGGTATAAGAGCCTCTACAAGAGTTCCTTCTTCTAGGTATTCCGTAGAGAAAATTTTCCCCTCATTGTGCATTGCCGCAATTAAGTCAGAACGGTGATAGGGAATGAGGAATTTGGCACGCTGAACCCGACTTTCTAACATGGTTTCGCAAGCTTTGAGCAATGCTTCTACGCCTGCCTCTTGATAGACAGACATGATGACGATTTGCCCGGAGAAATGTGCCTGGAGTCGTTCTTGTATCAGTGGTAATTCCTCTGCCGGAACGAGGTCTGTTTTATTCAGAACCACAATCATTGGTTTACCACCAGCCCCTAGTTCATCGAGTACTTCTAGTGTGGTTTCGTAATGACGATAGGCTTCCGGGTCGTGGGCGTCAATGACCTGAATGAGGAAATCTGCTAAAACGGCTTCTTCTAGTGTGGATTTAAATGCTTCTATGAGGCGGTGAGGTAAGTTGCGAATAAACCCTACGGTGTCTGTTAAAAGAAGTGGCTGACCATGAGGGAGCTCGATTTTTCTTGTCGTGGTGTCTAAGGTGGCAAAAAGCATATCTTTGGCCATCACCTCTGAGCCGGATATAAGAGAGAGTAAACTGGATTTTCCGGCATTGGTATAGCCGACAATTGCTGCTGTGGCTATTGCTTGGCGTTCTCTTTCTTTTCGTTGAGTAGCACGTTGGCGAGTGATGGTTGTTAGTTCTTTTTGAATTGCCTCAATTCTAGCTCTTGCTAAGCGACGGTCCACTTCAATTTGTTTTTCACCCTCGCCACGTGTAGCTCCACCGCCTGCACCACCACCCTGTCTATCTAGGTGATTCCACATACGAGCCATGCGGGGGAGTGAGTATTGCATACGAGCAAGTTCTACTTGAAGGGTTGCTTCTTTCGTGCGAGCTCGTTTAGCAAAAATGTCTAGGATGACCTCTTCTCTATCAATCACACATTCATCAATAAGGCGTTCCCATTCTCGCTGCTGAGAGGGGGCTAACATATTATCAAATACCACACAGTCAGCTTGGCAATCAATAGCTAATTGGCGAATTTCTTCTGCCTTACCCGTGCCACATAAGAATTTGGCATGAATATCACGTGATTTAATGAGGTGTTTACCGACGATGCCAATACCGAGATTAGAAACCAAATCTTCTAACTCATCGAGCATGGCTTGTTTTTCTGCCGCCTCTGATGCGTTAAAATAAATAGAAACGAGCATAGCTCGTTCGACCATTTCCGGTTTTTCTCGGATTTCAAACATAGTGGATTATCGGAATGATTTGCTGGAAGTTGGTTTGTAGCCCTTGAGTGCAGAGGCCGGGTATTTATTGCAGTTACACCCACAGGACGTTAGAAATATCCCGGTACAAGTTAGCAAAATAAGAGAGAATGCTTTCATGTGGCTCTATGAGACATATTTCCGGCAAGTGATGCAAGAAATTTTTTGACCATATAGAAGGAGCTGGCTTAAATTATCACAAGTATGCTCTTCGTCTTTATGGCAACGAAACATCTGCTATAACGGAGCGACGTACGGTGTTTTGTAGCTGTACTGTTGGGCGAACAAAAGACGCGGTCGAGCCGTACGCTGGGGTTTTCTACAGGATAGGTAGCACCATAACCGGAGCCTCGTTCATAAAAACAGTCGATGTATTTTTTGCTGAATTTCTCAAATATCGGGGATTGTGGGCTGGCACTAAAGTTGCCGGCCAAAATGGTGGGGCAATCCCCTGTTTGAGTGACAATTTCTCGCATGGTGTCAAATAAATTCCTCAGTTGTCTACGATGAGTAAGGCGGATGTTTTTATAGTATTTCCAGCATGATGGAGAATACAAATCATAGCGCATATCGTAATGAACCGGGTCTAGGCTGAGGCTGATTAGGCGTATAGGCACAGCCCCTTCTGCAGGAATCCAGTCAACGATAATTCCTGATGTATCCGCAATGTTCCTTCCTGTGCCTATTTGCCCATCACGCACGACGACGGCACAGTTACCTATTTGAGCTAGGCGGGCTTTCCCCCCAAAGACGTGTGAGGCAAATCGTAAGGTGTGGTTATAGCTGGCACTCCCTTGAATAAATACAATGTCAGGTCTGTATTTCGTTGTTTGGTCCCAGGGTAATTCTGAGGAACAATCGCTGTACAGTGTGATGATGCGATACTGGTTATTGTCCGGTATCGGTGGCATTTGGTAATAGTCCATCCCTGTTCGTGATAGTGGCGGTAAAAAGTCGGTGATGATAATGCCATAACTAACCCAAACAAGTACCCCCAATAAAGCCAAGCGTGAACCAAAGATAATCCATGCAAGAAATGCCGGAAGTGCAGATAAAAGACAACATAACCACAGGGGCAACGTGGTCATGAACGACAAGCTATCTGAGCCTGACCAAAAAACAGTAACAATGACAACCCAGAGACACAATGAAATGCCCCCTAGAACGCGTCCTAGGTGGTTTATGCCCGTAAATTCACTTGCGGACAGTGGCCTTTTTTTGCGTCTACTGAGTCGCACGTTTTTTGTTGAATAAGTTAAATGCCGAAGCCGGGTGGTAAATTTAGTCCACCGGTAAGCTTTTTCATTTCAGCAGCGGCAGTTTCTCTACCTTTATTGATAGCGTCATTGACTGTTTTCAATATGAGGTCTTGTAGAAATTCTGCATCTGATGGGTCAATGACAGCCGGGTCAATGATGATTTCGGTAACGGAGCCATCGCATGTAGCAGTTACTTTTACTTTCCCTGCGGCAGCTTCAGCGGTAACTGTTTGGCTGGCAAGTTTTTCTTGTGTGGCGGCAAGCCCGGCTTGTAATTGCTGAGCTTGTTTCATCATCTTCATTATGTTCATGTTTTTATGTGGTGTGATGGTTATTTTTGTGAGATTATTCTAGCACGAAAGATTTGTAGAGCCTCATCAATAAGTGGGTCATTATAGTACTCTTCTTCTTTTTTCTCATCTTCTTTGGCTACTTCAGCGACTGGTTCCGGTTTTTTCTCCGGAGTCGGTGCTGTGACCGGGGCTGGTGGTGGTTCCGGGGTAATTGGTTCCGGCTCCGGATAGATTTCTTCTGTAATGGGTTCCGGAATGCTTAAGTCTGATTGTGCTTTTAGAAGAATGGTGCATTGAGCTTTTTCTGAGAGATAGCTTTCTAGTTCTCGTTTGAAGCTATCTGTCATTAATGTATTGATGCCGGTTTTATCAATGGGGTGGAAGCCGATGGTTACGGTATTCCCTTCATGTCCGGAAAATACGCCATGTTTGATAAACTGAACTTTCATGGTGTTTTTCTGCTCAGCTTGTTGTAGGGCGTCAATCCAGTCGTCGTGGGTGAGTATTCTTCCACCTTGTTGTGATAGTTTGTTTTGCTCTTTAGGTGTTGTTGTGGCGGGGCTGGCCTCCATGCCAAACATATCAAAGAAGTTACCTGTTTTGGTGTCTTCCACGGGGGTGTTTTCCTCAAATATCTCTTCTTCCGGTTCCGGAGGGGCTACCGGGGCATCTGAGAGAGCACAGATAACTTGTTTTTGTGGCTGTTGTTCTTCAGATGGGGGCGTCGGTGTTGGAGTTTCGACGATAGTAGGTGCTTGCTCTACTGCGGGGGGAATAGAGGATTCTTCCGAGATGCTTGGCTCTAGAGGTGCTGTGTTTTGTTCTGCTGATTCAGGGGTAAATGTTGGCACCGGGTCCATGAGGTGTTCATCATGAACGGGTGCTGTTTCTGTTGGGGTAGGGGTGTTGTTTACCGGTGTTGTGGTTTCCGGTGATGATTCGGGCTTTGTGGGAATTGCTTCCGGTACGGGCGTTTCTGTAGCAACCGGGGGGACTACAGGGCAAATTGATGTTTTTTCCGGCAGGGTGGCTCCATCTAGTGCCATGATGATGTCACTAATGCTTGCTTCTGCAAGTGAGTGAACTGCCTTGATGAGCCCCATTTCCAGGTGTAATCGCTTGTTTGAGGACCAACGCATTTTGTCCTCTGTTTCAGCTAAGATGTCTACAAGTCGCAGAATTTTATCTGTTTGAGTTTTGCTGACTAGCTGAGTTAGTGATTCTCTAGATGCTTCCGGAATGGAATCAAGAGTTGTGGATGGGGCTACTTTGGAAACGAGAATTTCTCGAACAGAAGAAATGATTTCAGAAAGTAGCTGCCCCATATCCCTGCCGGCCTCGGCTTGCTCGTGAATGAGCTTTAATAATTCCGGTAGGTTTTTAGAGAGTATATGCGTGAGGGTTTGTGCAACGGTTTCTCTGGAGGTTATGCCAAAGATATGCAGTACTTGTTCTTCGCCTATTTTCTTTCCACAGAAAGAGACAAGCTGGTCGAGCATGGATAGGGCGTCTCGCATACCTCCATCTGCCGCTTTGGCTACGGCATAGGCCGCTTCTTTGCTTAGGTCTACTCCGTCATTTGTCGCTATATTAAGTAAGTGGGTAGCGATGGTGTCTGCCGGAATCGGGCGTAGGTCGAATCTTTGACAACGGGAAAGAATGGTCGGTAGTATTTTATGGGGTTCTGTTGTCGCAAATATAAATTTAACGTGCGGTGGCGGTTCTTCTAGAGTTTTTAGTAGGGCGTTGAATGATTCTTTTGTTAGCATGTGAACCTCGTCAATGTAGACAATGCGGAATTTCCCCTTGCTAGGGGCAAATCGTACATTTTCTCTGAGTTCTCGAATGCTATCAATCCCACGATTTGAGGCACCGTCAATTTCCAAAACGTCAAAGCTGGTCCCATCTTCGATTTCTTTGCAAATGGGTTCGTCCGGGTCAAATTGAGTGCTTGGTCCGTTGGAACAGTTGAGTGCTTTGGCAAATATGCGTGCTGTGGTTGTTTTCCCTGTGCCTCGCGGCCCTACAAATAAATAGGCGTGAGCAAGCCTTTTTTGCTCAATGGCATTTTTTAGGGTGTGTATTACATGATCCTGTCCAAGAACATCATCAAATGTCCTTGGGCGGCATCTCCTGGCAAAAACCTGATAGGCATCATCATTCACGATACCAAAAGAATAATGGATGACAGCCCATTTGAAAAGCAAATTGATTGTAATGATGTAACTTGTTAAAATATAATTTCTTTGATGGGTTGCTTGAAATTGATGGACGAAAAAAATAAAAAAGAATTGCACAAATTAGCATTTTAAGGTTGAAAAGTGATATCGAATATGCGAGTCTAACGAAAGTAACAGAAACCTCTTCATCCAAACATTCCTATGTGGGTTAAAGTCTCAATCTCAGCACTGGTCATTGCTCTCATTGGTGGTGCAATGTATTATAATAACGACGTCGCTCTAGATAAGGAACGTAGAGAGTGTACAACTCGCTACAAAAATCTTGCTGGGGAATATGATGACGATTACAAAGTGGCAGGCGGTGGTATTCGCGGTGAGTATGTTCGCGAAAGAATTAAGTACGAAGATTATTTAGCAAAAAATGCCGGTCTTCGTAAGGATATTGCCGCTCTTACAAAACAGAAAGACGAGCTTGTCGTCAGCAATGCAGAACTTACCTCATCCAATGAAGCCAAGGATGCTGAGTTGAAGACACAACAATCTGCTTTGGCTGAACTCCAAGTGAAGTGCAAGGATGCGGAAACAATTCAAGCCATTGTTGATAGAATCAAAGGTTTGGAAGAGGAAAACCGCGAAATGGAAGTTACTAAGCAAGCTGAACAGACTAAGCACGATCAAATCGTTGCTGAAACAGAACAGCTTATGGTAAACAATGCCGCTCTTCGTCAGTTAAAGGCCGACCAAGATGCTCACCTTTCCCCGCCCAACTTGAAAACAACTGTGCGCCGTGTTATTGATGAATTTGCTCTTGTCGTCATCAATGGTGGTGCTAGTGACGTTGGTATCGTTCCCGGTTCTAAGCTCGCTGTGATGCGCGATGGTAACAAGATTGCCGAACTAGATGTTAACGCCGTTGAAGCCAAAACATCTACTGCTACCATTTTGTTAAATACTGTCGCAGCTGGTGAAGTTGTAGAAGTTGGTGACGTTGTCGTATCTGTTCGCCCGTAGTTCTCTGATTGTTCATAAACCTCTCACATACTAACAACAATGAAAGTCGTTTTACTTGTTCTTTTACTTCTGGGTGCCGGTGCCGGTGCTTGGTACTCCGGTTTGAGTGAAGTTTTCATGGGTAAAGGTCTCAATCAGGGACAATATCAGGACTTTAAGCAAATGATTGCTTATCGTCAGGAACTTGATAAAGAAATTGTCAAGTGGACTGCCTTGCGTAACGATATGATTAAGCGTCGTGGGCAGGCTGCTGATGAAAATGCCAGTTTGCTTGCTGATAAGGCATCAATGACTCGTCAGCGTGACGAACAGTTGTCTACTGAAGCTGAATTGAAGGAAACAGAAGCTCAGCTTAATAGTGACCTTTCAAAGGTAAACAAGCAAATTGACGAACTTACCACAAAACTTGGTGAATTTGCTCTTACCACAGTTCAGGAAGTTCAAGCTAAGCTTGAAGCTCAGGAAGCTGCTAATACCAAACTTCAGGAAGAAATTAACCAAATTCAGTCTGCTGTAGAAGTTGCTACTAAAAAGCGTACAGAACAGCAGAATGAACTTACAGCTCGTCAAACCGAGCAAGCTGAGTATCGTGCGGCTCTTGCTAAGAATGCAGAAACTTACACCATTAAGTCTGTTGATAACAGATGGAACTTCGTTGTTATCAATGCAGGTGAAGGTAGCAGCATTGATCCTACTCAAACCTTGCTTGTGACACGCAATGGCAGAAGCATTGGTAAGTTGAAAGTATCCTCTATGGATAAGACTCAGACTGTGGCAGACATCATCACTGATAGTGTGCCTGCCGGCATGAGCATTCAGCCTGGTGACGTAGTACAACTTCTTCGTGCTCGTCAGTCTGCTAAATAATTAAGTCTTGTCACTTATTTATCTTGAAAACCCTACTGTGTTTATGGCACAGTGGGGTTCAACATTTTTATACACTATTATGATTAAACACGTGTTATTAAGCTCGGCCCTTATGATATTGATGTCTTCATGTTCATGGATTATGCAGCCGGAAGAGAGAGAACGCATCCCTCAACCACCACCTGGAGAAGCTAAGTCATCTATCCCGCATAATCGTACTCAAAAGTTTGAAGCTGAATCGGCCCTAGGTCCATTAGCCTCACCGAGACGATAGGCTTACATGCTGGAATGCTTTAGAGTCACTAGAACGCAGAAATCTGACTCTTCTGTGATTCTAAGCTTTACACTTAATGGTAAAGTGTATAAAACCTCGCATAGACAATTTCCTAGCGGAGAGATGGCTGAGTTGGTCTAAGGCACTCGACTCGAAATCGAACGTGGGACAAAATCTCACCGTGGGTTCGAATCCCACTCTCTCCGCCATTTATTTTCCATAAACTCACTCAGTCCGAGTGAGTTTTTTTTATATATAAAGTTAGACGTGGGATGAGAACCCACGGAGTGGGTTTGAAAGCGGGCGACGGCTGTAAGCCCGCTTGGACAAACGCAACGCGTTTGCCCCCGAAGGGGGTGAGGAGCCGATGGGGCGGCTCCGAATCAATCCCACTCTCTCCGCCATTTATTTTCCATAAACTCACTCAGTCCGAGTGAGTTTTTTTTATATATAAAGTTAGACGTGGGATGAGAACCCACGGAGTGGGTTTGAAAGCGGGCGACGGCTGTAA
>JAUNER010000011.1:26250-79371 GCA_030525455.1 Akkermansia sp. | reverse complement strand
ACGATAGCTTCGTGCATACGTATCGCTCAGAACTTGCTAGTGCTCAAGTAAATGGGCAAACCTATGCCTATGATTACGATAATATCGGCAATCGTCGTATGTCCATCGATGCAAGTGATTATGCTTTCTATGATGCAAATGAGCTGAATCAATACAGTTCTATCCGTAAGAATGAAGAATCTGCCTTTGTACCGACATTTGATGCCGCCGGAAACCAGACTCTTGTGCGAACAGCAACAGGTACTTGGTCTGTGACCTACAATGCAGAGAATAGACCTGTAATTTTCCAAAAAACCACAGATTCCGTCACCACTCGCATTACGTGTACCTACGATTACATGGGCAGACGTGCTACAAAGAAAGTGGAAGAAATCACCACCGATGCGGAGGGGAATGAAACAACAGCGATTATCAGTAACCATCGCTTCATTTACCGTGGCTATTTACAGATAGGGTGTTGCGACTTAAGCAGAGCCAATCACCCCTGCCTATGGCTCATCACCTGGGACCCGACTCAGCCGGTCGCGACTCGTCCGCTTGCCATCCAAAAAGACGGCACATGGTATACCTACGGCTGGGATTTAACGAAGAACATCTGTGAAATCTTCGGGCAAAACGGCTACATCCGCTCCACCTACGCCTACACACCATTCGGTGCAGTCACCGCCAACGGAGACATCACTCAACCCATCCAATGGAGCAGCGAACACTACGACAGCGAATTAGCCTTAGTCTACTACAACTACCGTCACTACAATCCCACCGACGGCCGCTGGATAAACCGCGACCCCATCGCCGAACAAGGCGGCTGGAATTTGTATGGGTTTGTGGGAAATAAGTCGTATGAAAATGATGAGTTGGGACTAATTAAAAGGCATACTCCAATTACAGAATTTGTAATTAAACGAAATCACATTAAATGGTTACATATAATTTTCGGGCAAATAACAAAAAAAGAGTCCGAAGAAGATACATATGGTCATTGGTGGATTGAATTTGGTAATGAAAGTTATGGTTGGTGGCCAGTTGGACAAGTAACTTTGTGGGATACATTGACTTCAACAGCTGGTCAATTAAATGGTTTGGTTAATCCTCATCCTACCAAAGACGATCATCATGGAGATAAAGCAGATTATGAATTTCATCCGTATCTATATGTTGGTAATATTTTTTCAACATTTATGCAATATGGAAAAAAGAAAGGAAAAAAATGTACTTGTGTAGAAGTAGAAGATATAAAAAATTGTATTCGTTCTTTTGCGAAATCATATACAGGAACATGGTCTTATCCATGGGGACAAAATTGTCATTCTTTTCAAGAAGAAATGATGAATATGTGTTGCATGAGAGAAGCAAGATATTAAATATATGAAATTAATACATCTAGTTGCATTATTATTGGTTAGTTGCACTACAAAAGATATGACTAAATCCGAGTTAGAAATTGCATTTAGCCAAGGCGTTTCTGAAGAGGGCTGTAAAAGAAAAGTTGCAGTTACACCTTACAGTGAAACTGATTGGTATAAAATAATCAAAACCAAAAAAAGGGAATATAGACATAGTCTATACTGTGGAACTGTAGTATTTACTGATTCAAAATACTATTATATATATCCGTTTACAAGGATGGGTAAATTTTCTCTGCCGAAAGTCCCTATAGACGATAAACTAGTAATAAAAAAATCCATAAAATTGACTAACGAGGATATTAAGATTATATTAGAAAATGTGCAGTAATATTCTCGCCAACCAACGTGTGTATACCTACGATGTGTTAGGACGTCCGCTGACTCGTCAGACTTCTCGCAATGGGCAGACAGTGAACGATAGCTTCGTGCATACGTATCGTTCAGAACTTGCTAGTGCTCAAGTAAATGGACAAACCTATGCCTATGATTACGATAATATCGGCAATCGTCGTATGTCCATCGATGCAAGTGATTATGCTTTCTATGATGCAAATGAGCTGAATCAATACAGTTCTATCCGTAAGAATGAAGAATCTGCCTTTGTACCGACATTTGATGCCGCCGGAAACCAGACTCTTGTGCGAACAGCAACAGGTACTTGGTCTGTGACCTACAATGCAGAGAATAGACCTGTGATTTTCCAAAAAACCGCAGATTCCGTCACCACTCGCATCACGTGTACCTATGACTACATGGGCAGACGAGCCACCAAAAAAGTGGAAGAAATCACCACCGATGCGGAGGGGAATGAAACAACAACACTTATCACTTACCACCGCTTCATCTACCGTGGCTATTTACAGATAGGGTGTTGCGACTTAAGCAGAGCCAATCACCCTTGCCTATGGCTCATCACCTGGGATCCGACTCAGCCTATCGCCACACGTCCGCTTGCTATTCAAAAAGACGGCACATGGTACACCTACGGCTGGGATTTGACAAAGAATATCTGTGAAATCTTCGGGCAAAACGGCTACATCCGCTCCACCTACGCCTACACACCATTCGGCAGCGTCACCGCCAACGGAGACATCAACCAACCCATCCAATGGAGCAGCGAACACTACGACAGCGAATTAGCCTTAGTCTATTACAACTACCGCCACTACAACCCAATGGACGGACGTTGGATAAACCGCGACCCTATCGCCGAACAAGGCGGCTGGAATTTGTATGGGTTTGTGGGGAATAAGTTGTATAAATGTGACTTTAAGGGATTATGGAAAGTATCGGTTAAAAGTAACCCTAGTGATAATAATACAGTTGTAACTGATGGTAAAGGTGGATTAAAAGTACATTTTGCAAATGACCGAGACACAAGATGTTTTAAGAAATGTATTGAATTGCATGAAAAACAGCATATCAAGGATATGCTAGCATCTAATAGTAGGATTGCTTTTAATGATAAAGGCAAGCCTTATCCTGCAGGATATCCTATTGTTTATACAAATTATATGGAGTTAACTAATTCCAAAGTTAAAGCCTATAGGATAGAAATAGAATGCCTAAAAAAATTATTTTTGAAATCCAAAAATTGCAATCATCTTAGAAAAGACAGATTAGAAAATTTAAACAAAGGACTTGAATTATTCATAAAGGCAAAAAAACATTATGAAATAAATGATGTTATTATTAATAGCAATAAACCAAAGAACAAGAAAGAACAAGAATTAAAAAACAATAGTAAGATAATACTTGGAATATTAAATGAATTAAAAGATGGAAAATTTGCTAAATTGATAGACTTAAAAAAATGAAAAAGCTAATATGCCTTATAATAGGAATGATGCATTTCGCCAACGCACATTCTCCAACTATTAGACTTGTAACACCATATACAATGCTTTCACCAGAATGTCCAATAACTCTTTTTAGTGTTGTAGAAAATGAACAGCTTTATTATTTTAAGATTCAAGCCTTATTTCCTATTGTATACAATAATATTTCAAATGAAGATTATTATAAATATGTCTGGGTAAAAGTTTGCATGAATAATGAATTTAATGGAGAAATTGCTTCGGCTGAAGGCAGGGAGGTATGTATAGAGTTTGATGTTTCTAAGAAGCATTATTCTAAAAAAGACATTCTAGATTGGAATATTGATTCACGCGAAGCATGTAAGGAGTATGAAATCATAAAAAAACCTATTGTGATTGATTATGATTTCGCTATAGGTAATACTATAGAAGATTTTACCGGAATTGTGACGTTCAATTCGCCTACATGGGTTGTTGATATTGAATCATTCATGAAGGAGCGGTCGATATGGAGTAATTTATTACTAAGAGCATTCCACTACAATCTACATCAATACAGGAAATCCATCTTAGACAAAAAACGAAATAGTATAATCGAGAATAAGTAATTAGGTTGATAGTAACTGTAAACATTGCATAGCAAATAAATATTTTTTGTTATATATTGATGAAGAGTGTAAAGAATGCATTTGAACGAGTCTTATGTCGACAGTACAATAATCGTACGTATCTGTACAATTTCCTTGCTATGCCTGTGCAAATAAGCGATGATGCAGGGGTGAGGGATTTAGCATACAATTCTTTCAACGAGCTTGAAACAGAGGAGCAATGCAAACTTAGTTGCTTCGTTCACCCCTGCCTATGGCTCATCACCAGGGACCCGACACAGCCGGTCGCGACTCGTCCGCTTGCTATCCAAAAAGACGAAACATGGTATACCTACGGCTGGGATTTGACGAAGAATATCTGCGAAATCTTCGGACAAAACGGCTACATCTGCTCCACCTACACTTACACACCATTCGGTAGCGTCACCGACAACGGAGACATCACTCAACCCATCCAATGGAGCAGCGAATACTACGACAACGAATTAGCCTTAGTCTACTACAACTACCGCCACTACAACCCAATGGACGGACGTTGGATAAACCGCGACCCCATCGCCGAACAAGGCGGCCGGAATTTGTATGGGTTTGTGGGGAATAGCATTTTTGAAGTTGATTATATAGGCTTAGCTTTACCTAATTTTGATATGGAAAATGAAATATTTTACACAGATAGGCGAAGTATATTCAATGCTGCTAAAAAAGACCCTGAGACACAGAGGTATATGCTTGGCGAAACAATAATGCATTGGCCCGAATATAATTTTGCAAAATGTTGTGGTTCTAACTTAATCTTAAAATTTCCAAATAATGAACGTCCACATATGGATGTGCATTATTACTGGGTTCCATTAGGTGTAAGTTTAATTGATAAGAAAGGAAGAGATGTTATACAACATGAAGCTCAGCATATAAATGATTATGCTATGTTTTGGAATATGTTTGTAAATAAAATTAATTCTTTAGAGACAAAATATCAATCGCATAAACAATGTTGCGAACAGGTTGATAAAATAAGAATCTTCTATTCTATCATAAAAAAGAAAGCTCAAGAATTGGCAATAAAAGAAGACAAAGAATCTTATTAACATGAAAAGAATCATATTTATTTTATTATATATAATGACATTTGGGTTTTCTTTAAGTAAAGAAAATATTAGGTTTATTATTGAAGGGAATAGTGATTTATTATATAACATATCACTAAATCAGATAAATAACAAAACGCTAAATTATAATATTGAAAGATTTAATCTGTCACAAAAAACAAAAGATGAAATGTCATTTTCTCTTCCGTTTAGGACAACGATATTTTTTATAACAGAAAAGTCTATTGTATTTGCGAGTGAATCAACACTTTTAAGCAATAGATACATCGCTGTACTGGATTTTGATAAAATGAACATATACCTATACGATATATATTCAAAATCCAAAGAACTTAACTTATGTTTAAATAAATACAGCATATCAAGAACGATTACATATCTTGATGATGATCAGAATTTTAGATCATATGTCATTAATGAAGAAATTTGGCACAAAAATATATATGAATATTCTGATGCTCGCATAATTTTATTTCTTGGCGAAGAACAAAATTACAAAAGTTCTAGTTTGCAACCTTATTTTGTGTATGATGTAAATGACAAAAAAGGATATTTACAATATGTGAAAGAAAGCAAACTCCAAAGCATCGAGGTATGCCCCAAAAAAATTATAAATGTAAAGATAAAAAATCAAAAAATTATGTTATAAAATTATTGTATATACTTACATATTTCCTCTTCACTTATTTACTAAAATTTCTAACAATTTAGGCTAATTATCCACAATTTCCTTGCCATGCCTGTGCAAATAAGCGATGATGCAGGGGTGAGGAATTTTGCATACAATTCTTTCAACGAGCTTGAAACAGATAGCCTTGTGGCGGATTCTGTCACGCATTTGGTGACGGAGTTAGGCGACGATATAGGTCAACGAAGAGAAAGGATAATTTGAGAGATGATACGAGCAGTGATATTTGATTTTGATGGGACGCTGGCAAACACATTACCTCTATGTTATGAATCATTTCGAAGAGCGGTGAAAGAATTAGTAGGGAGAGAACCAAGCAATGAAGAGATAGAGAAATGTTTTGGGCCGGATGATTTGGGGGTAATACGATTATTGTTACCGGAGAATCCGGAATTACATACAAAAGGGAAAGAACTCTTTTTGAAATATTATGAGACTTGGCATACAGACTTGGCAGACAAACTATATCCACATGTAGAAGAGGTGCTTAGGAAATTGCAGCAAAAGGGGGTAAGAATAGCCATGGTAACCGGAAAAGCTTGGGAAAGCACAGAAATTTCCTTACGTCATTACGGATTAGAAAAGTATTTTACGATTGTAGAGACAGGGTCGCCTGATGGCGGTATAAAACCGCAAAAGATAAAAGAAGTTCTTCGGAAGTTGGAATTATCAGGAGCAGAAGCACTTTATGTAGGAGATGCTCTGAGTGATATCGATGCCTGTAAACAAGTGCCGATACGAATTGCTTCAGTGGGATGGGGAGAAGGGGTGAACCTTGAAGCATTGAAGGCAAGAAACACAGACTATATTTTGCAATATGTAGAGGATTTACCCATTCTGGTAGAAAGCCTATAATTGTTGAATAAAAGACAAGAAGTATGAAGGGATTTGATATTGCAAAGTAGAAACGATGCGGTAGGATAAAGCACAATCAAAGAGTTGGTTTACGTGTAGATATAAAATTTGCACTAAATCGAAAAAACAAGCTTTATCCAATACAACACGATGCATTCATTTGCTTATAAAAATGGTTTGCTACATTGTGAGAATGTAGACTTGCAAGCTTTAGCAAAACAAACAGGAACACCCGTATACATTTACAGTAAACACACGATACTTAACCACTTTATACGATTGCGAGAAGCCCTTGCACCGCTCAAGGCAGAAGTATCATACGCAGTAAAAGCCTGTTCTAATATAGCTATATTAAATTTATTGGCAAAGCATGGTGCCGGATTCGATATTGTATCCGGTGGTGAATTATACCGTGTAGTGCAAGCAGGTGGCGATCCTTCAAAATGCACTTATGCAGGGGTAGGTAAGACGGAAAAAGAGATTCGATATGCACTAGAACAGGGAATTTATTGCTTTAATGTTGAGTCTGAAGCAGAAATGCGAGCTATAGATGCTATTGCAAAAAGCATGGGTTTGAAAGCACCGGTAGCAGTACGAGTAAACCCGAATGTAGAAGCCGGGACGCATAAATACATCACCACAGGGAAAGCAGAGAATAAATTTGGTGTAGATTTTGAAAAGATAGAAGCCCTGTACGAAAAAGCCAGCCGAGAAATGCCGAATTTGGTATTGAAAGGTTTACAGATGCACATTGGTTCACAGCTCACCCAGGCAAAGCCCTTTTACGAAGCCGTGGTAAAGGTAGCCCCTCTGGTTAAATCATTAAAAGAAAAGTACGCGATAGAATTCTTTTCCATAGGCGGTGGGATTGGTATAGTGTACCAAGATACATTAGAATCAGGTGTACAAGAATGGTGGTCCGGGGATGAAGCACCGCTGACGTTAAATGCATATGCAGAAGCAGTGATTCCTACGTTACAAGAATTGGGTTTGCATATCATTGTTGAGCCGGGAAGACTTATTGTTGGGAATGCAGGAGCATTAGTGACAACTTGTTTGTATGAGAAAAAAGGAAGTGCAAAAACATTCAAAATCATAGATGCTGGGATGAATGACCTCATACGCCCGGCATTGTATCAAGGGTATCATGAGATAGTGCCTGTGCAGCAACATTTGAATGATGAAATTACCGCAGATGTGGTAGGACCTATATGTGAATCCGGAGACTTCCAAGCACAGAATAGAGTGATGGCAGATGTGCAAGCAGGAGAATTACTCGCTATCCTCTCTGCCGGAGCGTATGGATTCTCTATGTCGTCAAATTATAACTCTCGTCCAATGGCGGCAGAGATATTGGTAGATAATGACGAGTGGTATCTGATACGCAAACGTCAAAGCTGGTCAGATTTAATAGCAGGTGAAAGCGTTCCGGAATAATAACTTATATAAAATACACTACTATGAAAGTAAATGCCTTTTTATGTGTGTTGGCACTTGTGTGGACCGGTTTGGCTCATGCACAACGTATAGCTCAAAATATAGCAGGTGCATCACCACGAGAAACTTATCTTATTGATAAAGGGTGGAAGTTTCATCGTGGTCATTTAGAGCAACCTAACCCACATGGTCATCATTGGGTTTACAAAAGCGTAAAAGCCGGGGCAGCACGAGGACCTGCTGCGTTTAATTATGATGACAAAGGGTGGCGTACGGTAGATTTACCCCATGATTATGTCGTTGAAGGTGGTTTTGTAAATGATGGGAGACTAGTTTCTCACGGTTTTCATGAAAGACCGGAAGGCTGGTATAGACGGTCATTCCGGTTATCACCGGAAATGAGGGGGAAGACCATTTGGTTATATTTTGACGGTGTATTCGGGAAATCACAAGTTTGGGTAAATGGTCAGGAGCTTCGTCGCTCTGATAATGGATATATAGGCTTCCGAGTCAATATCTCAGACGTTGCTCATTATGGTGATAGACCAAATGTGATTTCTGTTATGTGTGACCCCGGTGAGGCTCAAGGCTGGTGGTATGAGGGCGGCGGTATTTATAGACACGTTTGGTTAACCATAGCTGAGCCGGTACACGTAGCTCCTTATGGCGTTTATGTAAATGCTAGCAAAAAACAAGGTGATAATTGGTGTACGCAAATTGAAGTAGAAATTGAAAATGAAGGTGAAAATAAAGCCCATGTGCAGGTGGTTAACTCCATTTTGGACCATAAAGGGGCAGTTATTTTTACCGATAAAAGCGGACAACTAGCTTGCCCTGCCGGTGAAAAAATAAAATATACCAAAGAACATTTAATACCGGCACAAAAAGTAAAAGCATGGAGTGTAGAGCAGCCCAATTTATACGGCATACGCACAGAAATTTTTGTCAATGGGAAAAAAGTAGACGCGTATGGCGATAAGTTTGGTTTTCGTACTCTAGAGTTTAATGCTCAAAAAGGCTTCTTGCTCAATGGTAAACCTGTAAAATTTAAAGGAGTATGTATGCACCAGGACCATGCCGGTGTAGGTGTAGCTCTGCCGGATGCTATTCACGAATTTCGCGTACGTCGATTAAAGCAGTTTGGGTGTAATGCTTACAGATGCTCACATAACCCACCTGCTACTGAAATTCTAGAAGCGTGTGATAAATTGGGGATGCTGGTTGTGAATGAAAATCGCTTCTTCAATGCAAGTGAAGAATGCTTACGTCAGCTTGATGAGCAAGTACGCCGTGACCGTAACCACCCATCTGTCATTATGTGGTCTACTTTTAATGAAGAAGACTGGCAGGGAGATGAACGCGGTGTAAAGCTGGTAAAGCGGATGAAACGAGTGATTGATGCCGGGGACCACTTGGCACGTCGACCTGTTACCGGGGCAATGAGTGCCGGTTTCAGTAAAGAAGGTGCTTTTGGTCCGCTGGATGTCTTGGGTATTAATTATGCTTTGGGTGTGCATGACCATGTGCATAATAAACTCTATCCGGGAAAAATGATTTATAGCTCTGAATCTGTCTCGCACAGTGCAAGTCGTGGGGAATGGCGTGATAGTAAGCATGTATATAATAACTATGACAATCACTGGGTAGCCTGGGGGGATTCGATTAGGAATACCTGGCGACACGTTGATAGCCGTGAATGGGATGCAGGTACATTTATATGGACCGGGTTTGATTACCGCGGTGAGCCGACTCCTGTAAATGCTTGGCCTGTGATAAATTCCTATTTTGGTATAGTAGATACATGTGGCTTTGCAAAGGATTCATATTATTTGCTGAAAGCATTGTGGGAAGAAAAACCGATGGCTTATGTGTTCCCTCATTGGAATTTAGGCCAAGACATGGTTGGTAAAAAAATAAAAGTAGGTACATACACTAATGGTGATGAAGCCGAGTTAGTGCTAAATGGAAAATCACTCGGTAAACGAAAGGTAGATAAATACATGCAGCTATACTGGGATGATGTTGTTTATCACCCCGGTACACTCAAAATGATTGCCTACAAAAATGGCAAAAAGCACGCAGAACACACTATAGTAACAACTGGTGAAGCAGATGCTTTAGGGCTAGAGGTTAAATTTGAAAACTGGAAACGAAAGCAAGTATATTCTGGTATAAACGATGCTGTGCCGGTAACAGTTTTTGCCCTTGATAAAAAGAAAAACCGAGTACCAACTGCAAATAATAAGGTAAGCTTTCAAGTACAGGGTGGGCGTATCTTAGGTGTAGGGAATGGTAATCCACTCAGCCATGAGCCGGATATAGCTACTGAACGTTGTTTATATAATGGCCTAGCCAGTGCAATTATAGAACCAACTATCACAGAAGGGGAAATGCTTATCACAGCCACAGCAGATGGGTTGGCTCCGTGCACATTACGTTTACCAGTAGTGCCTAGAAAGGGCTTTGCTCAATACCCCACGTTAGATGGTGGTATTGTGTTGACTGACTGGCGTATGGCGGAAATTACTTCACAACCACAGAACCCCAATCGTCCTATTGCTGATGGTGATATGAATACATGGCAGACGATTGCCGTTGGGAATGGCCCTCAGCCGCAGTGGTCTCAAAAACAAGGGTGGACAACATATCGTGCCTTAGTCGATATGCCCAAGGGCAATGGCTGGGTACTATCATTAGATAAGGTAGTGGGTGAAGCTGAAGTTTTTGTTAATGGCAAATCCATCGCTAAGAAAACGAAGCCTGAAATGGGGAATATGATAGCCCCTGTACAAGCTCCGGCTGGGTCAAAATTGACCATTTCTGTGCATTTAAAGAGCCACGGCGAAAAGTCCGGATTAATAGGAACTGCTAAACTTAGTCAGAAAAAATAGCAAAATTTGCTAGTTTTGTCCCTCTAAAAAAACCCTAGTGAGTTACACAGACTCGCTAGGGTTTTTTGCTGACGGGGAAGTAACGCAAATTTTAGTTAACTTGAGCTTTCATCCACTCAATCACTTGTGCCAAAGCACGACCTCGGTGAGACATTGAGTTTTTTACCTCCATTGGCAGTTCGGCAAAACTCATCTCATATCCCTCCGGTACAAACAATGGGTCGTAACCAAAACCACCGGAACCGGTGAGTTCTGTAAGCATAGACCCCTCTACGCAGCCGGCAAATTCTGCAAGTACTTTGCCTTCTTTTGCAAGTATCATAACGCATTTGAAGCGGGCACTTGGTTTATCACCGGCAGAGACACCGGCTTTTGCTAGTTCCGCAATCATGTGTTTGTTGTTTAGTTCATGGTTGCCTTCTTCGCCACCAAAGGATGAGGACCAAACTCCTGGCCGTCCTCCTAGTATGTCTACCTCTAGCCCGGAATCGTCTGCCAGAATGATGCCAGGGATGCAACGCGAGGCAGAGATGGCTTTCAGAGTGGCATTTTCTGTAAAGGTGACTCCTGTTTCATCTACGGCAGGTGCTGTCGGGAAATCAGAAAGGTCTTTAACCTCCCATTGCCCATGGAGCATGGTTCTGATTTCTGCTGTTTTATGAGAATTTCTGGTGGCTACGACAAGTAGTGGAAGTGATGGGCTCATGGTAAATAGAGTGATTTATGAGTTGATTTCGATGCTTACTGGGCAATGGTCTGACCCCATGATGTCTGCATGGATTCCTGTGGAGCTTACATCCCCAATGAGAGATTTAGAGACACAGAAGTAATCAATACGCCACCCCACGTTTCTTTTACGAGCACCACCGCGGTAAGACCACCATGTGTATTGTCCTGTTTCATTCGGATGGGCTGCTCGGAAGGTATCTACAAATCCTGCGGCTAAATGAGCAGTAAATCCGGCTCGTTCTTCGTCGCTAAAGCCGGCTGAAAAGTGATTGTCTTTCGGTCGGGCAAGGTCAATTTCTTCATGGGCTACATTCAAATCCCCACAGAAAACGACCGGCTTTGTCTGTGCAAGCTCCGTTACATAATTGCGAAATGCATTATCCCATTGCTGACGGTAGGGTAGCCTGGCGAGTTCATTTTGAGAATTTGGAGTGTAGCAGTTGACGAGGAAGAAGCGTTCAAATTCCATGGTGCAAACTCGCCCTTCGTGGTCATGCTCATCAACCCCAATGCCCATTTGGGTGGAAATAGGTGCAATTTTGCTAAGAATTAGCACACCGGAATAGCCAGGTCGCTCTGCCGGATTCCATAGCTTATATGGCCAAGTATCTAGCCAAGCATCGTTGACTTGCTCCGGACGTGCTTTTACCTCTTGCAGGCACAGTACATCCGGCCCTAGGGCATCCATTTCTGTGGACAGCCCTTTTCCTAATGTGGCACGTATGCCATTTACATTCCACGATACAATTTTCATACCTTTCATCATCTCGTTTTTTGTTCTAAGGTCAAGCCGTGAACTAGCTTTTTTGTATCATCTCTCATTTATCCAAACGAACCATGTAAATTTACGAACCCAAAAGTTTATAGCAGACATAAATAGAAAATTGTCCCACAGAAGTAGAGGTCATTTGTGATTAACGAGTAAATTTAGCCCCGAAAAATTTGAGAAAATGAAGCTTATGCCAAGAGATATATAGGATTTTGCTTGTCAAGCAAAAGGGGATTTGGTATAAACGGCTAACACCACGAGATAGAACTCGAGAGTGGGTCAGGCGACCCGCTCTTTTTTGTCTATACTACAATCACCGACACGCACATGACAAACGACATCAAAGCTCTGATTGATTATTATGAACGCGAAAAAGGACTTTCTCGCGAGAAAATCCTTATTGCTCTCGAATCTGCATTCCTATCTGCTTATCGCAAAATGGTACCCGGTGCCAATCATATCAATTCATTGCGAGCAGAAATTAATGTTGATAAAGGCAAAGTTCGCATCGTTGCAGACTTGGAAGTAGTGGAAGATGAAGCTTACACAGACAAGTTTAACCAGATTCCTATGTCTTTGGCGCTGAAGCTTAACCCTACGGCAGTAGCCGGTGATGTTCATGCAACAAATGTAACTCCTAAGGGCTTTGGTCGCATTGCTGTTCAAACAGCACGTCAAACTATTCAGCAAAAAATCATCGATGCCGAAAAAGAAATGCTCTACGAGGCATTTAAGGATCGTGCCGGTGAGCTAATCACAGGTGTGATTCGTCGATTTGAAAAAGGCGATATCATTGTTGATTTAGACAAATTTGAGGCTCGTATGCCGTTCCGTGAACGTGCTAATAGAGAAGAGTATAGTGTGGGTGATCGTCTTCGTTTTTACGTGGTCGAGGTTCGCAATGATGCTCGTGGTCCGGAAGTAATTTTATCTCGCAGTCATCCGAATTTAGTTCGTCGCTTATTTGAATTAGAAGTGACAGAAATTCGCGATAAGAAGGTTGAAATTCGCGGGATTGCTCGTGAATCCGGCTTCCGCACAAAGATGTCTGTTGTTAGCAACGAAGCCAACATTGACCCTGTGGGTGCTTGTGTTGGTATGCGTGGTAGTCGTGTACGAGAAATTGTGCGTGAATTAAACAACGAGCGTGTTGATATTCTAGAATGGACGGGTAATCCGGCAGATTTCGTGGCACAATCTATCGCTCCTGTAGAAGCAATGGATATTATTGTTGATGAGGATGCGAAAAAAGTAATGGTCATTATTGACGGTGAGCGCGAACTTTCCAGGGCTAAAGGTTCGAAGGGTCAAAATGCTCGACTTACTGCACGCTTACTGGGTCCGGGCTGGGATGTGCAAATCGTTCCTTTTGATACGAAAGCCGAAGAAGCTCGCAGAAAACAAGAAGCTGCTGAGGAAGTACGCCGTCATTGTCAGGCCGCTGCTAAAGAGCTTAGCGGTCAGTTAGAAATTTCTGAAGACATGGCCATGAACATTGTTAATATGGGCGGTACAAATTCTCAGGCAGTTGCTGAGTTTGAAGCAGCTCATATCGCAGAAAATTTAGGGATTTCATACGACGATGCGATGGGTATTCTAGAAAAAGCTCGTTCTATTTCTAACCTTTAATCATCTAGCAGTTCCAACAATAACCAATTTAGAAAATGCCAAACAATCAAGAAGAGAAAAATAAGAAAGAAGTGCTAGACCTACTAGGTGGTACTTCTAAAAAGAAGCGTGATGCTAAACAGGATACTACAAAATCCGCTACTCCTGCTTCTGAACCGGCCGCACCGGCAAAGAAGGAAGCTCTCGACTTGCTGTCTGGCAGTAAGAAGAAAGCCCCGGTTGATGTAATTCCGGAACCGGCTCCCGTCGTCGTAGAAGAGCCAGCTCCAGTAAAAGAAGAAGCTCTTCAAGCTGAACCGGAAGCAACGGAGGAAAGCAAAATTATTAATTTGAAGCCTCCGGTTTCTGTTTCCGAATTGGCTACATTGATTAAGGCAAAGCCATTCCAAGTTATCAAGGATTTGATGGGAATGGGGATTTTTGCTAACCCTAATACTCCTTTGGATGCAGATGCCATCGGTACTGTATGCGAAAAACATGGTTATACATTTGCACGAGAAAAACGTGAAAAAGGTAAGGGGGTAAAGGTAAATAATGAGCCAATTAAGGAACCCGAACCGGAACCCATTCAGGATGTTGTAGAAACACCTACTCCTCAGGCCGAAGAGAAAAAAGCTGATGAACCAAAAGCTCAAGCTACTAATTCTAAAAAGGTAAAGAAAAAGGAAAAACCCGTTAAGGAATCATCTGTACAAGTGCGTACTCCTATCATTACTGTGATGGGGCACGTTGACCATGGGAAAACTTCTTTGCTAGACTACATCCGCAATACTCGCGTAGCAAAGGGCGAAGCTGGTGGCATTACCCAGCATATTGGTGCTTATACAGTTGATTACAATGGTAGTACACTTACTTTCCTAGATACTCCGGGTCACGCTATCTTTACTGAAATGCGTGCTCGTGGAGCTGATGTTACTGATATTGTGGTGCTTGTTGTGGCCGCTAATGATGGTATCATGCCTCAGACTCGTGAAGCCATAGCTCACTCAAAAGCTGCCGGTAAGACAATTATCGTTGCTGTAAACAAGTGCGATTTGCCTGCCGCAGACCCGATGCGTACACGGGCTCAGTTGATGGAAGAAGGTTTAATCCCTACAGATTTAGGTGGGGATGTAGAATGTGTTGATGTTTCTGCCCTTACTGGTGATGGTATTGATGACTTGTTGGGATTGTTAGTTTTACAGGCGGAAGTGATGGAGCTGAAAGCAGACCCCAAGACAAATTGCCGTGCCGCCATTGTGGAAGCTCGTGTAGAAGCCGGCTCCGGTAGTTCTGCTACTGCTATTGTAAAGAGTGGTACCATAACTGTAGGTATGCCATTTATTTGTGGTCCTTACAGTGGTAAGGTAAAAGCTCTTATTAATGACCGAGGTGAACGCATTAAATCTGCCGGCCCCGGTATGCCGGTAGAAATTACGGGGTTTTCTGAAACACCAAATGTCGGTGATGAATTGGTTGAAATGAAATCAGACCGCGATGCTCGTAAGCTTTCAGAAGAACGCCAGGAAGAGCTTAGAAAACAACGCCTTGCTCAACCGAAAAAGACCCGTATGGAAGAATTGCTAGCCATGATGGGTGACGGTACTCAGAAGGCTCAGTTAAAAATTTTGCTTAAGGGCGACGTACAAGGTTCTGTGGAAGCTATCAAGAAAGCTATCTTAGATATTAAATCTGAGAAAGTAGAGTGTGTATTCCTCACAGCTGCTGCAGGTCCAATTTCAGAAACAGATGTACTTCTTGCTTCTACATCAGATGCGGTGATTCTTGGTTTCAACGTGAAGGTTGAAGCAAATGCTGTTCGTTTGTTGAAGCGTGAAGGTGTACAAGTGAAGCTCTATTCCATTGTTTACGAACTTATTGACCAAGTTCGCGATGCAATGCTTGGCTTGCTTGAACCGGAAACTCGTGAAACAATTATTGGCCATGCTAAGGTATTGCAAGTCTTTAAGTTGAATAAGGGCAGAGCCGCCGGATGCATGGTTTCTGACGGTCGCATTTTGCGTAAGTGTGAAGCTCGTGTAATCCGTGATGGTACTCCGGTATTTGACGGTAAGATGTCTACTTTACGTCGCTTCCAAGATGAAGTGGAAGAAGTGAAGTCCGGTCTTGAATGTGGTATTCGCTTAGGTGACTTTAACGAATACGAAGAGAACGACATTATTGAGTGCTACACACTCGAGAAGATTCAGCAGACTCTTTAGTAGTGTTTGTATAGAGCGATTGCGGGTGATTTGTATTGCCCGCAATCATCTGACCAAACTTCTGGGATAAAAATCTGTACTAGGGGGTTATAAATCTTGAGTAATTGGAATTGATAAAGTTTTTTTATGAGCAGAAGAACAGATAAAGTAAACGAGTTATTGCGCCGTGAGATTGGTGCGGTACTTGTGCGTGATTTTGAATTCCCTAATACAATAGTAACCCTCATAGAGGTGGAAGTTACAGAGGATTTGAAAGAAGCAAAAGTTTGGATTGGTGTCGTTGGTAGAATGACCCCATCCCAAGTGCTTGATAAGCTTAATGCCCGCAGAGGGATGATTCAATCAATCGTGTCAAAGAGAGTGGTTATGAGAAACACACCTCGTTTGACATTTCGATTAGATGATTCAGCTCAGCGTGGTGTAGATTTGGTGAATTTGCTTGATGATATTGAGAAGAATTTACCTAAAGCACCACCGGCAGACTCTGGTGAGGAATAACGAGCATAATTTTTCAATAGTCACTTTTTAATTGAGGTGACTATTTTTTTTGTAGATTATATAAGAGAAACTTGGCGGAGGGTAGAGAAACCTTTGATGCGTTGGCTTATAGCTTGACATAGAGGGGGATTATTTTATACGCTACCAGTATGTTTAAGAATATTTTTACAGCTGCGTTGCTAGCATTAACCGGGATTGTTACTTGGGAGGGAGTGGTATTTTCTGCCCATGCTCAGGGGTTCCCATTTACTATCTCAGGGACTGCTCCGATTCCCCAGGTAAATAAATCAGGTAGCCCGACTTTTGATAAGCTTCGTAATGAAGCTATTAAAAAGAAAGTGCCTCTGGTTATTTATATGACTGGTTCGTCATGGTGTGTACATTGTAATACATTTACTAAACAGTACATAAAAAAATCCGACTTTAAGTCTGCAACCGGGCGGAAGTTTATTTTTTGGTTGGTGGATACCAAACAGATTCCAGGTAAAAGACCAGGTACAATTGATTTCAAAATGATACCCGAAGAAGCTGCTAAGGTAGTAGGCCCGGCTAATGCCAAGGCTCCATACCTTACACTTGGACCGCCTGCTGTATTTATTATTGACCCGGTTTCTGGGAAATTATTAAAGACTTTGCTTACCAAGAAAGCTGTCGAGGCTGAACGCAAATCTTTGCCAAAGATTATCGAAGAAACTTGGAAAGCTCATACGAAGAAAAAGTAAAAATCATCACTAACAGGGCAAATCAGACGATTCAGTCTTGCCCTTTACACAAAGAACATATAAGATATATCTCGTTATGCCTATAGCCACACCTGCACAGTATGCACAAATGCTTGATACGGCTAAAAAGGAAGGTTATGCCTATCCAGCCGTAAATGTCACCACCATCGAAGTAATTAACGGTGCTCTTCGTGCTTTCTCCGAAGCTAAGAGCGACGGTATTATCCAGGTTTCTCTTGGTGGCGGTAAGTTCGCTTCTGGTTCTTCCGTTGGTAGCTCCGCTCTCGGTGCTATCGTGCTTGCAGAAGCTACAATGCGTCTTGCTGAAAAGCACGACGTACTCGTTGGTCTTCACACAGACCACTGTCAGCCAGAGCATGTAGATACATTCCTGCGTCCTCTTATTGCTGAATCTCGTCGTCGTGTAGAACAAGGTCTTGCTCCTTTGTTCAACTCCCACATGCTTGACGCTTCCACCCTTCCGATGGCTGAAAACTTGAAGCTTTCCCAGGAATTGCTTAAGGAATGCGCCGAACTCGGTATCGTTCTTGAAATCGAAATCGGTGTTGTTGGTGGTGAAGAAGACGGTGTTGATAACTCCGGTTCTCCTGCTGATAAGCTTTACACTTCTCCTGAAGATATGCTTCAGACATACGAAGCATTGGCTCCTATCGGTAAGTTCATGCTTGCCGCCACATTTGGTAACGTACACGGTGTTTACAAGCCGGGTGCTGTTAAGTTGAAGCCAAGCATCTTGAAAGATGGTCAGGATGTTGTTGCTGCCAAGTATGGTGAAGATGCCCGTATGCCATTGGTATTCCATGGTGGTTCCGGTTCTGATTTATCAGACATTCGCGAAGCTGTTTCTTATGGCGTTGTGAAGATGAACATCGATACTGATACTCAGTACGCATTTACTCGTCCAATCGTTGCTCACATGTGCGAAAATATCGAAGGTGTGCTTAAGATTGACGGTGAAGTGGGTAATAAGAAAGTTTATGACCCACGTGCTTACCTCGCTAAGGGTGAAAAGGGTATCGCTGCTCGTTTACAGGAAGCAGCCGCTGACTTGCTCTCTACCGGTAAGACCCTTTATGGTAAAATCTAATTTGATTACACCATAAGAGTTATTCATTTTAAGCCTGATTCCTTTTCTAAGGGGTCAGGCTTTTTAATAAAAAACCACTTGCACCAAGGGAAGAGTGCAAGTGGTCCGAATTTTCTTACCACGAAATTTTGGTTAGAGCAAAAAGTCTTCTAATGTATCAGAATCTAAGATGCCTGTTTCTGATGACGAGAGTGTATAGACTGCATCTATAAGTGATTCTTCCCCAAGGCTAAGACTTGCTTCCTCTACTAGCATTGCATCAATATCAATGGATGCAATGGGGATGGATGATTCTGCCTCTGTAGGAGAAAGAAGAGCCGTAATCCCCAAAATAAGCAGAATACTTGCGGCTAGTGCCATAGATGATTTGTGATACTTCACTAGCAATGAAAAGTATTTACTGCGAGCAGGGGTTTGTGTCTCAGCCGATATTTTCATCATTACTCGCTTAGTAAAGTCATCCCCGGGAGTAGCCTGCGGGGCTTTCCCTAGAATTTGCCAAACTTTGTCGTTTTCGATTGGAGTCATGATGAATGGTTTATCGCTTCGTAAAAGATATACACCG
Organism: Akkermansia sp.; assembly: GCA_030525455.1. GTDB lineage: Bacteria > Verrucomicrobiota > Verrucomicrobiia > Verrucomicrobiales > Akkermansiaceae > Akkermansia. The sequence goes on along the minus strand of JAUNER010000011.1, from coordinate 60,336 downwards.
ATGCGATTGGATAGTTGCAAAAATTATTAATTTTTCCGCAATGATTGAATTAAAGGAATAAGCACGCTGGCAAGGCGTTCATACCCCAGTGTAGAGGGATGTAACCCATCTTCAGAGTATTCAGCAGGCACAAACCCCTCTTTATCTGCAATCTGTAAGCCCGGATTAGTGAATATGTACTGATGTTTTTGTGCTAACTGCGAAACTTGCTCATTGAGTGAGCGAATGTGTTCCGGTGTGCCTCGATTGAGGTTGTTTCTAGGGTAAAATCCTTGTAAAACTATCGTGGATTGTGGGAGTTTTCGGCGAATTTCATCACAGATGGCTGATAAGCCTAAAAGGATTTCTTCATCAGTATTGCCATTCGCGAGATTATTGGTCCCAACGAGAATTACGCAGATAGCATCATTTGATGCATTATCTAATTCACCATGCTGTATACGCCAGAGGACATTCTCTAGTTGGTCAAATCCGAATCCTAAATTTAGAGCATGATAGCCGGCTGTCATTGACATCCATGATTCAAGTGACCTTTGTAAAATGTCATGTGTCGGGGAATCAACTGGCTCACCTCCCCAAAAATGAGTAATGGAATCTCCTAAAAATAATAAGTTCGGCTTAATTTCTTTTGACAATCGTAGGACTGCTGCATGTCGCTCTGCCCAATTATAAATGGGGAAATCCTTATTCTGTGTACAGGGGATGAGTGTTCCAGGGATTTCTTCTTTTTCTCCGGGTATTGTAAAGGATTGTGTTTCAGAAATCCCCCGTTTTCCATTAAATAATCGAAATCGAATCTCTGACCCGGCAGGCGCTTGGATGGGGGCCAAATATTCACCCTGAGTACATAGTAAACGTGGAGCTGTGGCATTAATATCGTAGCGTATGACAGCTTCTGCAGGAGCGTCGAGTGCTTGTAAAAATAACAAGTTTTCCTCGGGTGAGTACCTAAATTTTATACTTGGTTTATCCGGCATCATGATACATTTCGCATGTGTTCTCTCATTTGCTGACGGCTTAGAGAGTTTGGTGAATTACTTGGGTTAAATTTTACAATTCGGCTTTGAGATGCCCCATTGGGGGCACTTAGTCGTACATCTGGTTCAGACGCGTAGAGAGTAACTACTCGCTTATTTCTCCAGATAATCCAAGTGAGGATAAAAGCAATAAGAATAACAGCGTGGATGATAAATCCCGTAATATTTTGGAGGGCATATTCACTCCAGCTTTTGATGAGAGTTGCCAGAGCGGATTCTTGTTTTTTTTCTTCTTCTTTGATGATTATGTTTACTTTAGGGATTTCCGGTTTTTTTTCAGCCGTTGTCGTTGGGAGTGGTTTTTGACGCAGGTCACCTTCGGCTTGCCGAATGAACGAAATGATAGCCGCAATGAGTTCATCTTGTGGATCCGTGAATTTAGAGGCGTCTTGTTTGATATGGTAGAGTAAATCACGCCTCCCTGCATCACCCAGTTGTGCTGTTAGCTCCTTATCTAGGGCTATTTGTGTGGCTTTAATGTTGCCGATGTGAAAGTGAAGAAGTAGGTTTTTCTCATCCTCTATAAACACTTGGCGGGCAACGGTTGGTGCATTGATAGATGGTGGAATTTTTTGGTGAGCAGCAAAAATACTGACAAATAGATTTACTTTGTACTGTTTTTTTACGCGTTGTATAAGTTCCTCTACATCATGGCGTTCTGTTTCAGAAAGCAATTTCTGTGGGTCAATTAGCCCTGTATTTGTTCGTATGTAGGATGGTAAAAAGTATTCATCGACAACATCGTGGTTTTCCGGGATAGGTTCTACGGCCGGATTGTCAGATGAAACAGTAACACTTGAGGGAGTAATGGGTGTTTCTGCTGTGTCGCTCAGATTTGGTAAGACAGAGGGGAATTCTGACCATAATGTGCCTTTCATTAGGGCTTTTTGGTCATTGGCTGTCCACTTTAGAGTTGGCTCATTTTCTGGTTGCTTAGTTGATTTGTCTGCAGGTGTAGCAGTAGATGGCTCTTGAGCCGCTGTAAGCATCATAGCTGAGCCTAGGGCAAAGCTGAGGTATATAGGGTTAAAATTCATTGATTATCTCCTTTCTTTTTAGGTTCCGGAGCAATCAACCCATGTTGGAATGGATGTTTGATGAGTGAGCGACCTTTGCGAGCTATGAGCCGTGTCGCATCTTTCATGATGCTGTATGCGGCTCGCATAAATAACCCTTCTCTGAGCGGAATGCGTTGGCGCGTAATGGATTTGTTGATTAAGTCTGGTTCTACATAGGGGTCTAGTTCATATCCCCACATGAAAAAGGCAGAACCGGAGCGAATATCGATGACTAAAATAAGCAACCATTTGGGGTCAAGGGTATTTTCATCGTGATTGGGGAATCCTGCCGCATCTACCTTGACGTGATTCATCGTCCAAAAACATTGGTTTGTTAGACTATGTGAATCTGTTTCGTCTGGGAAATAGACGGATAATAATGATGGTTTTAGTCTTTTTTCTAGCTTTTCTAGTAATAGGTTAAGTTTGACTCGTTCACGTTGACGTAGTGCCCCGGTTCTATCGTATACTCGTCGATAATGAATGTCCGCCTTGCCATATTTAGCATCAGCTTTGGCAAGTGAGTACCCGCAATGCGGGCAGGCTGTTTCTGCTGCATGGTGAAAACCTTGCGAACACATCGGACAGGTGGGCACGGCGACAAAGAGTGGGGGTGTACGATGTTAAAAGATAGAGTGGAGTACTATTTTGGTTAAAATCGGAATTATCTGTCTAATTGCTCGGGCGTTACATGGTAAACAGCGGCACATCGAGGGCAGGTGATTTCTATGGATTTTTCGCCACGGAATAAATCATCTCCTTTTTTCTGAAGTGTTTTTAGAGTTGGCATAATTCTCTCTAGGGTGCAACCACAGTTGAAACGGAATTTTCTTGTTTCCAAAACGCGGGTATTTTCTGTTTCTTGTAGTTTTTCTACTTGTTTGGCATCAAGTTGAGACAACCATTCCTCATCTGCATCAGGTTGGGCTGTTATCATCACAAAGCATTCATCATCCAGCTCGAAGCAACGAGCGGAGCGTTGTTCACTCTGTTTATAAAATTCTTCCACCCAGCTGATAGTATCACTACCTGGGATATTGATAACGGAGTTTCTAGGCTCTTGATTCTTACGGAGTAGAGCGGCATAAAGAGTGTTTTCTTTTGGTATGCGTACATCCTTTACGAAAGCACGACCCACTACAGATTCAGTCAATGACGAGCCTGTTACAAAAAGATTTGCCGTGACGGGGTTTTTGAGGTTTACAGTCCACGCATGTTGCTCAGCCCATGGACGAGCTACCATGTAGAGAGTGAACCATGCCATGAGTTCCTTGAGCAAACTGTCGATGGGTTCTTGGTTTTTTAACCCATGTTGCATGAGGTGAAGATAATAGTCTGTGTACAAAGGTGCAAATTTCGCCCTTAGAGCCAGACAGTTACGCTCCCGTACAAAAATAGATTCCACGGTTACGAATTCTTCTACCATTTCTTCGTTCATAACCCAGAATTTCAGCCATAGGCTGTAGAAAATCAAGCTTACTACCTGTCATTTATTGTTAATTGACAAGGAAAAATTTTTTTACTTGTCAGTAGGGTTAAAATTGATAAGTATTTAGTCCATGAAAGATTTTAATCTTATCAATGCCACATCGACCGTTTACAGGAAGTATTGCTGTTTTAAAGGTCGTGCTTCCAGGGCAGAATATTGGTGGTTCCAGTTATTTAGTCAAGGTATAGGAATTATACTTTCAATTATATGTTGTTTTCTTGTTGTTAATGATGTCTACGATGTAATTAATGCCACAGGAGGTGAGCCTACATTTGAGGAAGTACTAGGTGAGATTACGCCTGTGACTATTGCCGCATGGGTAATTTTTGTATTGTTTAGCTTAGCATCATTTTTACCGGCACTGGGTGTTCTTGTTCGTCGTCTGCATGATACGGGGCGTAGTGGGTGGAATTTTTGCTGGAATTTTATTCCCTACATTGGTCCAATCATTGTGTTTATTTTTACATGTTTGCAAGGCACAGAGGGACCGAATGAGTATGGTGAAGGTCCGGATGCACCATTAGATTAATTCCCAATTTAATTACTAATGCCTCTTGCTTATCAAGGGGCTTCTTTTTATGAGTAAAGAATATAACATTATCAATGCCACAGCTTCTGCGTTTAAGAGATGCTGTGCTAAATCATTTAAAAACGGACGAGCCGGAAGGGCAGAATTTTGGTGGTTTATATTAGGGCAGTATGCTGTCATGGTGGTACTTTCCGGTTTTATTGAAATTATGCGAATACTTTTGGATTTCATGCTTATAATGGAAGTATTGGATTTGGTATGGAGATGGATATTCGCAGTATTCGTACTGTTATTGGTTATTACGGCTGTGTTGATATATAGTATTCCGGCACTTGGATTAATGATAAGACGCTTGCATGATATTAACCGAAGCGGATGGAATATCTTATGGAGTTTCTTGCCGATAGTTGGTCAGATTTATCTCTTGGTTTTGTTTTGTAAGAAAGGTGATGACTGCCCGAATGAGTATGGGGATGCCCCTAATGCACCATTGGAGTTGAAATCGGGAGTATTGTTAAAACTTCAGAACTTTTTCTCTACCCACTAAGCATTTTAATTCACAGAAATGCACGCAATCGGCTCTTTACGGAGACTGTATTAATCGGTATGATGTGCGTATGGCAACCGATAAAAATATCACCATCCAGACTTCTAAGGGAGACATTAAATTGACCGTATTTGCGTCAAAAACTCCGGTAACTGCTGCTAGTTTTTTGAATTTGGCAAAGCGTGGGTTTTATAATGGCATTAAGTTTCACCGCGTGATTGCTGATTTCATGATTCAAGGTGGGGACCCAACCGGTACAGGTATGGGTGGCCCCGGTTATCGTTTTGAAGACGAATGTCGCTCTGATTTGAAACATGATGGTCCGGGGGTACTTTCTATGGCAAATGCCGGTCCCGGTACTAATGGCTCACAGTTTTTTATCACTCATGTAGACACACCATGGTTAAATGGCAAGCATACAGTATTTGGCAAGGTAACGGAAGGCCAGAATGTTGTAGATGCCATTCGCCAAGGTGATATTATCACCGGCATTGAGATTGCCGATGATGTGACAGACTTGTTTGAAGAACAAGCTACTCGCATTGCTGAGTGGAATAAGGTTTTGGGTTAATTCCCATATATTGACTTCGGTAGTCGGGGAGTTGCGTGACCTCCCCGACTGCTTTTTCTCTTTTTATGGCATTATCTGTTCAGAATTTACGTGTTCAATACGGGGCACGTGTCTTATTTAGTGAACTTTCGTTTGTTGTAGAGGATGGCGAGCGTATTGCTTTAGCCGGTCATAATGGGGCTGGTAAATCTACACTGATGAAATGTATTGCAGGTATCAACGAACCGGATGCCGGGAATATCATCTTATCAAAACACGCTCAGGTTGGCTATTTGCCACAAGAAGGAATTCATATCAAGGGTTGTTCATTGATTCAAGAGACACTTAGTGCCTTTGCAGATATCATGATGATGCAGCAACGTATTGATGAATTGACCAAGGAATTATCTCAGGTAGACCCCCGTTCATCTGTTTATTCTGAGTTGCTCAATGAAATCGGTGAACTAGAGCTAGTTCTGCATGCTCATGATACGGCTCGCCTACGGCCTCAGGCTGAATCTATTTTGCGGGGATTGGGGTTTAAGGATAAAGATTTTGAAAGAGATTGCGGTGAATTTTCCGGTGGCTGGCAGATGCGTATAGCTTTAGCCAAATTGCTCCTTAGAGAACCGGAAGTGCTTTTATTGGACGAACCAACAAACCATCTAGACATTCAGTCTCAGCGATGGATGGAGCAGTATTTGCACAATTATCGTGGCTCTATTATTTTGATTTCTCACGATGTGGCCTTGTTAGACTCATTGGTTACTCGTACCATAGCATTTTATCATGGTCGGGCAGAGGAATATGCCGGGAATTTCTCTTATTTCTTAAAAGAGAGTGTGCATCGCAAAGAAATTCTCTTGCGACAGAAAAAAGCCCAAGATAGAGAAATTGCTAAAACAAAAGAATTTATCGATAGATTCCGCTCAAAGGCTACTAAGGCATCACTGGTGCAATCTCGTATCAAACAACTAGAAAAAGTCGAACTTATCGAGATTGAAGAGGATGATGCAGTGATGGATTTTCATTTCCCTCCACCGCCGGCTGGTGGGCATACAGTGGTGCGATTAGAAAAAGTCACCAAGCGGTATGGTGAATTAACGGTGTTCGAGAATTTTGATTTTGAAATTAATAAAGGTGATCGAATTGCCATCGTAGGGGTGAATGGTGCGGGGAAATCGACATTTTCGCGGTTAATATCTGGTGCAGAGAAACCAAGTGAGGGGAATCTGACCATGGGGCATCATGCTCAAGTGGCTTTCTTTTCTCAGACGCATGCTGATGATTTAGACCCGGAAAAAACTGTTCTCGAATGTGTGGAAGCGGCGGCCACTCGAGAAACTGCTCCGTTGGTGCGTAATTTATTGGGGTGTTTCTTATTTCGTGGGGATGATGTTCATAAACGCATTGGCGTGCTTTCCGGGGGGGAACGTTCCCGTGTGGCTTTGGTGTGTATGCTTCTGCATCCTGCAAATTTCCTTATTTTAGACGAACCGACGAACCACTTAGATATCCAATCACAGCAGGTTTTACAAAAAGCACTGGATGAATATCCTGGTTCTTACTGTATTGTTTCTCACAATAGAAATTTCCTAGACCCCATTGTTAGTAAAGTACTCGAGTTTGTACCAGGTGAGATGCCTCGTACATATATAGGGAATGTTACTGATTACTTGGAAAAAGTGGAAAGAGACCAAGCTCTGGTAGCGGCTCAGGCCGGGGCCGCATTAAGCAACGTGACTGCTGATTCTGGGAATGGCGGTGATAGAAAAAAACGTCGCCGTATGGAGGCGGAATTGCGACAAAAGAAAGCTCGTTTGTTACGTCCATTACAGCAGGAGTTAGAAAAGTTAGAGTCATCTATTGCAGAGTTGGAAGCTGAAAAAGACAGCATCAGTAAGCAACTTGAAGCCCCAGAGATTGTAAGTGATACAGATGCTGTGATGAGTTTGACCACAAGATTTCAGCAGGTTGATACTCAGTTAGAAAATTGCTTTACGCAATGGGCTGAGTTGTCAGAAAAAATTGAAGAAGTTACCGCTCAGATTGAATCCGAATTTCAGGAGTAATATCACATCATGGATGAGGAGTTTAGGGGATTTAAGGTTTCTGATTTAGAAATTCGAGCAGAGTGTTTATTACAAGAGCTTCGGGCTCAGGGTGATGTCTTACACCCTGTGAAAAGTAAGGTAAAAAACCTCGCTAAAAGCTTCTGGGGTAAAGCTTGGATGAAGAGCTTGCAGTACTGCGAACAGCAGGGAATGCGCCTAGCTGGTGGTCGTACATATTTGAGGCATGGTTGCGTGCTGGATGTACAGGTAGAGCCCGGGCTTATTCGTTCTCGTGTGTTAGGTGAGTTCCTTTATGATGTAGAAATTCGGACCAAGACGCTTGACGGCGAAAGGATGCGAGCATTATCTGATTGCTGTGTCGGGAATGTTGCTTCGTGGGTTGATTTGTTACAAGGGCAGATGAATGATGAACTCATGGGTATTTTATCAAGCGAGGAGTCCGGTATTTTCCCATTACCTAATGAGTGGCTGTTTTCTTGTAATTGTGCAGATTATGCAGACGTTTGTAAGCATGTAGCTGCTACGTTATACGCTTTTGGTGTGATGATTGATTCAGAGCCGGAGTTGCTTTTTACACTTAGAAATATTTCAGCAAATGATTTGCTGCCTCATCAGATTGATGTGGCTTCTATCGACGATGATTCTAGGTTACGGGTCGATAGAAATGCCCTGCAGGATATGTTTGGCATTTCATTAGATTAAGAATTTTAGATTTAAAAAAAGCACCTCGGGATTCCAAGGTGCTTTTCTAATAATCTGTGATGGTAAAGAAATTTTACCAGGAAGCCTCAAATTTTGGCTTAGGTGTACCCACAGGCCCCGGGCTGTTTTCTGGTACACGATAATTGGTGCGAAGTTCGTGGTATTTCTTCTGAAGTGATTGAACAACTGATTTGTACTGTGGGTCGTTAAATACGTTTCTCATTTGAGATGGGTCTTTTTTCATGTCAAAAAGCATCCATTCATCTGAGGTCCAAATGTAGGATAAGGTGTAGCGTTCTGTACGAATACCATCGTGACGAGGAGCATTGTGTTCACCAGGATTTTCGTAGAAGCAATAGTAGATTGCATCGCGCCAGTCTTTTGGTGTTTTGCCGGTAGTGGCTACTGGTAATAGAGACAATCCTTGGAATGTTTTCATATTTTCCGGGGTATTGGCTCCTGCGGCTGTTATCATGGTTGGTGCATAGTCAATGTTCTGCACGATGGTGTTGTTGCGAACACCTGCCGGAATTGTGCCCGGCCATCTCATGATGAGTGGCATACGGAATGATTCTTCAAAAATCCATCGCTTATCATACATGCCGTGTTCGCCCATGTAGAATCCTTGGTCACCACAGTAGATGACGAGTGTATCGCGTGAAATGCCTTCTTTATCGAGGTATTTCATGAGTCGTCCAATGCTTTCATCTACTGATAGCAAACAACCTAAGTAGTCCTCAATGTAGGCGTACCACTTCCATTCCGCAAACTTTTTCGGGTCTTTCAGCTTGCCGGATTTCATTCCGTCTACAAGCGATTTGGTGCGTTTGCTGTAGTAGTCTGTCCAGATTTTTTTCTCTTCTGGTGAAAGTCGGTTAACATCCCCTAGTTCCCAACCATAACCTGGTGAGATGACGTCTTTTCTCATGTTTTCCGGAACTTGGTTCTTTAACACTTTCAAGTCAGAAAATATAGCCATGTGATTGGCTACCGTCTGGGCATTTTTTTTCAAAAATTCAGGACGGTTTGCGTAGTTGTCGTGGAAGTTCTTTGGTGGAGTAAGTTTAGAAACGTCTACTTTCCCCAGATGTCGTAGAGCCGGACACCATGCACGGTGGGGGGCTTTGTGACCAACGACAAGAAGGAAGGGGCGGTTTTTATCACGCTGCTCCATCCATTCGATGCATTTATCTGTCACGACGTCTGTGGCGTAGCCGTTTACTCGTTTTGTTTGGCGTTTGCCTTTTTCGTCGATACTAATGAAATCGGGATTAAAATAGCTACCTTGTCCAGGGAAGATTTCCCATTTGTCAAAGCCGGTTGGGTTTGATTCTAAGTGCCATTTACCAAATAAGGCGGTTTGGTAGCCGGCTTTTTGGAGCATTTTGGGGTAGGTCGGCTGTGAGCCGTCAAATGGGCGTTGCCCATTGTAAACAAACCCGTTCATGTGAGAATGTCTACCAGTAAGAATGCAGGCTCGTGATGGGCCACAAAGTGAGTTTGCACAGTAACTCCGGTCAAAAACCATCCCTTGCTTGGCTAGTTTGTTAAAGTTAGGCAAGGGTGTTGGTGAGTCACTTTTGGTAGTGCCTAGTGTTTGGTAGGCATGGTCATCTGTAATAATGAAAAGGATATTCGGTTGTTTAGTGGGCCTTGCATCGTTTTGCTGGGCTTTTACCGTTGATAGGGGAAACAGTAATAGAATACCGGCTAGGAAAGAACCTGAGAATTTCATACGTTTCTCAGTATAGTTATTCGCCTAAATGCTGTCAATGACATAAGATGTTTGTTGTTCAAATTCTGGGATGTGGTAGTGTTGGGGGTATGGAAGTGAGTGATGTAGAGAGTGCTCTCCGTGTTTTCGGGAAGTCGACATTTCGGCTATACCAACGTGAGCTGATAGAGTGTGCTTTACATGGGCGGTCTTGTCTGGGGGTGATGCCTACGGGGTTTGGGAAAAGTTTGTGTTATCAATTACCTGCATGGATGATGCCGGGTATTACTTTGGTGATTTCTCCTTTAATTGCACTGATGAAGGATCAAGTCGCTAGTTTAAAGGCGATTGGTGTTTCTGCGGCTCGTTTTGATTTTACGTTATCTGCTGAGGAAAAGGATGAAATGCTTGCTCAAGTTCTTCATGGTATGGTGAAAATTCTTTTTTTGGCACCGGAGTCATTAGAATCGGCTTGGGTGCGAGCCATGGTTTCTCAGTGCTCTATAAGTATGCTCGTGGTTGATGAGGCTCATTGTTTGTCGGAGTGGGGGCATAGTTTTCGTCCGGATTATTTATCGATTCCCGGGTTTGTGAAAAAATATGGAATCAAGCCGGTGATGACGTTGACAGCGACGGCAACGAAGAATGTTTGTGATGATTTATGCCGCCAGTTCGAAATCCGGCAGGATTGTGTGTTTCGTTTGCCACCATATAGAAGCAACATTTGGCGTGGGGTAAAAATGTTGATAGAGTGCGAAAAGTTTTCTTTTTTATCAGAGTTGCTGAGGGATGGGGCATCACTGCCTGCCATTGTCTATGTGCGGTCAAGGAAAGATGCCGATGAATTGGCGGCGGAATTGATAAAATTAGGGATTTCTGCTAAATCTTACCATGCCGGGATGAATGCGGAGTCTCGCTTTATTGTCCAAAATGAGTTTTTGAATGATTCATTACAGGTGATGGTGGCCACGATTGCTTTTGGCATGGGGATTGATAAAGCAAATGTGCGTATGGTGGTGCATTATCACCCACCGACGAGTATTGAGGCTTATGTACAGGAATCTGGGCGTGCCGGGCGAGATGGTGAGCCTGCGAAGAGTTGGGTGATGTTATCTAGTGCAGATGTCGTGGCAGTAGAAAATCGCCTTTATGCTGGTGTGCCGGATAGAGAGGGGCTTTATGGCTTGTTGTTGAGGCTTGCTCGGCCAGGGCAATTAATTTTTTCTAATTACGAGGTGACGACAGCTTATGATTTGCCGGAAACAACTGTTGAGTTTGTTCTATATGAATTGAAAAATCGTGGCTTTTTACATGAATTATCTAAGGGTTACAAATATTATAAAGTTCGACCATTGTTTGGGATGGAGGATATCTTATGTGGCCGTGCAAATGAGGAAATATCTCATTTACGGTGGTTGAATGAGCATCGCGAGGGCGAAGTAATGGACCTTGCTATCCAATTAAATTTGTCGTGGTCCGAGACCTGTCATTGGCTAGATGAGGTGGCTTTATCGGGAGAGTGGAAGGTGGAGTATCGGCAAAAGGCTCTAGAGTTAAAATCTGATGGCTTTGTGCTAGATGAGATGGTGCAGTGGTTCGATAAGTATGTTGCAGATTCTTTATTTCAGGGGCTTGCTCGCTGGAAGGGGTTCTTGAACTTATGGCAAACGGGAATGTGTCAAAATAGACAGATTGATATGTACTTCGGCTTCTCTGAGAATGCTGAGTCGTGTGCACATTGTGCCTCATGTGTGGGCGAGTTGCCTCAGAAATTAGATAGCCCGCACTATGTGCCTTGCTTATCCTTGGAGCATAGACAGGAATTGATGCAGTTGCTACTTAAGTATAAGGTTGCATTAGGTCGCCCTTCGCAACTTGTTCGTTTTTTATTGGGTATAAGCACACCTGCAAGCTTGCGAGCCAGATTGTGGAATCATCCTCTCTATGGTTCGCAAGCTTCTGCGATGTGGGGTGACCTAATAATGGAGGCAAAAGCGTTATTCGGGCACAGATGAGCTCTCGCTCCTGGCTTTGCAGTCTTCTATACAGGTGGCAAAGACCTCGGTGTCTATGCGTCGTAAATTGCGGCTGGAACCAATGCCTGTAAGCATCAGGAGGGTTAGCTCGCCACCTAAATGCTCTTGGAATTTTTTTAATCCTTTCAGGATTTCGTAGTCGCCATTCTCATCTTTTGTTGATAAGAGGGGATGGTAGGTCGGGAATCTTAGAAATCTAAAAATTCGTAGTATTCTTTCTTCTTCTTCCGCAGTTATCCAGCCTTTACGCACGGCGTATCGGTTATCTAGACAAATCCCAATAGCTACTGCCTCTGCATGGCTAATGGTGTAGTTCGATATGGTTTCTAAGTAGTGGGCAGACCAGTGACCAAAGTCTAAGGGGCGACTGCTACCTAGTTCATAAGGGTCTCCACCTTCTGTAATATGAAGGACGTGAGCTTCGGCAGAGCGCATGATGGCTTCTTCTACTAAATCGCGGTCATAATCACGGAGTTCGTAGATATTTTCTTCAAACCATTCAAAAAATTCGGCATCTTTTATCAGTGCTACTTTAACGGCTTCGACTAGCCCGGCTAGTTTATTTTCGTTGGTTTGGTAGTGCGTAAATAAGAAGTCCAGAATCACTAAGCTTGGTATGGCAAAGGTCCCAAGATAGTTCTTCTGACCCATGAAATTGATGCCGTTTTTGATGCCTACCCCAGAATCTGCTTGCGATAGCGTTGTCGTTGGTACTCGAATTAATCGTATGCCTCGGTGGGCTGTCGCTGCGGCAAAACCTACGACGTCCAGAAACGCCCCTCCTCCAATGGCCATTATATACGAATGGCGGTCAATTTTCGCTTCGGCTATGCAGCTTAGGGTATGTTGCCATGCCACTAAATCTTGTTTGGCTTCTTCCCCGCCTTGGATGACGTGGATGCCTGCTAAGATAAAGGTATCTGGGTGAATAGAAAAAAATCTTTCTATTCTTTTTTGTAACTTAGGGAATCGCTTGTCTAGTCCACTGTCGATGAAGATGAGTATTCTCTTTATGTTCGGGTCTTCCTGCAGGACATCTATCAGGGTGTGATTCTCTCTATGGAATAAATTCCGACAGATGCATAGATTTAGCGGAAATTCAGATTGAACACTATAACATTTTAATAATGACATGACTACGCTAGCTTAATCTCTACGGAGTTTGGGAATGGCTCGCATTTGTATAAAGAAGTCTGCTTGAGCAGCGGCTTTTTTAGACATATAGAGTGTGTAAGGAGCCTCTGTAATTTCAATGGTTTGGATGTCCTCTGTGCCTGGCTTATCAAGTAGTTCATTGAGATGTGCCAGGTTGCGGATGTTAACGCCATTGATTTTTTTGACAACAGACAGAGTCATCTGAGTGTAGCCTAACGTTGCCGGTGTAGGGAGTGCTGTAAGTAGTACAACCGGCTCTGTGACTCCTTCTTTTTTCAGTTTCTCTTTGTCGTTGAGTGTGCGTCGAATGGTGTTGGGTAGGTTGGACTTGGCCATGGCTCCTAAGTCATTTAGGAATGCCTGCGTGATGGGCATAAACACCAATCCGCCATATATTCTATACGTTGGCTCTGAAATGAATGGATTTTGGTTGATGATGTCTTTGTCTACCGAGTCGCGATTGAGTTTGGCCTTAATTGTGTGGGCTTCCGAAATGCCTTGGGCATTCTTCCTTTTTATTTTTAGAGTAATTGTTTCTCCGGGTACAGCTGTGTCTCTAAATAAGAAATTAGCAGAAACAGGACCTAAATTGGCATCTTTAATAAGTCCTCGGCTGTCAATAACTTGGTCGTTGATAGCTTCTATTACGTCGCCTTTACGCACACCGGCCTGATAGAACGAACTTGTTTCCGGTAAGTTGGCAACGTAAAGTCCGCCGCCTGTTTCCGGTAGCCCTAGATATTTGCGGAATACCGGGTCTGTCAATGGTGTGACTTCTGCCCCATCTGTCGGGAAGCCAACGTATTTGCCGGCTTGAGCTTGTTTTAAGAATGTTTTGATGAGTGGTGTGGTTAATGAGAGTACTTTTTGGTTAGTGGGTTGAATGCTTGTGCTTATACCGATTAAAGTATCGCCAACCATAATGGGGTTAGACCCACCGCCTCGCAGTGCTGTTACTGAGCTTTTAACGTTGTATAAAACAAATGGCTCACACATTGTAAATGGACAACCACTTTCTGTCGCCAACAATCTGCCATCTGTGATGATGGGTAAGCCATCATCATTGAATTGCCAAAGTTTTACCTCGTCACCAAGCTTGGGAGCATCTCCTATTTTTACCGGTACTAAATCTTTGAGAAAGTCGGCATCTTTTTGCTCATTTTTAAGGCGAATCAGTGCCAGATTTGCTTCCGGGTCAAAGGCTGTTACAACGCCAGATACAGTCTGTGAACCATTTGCTAAGGTGAGTTCTAAGAAGCTGTTGGAATAAACGATGTTTGCCGTTGTTAGGAAGGTGCCGTCTCCTATGTATATCCCGAATCCGTAGCTGTATTGAAGCTCATTTTTATTCCATGGTGATAGCATGGCATAGCCTTGGTTTGTCGCATTGATGCCAACCATAGAGTTTATGGGAGATGCGGGCTTGGTGACGGGGCTGGGTTTAGGGGCTTGTTGTTTAGCTGTTTGTTGTTGAGCCCGAATTTCTTTAAGAGCATTTTCCCATGGCTTTGCAGGTGCACCGGAAACGGTGTCGCGTGGTTCGCATGCGGTAGTGAGTACCAAGGAACCGATAGTGATGAGGTGTGAAATTTTCATGTGATTAGCGATTGTTTGGTTGAGCATTTGCTTGAGTAGGTATTTGGCTACTTAATCGTGCATTTTTTGGGATGTTATAAGTTTTGGCGATGCGATTGTTGGCGGCCTCAATTGTTTTGCTATCAAAGATAAGTGGTCGATTGGTGCCTTTGAGCTCAATGATGGTGTATTCCGGGAGTTTTTCTTCGTACAAGAGTTGGTAAACGTGGCTTAACCCTTTTACTTTTACTCCGTTAATTTTCTCAACAACGGCTTGTGTCACAGCATCTGATAATCGTGCGTTTACTTCATCATCGAGTACCTGTGTAATAATGACGAGGTCTTCTAATTCCTTGACTCCACCATTTTCTTGGTAGTCTTCAATGTCTAGTGAAACTTCTGCCGGTGAAATTTTAGCGGCTCCAAGTACGTTGAGTTGAATTGGTTGGAATACAAGCCCGCCAAAGACAACGTAGCGTGGCATTTTATCGTATTCTGCTGTAAAGAGTGTTTTAGCACGTGAGGGTTGTAGCGATACCGTAATTTTCATTGGTTTCCCGTTTCGGATGATATCGAGTGGGAGTTTATCGTTTTTGAAGCTACGTTCGATGAGTTCTTTCATGCTGATTTTTTGACCATCCAGTGTGACGCTTCCGCTGGAGCTGTCAACGTCGTAACCTTTTACCTTGAGCAGAATATCTCCATTCTGTAATACCCCGTCTGCTGACCCTCCTTTCATGACTTTGCCAATGAGCAAGCCTTTGTCGTCATTGGGTAAACCCAGGGCTGTTCGCATGGCCGGATTGAGAATGGGAGTCGTTCTTATGCCTAAATCTACATATCCATCATAAACTCCGTCTTTGATGTCGGCTAGGAAGTGCTGAATGACCGGAATAGGTATGACGTATCCTGTGCTGTTGGCATTTGTCAACCCTTGAAAGGCTACGCCTATAACTTTGTCACCCATGAGGGCCGGTCCACCACTGTTACCTGGGTTTATGGCCGCATCTACTTGGAGTGTTAGGTGCTCCATATTTCTGGGATGTGCATAGTGGGTGAAATCAATTCGCGAAACAACCCCTCGTGTGACGGAGAGTCGTGCCCCACCAATTGGATAGCCAATGACTCGTACTTCGTCTTCCAAATTCGGTAGCGTTTTGCTGAATTCAAATGGCTTTACCCCTTTAAATGGCTTCATGTCTTCTACTTCGATGAGTGCCAAGTCTGCATCGTGTGCCACAAATTTTACTTTTGCAGGGATTTTTCTCGTGTCGCCGTACATGGATACATAAATGCGTTCTCCATTGCGTACGACATGGGCATTGGTCATGAATAAATTATCCTTAATCAAAAATCCTGTGCCTGTCCCACTTTGGTAGCGACCTGTACTCCATGGGCTTGCATAGTTTGGAGTAAGTGAGTCGACTTCGATTTTAACCACGCCATTGTAAAGGTTGCTTAGGTTTTCTGTCTGGCTGGTAAATAGGTTTTCTACACCAAATTCTGCTACGGTGGTGGCAGTTTCTTGGGCATGAGTTATTGCCATTAGATTGGCAAGGATAAGGCAAGGTAGGTATTTTGTGATATTCATGATATGTTGCGTAATTTTTGGCTAATAACAGTATTGGTGCTATGATGCGTGTGTTTTAGCATTCATGTTTACTGATAGAGGACCATGTTTGCTGGGTATGGCGTACTTCGTCAAGCAAGTCTTGGAGTTTGTCGAGTATGTCTGCCGGTATGAGGGCGTTTTCCCCTGCATTGTTGTTACCTAGGACTTGTTTGATTTGGTTGCTACATAGTTCCATTCGTGCAGATAGAGTACGGTAATCCGCACTTGAATCTTTCACGTGAAGCAAACTGGCCAATATGCGTGGTGTGATAAAGCGTATGCACTGAAATAGGTCGTTAAGGTCAGATTCCAGGTTTACCTGACCTTTTTGAACGGCGGAAATTTCTTGAATAAATTCTTGTTGGCAAGCTTCTGATATTTCCATCACTTGCATGAATAAGGAATGATTCATGCATGATTCTACTTCTTTGCGTTCATCATCTGTGAGGATGTCAAATAGCGTCAAAAATCCAGGATTTGAGCTTGTGCAGGAGCTGCCGCTTTCTTCGGCTTGGGCTATGTCTGCCAAAATATCATCCCAGCCCATGACAAAGGCTACTCGGATGTCGCCGTCAGGGTATTGATGGTATTTTTGGTAGATTTCTATGTATGCCGTGGCGATGGCATCGGCTTCTCGTAATCGCTTATCCCAGTAGTAGTCCGGTAGTGGGGCGTCTTCTTGGTTATTGGCACAGTCTTTTATCCAATTTAAGACTTGGGTGCGAAACGCCTGCTGGTTTGTCATGATTTGAACTTGCTCGTCGAATGCATTCATCTTCCATTCCGGAAGTGATACCTTCAATTCAAAATCATCGCTTTCAATAAGATAAATTTCGCTGTGCCCGGAAAAAAATTCTAACCGGAAGCAGGTGTCTATCTTGTTTTTTTCTTTTATGTACCGCTGGCTTGCTGTGATGTCGCCAACGACGCCTTTTGCCTCGTTTATCTTGCCTGGTTGTAAGCCCGGTGCTTTTTCCGGATATGGGTTTTTGAATTCAACTAAGCACCCGGCTAAGTCCTGTAAACAGTTGCCTTCCAAAGAGAATTTAACGGGCTTTTTTGTGCCTTTAAAGTATAGGGCAAGTTTGGTTTGTCCTTCTACTCTATTGTCTATGATTCCTTTGCGAATGTAGTTTGTGAGTTTACAGTACATATTTGGTGTGGGGCTTAGTTGAATTATTTGATTTTATTTAGAGCACCTTACCTGGGGAAGTTCTGCGTTTTTCTTTTCTACTTCGTCAGGGTTGACGAGTAGTTCAACGATGGCATCCCAGCGGCCTCGTGTGAGTGCTTCGCGAGCTTCGGCGGGCATACTGAGCGGCATGCTGTCCTGAGCCCATGTGGCGATGAGGTTTTCTAAATCTATTGTTAGTTCCGTATCTGGGTGGTTTGATACCCAGCTTGCGAGTCGTGCAATGTCTTCTGGCTTGGCACAAACACAGGGCAACCCTATGCCGGTGCTATTGCCAAAGAAGATTTCTGCAAATGATTCTGCAATAATTGCTTGGACGCCAGAACGTCGAATGGTTTGTGGAGCGTGCTCGCGGGATGAACCACAGCCAAAGTTGGCTCCTCCTAGGATGATGGAGGCTCCTTTGAAGCGAGGGTCGTCAATGGGGTGATTCTTTGAGTTTGAGTTCTCATCGTAACGCTCGTCCCAAAACATTACTCCGGCTAGTTCGTCAAATGTGATGCACTTAAGGAATCGTGCCGGTATGATTCTGTCTGTGTCCATGTCCGGCCCTAATACTGGTACACAGGTGCCGGTCATGCGTGTAAATTTGGTCAGTGACATAGCAAATGGTTTTGTATGTTAATTGAGTTCAAATATTTCTCTTGCATCAGAAACACAACCTGTGAGTGCGGCAGCGGCTACCATGGCCGGGCTCATGAGTAGTGTGCGCCCTGTGGGGCTGCCTTGGCGGCCTTTGAAGTTTCGGTTTGATGAACTTGCACAGATTTGGTCGCCTTTTAATTTATCCGGGTTCATGGCTAAGCACATGGAGCATCCGGCTAGTCGCCATTCAAACCCTGCCTGGCGGAAGATTTCGGCAATGCCTTCTTCTTCTAATTGCTTTGCTGTCATTTGTGAGCCGGGTACTGCTAGGGCTCTGATGCCGGGGGCTACTTTTTTCCCTTTGATGAGGGCTGCAACTTCTCTAAAGTCAGAAAGTCGACCATTGGTGCATGAACCTACAAAGCATACTTGAACGGGTAGTCCTTTTAATGGCATATCTGCTTGGAATTTCATATATTCCAATGCTTCGTTAATCATCTTGCGTTCATCATCGTTTTTGGCATTGGCAGGGTTTGGTGTTGTTCCACTAATGCCTATGTTTTGGTCAGGTGAAATCCCCCATGTTACCGTTGGTTCGATGTCTGCTCCGTTTATGTTGACGATGTCGTCGTATTGTGCATCTGCATCAGAAGCAAAGCTCAGCCATCGATTTACTGCCGCATCCCAGTCTGCCCCTGTCGGTGCAAAGAGCCTGCCTTTGATGTAGTCGATGGTTTTTTGGTCCGGGTTTACATAGCCACAGCGAGCGGCTCCTTCGATGGACATATTGCATAGAGTCATTCGTTCGTCCATGCTCATGTTTTCGATAACTTCGCCTGCGTATTCGTAGGCGTAGCCTAAGCCGCCTTTGGCTCCAAGTAGCCCGATGATGTGTAGTGCTACGTCTTTGGCTCGTACACCGGCTCCCAATTTGCCGGTTACATTGATTCTGCGGACTTTTAACGGGCTGAGTGAGAGTGTTTGTGTGGCGAGTACGTCTCGCACTTGTGTCGTGCCAATGCCCATGGCGATTGAGCCAAATGCACCATGTGTGGCTGTGTGAGAGTCGCCACAGACGATGGTCATGCCTGGTTGAGTGATACCGAGTTCCGGCCCTACCATGTGCACAATCCCTTGAAGTCCCGTTGGCAGGTCAAAAAATCGAATGCCATTATCGGCACAATTGCGACGCAGTTCTTTAATCATGGCATCTGCGGTGGCATCTGCAAAGGGCTCAGATTGATTATCCGTTGGGATAATGTGGTCTACCGTTGCAAAGGTTCTTTCCGGATGTTTGACTGTTAATCCTAGGTCACGAACCATGCCAAAGGCCTGCGGTGATGTCACTTCGTGTAAGAAGTGTGTTGCTATAAAAACTTGTGTTCTACCGTCAGGTAATATTCCTACGGTATGAGCATCCCATACTTTTTGGAAAAGAGTTTTCCCCATAACTCTTCTAGAATCCTTTTCTTTGATTCTTTCGTCAAGATACAAGATTGTACACTGTCTCTTCTCTGTGTCTTACATGAGCGAAATTTGAACAGATTTGTGAAATGGGATAACTATTTTTGCCAGAATTAATTTGTTCGATACGTCCAGTTATGTGCAAATGCCTTGGCAAAACGTGATAACAAGTCTGCTTTATTTGCAGAAGCGGGCATTTCGTTTTCTAAACAAGTCATCGTGACTCCGTCTATTCCGCATGGGGTGATGGCTTGAAAAGGGGGGAGTGATTCTGCCGTGATATTGATGGCAAACCCATGCATGGTTACCCATTTTTTTACCCCAACGCCAATGGAGGCTATTTTTCGGTTTTCTACCCAAACTCCTACTAACCCATCTCTGAGCTTCGCCTGTACTCCAAATTCTGCACAGGTACGTATGAGGGTGTGTTCAATAGAGTTGATGTAGCGGTGTAGGTCTCTACCACATCGATTTAAGTCCGTGATGGGGTAGCCTACTAATTGACCGGGTCCATGGTATGTGGCTTGCCCTCCGCGTCCGATTTCATGAACCGGATAGGGGAGCTGTGTGCCGGGGTGCAGACTGCTTTGGTCTCTGGTATGCCCGATGGTATAGACTCCTTTGTGTTCGAGTAGGAGTAGGTGGTCATCTAGCTCCGGGTCATTCTGATGTGCAGATACTAGGTTTTCTTGTAGTGCTAGGGTTTCTAAGTAATCAGATAGTCCCGGTAGTTTAATGATGTGCATGGGGCGTAGTAAGCTGGGCTTAGCGTGATTTTTGTGTGTTTCGTCGTGGTTGCCCTATGTTGTTTGCTGTTTTTGCATTCAGACTTCTTCTGTAACGTTGTACGGCCAGACAGAGGGCATCTGCCATGAAGTTTTGGTATTTATCGGAAGCAACGAGTACGGCTTCTTGTGGATGCGACATAAACCCGCCTTCTACCAGTATGGCAGGATGTTTGATGGTACATAGTACAGAGTAGCGTGCTCGTTTAATGCCTCTGTCAATCATTTGATAGCCTGCTTTTTTTGCGGCACTGCCTCTTAGAAGTTCTGCTTGTACGGCTGTGGCTAGGGCTATGTTCATGCTATCTTGGGCATTCCCTTGCAGGGCATCATTCCTTACGTTATGCGACATAGTGGATGATGTGCCTGCCGGTGCGAGGGTAAATGTTTCTACACCGCGAGCAGAGCGGCCGCCTGAGTTAAAGTGAATGCTGATAAAGAGAGCTGATTTGTATTGGTTGGCTATGTCAACTCGTTCTTGTAAGGTGAGAAATTGGTCTGTGTCTCTTGTGAGAATGACGTTGAAATTTAGTGCTTTTAGTTTTTTAGCGAGTTTTTTTGCTACGATAAGGTTGAGGTCTGCTTCTCTACTGATGCGATTACGTGCACCGCTATCATGTCCGCCATGGCCCGGGTCTAGAATGATGGTGTTTACCGGGCGTTTGTTTGAAATATAGGAGGGGCGCAGAACGGGGTTGAGGATTTTGTGTAGGTCCATGGTAGATACCATGAGTCCTTTTGTGGAAGAAGAACGGATGGGATAGGAAAAGACGAATTTTAAGCCGTTCATATATACGTCTTGGCTGTTTTCCTGCATTTGGATTTTTTTCTCACCCGGTATTTCGTACACCTTCCCACGCCCATGATTGTTTTCGCGTGTAATGCCGTAGAAGCTTCGCACATCTCTCATGGGTACATAGCGTATGCCGTTGATGGTTTCTACATCCCATTTGATACCAAAGGCTGTGCTGATGGATAATATAAATAGGCATATCATGCCTCTAAGTTTACATAACCATCGGTGGGTGAGGGTGTTCATAGGCTTGTTGTTTTGTTGAATTTGCAATGAGTGTTGGTGAGAGATTGGGGACAATCTCACCTAGCCTCAGTACCATAGGCTAGGTGAGATAAATGTTGAGTAATCAAATTACTTGCCTTTTTTATTTTCGGCTTTTTCGTCGAGTTTTGCTTTAACGAGTGCCTCGATTTCTGAGTAGAATTCAGGATTATTTTTGAGGGCATCTTTGGCGGCATCTCTGCCTTGTGCCACTTGATTGCCATTGTAGCTGATCCATGAGCCTCGCTTTTGCATCACTTCGTATTCGAGTGCTAGGTCTAGTAAGCTACCGGCAGAGGAAATCCCTTCATTGTACATGATGTCAAATTCACAGTCGGTGAACGGTGGGGCTACTTTGTTTTTGACGACTTTGAGCTTTGTCCGGTTCCCTACGATGGCTTGGTCGCTTCCTTTGATTTGACCGATGCGGCGTATGTCTATGCGTACCGAGGCATAGAATTTGAGGGCTCGCCCACCGGGGGTGGTTTCCGGGTTCCCAAACATGACCCCAATTTTTTCACGTATTTGGTTCGTGAAGATACATACTGTACGGGCTTTTGAAATGAAGCTGGTAAGCTTTCGTAGAGCCGCAGACATAAGGCGGGCTTGTGCCCCAACGGTTGAGTCGCCTATGTCGCCTTCCAGTTCTTGCTTGGTGACTAGTGCCGCTACTGAGTCAACGACGATGACGTCTATGGCATTGGAGCGTACTAGGGCTTCACAAATTTGTAGGGCTTCTTCACCGGAGTTTGGCTGTGATACGAGTAAGTCGTCTAGGTTTACGCCTAATCGGGCAGCGTATTGTGGGTCTAGGGCGTGTTCAACGTCGATGAATGCCGCTAAGCCACCTGCCTTTTGAGCTTGTGCAATGGCTGTGAGGGTGAGGGTGGTTTTACCGGATGATTCCGGACCGAATACTTCGATAATGCGACCGCGTGGGAAGCCTCCTACACCTAGGGCTCTGTCGATGAGTAAGTTGCCCGTAGGGATGACGTCTACTTCCATTTTGGCATTGTCACCCAATCGCATAATGGCATTTTCTCCAAAATCTTTTTGGATTTGGGTCAATGCGGCTTCTAGGTTGCGTTTGCGTGCGGCTGCGAGTTTTTCGTCTTCGGGGGATAAAGGTGTTTCGGTACTCATATTTTATGGGATAATAGTAATTGCTCAGCACATATCAAGCATGGATTTGGTCTTGAATCAAATAGTGCTTTTAAGGGATTTTTATTGGTGGTTATTCTTATTTTTATGGGTGGGTGTGTTTATTGAGTTGCATGGTTTGTGCTGTTTCTTGGATGATTGAGCGAGCTTGTGTGACTATTTTTTCGTATCCGTTATTTGGTGCTTTTACCGGGAAGAGTCTTTTTAGCTCAGCGTTCATTTTCTCCACTACGGGTCGCCATTTAGGATATTTTTTCCCTATACTGCGTATATATTGAATTTTTTCAAATTCTTCAATGCCATCGCGAAGCATTTCAAATCTGGGGCTACTGAGGTTGCCCGGATAGACGAGGAAGCAGTCTCCCGTTGGCCAGTTGCCAAAATCAGTGCTTTCAAAGGGATTTCTGTTCCATGAGTTGTATGCCCAGCGTAAAAATCCATCTAGCCCTTGTGCCGCAGCGTAGAGGGGTAGCCACTCGGCTTCAGCAAGCCCGGAGTGTGTAAATGTATTGGGCTTTTGTGGGTTGCAACAAACGTAAAAGGTGGTTTTCTTCCCTTTGGCTTGGCGGTCTTTGAGTAAGTCTCCTAGTACGGTGTTGGCATGGCCTAGGGCAGGTGATATGTCGTATAGGTCTTTTGTGAGATTTGATGGTCGATCTATGGCAGAGACGATGTTGAATTCCGGTGCGTACTTTTCGATGATTTTTTTTGCAGCTAGTACGAGGGCATCCGGGCGTTCGTCTAGCGAGATACAGGTTTTATCTAACCAGCCTTTTGCTTGTACGTGATTGCGAAAATCTTTGAGGAATGGCCCCCAGATTTGTTCGTATGATGGGTCGTTGTGGTTCAGGTTTTGGTAGATATAAGTGTTTGTGGTTTCGTCGAAGTATCGTAATTTCATGCTCCATGGCACCATGGTGTAGCATGAGATTTGCCCGGTGATACCTACTTCGTTTATCATAAAGTTTACCCATTTATCGAAGTTGGTATAATTCCATCGCATGATTCCATTTTTATCTTTTCTCCATTCAATCATGCTTGGCCACCAGTCGTATGTTTGCCCATTCCATGCTTCGTCGATGAGTGAGCAGGTGATGGCTTTTTGTCCACTGTCTGCCAATCGTTTCATGATGGGTTTGAGCAGGGCAAAGTGTTCGTCACTCCAGGGGGGGACATCGTGCCAGCGTGCCAGGGCCTCCGGGTGTTGCCATAAATCTAAATGAATTTTCCAGTTTTTGGGGGCCGGTAGTGTGAATGGATGCACTTGAATGGATATGGGTAGGCTTTGAGTTTTGTTGTTTGCGGCGGTAATGGTGAGCTCGCCTTTGTATAGCCCGGGGGTGGCATTGGCTGGTACGTTGATTTCTACCCAAATCGGGCGAATTTGTCCGGCTATTAAGTCACAGTGGTTTTCTTTGCCAATGATGTCAGCTATGGGTGTGCCTTTGGCTTTTGTGTACCGCATCATGTTCACTGTGGCTTGAAGTTGCTTACCTTTGCATCGTAAGGGTGAGCATTGTACGCGTAGTTGGCGTAGTTCTTGAGTTGAGCTGATGGCGACTTGCCCGGAACATCTTTCGCCTCGCCATGCAGAGAGCTTGATTTCTTTTGTTTGAAGTTCGTGTGGTATTTTTCCACTAATGTTTGTGCGAGCGTAGGGACGTAATGCGGTGACTTGCATTTGGTCCTTGATGTCTGAGCCATAGCCCTTGATTTCGACGATATGCCCGCCTCGTTGGTTGCCGTTGCTATTGCTAAAGATGGTGATTTTGACGAAGCGAAGTTTTTTGGGTGCGAATTTGAAGACAGAGCCATCTGCCGTTGCCGCGATGCTGTTGGCACTTTGGTCGACGAGCATTTCCCATGATTTCCCATCGAGCGAGCCTTCGATTTTATAAGTGTAGACGCTTCGCATACTCCAGTGTAACCAGAGATGAATAGTGCTGATGCTTGTGGGTTTGGTCAGGTCTAGTTGAAACCAGACGGGGGTATTTTCACAGCCCCAGTATTTTTCTTTATCTATTTTGCCATCGATGGCGAGTTCCGGTTTGTCTGAACCAAAATGCCCGGAGCAACTGATTTTTGCACCGGCAAAGAGGTTTTGCTCATCGGATTGGAAGTGGTAACCTATGAGACTTGGTTCATAGATGGGGTGCCGTGCAGGGTTTTGGGCATGGCTAATGGAGCTAATGCTCAGGGTGGTGACCAGAGAAAATAGAATGCTTGTTTTCATATGCTAAATTTGGTGTTAGACTATGGGGCGTACAGGTATGCCTTTTTGGGCAAAGTATTCTTTGGCTTCCGGTACTGTGTATTCGCCAAAGTGGAAAATAGAGGCGGCCAGTACGGCATCTGCTCGCCCATGTATGAGTACTTCTACCATGTGGTCGAGGTTGCCTGCTCCTCCGCTGGCAATGACCGGTATTTTTACCGCATCGCTGATGGCTCGGGTGAGTTCTATATCATACCCGGTTTTAGCACCGTCTGCATCCATGCTTGTTAGTAAAATTTCTCCTGCCCCTCGTCGCTCGGCTTCTATGGCCCATTCTATGGCGTCTAGCCCTACAAATTTTCTCCCTCCATGTGTTGAGACTCCCCATTTCCCTTCGCCTTGGCGTTTGGCGTCTATGGCAACAACGATGCATTGACTACCAAATATGGCGGCTCCTTCGTTGATGAGGTCGGGTCTATTGATGGCCGCTGTGTTTAGCGATACTTTATCTGCTCCTGCTAGTAGCATTTCTCTCATGTCTTGCACACTTCGTATACCCCCCCCTACGGTTAACGGCATAAAACAACATGCCGCTGTTCGCCGTACGACGTCTACCATGGTGGCTCGTCCATCTGATGATGCAGTTATGTCCAGAAAAACAAGCTCATCTGCTTGTTGCCTGTCGTAGGCTCGTGCACATTCTACGGGGTCTCCGGCATCTCTCAGGTTTACAAAATTCGTCCCTTTCACCACTCTGCCGTTGGTTACGTCTAAACACGGTATGATTCTTTTTGCTAGCACACCACTATCAAGCCATGTTGCTCTTAAAAGGGAAAGTTTTATTTTAGTCAGCCTCAACGCTCTAGATGAGGAATTGCTCTGTATCCCCGATGCCGGGCGGATTGGCTTTCTCTGCTCCTTTGGCGACGGACGCTGATGAGGCTCAAGTAAATGAGCAAACTTGTACCTACGACTACATAGGCAGACGTGCTATAAAGAAAGAGGAAGAAATCACTACCGATGCCGAGGGGAATGAAACAACAGCGGTTTTCTGCAACCACCGCTTCATCTACGCTTACACGCCATTCGGCAGCGTTACCACCTCCGGAGACATCCCCCCCATCCAATGGAGTAGTGAATACTACGACATCGATTTACTTGGCAAATCTGAAACAGACCCATAATTTCGGAGAATTTCTCTTTATTTTGCCAATGAAATTGGTAGGATGGGCAGATATGATGACGCGGTTATATTCCTCTACGGTGGTGGGAGTTGAGGGGGTAGAAGTAGAGGTGGAAGTTGATTATACACGGAATGCGGAAGGGAAACGCACGTTTATCGTAGGCTTACCGGATGCCGCTGTGAAAGAAAGTGCCCAGCGAGTAGATGCGGCGATAATGAATAGTGGGTTTGCATTTATGGGGGGATGGACGGTGGTGAATCTTGCCCCTGCCGATTTAAAAAAACAGGGGCCTAGTTTTGATTTGCCTATTGCATTAGGGATGCTATTGGCCATGTGTGAGCGGCAGATTGATGCGTCGAAGTGGTGTATTTTGGGGGAATTGGCTCTGGATGGTAGCGTGCGTGCGGTGCAGGGGGTGCTTCCGCAGGTGTTAGAGGCTCGTAAACAGGGGCGTACGCGAATTATGTTGCCTGCCGCAAATGCTTGCGAGGCGGCACCTATAGAGGGTATCAGTATTTTTCCGGTAGCATCATTGCTGGATGCTTGGAATTTATTGGAGCAGGCGGAACCTGTTTCTGATTATGTCTATCATGAGGCGGACGAGGAAGAAATGGAGTCAAATGTAGATTTTGACGAAATTAAAGGCCAGCCGTATGCCCGCCGGGCTATGGAGATTGCTGCCGCCGGAGGTCACAATATTTTATTGTGTGGGTCCCCTGGGTCCGGAAAGTCGATGTTGGCTCAGCGACTGCCGACGATTTTGCCCCCCTTGAGTAAGGAAGAATCGCTCGAAACCACAAAAATTCACTCTGTGTGTGGTTTGTTGCGGCGTGGCTGTGGATTGGTGAAACAGCGCCCTTTCCGAGCCCCGCATCATACGATTTCAGATGTGGGCTTGATGGGTGGTGGGGCTAATATCTCGCCGGGTGAGGTTTCAATGGCTCATAATGGGGTGTTGTTTTTGGATGAGTTGCCGGAGTTTAAGCGCTCTACTCTTGAGTCTCTCCGCCAGCCTTTAGAAGCCGGATCTGTGGCTATTTCTAGGGCATCGGGGTCTATGGTTTTTCCCTGTAAGTTTATGCTCGTGGCGGCTATGAACCCATGCCCATGTGGTTACCAGGGCGATAAACGTCGTCGTTGTAACTGCCCCCCGGCTCAAGTCGCTCGATATCGTCGTAAAATTTCCGGTCCCTTGCTGGATAGATTTGATTTGCTGATGGAAGTCCCTGCCGTGGATCCTGTGATTTTGGCAAATGCCCCGGCTGGTGAGAGTTCTGCGGTGATTCGCCAGCGTGTGATTGAGGCACGACTTATCCAACAGCAGAGGTATGCAGGCACGCCATTTGTCAACAATGCATCATTGTCCGGGAAGGCTCTCCATAAGTACTGTGTATTATCGCCTGAGAATAAGGAAATTCTGCTTCATGCGGTCGAGGATTTAGCTCTTTCGGCTCGTGCTTATGACCGTGTGCTGAAGGTGGCACGTACGATTGCGGATTTAGCTCATTCAGACACGATTGAATCAAAGCATCTTTATGAGGCTATCCAATACCGGATTTTTGAACAAGCCTTGCGTATTTAGAAAAAAATCCACCTACTAAGTATCACACAAAGTAGGTGGATTGATGATAAAGGAGTTTTAATTTTCGGGGAATGCTTGTTTAGCCGAGTGAGTTGGCTTTACTGCGAGCTTCTCTTACGCGGTCGTTAGCGTTGAGTAAGCGTTTGCGTAAGCGGATAAAGTGAGGAGTGGCTTCAACGAGTTCATCCGGTTCAATGTATTCGATAGCACGTTCCAATGAGAACTGCACGGGCGGTGAGAGCTGGATGCCGTCACCCTTTGTCGCAGAACGGATGTTATTGAGGTGTTTTTCTTTACATGGGTTCACAGGCATATCCATCTGGCGTGGGTTTTCGCCTACGATTTGTCCTTCGTAGATGTCTTCTTGTGGCCCAACAAAGAGACGACCTCGTTCTTCCAGAGCGGCTAGGGCAAAGGGTGTAGATACCCCGGTTTCCATAGAGACCAGTGTGCCTGTGGTGCGTGTGGTGATGTCACCGGCATAGGGACCGTAATCACGGAAGAGATGAGAGAATATACCATGACCGGATGTTAGGTTAACCAGTTCAAATTCAAAGCCAATAATGCCTCTTGTGGGGATGTAGGCTTGGATGAATGTGTGACCGGTACCTTCGCGGATGACCATGTCTTCTAACTGGCCTTTTCGTGCATTGAGAAGTTTGATGACGCCGTTGGCAAATTCATCCGGTACTTCTACATAGATGGTTTCGTAGGGCTCGGTGAGACGTTCTTGTTCATCTCGTTTCATAATAACCGTGGGGCGAGAGACACAGAGTTCGTAGTTTTCACGTCGCATGGTTTCAACTAGCACGGCGATTTGCATCGCACCACGGGCAGAAACGGAGAATACACCTGCTTTATCGGTATCTTCGACCTGGATGGAAATGTTTGTACGCATTTCTCGCATCAGTCGGTCGCGAATGACGCGAGAGGTGACATTTTTGCCGTCTTTACCACCGAATGGACCATTGTTGATGGAAAATTCCATAGAGATGGTTGGTGGGTCGATGGCGACAAATGGCAGGGGTTCTGTTTCTGCAGAGCCACCTAGGGTTTCACCGATGTTGACGTGTTCAAAGCCGGCCACACCAACGATGTTGCCTGCTACACCAATGGCCGAGTCTGTTGTGTTTAACCCGGAGTATTCAAACATTCGGGTGACTTTACCGGAGATACAGCTACCATCTGCTTGATGTAGCCAAACGGTGTCGCCTTTCTTTACTGTGCCGGAGGTGATTCGCCCAATGGCAACTCGACCTACATAGTCGTCCCAGTCAATGTTTGATACCAGCATTTTAAATTCTCCGTCCGGATCGGCATCTTTCGGGGCCGGGATGTGCTCGATGATTTTGAATAGTAACGGTGAGCAGTCAACGGGTGGTTCGCCTTCCATCGAGGTCATGAAGTAGCCATCGCGTGCAGAACCATAGACGAATGGTGCTTCAAATTGCTCATCCGTTGCTCCTAATTCTAAGAAAAGTTCCAACACCTTATCATGAACGGCCATGGGGTCTGCGTGTGGTCGGTCAATCTTATTGATAACGACAATGGGCATGAGGCCTTCTTGCAGTGCCTTGCGTAGTACGAAGCGTGTTTGTGCTTGTGGCCCTTCAAAAGCATCCACGACGAGTAGCACCCCGTCTACCATTTTCATCACGCGTTCTACTTCACCGCCAAAGTCAGCGTGACCGGGAGTATCAACGATGTTAATGGTGTAATCATTCCACAGAATGGAGGTGTTTTTTGCTTTGATGGTAATCCCTTTTTCGCGTTCCAAGTCCATGGAGTCCATGGCTCGTTCTTGTACGGCTTGGTTGGCTCTATATGCCCCCCCGGCTTGTAGGAGTTGGTCGACGAGTGTTGTTTTCCCATGGTCAACGTGGGCAATGATGGCTAGGTTGCGGAACTTTGATGGATCGGACATGCGGCCGAGAGCTAAAAGCACCTGCCGGAAAATGTCAAGCTTTCACGGGTTTTATTTCGAGATTTTTGCCCGTATGCCGAAAATTTTCAGTCATATCGCGAGATTTTTTGTGCGATGGACGGATTTATAGCTTTACCCTGCGGGCGATAGGTTTATGCTTGTCGAGCGAAACATTTTTACATAAGTATAGCTATGAAGATTTGGTTTGATGGAAAACTCGTAGAAAAAGAGGAAGCAAAAGTCTCTGTTTTTGACCATGGTACTCTTTATGGGGATGGTATTTTTGAGGGTATTCGATTTTACAATAAGCGTGTCTTTCGTTTAGAGGCTCACATGGATCGCCTTTACGATTGTGCTCATTACCTTATGCTGAATATCCCTTATACCAAGGATGTACTTTCAAAGGCTGTTTGCGAGACGGTGGCCGCTTCCGGATTAAATGATGGTTACATTCGCTTGGTTGTCACCCGTGGTGTGGGGAATTTGGGGCTGAATCCTTTTAATTGCCCTCAGCCTTGTGTGTTTATTATTGCGGATAAGATTGCTCTTTATGACCCGGCTGTGTATGAGAATGGCTTAAATCTTGTGACAAGCTCTGTGCGTCGTAATCGTGCAGATACGATTTGCCCCCAGGTGAAGTCGTTGAATTATCTCAATAACATCTTTGCAAAGATGGAGGCTATTCGCCAAGGTGCTGCTGAAGCTCTCATGCTGAATGATGCCGGTAATGTGGCTGAATGCACAGGGGATAATATCTTCATTGTTAAGAATGGTACTGTGATTACTCCTCCTGTTACCGATGGGGCGTTGGATGGTATTACTCGCCGTGTCGTTTTGGAAATTTGTACAGAACTTGGCATCCCTGCTGTGGAAAAAACCATCAACCGCTTCTCTATTACTAGTGCTGATGAGTGCTTCCTGACCGGTACTGCTGCTGAGTGTGTGCCTGTAACCGATTTGGATGGTTATACCATTGGCTCCGGAAAGATTGGCCCGGTTACAGCTCGCCTTTTGGCTCGTTTTAAAGAACTTACTCAGTCTACGGGTACTCCTGTGGAATAAGTGGCGTTCCTTTGTTTGGTTTGTTTTATTGCCCTGTGGTTTTTTTAGCCACAGGGTTTTTTCCTATTGACGATGTCTTTCGAAATTTTTCAATATTTTTGAACAGTTTTCCAGGAAGTGGAATCTAACTTATATCAACGAAAGCTTCGGCTTAGTGAAGGAGAGAGCATTAAGCTGACCCCCAACGGGCTTTCGTTGGTATCTTCATAGGTAGTTAGTTGAACAGAGAAACCCTAGCAAGTAATCTTGCTAGGGTTTTTTTCTAAGTATGGGGAATCGTTCCCTCTGCTAACTATGCCGGATGTCTAGTGTGCTATGGGTATGCTGTGGTTTTCTTGGTAGCGTGATAGCAGGAAATCTAGCTCCTTGAGTAGGTTTTGGCTAGAGTGTGTCCAGCGTTTTTGTCCTTGTAGTGCCAAGACGCATTCTTTTTTTTCAGTAAAAAAGTAATTTGTAATTCCTTGGTCTTGTAGGTCTGATACTTGTCTGCGTAGTTCTCCGTCGAAAAACAGCCAAAATGGCTCTCGATAGGCTATTTCTGCTACGCTGACGGCTACTGGGGGAACTTCGTTTTTTAATTCCCGGGCTACGTGCTCTAGCCCGATTTTATTAAGCATATGGCGAATCCGGTTAAATAGCTCGTCGATAGACATCACGGATAGGTCGCATTGATTCTCTAGGTAGTAGCGAATCGATGCGAGTAGGTCGTCGAGAAATGGGAGGCTTGTGCCTGCTCGCCGGGCCGCTGCTTCCAGGGCTTTTCCCAGCCATTCTTCTCCGTACTCAGAAAATATGTACGACTCTTGTAGGAGCAATGGTTTGTTGTTTCTAAAACCAATCATGTTATAAGATGTCTAGTTTTCTTTGTAGGGGGTCGATTAGGGTTTGATGTCTCATTTCTGAAATCTCTTGGATGAATTCATCGACGTTTGAAAATTGTCTGTATACCGATACATAACGTATATAGGCTACGGGGTCGATGGAGTAGAGCTTTTCAATGACTTTCTTCCCAATTTCACTCGAGGGGACTTCTCTTACTCCGTCTCTGTGGAGTTCCGATATGATTTCTTCTACGGCTCGGTCGAGTTGGTCCATGCTTACCGGTCGTTTTTCGCAGGCTTTGACTAATCCGCGTAGAATTTTTTCTCGGTTGAGGGCTTCTCGTAGGTTATCTCGCTTGACGACGAGTAGTTCTGTGCGCTCGATTTGTTCGTAGGTGGTGTATCGATAGTCACAGCATAGACATACTCGCCGACGGCGTATGGTGGTCCCGTCTTTTGACATCCGTGAGTCTATGACTTTATCTTCCATGTGTCCGCATTGAACGCATCTCATGTGTGTAAAGGTACACTATATGGTGTAGGTATAAAGAAAAAAATATACTAGGTTTTGTTGGTTTGGCGGGGGTATTGGTTTTGTGAAAATGTGAATAACTTTTGTTTTTGGGGCTGATTTGTGTATTTTTAGGCGATTAAGAGTCTGTGGCGGTGTGAATAATTTGGCAGGTATTGTTTGTTGGGATGTTGCTTTTTTTTGGATTTTCGGGGAAAATCTCGGGTTGATTAGTCAACTAATCTAAACTAATTGTATTTTTGGGGGTGAGTTTGGCGATGTAGGGGAGTGAGGTGTCGCTAGGTTTTCCTATGAGCGGATTTTCTGAGCCGGAGCATCGAAGCCGTTTGGGGTGTAGCTTCTGATGAAAAGTGAGCCGTCCGGCATCAAGTCTGCGGCATAAGATTGTGCATGGCGAAAACATGCCCCTAGGTTCAGGCATAGTCTGTTTTTTTTATAGCTATATGCACGGCGATGGAAATGCCCAAATATAACGATTTCTGAATCGTTGAAAAATGTCTGCGAAAATTGATGCATTTTTCCGAGCATGGTTAGCCATGCTCGAATAATTTGTATAGGTCGCTCCGGTGGCCATGCTGAGTGAAGTAGAAAGCCTAGGAGTTTGTTTTTTGTTTTTTTCTTTTGGTGAAAAATTGGTGGTACTATTAAGCTCATTTTTCTGGCTAATTCTAAGCGAGAGTAGATGTTTGTGTCTGCATCGGGGTAGCTGCATATAAGTTCATGGCAGAGCTTTTTGTTTTTTAGATATTCCCACCCCCATGGGGCGATGTTTTTGAAAAGGGCATGACCATGGAGTGCATAGAGCTTCTGTTCTTTTATGTGCAGTATGCTTGCTTCTTCATTCGGATCATGGTTGCCGGCTAGTAGGATGAGTTTTACCCCGGTATTTTGGCTCATTGAGATAAATGCTTCTCGCATTTCTCGACCTATTTCTTGGTAGGGACTGGGTCTATCCTCACATAAATCACCGCAGACTACTAGGTGTGTGCAGTCTTCAAATAAAAATTGAAGTTGCCGCACGTCTGTTATTTTTGTTTTCGGATGCCCTAAGTGTAAGTCAGATATAAAGCGTACTTTGTCTGTAGCTTCTAGGGATAATTCATGTATCATTGGAGTAGTTGTCTTGCGGGCTGTCTATTTGGTCAGCCCTTTGTGGGAATTATTGTTGCTCGCGTTGGCGTACGATTTCGTAGAGACAAACTCCTGTCGCTACTGAAACGTTGAGGCATGGTACACTGCCTTTCATGGGTATGCGTATGAGGAAATCGCAGTTTTCTTCCGTGAGGCGTCGCATTCCGTCGCCTTCTGCTCCCATGACGAGTGCTACCCCACCGCTAAAGTCTGTTTCGTAGATGTCTCGGTCGCCTTTATCTGATGTGCCAAATATCCATATCCCTCGTGTCTGTAGCATCTTCATGGTTCGTGAGAGGTTGGTTACTTGGATAAATGGCACTTTCTCTGCTGCTCCTACTGAGACGCGAAGTACTGTCTCGGTGATGCCTACGGATTTGTCTTTCGGGGCTATCACCGCATCGACTCCTGCTCCGTCTGCTGTGCGTAGGATTGCTCCTAAATTGTGTGGGTCTTGTATGCAGTCAAGTATGAGTATGAGTGGGTTTTCTGTGCTGTCTAGGATGTCTTCCAGCACTTCTTCGCCAAGTGCTTTTACGGCAATTTTTGCGGGTGCATTTCGTACGTGCTTGTTTTGCCTTGCTTCTTGATTATTCCCATGCGGTCTCATACGTGATTAACTGTACTTGAATTGCCCTCATTTGCCAATCAAATATGCAATTCTTGTTTACATACTGAGATGAGGCGAGGGATGCACTTCGTGAATGAAACCGGCTTTGGCCAATCGCTTAAGGATGCGGCGACCAATGCCTGTGACTTTGGCCACATCGTAGGATGTCCCGAGCTGGATAGGAGCCCCTAGACGCAGGGCCCAAGTACGCTCGTCTATGGGGATTCGTTTCACCGGGACGAACCAGTTACCGGAATCAGCATAGGCGAGTGGCAGGGGGATTTGGATGGGTGGTTTGGTGGGTTTGGTTTGCATGGTGAGAATGGTGTGTTAATATACTCGGTTAAGGATTTCCGGAGTCCAGGGTTCAAAGTAAAATGACGTCATATAAATTTCCTCTCCGTTGTCATTTGTATACCAATATACAGGAGGTCTTAGTCTAGGGTCACAGTTAATATACCATTTTCTTTGTTCTTCTTCTGGGAGGGCTAAATAGTCCGCTAATGTCATATTTTTCCGAATGATTTGCATAAGTTTGCTTTCTTCAGCAGAGGGCTCAATAAGTTTATCTCGATGTTTAGATTTTTCTTCTCTGAGTTTCCTAATAAGCTCTAATTCTTTTTTTGTGAGTATCATATTCCTATGTTTTGTTATTTGATTTGGTTAATAATGAATTCAAAGTAATCAGGGTCCTTCTTTTTGAAA
>JAUNER010000011.1:1914-26150 GCA_030525455.1 Akkermansia sp. | reverse complement strand
TTATTTGATTTGGTTAATAATGAATTCAAAGTAATCAGGGTCCTTCTTTTTGAAAGCAATGGGGTTCTCAAGCATTCGCTGTAGCCCCATGGATAGAATTTCCGAGTTTTGTGTGTATTTGACAAATCTTTCTTCTGTTGCCAAATAATACTGTGAATCTTTTGTGTCTGGTATATAGATTTTTCTCTGTTTTTTATCGTAAGTCAGCTTCCTGTAGGCGAGTGCCGGTGATGTAGGTCTCACGGCGAACGTGGTTCCAGTAATTCGGGGCCTGAGCGGTGCGTTCCATGAATTCCAGAATCTCAGCATAGGCGAGTGGCAGGGGGATTTGGATGGGTGGTTTGGTGGGTTTGGTTTGCATGGTAGGAATGATTTATTAGTATTTTCTTTTGAGGATGTCCGGATGCCAGGGTTCAAAGTAATATGGAGCACCCCATACTTCTTTTCCCTCAGAATTTGTAAATGGACCTTTTATTGAGAAGTCATAAAAATTTGAGTTAATATACCATTTTTTTTGCTCTATCTCCGGAAGCGATAAATAATCTTCTAGAGACATGTCGCTACGAATGATTTCCATTAATTCAGCTTCTTCATCTGATGGAATAATAAGGTTTTCTGGATGACAATGCTTCTCTGTCTCTAATTTGCGAATCAATTCTATTTCTTCTTTAGTGAGTAACATAACTATAGCTTTGTTATTTGATTTGGTTGATGATGAAGCTGTAATAATCCGGGTCATTCTTTTTGAAAGCAATGGGGTTCTCAAGCATTCGCTGTAGCCCCATGGATAGAATTTCCGAGTTTTGTGTGTATTTGACAAATCTTTCTTCTGTTGCCAAATAATACTGTGAATCTTTTGTGTCTGGTATATAGATTTTTCCTATATAGTTAGCACCTCCTTTTTGTTTCCATTTGTCTTTGAGAGTGTATTCGTTTGCTTGGTAGACGCTATTTTTGCTTAACAGCTTTTATAATTTTATCTCTAAGTTTTTTAGCTTTGTCAAGGTTAGAAGTTTTTAAGGAAAATCTTTTTCTAAAAGTCCAAGGCTGAATGGTGTGATGAAAGACAAGACTCATGGAATAAGTAGCGGAGGGAAGTCTCTGGAGATGATGCTCAGGGTTCTTTTCTAGAGCAGAATGACGGCAGATAAATCGCCAATGATTCGGGGATGGTGTTTCTTTAATTTTGTTCATGGCGGCGGAATCTTTGGAGGAGTTGCTTTCTTTTCTTTTGATAATTTATAGGTAAGATGTTACTATACGGCAGAGGTATTCGAAGGCAAAGGCACAAATAATTGGAATAGGTTGAGTATGAATAAGGTATTTACGCGAGATAGTATATTGGGTGTACTATTGATAGCAGTATTTTCTGTGGTAGCATGGAACTTAGCCCAATTGGAGATTTTCAAAAGTATTTCGCTTAGCCCATTGATAATTGGTATTTTATTAGGGATGGTGTATGCCAATACTTTTCGGAAGAAGTTACCGGGGAGTTGGGTGCCTGGGATATTATTTTGTACCAAGCAAATACTTAGAGCAGGAATAGTGCTTTATGGATTTAGGCTAACGTTTCAACATATTATGGACGTAGGAGCGGTGGCTCTGTTGATAGATGCAATTATTGTGACTGGGACGATACTACTGGGTGTAGGATTAGGGAGAGTGCTAAAAATGGATAAAGACACGGCATTACTTACATCGGTAGGTAGTTCTATATGCGGAGCAGCAGCAGTATTGGGAGCCGAACCCGTGGTAAAAAGTGAGCCGTATAAGGCGGCTGTGGCTGTTTCAACGGTAGTGATATTTGGTACCTTGTCTATGTTTTTGTATCCGACCTTGTACAGAGCAGGGGTATATGAAATGGATGTACAACAGCTCGGGCTTTATACAGGAGCAACACTACATGAAGTGGCACATGTGGTGGGAGCAGGTAATGCGATGAGTCCAGAAATAGCAGATAATGCCATCATTGTAAAAATGATTCGTGTGATTTTGTTGGCTCCTGCCTTGCTTGTGATTGGGTTGGTGTCGGCACGTGGTCGGGGTGGGCATGAATCGGGGTATCAAGCTATAGTCATACCATGGTTTGCAGTATTATTTTTGGTAGTAATTGGATTTAATTCAATTGGCTTATTATCTACGTCGGCTATTGATGTTATTAACGAACTGGATACCTTTATGTTGACGATGGCTATGACTGCACTGGGAGCAGAAACAAGCTTTGATAAATTCAAACAAGCCGGAGTAAAACCTTTTGTTTTAGCTGGTTTATTGTATGTGTGGTTGGTGTTTGGAGGATATGGATTAGTAAAATTATTGGTAAATCAATGAGCCATTAGACGGTGAATCAAAGTCCATGGAATGTGAGATTTCATTTTTTTATACGGTGCCAGAGGTGGCGACACATGAGAATAAGTAAACAAGCATCGATAATGATGCAAATAGTAATGCCGATATAGTCAGAAACCACCCAAATGGCAACGGCAATGATAAAGTAGATGAAATTCTGAAATCTACTCCACAAAGATTCCCCTTTGTGAGCTTTTTGAGGGTCGGTGAGAGCTTCTATGATAAGTCGGAATAAAGCTTCAAAAATTTCTGCAAGCATGAGAAAGCCTAATTTTTATCAGACCAGAGGAATGACTGGCGAGAAGAAATAGTAGTACCCTTGGCATCTTGCAGTTGTATACGCCAAGAAAGCACTTTGCCGTGATTTTTAACTTCATCGCCAATAAATTCAAAAACAGGTGTCTTTTCTCCGGCAGAACGACCACTGGGGTAATGAACTGATTTAGAAAGAATCTTTGAGCCTGATTTCCCCTGGCGGTACTGCATAACCAGAGATAATTCTTTTTCCGGATTAGAGTCTTGCCAGGTGACGAAGTAGTATTGACCTAGGCGGTTTTTTCTGTCCTCACGAGAAACTGCACCGTAGAGGAGGTAGTTGCTCTGAATGCGATGCATCCCCGTATTTTCTGCCGGCCGCTGGATTTGCTTTAGCGGAACCTCCCGGACGTCGAGAATCGCAGTGGGCTTTTGAGCACACGAGCAGAAAAATGCCAGGATGAATGCTATCGGAGCAAATACTACATACTTCATGCCTTTCATAAGATACATATTTGGGGACAGAGTCAACTTAAAAGGCGTATTTTGCGGGTCAGTTGAGTAAAAAAAGTATGGAAAATGAAGTGGTGACCAATAATGGACTCGCCAAATGGGCACAAAGCGGTTATACTCTTCCCACTATGTCCGAACAGCAGGCACATCCAAATACATCAGAATCAGAACTCATTGCCGTTCGCCGTAATAAGCTCGCAAAGATTCGCGAGTTGGGTATAGACCCATACGGCGCCAGATTTGATATCACGACTACGCCCGCCGAGTTGAAATCCAAATTTGAGGAAGAGAAACAGGTGGCTTTGGCTGGTCGTTTGTTGGCTATTCGAGACATGGGGAATTCTCAATTCTTCGTTATCGGTGATACTTGTGGCAGAATCCAGGGGTTCTTACACAAAAAAGAAGTTGACGAAACAACTTGGAAGCTTTGGAAGCTCATGGACCGCGGGGACTGGGTTGGTATTACCGGCGAAACGTTTAGAACTCGCACAGGTGAACCTACTGTTAAGGTTAGTACGCTGACTATCCTTTCAAAGAGCTTGCGTCCATTGCCGGATAAATGGCATGGTTTAGCTGACCAGGAAGTAAAGTACCGCAAGCGTCATGTAGACCTTATTTCCAACGAAGATAGTGCCAAACTTTTTGTAACACGCTCGCTAATGGTGGCAGAAATTCGTCGTTTCTTACAGGATCGCGGATATTTGGAAGTGGAAACACCTATGCTTCAAGATGTGGCCGGTGGTGCTGCCGCTCGCCCGTTTGAAACTTACCACAATGCATTGAGCATGCCTCTTACTTTGCGTATCGCCCCGGAATTGTACTTGAAGCGATTGCTCGTAGGTGGGTTTACGCGTATTTTTGAATTAAACCGAAACTTCAGAAATGAAGGTATAGACCGCCGCCATAATCCGGAATTTACTGTGCTTGAGGCATACGATGCTTGTGGCGACTATGAAACCATGGCAGATATGGTGGAAGAGTTAATTTGCCACCTCGCAGAAAAATTCTGCGGCGGCTTAAAAATTGACCATAAGGACGCAGAGGGCAATGTGCTTTATACACTAGACTTAAGCCGTCCGTGGAAACGTGCAGATTATCAGGATTTAATCCGCGAAGTAGCCGGTCAGGATTGGTTTGATATTACCCCTGAGCAACGCCGTGCTCGTTGTGCAGACTTAAAGGTTGAAATCAAAGATGATATGACCGATGTGGACGTATCACAGCAGGTTTATGAAAAGCTGGTGGAAGAAAAAACATTTAACCCTTGCTTTGTGACTCACGTTGCCAAGGATTTAGTACCACTTGCTAAAATTAATCGCGAAAATCCGGATGTGGTTGACGTCTTTGAATTGGTTATCAACGGGCAGGAAATTTGCCCAGGGTATTCTGAATTGAACGACCCGGATGTACAGCGTGAACGATTGGAACATCAGGCCGCCGGTGAAACTCAACGTGTAGACTATGATTTCATTGAAACATTGGAATATGGTATGCCGTCTGCCGGTGGTATTGGTATCGGGATTGACCGTTTAATCATGCTCCTTACCGGGGCTGCCTCTATTCGTGACGTGCTTTTATTCCCACAGCTTAAGCGTAAAGATTAGGCTGATTTTTCACCGAATTAAATTATCCTAGCATGTTTGATTGTGCTTCTGCTCAATGGATTGGTAAACGAACTGAGCAAGAGGACGTCGTTTTAAGTTTGCCTGTGGGCAATGGTGTGCTGGGAATTATCTGCGATGGCATGGGCGGGCATCTGAATGGTGCCCGTGCGGCCGGACTGGTGGCTAGTGTCTTTGCCGATTGCTTTTCTAGTGCTGTGGAGCTTGAGGTGCCGCAGCGGATGCGTCATGCCTTAGAATCTGCCAACCAAGCTTTGGCAGATTCTCAAGACGATTTGGAAGAATCGGGCACAACTCTGCTGGCGGTTTATGCAGAAGGTGAGCATTTGTGGTGGATAAGTGTGGGTGATTCACCACTTTATTTGTGGTCTGGTGATGATAGATTTCAGATGACTCGTCTGAATGAAGATCACTCTATGCGACCTATTGTGAATCAATTATATAAACAGGGGCGCATGACCTTGCAGGGGGCGTTGAGACAGTGGAGTGTCTTGCGTTCTGCGGTGATGGGGGGTGAGTTGACGCTGGTTGATGTATGCGAGGTTCCTCTGAAGTTTCATAAGGGGGATGTCGTCCTGGCATGTTCAGATGGCTTGCAGGTTTGGAATGAAATTCTACGCGAGCCGTCATATTTAGCCTTGCAAAAGTCTGCTGACCATTCGGCTCAAGCTTTGGTTGATACCATTATGGAGCAAACGAAGGATATGCTTGAGCCTCGGCAAGATAATGCCAGCGTGTGGGTGGTGATTTCTCGATAGTTTTGGTGGTGGTGGGGACTGTGTGGGGTGAATTTATGGAAATTAGAGAGGCCGTCCTCCTTCGGGTTCCTCATTTTTGTGAAAATGTAGGGGGGGAGTGCATTTCTCAATTGTCATTTGAGAGATGAAAGAGTACAATAGCGGGCGGTAAGGCTATGATTTGGACAATTCTATACATTTTGGGTGCCTATTTGGTGGGTGCCGTGCCGTTTGGTTACTTGGCAGGGAAGTGCAATGGCATAGATTTACGCGAGCATGGATCCTGCAATATCGGAGCTACTAATGCGTGGCGTGTACTGGGTAAACAATGGGGCTTGCCGGTTTTTATCATGGATTTTTTGAAAGGCTTTTTACCGGTGTTGGGGGCGATGACTTGGATGCCTGATTGGTGCGGAGTAGAGGGCTGGATGGCTGATTTGGGGGTTGTTTTGACCTGTTTTGCCGTGGTGCTTGGTCATACATATACGTGCTTTTTGGGCTTTAAGGGTGGTAAAGGTGTGGCTACGACTGCCGGGGTGTTATTTGCCTTAAATTGGGTTGTGGCTTGTTGGGCTCTTGGCGCTTGGCTGGTTTTGATGCTGGCTACAGGGATTGTATCATTGGGGAGCATTATTGCTGCAGTGGCCATGATTGTTTCTGGGTGGTTTAATTATGAGCTGTTTGCGGCGGATGGTTCTGTTTGTTCTCAAGTCTTGTATATCGGATTTTTCAGCTTGATTGGCCTTCTGGTTATTGTGAAACATCGCAGTAATATTGTGCGCTTGATTCAGGGTACAGAGCCATCATTTTATTCTAAAAAGTCGAAGTAGGGAATTATGAAAGATATAGAAAGGATAGCAGTTATAGGTGCTGGTTCATGGGGGACGGCTCTCGCTATGGTGCTTGCTCACAAAGCTTGTCCTGTTTACCTATGGACACCGGTAGAAGCTCAGGCTAAGGTGTTGGCAGAGACTCGCCGAAATCCGATTTTAAGCGATGAAGCTTCACCTTTGGCAGATAATATTATTCCTACTTGTGATATTGAATTGGTAAAAGATGCCGATTTATTTGTAGTTGTTGTTCCTTCTGTGGCGATGCGTTCAGTTGCTCAACGGCTGAATGATTTGGGGATACGGAAAGATGCGGTTATTGTCTCATGTACGAAAGGGATTGAACAGGGATCGCATAAGCGTATGTCGGAAATCTTACAAGAGTATTTGCCGGAAAACCCCATCGGTGTTTTATCCGGTCCTAATCATGCAGAGGATATTTGTATGGGCTTGCCTTCAGCTTCTTTGATTGGTTTTGAGGATGCTTCTTACGCAGATTGGGCTCAGCAGGTGTTCTCTACTCCGACATTCCGAGTTTATTCTGCCACTGATATTATTGGAATGCAACTTGGCGGTACGATTAAAAATGTCTTCGCTATCGGTGCCGGACTTTGTGAGGGCTTGAATTTGGGCGATAATGCTCAAGCCGCTATGCTTACCCGTGGCTTGGCAGAAATGACCCGTATTGGTGTAGCTGCCGGGGGTAAGAGAGAGACTTTTATGGGCTTATCCGGCGTGGGAGATTTGATTGTGACTTGCTATTCACATAATTCCAGAAACCAAACGGTGGGTCGCCGTCTTGCTTCCGGTCAAAGTTTGCAGGAAATTTTGGATTCTTTAGGTATGGTCGCCGAGGGTGTGCCAAATACCTTATCTGTTTATGAAATTGCCCGGGAATTGGATATTCGTACTCCTCTAATCGATGCTGTTTATGCGGTTTTGTACGAATCAAAATCAGCTAAGGATGCTCTTGTGGAGCTTATGTCTAGAGACCCAAGACCTGAGCAAGATTGATTTTTTGAATTTTTGTGTTGATTTTTCTCGACAAAGTTGCTTAACTATTCATCAGTATGAAACGTGCCATTATCTCAGCCATATTCGCAGCAGGCATCCTCGGCGTTGCCGGTGCTGACATTCAGGCTCCGCCCGCTTCCGAGTATACGCCTACCCGAAAGCTGGGTCGTGCCCTTGCCAATATCATCTATTCCATTGAGGAAATCCCGTTAGGCATTATTAATTGGACTTCTCGCGAAGGCGACTATGCCGGTTTCTCTGTGGGTATTGTTGATGGTACCGCTACCATGATTGAACGCATGGGCTATGGTATTTATGAATT
The DNA here is from genome assembly GCA_030525455.1 of Akkermansia sp. Lineage (GTDB taxonomy): Bacteria > Verrucomicrobiota > Verrucomicrobiia > Verrucomicrobiales > Akkermansiaceae > Akkermansia. Next base: position 18,508 of record JAUNER010000011.1, on the reverse strand, counting down.
AGTTACTTTCTGGGCTCCGACTTACAAGTGCACATATAAGCCTCCGTATCAGGGGCGTTGTGGTGCTAGTGGCTTGAAGGAATATGCTCCTACAACTGGGTTGAGTGAATTCCCGGCTGAGCTTGGCTTCCAGAGCTACTATAACTATTCCCGTCAGCAGAACGATTAAGCGTCTGTACTAGTTGATATTTGTTTTTTATGCCTTCGCCTTTATTAAGTGCGAAGGCATTTTTATGTCGCTTTTTCCTAACTTCATCGAGTGGAAGTCATCATTTTCTCTCGTCAAGTAGGTTAAAAACAAGTTATAGTTATCAGTAGAAACTATGCGCCCCGGCTTTAGTGAAATAGATCTTAATGAGCGCCCCTTTCTGGTGTTTTGGGAGGTGACGCGTGCTTGTGCTTTGGCTTGTAAACATTGTCGAGCCGTGGCTCAGCCGCGTCCGCATCCGGATGAATTAAGTACTGCAGAGGCATTGAAGTTGGTTGACCAGTTAGCTGAGCTTAAACCGCCTATGTTGGTTCTTACAGGGGGGGACCCTATGATGCGCCCGGATATTCTGGAAATTATCCGTGCCGCTTCTCAAAAAGGTCTTCACGTCGCCTTGAGCCCGGCGGCTACCGCTCGCTTGGTAAATGCGGATTTCCGGGCTCTTAAAGATGCGGGTGTGCAGAGTATGTCTTTGAGTTTGGATGGGGCTCACGAGTCGACTCACGATGCTTTTAGAGGTGTGCCTCATACTTATGAACGTACCTTGAAAGCGGCTGAGTTGGCCAAGGAAGCCGGATTGCATTTGCAGATAAATACGACAATAACAAAAAGTACACTGAGTGAGTTTGATGACTTTGTCGAGTTGATGAAAAAAATGCAACCTGGGATGTGGAGTGTCTTTTTGCTTGTTCCTACAGGACGTGCGGCGATGGATGAAATGCCTACTGCAGAGGAAGTGGAACGGATTTGGGAAAGATTGACAGAAGTGAGTCAAGACGTATCTTTTGGAGTAAAAACCACGGAGGGGCATCATTATAGACGTGTGGCTTTACAAATGGCAAAAGCTCAAGGGAATAAACCTGCTCGGCGTGCTGTGCCTACGAGAGATGGCAAGGGGATTATGTTTATTTCGCATACGGGTGACATTCAGCCGTCCGGATTTTTGCCCATAACTGCCGGGAATGTTCGCCATGACAATATAGGGGAAGTTTATCGTTCAAGCCCTTTGTTTACAAAGCTCCGCGATGATGATGCCCTGCAGGGAAAATGCGGGATTTGTGAATTTAGAAAAATTTGTGGTGGCTCTCGAGCTAGAGCTTATGCCGTCTATGGCGATATGATGGCAGAGGATAATTTATGCCCATGGCAACCAACACGAAGTAAAAACCATGATTAATATAACCAGATTGTGGACGGGGGCAGAGCAGCCCGCAGATCATCTTAGATATGGCCATGGTCACGGCCATGGCCGTTCTGCCGGTGGTGCGGCAGAGGCCTGTGCTCCTACATCATCTCGAGTGCGTAAACCTATTGTAGTGTGGAATATCACTCGTACTTGTAATTTAAAGTGTGTGCATTGCTACGCTGATGCTTCCGCAGAGAAATTTGCCGGTGAGTTAGACTGGTCTCAGTGCTGTGAAGTTATAGATGATTTGGCAAAGTACCAAGTAAATGCTTTGTTGTTTTCCGGGGGTGAACCTCTCGTGCATCCTAGGTTTATGGAGCTTTTAGAGCTGGCTACTTCAAAAGGGCTTAAGGTAACTATTTCTACAAACGGAACTCGCATTACACCGGAAAAGGCTGCTAAGTTTAAAGAACTTGGTGTGGCTTATGTGGGAATTTCTCTTGATGGTATTGGTGAGGTTCATGATAAATTCCGCGGTGTTGTCGGGTCATTTGAACAGGCTGTGCGTGGCTTTAAGTTATGTAGTGAAGTTGGGCAGAAAACAGGTCTTCGGCTTACGCTGACTCGTAATAATGTGCAGTGTATGGAGCAGATTTTGGACTTCATTGATGCCAATGACATTCAGCGTGTTTGTTTCTATCATCTCGTACCGACAGGACGTGGTGTGGAGGTTCAGACTTTGACGCCGGAAGAGGCTCGCCATGCGATGGATACTCTTATTGCACGGGTTGAGGAATGGAAAGCCGCCGGGAAAGTGCGGGAAGTGCTGACTGTTACCCAACCTGCGGATGGGGTTTATTTGTTGCTTCGTCAGCTTAGAGAAAATTCACCATTGGCGAAGGAAACTCTTAAGTTATTGCAGTGGAATGGTGGTGGGGCTAATAGTTCCGGACGTGGTATTGCTAATATTGATACTCAAGGGATGGTGCATCCGGATCAGTTCTGGCAGTCGGTCTGCTTAGGTAATGTGAAAACGGATTTGTTTTCTGATATTTGGGAAGCAAATGCCGGTGCCGCAACAGATATTTTGCCTGAATTGCGTGGTTCAGATGACCCCTTAGAACGTCAGAAAAAAATCGAGGGTCGCTGTGGACGTTGTGTTCATTTTGCTCTTTGTGGGGGTGGATTCCGTACACGTGCGGCTTTCGCTAATGGGCATTGGTATGGTTCAGACCCTGGATGTTATTTGACGGAGGAAGAAATTTCAACTCCTTTGCCGTTTATCGAATAGGGAATTTTGTGTTTCTCGTAAAGTAAAAAACAGGCGTTTTCAACATAAAAACGCCTGTTTTTTTGTTTGTTTAGTTTTTTGGGTGGCGAGTTTCGGGCTCTTTAGCAATATGGATGAAAGTTATGAATCCAGAGAGATGTACATAATGAAAGTAGATACTTGCAAAGGGAGGTGGATTTGATAGAATGTAGAAAGTGTAGCTGTATACACAAGAGTAGGAATTTCGAAGTTTACAGAATTAACTGACATATCAGACTATGATGAATACGACAAAAGCATGGATGCTAAGTTGTACAGCATTGGCTGTTGGCTCGTTTATGTGCGGAATCTCTGCCTCTGGGCAGGAGTTTGCACAGATGGATGCTCCGACGGGGCTGGAATGGGAACAAGAGCAAAATTTATCTTTAAATAAGGAAGCTGCAACAGCAGATTTTGCCTCATTTAGTGATTTGCAATCAGCATTAAAGGTGTTGCCGGAGAATAGTCAATGGCGCCGCTCTCTTAATGGTCAATGGAAGTTTAACTGGGCTAAAGACCCGCAGAGCCGCCCGGTAGATTTTTATAAGCCGACATTCGATGTCAGCGGATGGAAAGAAATTAAGGTTCCTTCATCGTGGCAGACTCAGGGGTATGGCACACCTATTTATAGCAACCAGCCATATCCGTTTGAAAGAGATTGGCCGTATGTGATGAAAGAACCAAAGAATAAAATGTATACCTCCTATAAGGAGCGTAACCCGGTTGGTTCATATCGCCGTACTTTTGAAGTTCCTGCTGAGTGGGATGGCCGCCAGGTTTATGTGCAGTTTGATGGGGTGGATTCTTTCTTCTACTTATGGATTAATGGTAAGTATGTCGGCTTTTCAAAGGATTCCAGAAATCCTGCTAAGTTTGATATTAGCCCCTACCTCAAAAAGGGTGAAAATATCATTGCTGCAGAGGTGTATCGTCATAGTGACGCAGCTTATTTGGAGTGCCAGGATATGTTCCGCTTATCCGGTATTTTCCGCAATGTATCGCTGGTTTCTGTGCCCAAGGTTCATGTGCGAGATTTCTTCGTTCAGACGAATCCGGTAGACCAAAAGGACTGGGCTCTTAATATTGACCCTGCAAAGCCGGGTACTATTGATGGCGATTGGCAAATGCGTGTAGATGTTGATGTCCGCAACCTTTTCTCAAGAAGTGAAATATTAGACGGTTGTACCATTTCTATGGCTCTCTATGATGCCGAGGGTAAAGAAGTTGCTCCTGTTACTCCAAAGGATGCTCCTTATGATGGTATCATGGAAAAAGAACTTCGTCTGACGGGGATGAAGAACTTTAAGACTTCTTTGCTAGGCGTTTATGCTAAGCCTAAGCTATGGTCAGCAGAAGAACCTAATCTCTATACTGTGGTGCTTTCATTGAAGCGTAATGGTAAGGTAGAAGAAATGGTTTCTTCTCGTGTTGGGTTCAGAAATGTGGTTATCAAGGATACTGTTTTCTTGGTAAACGGAAAACCCGTTAAGGTAAAAGGGGTAAATCGTCACGAGAGCCATCCGGCAACAGGGCACTATTTAACACCTGAACAGATGGAGGAAGAGGTCATCCTCATGAAGCGTGCTAATATCAACCATGTGCGCAATTCTCACTATCCGGCTGACCCCTATTTCTACTATCTTTGCGATAAGTATGGTATTTACCTGCAGGATGAGGCAAATATTGAATCTCACGGTTATTATTACGGCAAAGAGTCTATTTCTCACCCCATCGAGTGGCAAGATGCTCATGTAGACCGTATTATGTCTATGGTCGAGCGTAATAAAAACCACGCTAGTGTGATCATGTGGTCTTTGGGGAATGAAGCCGGCCCGGGGCAGAATTTCCGTGTTGCAGAACGTATGGTTAAGGCTCGTGATGTTTCTCGCCCGACTCACTACGAACGTAATAACGATATTGTTGACTTTGGTTCTAACCAGTATCCTTCTGTTGGCTGGACTCAAGGGATGGCGAAGAATGATAAATTCCCGAAGCCATACTACATCTCAGAATATGCCCATAACATGATGAATGCCATGGGTAACTTGAAGGATTATTGGGATGCTATTGAGTCTTCTAATCGTATTATGGGCGGTGCTATTTGGGACTGGGTCGACCAGGGCTTATATAAAACATTGCCTAATGGTAAGAAGATGATTTGCTATGGCGGTGATTTTAATGATCATCCGAATAGCGGTCAATTTGTGTTTAATGGCACTATTCTTGCAGATCGTACTCCGGAACCCGGTTATTTCGAAGTGAAGCACGTCTATCAGTATATGTCGGCTTCATTGACGGATGATGGTAAGGTTTGCTTATTCAATAAGAATTTCTTCACAGACTTATCAGATTACGACATTGTTTGGTCTTTGTCTGAGAATGGTAAGCCGGTGGCGAATGGCTCATTTGATGTTGCTGTTGGTCCTCGTCAAAAGGTAACTGTTCCGATGCCTGATGTGCCTGTGCTTAAGAATCCTAAGCCGGGTGCGGAATATGCTCTGCGTGTAAGCTATAAGCAAAAGGCTGACACCGCATGGGCTAAAAAGGGCTATGAACAAGCATTTGACCAACTCTTGCTTCCGGTTAAAGGTCAAAAGGCTTTGTTTACTCCGACCAAGGGTAAGATTGCTTTGTCTGCTGATAAGCATACGGTGACGGGTAAGAATTTCATGGTGAAGTTTGATGCCGCTACCGGTCAGCTTACTGAGTATACTGTTAATGGTAAGCCTATGATTCAGAAGCCTATGGCTGTTAATGTGCTTCGTGCCGCATCCAGCAATGAGCCGGGCGTGATGGAAAAGGCTATTGTAAATGGTCTTCGTAACTTGAAGCATGAAGTACTTAGTTATGAAGTTACCGAATCGCCTGATAAAGTGACTATTAAGCAGTCTCTTAAGGTTATTGGTAAGAAGAAGGAATTTGTTCGTAACTATGGTAATACAAAGACAACTATTGAAACGACAAAGGAAGACATTACTGATTTAAATACCCATTTTATTAATAATCAAGAATGGTCTATTTACAAGGATGGTACTGTTGTCTGTCAATCTGTCTTGTTACCTCGTGGTAATCCTTTGGAACTCATGCGTACAGGCTATGAGTTTGAAATGCCAAGTAGCTTGAACCAAGTGACTTACTATGGCCGTGGTCCGGAAGAAAACTATGCTGACCGCAAGAGTGGTATGCCTCTAGGTATTTATTCTACCACTACTACGGATTCTTTCTTCCCTTATGGCCGTCCTCAGGATTGTGGTAATCATGAAGATACCCGCTGGGCTACTTTGACGGATAAGCAGGGTAATGGCTTGCTTATCGGTTCTATCGGTGCTCCGTTTGCTTTCTCTGCTCTGCCATATAATGTGACAGATTTGATTTTGGCAAATCACCCGGTTGAACTTCCGGAAAAGACAGATAAGACTGTATTCGTGCTTTCTTCTGCTACTCGCGGGTTAGGTGGTGCTTCTTGTGGCCCAGGCCCGATGGATAAAGATATCCTTAAGTCCAATAAGCCGTACGTCGTCTCATTCTTTATGCGTCCGGTAACGGCAAATTCTCAGCCGGATACTATTCGCGTGCCTGAGGCTAAGCTTGATATGACGATGCTCACTCGTACGGATAAATACACTATTCATAGTGTATCTAGCCAAGAACATGGTGTAGCAGATGCAGATTTAGCTGTTGATGGTGATTCTAGCACTTTCTGGCATTCAGAGTACAATAAGACTGTTACTAAGCATCCTCACGTTTTAGCTGTTGACCTTGGTAAATCTCGTGAGTTTACCGGTATTACATACCTGCCTCGTCAGGATGGTAGTGTCAATGGGCGTGTAAAGGATTACAGCGTTGAAATTAGTACTGATGGTGAGAATTGGAAGCCTGTCGCTAAGGGTGCATTCCCGAATAATGGCGATATGCAGGTGGTGAAGTTTGCCGCTCCTGTGAAGGCTCGTTACTTCCGCTTCTCTGCTCTTAGTGAGGCTAATGGTAGAGACTTTGCCGCTGCCGCTGAACTTGACATTATTCCTGTAAAGAAGAAGTAATTTCTCTCTTTATTAGGTGATAATTTATTTGCCCCGTGGGTGTCGCTTAGATTGCCTACGGGGCAAATTTTATTGTGTTATGTATTTGTCCTGTTGAATTTGGTAATTCATAAGATGCTATCAGAGGTATCGTGGGGTATTTTTGTGATAATAATAGGTGGTTTTTGGGGTGTCATTGGTTTTATGAATTTTGCCTGTGATGCGTTCTTTTGAGGTAATTCTCATACTTGGGATAAAATGATTGTGCAATAGGGTAAGCCATTTGTACATTTGGTATAGCAAAAATATAAAGCATTCAGTACCGGAAGCATTCGTTTTGCACAAGGATAGGCCATTTTTCCCCATAGTTTGCGTAAAAAAAACAACCTGTTGTTCATTGAGAATTTTGTTACGACCTTTTCTTAAGGATTTTGTCCTATTTTTATCCCTGGAGAGAATTGTGATAACGTGCTTTCTAGACTTATAGCCAACACATTGCATAAGAGCATCAACAATGGCTGATTTTTCCTTTCTTGATGAGGTATGCTTATATGCTGTACGGAATCCAGAAACGAACCGAGTTTATTCTTTTCCACTCATAGTTAAGTGTATGTATGTATTGTAGTCATTTGTATTTTGAGGCAACTACATAATGCATGGCAGACCTACTCAGTCCTATCCCTTCCTTAGGTTCGATTATTTTTGAGGCAATTCGGTAACGGCTCAGAGCTTCCCTGTCAGAGAGTGGGCTTGACTGATGAGGGGTGAAAGTATATAATGCTCATTCCATTAGAAATCATTATTATATGACTCGTCACACCATTTCCGTATTAGTAGAAAACAAATTTGGCGTGCTGGCTCGCATTGCCGGGTTGTTTAGTGGCCGTGGCTACAATATTCATTCGTTGAACGTTGCTCCTAGCCAGGACCCTCGCTTTTCTCGAATGACAATCGTTGTGCGTGAAAAGGAAGATGTGCTTGATCAAATCATTAAGCACCTTGAAAAGTTGGTGAATACGGTGGAAGTGGTGGATTTTAGAAACACGGAAAATGTTTATAGAGAGACACTTCTCACTCGAATAGGCGTTGATTCAAATACGCGACATGAAGTGATTGAGTTTTGTCAGATTCTTGGGGCAAACATTGTGGACGTCACCAGAAATGCGTTGACTATCGAAGTCACCGGCGGTGAGCACAAGATTGACCGTTTCTTATCATTGATAGAAGCTTATGATGTGCAAATGCTGACTAGAAGCGGTCGCATAGCACTACCCAAGCCGCGTCAGTAATGTTATAATTTACTGATGGTATTATTTTAGCCCTGCAGGAGACGAACTTGCAGGGCATTTTTCATCCTGTTACATGATACAAACAATACAATATCCGGATTTACCCATTAGTCGGCGCCGTGATGAAATCATGGCGGCGATGCGGACCCATCGTGTGGTGGTAGTCGTAGGTGAAACAGGTTCCGGTAAAACAACTCAACTCCCTAAAATGGCCATGGAGTTGGCCGGTGATAAAGCAGGGCGTGTGGGCTGTACGCAGCCTCGTCGATTAGCTGCGGCATCGGTGTCTAGGCGTGTGGCAGAGGAGTTAGGGTGTGATGTTGGTGGTTTGGTTGGGTATCAAGTGAGATTCGAGGATAAAACATCTGAGGCTACTCAACTGAAGTTCATGACGGATGGTATATTATTGGCAGAGACGCAGGCAGACCCTGATTTACGCCAGTACCATACCTTGATTCTGGATGAAGCTCATGAGAGAAGTTTGAATATTGACTTTTTGCTGGGTTATTTGAAGTTATTACTGAAGCGTAGGGAGGATTTACGTCTGGTTATTAGCTCAGCGACATTAGATGCCGGTGGATTTTCTGAGTTTTTTGATGAGGCACCAATCGTGCATGTGGAGGGTCGTACGTATCCGGTTGATTTACATTATTTACCGGCACTTAGCAATGATGAAGAGCTGGCTAGTCATGTTGTCAGAGCTGTAGATTGGCTCAATGGCTTGGACGAAAAAGGAGATGTTTTGGTGTTTTTGCCGGGGGAAAGAGAAATCCGCGAAGTGGCTGAAAAACTGGTGGGACAGCAATACAGAAATACTCAGATTTTGCCACTGTTTGCTCGTTTAGGCTTGGCGGAACAACAGCGAATTTTTCATCCGACAGCGGGTTCCCGTCGTATCATTTTGGCTACTAATGTGGCAGAAACTTCTCTGACCATTCCCGGTATTATTTATGTGATTGATTCCGGTCTTGCCCGTGTAAGTCGTTATAGCCCTGCTCGTCAGGTGCAGAGACTTCAGATAGAGGGAATATCGCAGGCTAGTGCACGCCAGCGTGCAGGGCGGTGCGGTCGTGTGTGTGAGGGTGTGTGTATTCGCTTGTATAGCGAGGAGGATTTGGCTGAGCGTAGCGAGTTCACTGACCCGGAAATTAAGAGAAGTGCTTTGGCCGGTGCTTTATTGCGGATGAAAGATTTGGGATTGCCGGAAATGTCGGAGTTCCCTCTGCCGGACCCACCATCATCAAAGTTGATAACAGAGGGATATCGCACATTGCGAGAAATTGGGGCATTGGATAAACATAAGCTACTGACAAAAATTGGTAAGCAGTTGGCAAGGCTGCCTATAGATCCAAGATTGGGACGAATGCTCTTAGAGGCTTGCCATGAGCAAGCCCTGCCGGAAATGCTGGTTATTGTGTCGGGTTTGGGCATTATGGACCCTAGAGAGCGGCCTAGCGATTTTACCCAGCAAGCAGACCAGGCACATGTTCAGTGGCGAGATGAGGAGAGTGATTTTTTATCGTTGCTTAAACTTTGGCAGGATGCCTGGCAATTCCGTGATGGGAACCGTTGGCGGAAAAATCAGCTTCGTCGCTGGTGCGGAAAAAATTATTTGAATTTTAACCGTATGATGGAATGGTTTAACCTATGGGAAGACCTCTCCGGCTTGGTAAAAGATACGCTGAGATGTAAAGTGTCGAATCTTGAGCATGATCAAGATAGGCGTGCTTCATACGCAATGATTCATCGTAGTATTTTAGCCGGTGTGCCTCGTCAGTTTGGTGTGTGGAATCCGGATGAGCGTGAGTATAGGGGGGCTGGTGGTCGTGCATTTGCGATATTTCCGGGCTCCGGGATGTTTCGTAGAAATAAGCGATGTGAATGGATAATGGGTACGGAGCTGGTGGACACGACGCGGCTATGGATGAGACGTGCCGCTCGCTTAGAGCCTGAGTGGGTGGAGCAGGTGGCTCCGCAGCTATGTGAATCTCATTATTCTTCGGCTCGTTGGGATAAAGAGCAGGGTGCTGTTTATGCCGTAGAAAGAGTTGTTTGTGGAGGTTTGCGGATTATTGATAATCGCCGTGTGCATTATGGGCGTATTAATCCGGTTCATGCGAGAGAAATCATGATTCGAGAGGGGCTTTTGGGTGATGCGTTTCGTCGTCGACCTGCTTGTTTGGAATATCTGGCTGAGTTGCGGGAAGAAATCGAAACTATTGAATTAAAACTTCGCCGTCCGGGGCAAGTCTGGTGCGAGGAGGGGGTGTTTGAGTTTTTTGACCAATTATTACCCAAAGATTGTTTTACTGCCAAAGCTTTTCATCGGTGGGCTAGTCGTATGGAGCAGGAAAATCCTTCGGCCTTACACGTGCCTAAGGACCAAGCAATGTATTCTTACTGGGGTCAGGATTTGTTATCGGGTTTTCCGGATGAAATTGTTTGTGAGGGAGTGGAATATCCGGTTTACTATCAAAACGACCCGGGGGCTGATGACGATGGGGTGACGCTAGGGGTTCATATTGACCAATTGGATGAGTTGCCGGAGTGGTTGCCAAGCTGGGGTGTACCAGGGCATTTGCACCAGCGTGCAGAATGCTTACTGCGTTCATTACCAAAGGATTTACGTACTTTTTTACAGCCTATAAGTCAAAAGGCGGCGGCTTTTGTGGAGTTGATGCAGGGGGTAGAGCCGGATGGGTATTTTACGCAAAAGCTGGCTGAGTTTGTAGAAACAGAGACTGGTCGTTTTTGCCCACATTCCTTCTTTGAGCTAGAAAGATTGCCTGATGAATTGGTAACCAAAATTTGGGTCTGTGATGATGATGGCAATGAGTTGGCTTTAGGTACTGATGTGCCGGAATTAAAGAAAAGACTTCAGAAAAAATTGCATCATCGATTTTATGAGTCTGCGGCTCATGTGATTTCTGTGTCTGGTATGAAACAGTGGTCTTGTGGCTCTCTTGAGTCACAGGTAGATGTAGCCGGGCGTTCGGGGTTTGTGGGGTTAGTGGATGAGCAAAGTTCTGTGGGCGTGAAAGTTTTTTCAACTCAGCTAGAGGCTGATTTGTCTCATCGTGCCGGATGTGTGCGGTTTCTTCGTTTGCGACAGGCTGACCAAATTAATCATTTGCGAAAAAAATTCCCTTTACGCTTGGAGGGTAAGCTTCGTTTGCATACTTTAGGTGTAGCTCCTGTCACGAATATGGAGGATTTGCTGGATGTTTCTATGGAATTGGCCATGGGGCTTCCTTTGCCACGTGATGCCGAGCAGTTTGCTCAGGCCGAGTTGAGGATGCGTGAGAATCTTTTTGATGCTGCTCATGATGTAGGGCAAATTTGGGAGCTAATTGCCGCAACTGACCATCAAGTGCGTGATTTTATTGAGTCTCAGAGGGGAGTGCGTGCCATGAGTCGTGTGATTGAGGATTTGGAGCGTCAATTAGCTTGGTTGCTTCGCCCTCGTTTCTTATGGGCACATGGGGCTGGGCGTTTGTCGGATTTACGAAGATTTATGCAGGGAATCCGAGAGCGTCTAGATAGGATAGATAGACAGCCTTTGGCAAAGGAACTGGAGCGGTTAGATAAATTTGCACAAGTTGAGTCATTATGGCAGGCTCATGAGAAAAAAGATGCACATTGGGATGAACTTGGCTATCTGATGGAGGAGTATAGACTTTCTTTGTTTGCTCCTTCTGTGCCTATTCGTGGGCGTGTTTCGGAAAAACGCTTACTTTTAGCTCTGGAGGAGTTGCATTAATGGTCAGTTATCAATGTTTGTCTTTTCTTTGTTTTCTAAAGGGAGCAAATAGGGCGTCGAGTCCGGCTCCTTTGATGAGTAGACATTGCTGTAGTAAATAGCCTAGCTCGCCTTTAGGAAAGCCATGTTCGTAAAACCATGCGAGATATTCCTGCGGTAAATCCATGATTAAGCGACCTTTGGGTGGGTAATTCTCCGGCCCAAATTTTCCAAAGGGCATATGCGTTGTTGCCAGCTTTGTTACGAGTTCGCGTAAATCTTCTGCTGTGGGTATGTGGGGGTCAGTTGCCATGTTGCTTACTTTCTAGCCAATGAATGAGTAGTTTGCTTAGCGGAATTGGGGCTTCTCGCGGTATCCGATGACCAACCTTAGGAAGAATGATGGCTTTTTCGCCCATGCTGGTTTGCATGATGGCGGTAAATTTTTTGTCCCATTCGCCACTTACCCATAGTTGGGGAACTTTGCAGGATTGGAGCGGTGTGCTTAGGTCGGCTTGCTGCCCGAGTGACCAGTCGATGAATGCTCTGGCGATGGATTTTTTCCATTTTTTTATGTCGCTTCTATCGTCTGTGCTTATGCCACTAAAAACAGGCTGTGCATCCCATTTTTCTAGAAACTCACGCCACGGTAGGTTTAGGCATTTGACTGCCCATTCAGTATCGGTGCTAAGCCGTGATTTTCGACTTTCTTTGTCTTTTAAGCCGGGGTGGGCACTGATAAATATGGCTGATTCCCAAATGTGTGGAACTGCTAGGACGGCATGCATGGCGAGTCGCCCCCCTAGTGAGTATCCGCAGATATGGGGATGTTTGTCTTGGGCGGCTATTTCAGAGCATAGTATATGACCCATTTCTGTAAGGCTTTTGGGGCAACATTCTAGGTATTTCCATAGATTGAGGGTTCGTGTGGTATACCCGGCTGTTTCTAGCTCTTTTTTTACTTTTTCCCAGTCTGCGACACTTCCCAGATTCCCATGCAGTAGCCAAATCATGGTGTTATTTGATGCTATAGGCTGAAATGCCGTTCATAAACATTTGCACAGAGAGCAAGATGAGTACCATGCCCATCATTCGCTCTAGGGCTATCGTGCCTCGTTCGCCTAGCAAATACAGAAATCTATGTGCTAGTAATAGTAAGCCACCGGAGATAGCCCATGCTATTACTACCGCCCCGGCATAGAGGAGCATTGAGGTGCTATCGGTACTTTGCGAGGCATGGAGCATGATGATTGCTAGTGATGACGGCCCTGCCATGAGTGGCATGGCGATAGGCACGATAAAGGGTTCCATTTGCTCGCCTTTGTTTTCTGCCGGCGTTATCATGTTTTTCGTGGGAAAGACCATCCCCAAGGCTACTAAGAAAAGCAAAATACCCCCGGATATATTCAGTGTAGCAGGTTCTAGCCCTAGCATATCGAGTACAAAATTCCCTGCAAAGAAAAAGAAAAGTAATATCGCTAGTGCCCAAAGTAGTTCTCGTCGCAATATTCGTCTCTGTCGATTTCGTGCATATCCTTTTATTATTCCCTGTATGGTGGGGGCTAATCCCACCGGGTCTATCACGATGACCAATAAGATGATGAGCGAAAAAAAATCCTGCATATTCCTTGTTCTGGATTTCTTTTCTTCTATCAGTTTTCTTCGCTCTCGTCAATCTTTCGACTGCTATATCTTCGTTTTTACTCCCTGATTATTTATCCCAAGGTGTGATCCCGCAACGGGTACTTATACTGTCTTTTTCCTTATATGCCCCACTTCCATTGCCCAAGCTTCTACCCTCTGAACGCCACAATGAATTGTGTTTAATTTTGCAATTTTCATTTGTCGGTCAACATCAGTAATGTGCTTGAATTTTCTGGGAGAAGTAGTGGATTGAGCCTTGGTGTTTTCCATATAGAGATTGTATTTTGGATTTTTGATTGACTTAAATATACCATCTTTTCTATTGGAGAGCACCTTTTTTGTACCCCCATCGTGTCGCATTTAATATTGCAACTTTCAAAGTAAAATTAAAGCTTATTTTCTTGAACTTTTTTGTGCTTTCTTTAGCATAGAGTAAAAGATTGTAATGATGGAAATTGATCTCTTAAAAGAAAGCAAAAGTTTTATCCATAACTGTAAAGGGAAATGGTCTTTTTCATATTATACTGACTATGTTTTAGATATAAATGTTGAAAATGATAAAGCTATTTTTAAACTGTATGATGAATGGGGATGCCAACATGAAGAGCTAGGTCTTACTCTTATTAAGTTATCTGAGTTTTATGTTGAGTTATTTGTAGAATGTAAGGATGGAAATTTTATTCTTACATTATACCCAAATTCGACTAGTGGTTGCATAGGGGTAGAAATAACATACTCTGAAGTATTTATAAAAAACAAGAAATTAAACAAAAAACTATCCAATTATTACACATTTACTTCAGTTGGAGATAATTTCCCTGATTGGGTAAATGGAATTTGGAAAGGAGAAGAATCCTCTTTCTCTTTTGCAATTCAAAAAATAGCCTCTAATACTCTTAATATACAAATATCTCATCAAATGACTAAAAACACTAAAGTTATTAGTTGTGGATATATTGGACATACAGGTATTTACTTTACTTTATATCACAACAAATGGTGCGATAAGCCTATAAAATGTAAATTACAATTTGACTATTCAAATGAAACTATATTATATGTAGAGGAAATGATGTTGCCAGTACAGTTCAGTTAGTTGTTGACATAATTTTCTTTAATTTAATAGCAGAGAAGGAAAAAGAAGCTCCTTCTCTGCTATAATAGAGTTTGAGTAATTAAATTGTGGTTGTATTTTAATTATTTTTCTTTCTTCGTATCATAATCTTTAGGCTTTTTTATTCTTTTCCATTTTCCTGTTTGCGGATCTTTTCTTAGGATGTAATTGGGATCCTTAGGGTCTGGTCTAGTATGTTTGTATGGGTTTTTCCCACCATCAGGTCTTCTTGTATGATTTCTTTCCCCTTTAAAATGGAGCTGCTTCTTTATAATTATATCCGCTTCTGAAACTGATTTAACGGCACATATTTTTAATAGGAATTCTGTAATTTCTTTAGGTGTGTATCCTTGTAATAACATTTTTCTAACTTCTAGAGAAATAGAATCAACTGCCTGACCAAGTATGTCTTCATGCATAATTAAATTGTTTTTACAAGCCAAGTAGTAGTTATGTTCCTCTTCCATATCATCCCTCCCCAACCATCTCCCATCCATTGGATTATAATGGCGGTAGTTGTAGTAGGTTAGGGCCAATTCGGTATCGGCGTATTCACTGCTCCATTGGATGGGCTGAGTGATGTCGCCGTTGGCAGTCACGGAGCCGTAGGGGGTGTAGCTATATGCTGTGCGGATGTAGCCGTTTTGCCCGAAGACTTCGCAGATATTCTTTGTCAAATCCCAGCCGTAGCAGAACCATGTGCCGTCTTTTTGAATGGCTAGTGGTCGGGTAGCCACAGGCTGTGTCGGATCCCAGGTGATGAGCCATAAGCAGGGATGAGCAGTGCGTGTGAGGTCGCAACACGCTATCTGTAAATACCCACGGTAAATGAAGCGGTGGTTGCTGATAAGTGTACTTGTCTCGTGCCCCTCCGCATCGGTGGTGATTTCTTCCACTTTCTTTGTGGTACGTCTGCCCATGCTGTCGTAGCTACATGTGATGCGTGTGGTGACGGAATCTGTGATTTTTTGGAAAATCACAGGTCTATTCTCCGCATTGTAAGTCACAGACCAAATACCCGTAGCTGTCCGCACAAGTGTCTGATTACCATCGGTATCGAAGCTAGGCACAAAGGCTTCTTCCTCATTGCGTTGGATAGAGCTGTATTGGTTCAAGTTATTTGCTTCGTAAAAAGCATAATCACTTGCTTCCATCGCCATACGACGGTTGCCGATATTGTCGTAATCATAGCCGTAGGTTTCTCCATTCACTTGAGCACTAGCTAGTTCTGAACGATATGTATGCACAAAGCTATCGTTGATTGTCTGCCCCTGGCGAGAAGTCTACCGAGTCAACGGACGAGCTAATGTGTCGTAAGTATAGCTTCTCTGTATTACTAATTCATCTTTTTGAATTTCAATTTATTTTGCCTAAATGCAATATTAACAAGAGATATTAAATTATTTTTTAATACTCTTTATGAAAAATCTTATCATAAGAATAATAACTATAATTGGAGAAAATATTAAAAGTATATATTTTAATAAGCATTTCGTTGTTTTTGTGTCAATATTTCTCAGCAAATAGTCACATGCCTCATCAGCAGTTGGATATGATATCAAATATACAATCATCAGAAGAATGACTGTATAGATATAGTCAAGTATGATTGTTGAATTTAACATAGTCTGTAGAATTCTATTTCTTTGTAGAGTCTATATAAATGGAATAATTTGTTAAGTTATTTATTTTATATTTTAATATGTTATAATAGACTTGATATTATAAGGATCGCTAAACATAATATCCTGTTGAGACAGTTCTCATATATTCATTTTTTATAACGTAGTTACGAATTTATGAGCAGGTAGATGTGAAATCTAGCTTAATATTTCCATTTGTTTCAAAATTATTTATCTATAACAAAAGGAGACTTACAAAAGGAAATATTTTTTGAAGTTAAAAAATGCAATAAATCTGCATTTTTAATCGAACGATTTTTTAAATAATTATTTGTTATACCAAGCCCCCAAATATAATAATTAAATTTTGCTTTATCCATTGTAGTCCCTTCCCAAATATATGCTGATGTGGGTATTTGATTAAATAGAAAATATGTGGTTCCATCTCGCACTTCTACATAATCTTTTGCTGCAACTTCAAGTTTATTTGGTCGCATGATAGCAGGACATATTAATTTCCAATC
>JAUNER010000011.1:0-1904 GCA_030525455.1 Akkermansia sp. | reverse complement strand
AAAAGGAAATAAGTACACCCGATGGGCTGGATATTAATGAACCATGGTTATCAATATCGAAAAAAAGGGATACAAAAGAATAAAAAAGTTGTATGTCCTTCCATTTAACTTTTTTTTCTAGGTAAAATGGCCAGATATCATCTGCATTTATAATTGTATAAAATTTTTTAGTATTATCACACGAAATATGAGAGCGATAGCTCAAAAAAAACAGAGTGGAAAAACATTTCTGAAATAACTTAGGAGGTTGAAATGTAGGTACTTGTGGTAGGTATCGGTCGTGATTTATGTAATATTTACTTGCATTGGGTAAATCGACATTTTGATATGGAACTGTGCGATTTAGTATTCTATCAAAGTTATTTTCGATAATAGAGTAATATTGAAAGTTCCATTCGTATTGTTCTTTTTTTTCTACAAGACCCCATGCAGCCCCCTCAAAAAAGAGGAGGACTGCAATATTGCTCAGTAATAACCTAATTATAATCATTTAATTAATAAATTATAATTAGGCACTATAGCATCACTAATGCTTCCGTCTGTCTCTACTTGAAACAAATGGTAGTTACCATTGTCGTCTGGTGGAGGAAGAGGTGCTTTTGGGGATTTGAATTTATAGTTCACGGGTTTATCTGCTCCTAAAGAGGGTTGTTTTGTTAGGGTTGTAAATAATTTGCAAAATTCTGCACCATTACACCCTGCATTAATGAAAGACATCCTATTTGTATTTTTATTTATGTCAAGCACTAAGGTTGCAAGTTCTACTGCTGTTAGGTTTTCTGTATTCCCATTTGTGTTAGATTCATTATAATCTAGCAACAAATCTGTCGCTGTGCTGTGGCCGTAATAAAATAATCGACATATTTTTTTATCTCCGATTTTAGAAACCTTATCTTTAATTAGAGTTAAAAGATTTTTCTTTGAATTATATTCAAAGAGCCTGTCCCCGCCCCAATTAAAATTCTGTATAAATTTCTTTTTATATTCTGGCCAATCAGAGCGTTGTCTATATCGTTCTTCAAAGTAAAAGGTTAGGATTCTAGCTTTAGAGCATCTTTGTCTTATTCCTTTTTTTATAAGTTTAAAAGCTTCCAGTGCCCCTAAATAAAAATTCATCGCAGTTTGGTCGTGATGTGAACCTATATCTGCTACACCTCCTACAATAATTATATCGTTTAACCCAAGATAATCGAATAGATATATTTTATTTTTATTAAATATATATCTGTTATTATTATCTTTTTCACCTATCGGGTCTCTCCCTAGCCATCTCCCATCCATTGGATTATAATGGCGGAAGTTGTAGTAGGTAAGGGCTAATTCGGTATCATCATATTCACTACTCCATTGAATGGGCTGGGTGATGCCTCCGTTGGCGGTTACAGAGCCGTAGGGGGTGTAGCTGTATGCTGTGCGGATGTAGCCGTTTTGTCCGAAGACTTCGCAGATGTTCTTGGTCAAATCCCAGCCGTAGCAGAACCATGTGCCGTCTTTTTGGATGGCAAGGGGTCGGGTAGCCACAGGCTGTGTCGGGTCCCAGGTGATGAGCCATAAGCAGGGATGAGCAGTGCGAGCGAGGTCGCAACACGCTATCTGTAAATACCCACGGTAGATGAAGCGGTGATTGCTGATAACAGTAATGCTTTCATTCCCCTCCGCATCGGTGGTGATTTCTTCCACTTTCTTTGTGGCTCGTCTGCCTATGCTGTCGTAGCTACACGTGATGCGTGTGGTGACGGAATCTGTGATTTTTTGGAAAATCACAGGTCTATTCTCCGCATTGTAAATCACAGACCAAATACCCGTAGCTGTTCGCACAAGTGTTTGATTACCATCAGCATCGAAGCTAGGCACAAAGGCTTCTTCCTCATTGCGTTGGATGCTTGTGTATTGGTTCAAGTTGT
>JAUNER010000010.1:74280-82987 GCA_030525455.1 Akkermansia sp. | reverse complement strand
CGAGAGCACCACCCAATCCGGTAATAGAGCTATCTGCGGCAAGGGTTAAGCTATCTACAGAAGTTACCCCACCAAGGTCGATGGAGTTTTCTGTATCAGCAGTACCAGCTACTGCATCAATAGTTAGCACGCCCACATAAGATTCTGCATCAACAAGTTTACCGGAGCTTACAGTCACATCACCTGTGACAGCCACAGAATTCATATCAAGAGTCCCTCCGGCAACTTTCATATCCCCTGCAAAGGCAACTGAAGTAGATAAAGAACCACCACTCACAATCACCTCACCATCATACTCGGCAGAAACATTCCCCAAAGTAACAGCGGCACCATTAACTTCGAGAGAACCAGAACCAGTCAAAGCCCCGTTCAATGCAATATTACCAACAGACAACGAAGATGTAACACCATCTTTAATGTTTAGTGTAGAGCTCACCTCACCATCGCCTATTAACTCACCTCCATTTAGATTCACAGTACCGGCACCGGAAATAGCACCCGCTGTACCCAAATCAAGCTTACCGGATGATTCTACATTAATTGCAGAGCCATTTTCCAAAGTAGCAGTTGTCAGAGCTAATGTACCATCTACATTCACAGTACCTTTATTAGCCCCCTTGAGAGTAAGTGTTTGAACAATGGTTTCTGTATCGGAGCCAATAATTGCTATGGAATTCCCGATGTTACTTGCATGCTCACCAAGCATAAGAGTAGTAAATGTCTGGTCTGCTTGGAAATCAAAAACAACCCCCATTGTGGCAGAAACTGTATCTGCAACTAGAGCATCCTCACTTGTAAACGTGAATGTAGGAGCAGCAGTTGCTCCATAACCGGAGAAACGAATACTTCCACCAGAACCGGTATTTACTAACTTCCCGGCAAAGGTTTCACTACCATTCACAGCTTTTACCTGAAGCATCGTATTATCACCGGAACGACTTACTGTACCGGCAATACCGTCAAGATTGCTATAAATATTAATTTCACTACCACCGGCCAATGCTAAAGTAGCACCGGAAGCGACTTTCACATCCGCACCTAGCATCTTAATATTCTCTATATCAGAGATACTTACTGTTCCACTCAGAACTTCAAGGTTTGCAATTGTAGCATCTGCATTCCATTCAAGTTGTGAAGCAGTAAGAGCCAAAGTCATGCCATTCGAAGCACTCAACTTCAAATAATCTGAAGAACTCTTTGTCTTTAAATTTTGGCTCAGGGTTACATCTGAAGAAGCTTCGAGAGAACCACCAGAAAAAGTAATATCTCCTGTACCTAAAGCAGAAGCATCACCTATGATAATCTTACCGGCAGCAATTTCTGTACCACCGGTGTAAGCATTGGCATTTTCGATAGTTAAGAAACCTTCGCCACGCTTAATCAACGAGGCGTCACCAGAAATGCTACCAGTCCCCTTGAACGTATAATCATTACCTGTACTGTTGTTTACAGATACCAAAGTTGGTGAAATAGTACCAACGATATCTACACTCTTGCTTTCTGCATCATCATTGAAAACAAGGGCAATACCATCAGTAGTAGAAATGCTACCTCCACTTGTAGATACCCAGTTTGAGGTATCTGCATTATCCCAATCTGTATTGTCCGTAGTCCCATTCCAGATAACCGCATCTGCCACGGCAACGAGTTTCAACTCTGTATCTGTTTGAACTAAAGAGAATGACAATAAATCATTGGCTCCTGTATCATTCCAATTAAAGGTACTCTTATCTTCTCCTAAGCCACTCGCAGCTGAAATAAGGGTATATTCCTTTGCGTCAACCAAATTTTCCAGACCAGTAAGGTCTAGAGCAATAACCCCACCCTCAAATGCACCGCCAACAATCAATGAAGCCATATCGGCATTCACACCTAAGCTCAAATTAGAGCCCAGATTTAAATCACCGCCAGTTGACATCTGAGCCCCTTGAGCAATAGAAATATCACCCACAGAAGTAGCCCCGGTACCAGTTACAAGAACTTTCCCGGCATTAACGCTCAATGACCCCGTGATGTTTACAGTTCCACTCAAAGTCAAATCATCCGTAGACACTTTGATAAGAGAAAGCACGCCATTCTGAGCAATAGAATTTGACCTTACACCATAACTCTTATCCTGTAAACGTCCGGCATAATCACCACCACCTATTGTTAATACGCGAGTACCGGCGGCAGCTCCAACTAAGGAATTTTCCGTACCATTGAGAGTGCCAATTTCCACATCTCCGAGTACACGAATATAAGCACAGTTTGTGGCATCTGTACCGGAATTCAAAGTAACAGAAGCTTGACTGATGCTAGACACCACATCTAAACCATAACTAAAATTATTTGTAGCATCAATAGTAATAGACCCGGTAAAAGCAGAAGCATCACCACTGACAACAAGCTTCCCATTGGTATTCATACCACCATCCCCTGCACCACGCTTAGCAGTAATACTACCATCACCGGAAAGTGAGCCAAGGAAAGCAGTTTCTTTTGCCCAGTTATTACTATCAGTACTAATAGTCAACTGCCCATTGACAGTTACATCACCAGTTAATGAATACTGATAACTGCTGGCATTTGCGGCAGAAGCATCTCTCGTAGTCAATGTAACAGTATCAGAAGCAACTTCACCAAAGGTAATATCGCTGCCAATAACGTGATGATACCCGCCACCATTCATGGCCAGAGTCGTACCGTTTTTCATCAACACAGAGGAGTCTTCTGTACCCCAATTAATCTGACTAGAACCGCTCCCAACATTTACAGCACCTTGTTCAACAACAAAATTGCCGCTCATTTCACCGGTCAAAGCCAAAGTACCTGTACCGGTCTTAACCACATTCCCCGCTCCGGCGAGAATATTACCGCTAAATATAGCGGCTGTGGTATTTTCAAGCTTTACAGTGCTATCTTCATTGGCACTAACATTAAATGCAGGAGACATCAATCCCAGCCCAACAGATACCTCTGCGCCATTGGTGGCGGCAATAGTTGCTCCATCTGCAATGGTTAATTTAGCCCAATCAATTCCGGTACTATAACCAAAAGCCACTGTACCTTCATTCACAGAAATTGTCGTACCATCGCCAAGAATGGACGCAGTTCCGAGAACAAGAGTACCCTCACCTGTCTTCAAAATTTGTGAATCCAAAATTCCATTTGCCCCGGTAAACTCAACTTCTGTATTCGTGTTCGATACCAATACATTCCCGGGTGAAACATCAGATGTTATGGTAACCACGGTTTTATCAATACCGGGCAAATCCATAAAATTCACAGCAGTACCATCTGTATAACTGGCGGCAGACCCATCAGAATCCCAAACATTTTCTGCCCCCCAATTTGCGGCTGTACCCCCATTCCAGAACAAACCATTCAATTCACTAACGACTAAATTCAAAGTCTTACCATCAACATTCCATGCCCCCATGAAATCACTACCAATAAGGAAAGTATTTTCCGCAATGCCGGTGATACTCCCTGCTTCTATAAGCGAATACGTCCCTTCTGACCATGTAATAGCCGCCAAGGTTTCTTCCGTAAGGAACAAATCACCATTTATAGCAAGGGCATCTGAAATACTAAGCAATTTTGTAGTCCCGGTAAGTGCATCGATATCAAACATTGTGCCGCTCCCCAAGGTCACAGCACCTGTGATAGAAGAACCGGATTCAAATGAAAACGTTCCACCGGAAACGATTTCCAAATCCCCCTTTGTTAACTTCATTGTTGCATTGGAAGCAACTAATGCCCCAGACCAAGTAGTTCCGGTACCAATATAAACAGTTCCCGTTCCTTCCGTAACCTGAAGCACACACCCGGTATCACGTGAATAGTCATAATTCAGAGTAGCACCTTTATTAACAGTAACCACCGCTTTCCCCAAAGATGAGCCACTATTATTATGAATAGCATCCACAATAGCATTATCGGTAATCAACCAATTAGCCGCAAAAGTGCTACTTGCATTACCAAACATTTTAAAATTACCGTCCCCACTAACTGTTACTGTTTGGGCACTGGACCCTTGCCCAAATGAGCCATATAAGGAAAAGACAGCATCATTGGACAAATTGATGTTTAAGTTTGCGTGTAAATTAATACCGCTCCCCCAATAAACAGAACTAGAACCTAAAGAAAAATCAGAAGCAATATCAAACACCGTAGCACCTGATGTACCGGCACGTAAATTGATAGCTCGACTGCGATTTGCCACCAATGAGAACCCATCTGAATTAGAGGCAACTTCAATACCGGCTAATGATAATGTATCAAACTGAATTTCTGCGGCCTTGTGAGTACCACCGGCATTGTCAAACGCAACCACATCAAACCTCATCACGTTTGTGGCAGAGGCCGACCATGCTTCTTGCCAAGTAGCAGGCACAGGTAAAAAGTTTGATACGGTATGAACCATGGTGTCAGTTGTACCTAACCATGTATATGTTTCTGCACTTGAAGGCAACGTGGCAACGCTTGCTAAACAGGCCAATAAAGCAGACAACAATTTAACTGGAAGATGTGGTTTCATATAACGATTTATTGTGGGGGATTTATTCTATCGCTTATCAAACAAATAAGCCGAAACGCAACTATCTTGTATGAAATAAAAACATAAATGTCAATCAATCCCTAGTGAATCAATGTAATTAACAAGCAAAGTTGCAAAAAAGACCAGAGCTAAACCTAGAAATGTCAGTTCCCGGCTTTGCTGACATATTCATCATCGAACACTGATAAACTTTGTATAATCAAAACACAACACTACCAATCTATCAATTTAAAAACATAATGTTATGAAAACCAAAGTACCCATCATCATTACAGGAATATTACCATGGACAGAAAAATGGTCGGCCCAAGCCACTTACCTCTGTCCGGTTTCATTATCAAACTTACAAATACTAGGACAAACAACAATTCACTCGCGTCTAAGCTTGGAACCGGGAGCAGAACTTTACATTGTCAATGCCCCCCTTTGCATTAGTAGTTTGGCTAAAAGTGATGCCGGAATCGTTTTTCACAAAGAAAGTCAATTAAGCATCCTCGGGAATCAAATTTCTCATCTGTGCCTACATCTTGGTGGTAAGGGGCTATCTTATATACAATTAAATGGCGGCAAACTCATCATGCCTAAAGGGAACATTCTAGGTGGTCCGAATGCTACAATTCATATTCACGTAAACTCAGGCTTTCTTAGTGCCAGAAGCATTCACTTACCAGGAAATGAATCTGAAATTCACCTCAACGGTGGGACTTTACGATCTAACCGAATAACAGGGAATGTCTCTATAAAAATCAATGGTGGGCTACTCCATGTACGTGAGCAATGTCAAACTCGACGACTTCAGCTCATGGACAAAGGTGTTTTACTCATCAATGGTAATTTATCTCGGCATCCGGCAGAAATTATAGGTCATGGCGGCATTAACTTCTACAAAGAGGGAGGAACATTACTCATTCGTCTACATTATCACAAAATGACCAATAGCCATAAATTCTCTGCCAAAGACTGCCTAAGTCGACTTATCGAAGAAAATAAACTCTATCACAACGGAATAGCCCTCGGTGGGTTAAACAACTTCCACTTCTGCGAATTCGTGGGCAAAGACGGCTTTCACTACGCCATGATTCAGCCACAAACTCATGATACATCATCTCGTATCAATAAGTTCCTAGATACCTTAATAAATGGGCAAAAGTCTGAAGTCAATCTACACAAGCTTACCTTCTAAATAAGGCAATAACTTATCGTGCAGAACGAACCCAAGCAACTAAATCCTGCATTTCTGCAAAGACGTCAGTATACGAACCATCAGTATATTTCCCGTGGTCATATAACACCTTACCCTTCACCATAGTCATCACACAATCCTTACCGGATGCAGCATAAACAGCATGAGAAAGCTCATTGTAAATCGGGCACATATTAGGTTCATTTAGGTCTAGAGCAATAATATCTGCAGGGCTTCCCTCTGCTAAAACACCTAGACCGGGAATACGGAAAATACGGGCACTCTCTACCGTTGCCATACGCAATGCCGTAGCGGCAGGGACTGCCGTAGCGTCCAGACTGCATCCCTTTGCTAATATGGCAGCAAGCTTCATCGTTTCAAACATATCCAGCGTATTATTACTGCACGCACCATCTGTACCTAATGCCACAGAAATCCCGGCTTCTAGCATTTCCTTGGTTCGAGCAAAACCGGAGGCTAATTTCAAATTACTTACCGGATTATGAACAATGCCGGCACCGGAATGAGAAACCAATTCAATTTCATCATCCGTCATTTCAACCATGTGTGCCAATATCGTACGTTCGTTTAGCAAGCCCATATCGTTAGCGTATGTAATAGGGCGACGTCCTTGATGAAGTTCTTTGCTTTGTGCCACTTCACCGGCAGATTCGGATAAGTGAATATGAAGCATGAGGTCTAATTCCTCTGCAAGTGACATTGTTTGCTTCAAACGTTCATCACTAGTCGTATAAACGCTATGAGGCATCAAAGCTACTTGCACCAGTCCACCTTGAGGGTATTTTTCAGCCAAGTTACGATACAGCTGTTCAACTCCATCCCAACCTGCATAAGCAGGTGTATCAAAAGCAAATACGGCTTCCCCCCCTACGCAACGCATCCCCATTGATTGAGCCGCAGCAAGTACGTTTTCTTCTAACAAATACGAATCAACAAACGCTGTCGTACCGGATCGCATCATTTCATACATCCCCAATTTCGCACCTAACGAAACAATCCTATCTGTCAACTTTGCTTCAATAGGGAAAATATGTTGTGTCAGCCACTCCATCAATGGTAAATCGTCCGCAAATCCACGCAAAAAAGTCATCGGCACGTGCGTATGAGCATTGATTAGCCCCGGCATTAAGAGGGCATTCCCTAAGTCTATTCTTTTCTTTGCATCGTACAATGCTTCTACATCAGATAATGTATCAACTTTTCGGATAACGCCATCTGAAATAGCAATAGCTATCGGCCCTACTATCCTTTGCTCAGTTCCTGTCAATATCCGTTCTGCTGTAAGAAGCAAATCACACGTCTGCTTGTTCATGCCTTTGAATGTACACAAATAGTACAAAAAAGCAATCTCTCTATCCCCATAAGATATTCATTTATCCATTTTATAAAGAAAGTTTGACATCTTTCACCTTTCATGACTATACTCATATAGTTTAACGTACACGCATATAATCTATGAACAAATACGCACTCATTGGTCTAGCAATGGCCACATCCATATCCGTCGCATCTGCTTATGGCAAATACGATAGTGAAACAGGCATGTCTCTTGAAGGCCTATATGGTATCTCTGGTGATGATACTTTGGCAAACGTTGCTGGTGGTAGCCTTAGTTTATTTAACTACATTGAAACCGGGTCTTATGTACACCAGATTTCACTTAGTGCAGGTATTCTATCCGGCTCACATCACCCCAGTCCATTAGACTTAGGGGTCATGGCTGATTCTGTAAGCCTCCGCACTACATACATCCCTCTCATGGCCGGCTATACGTTTAATATCCCCATGGGCGATAGTGCCATGTTCTACCTTGGTGGCAAAGCAGGTTGGTCAAACATCAACTGCAAAGAAACCTTACACATTGGTTCTACTTCAGAACGCTATAAGGAATCCGGCTGGCGTTTCTCATGGGCTGCTCAGGCAGGCCTAAAATTCGCTGTATCAGATACAGTCGATTTCGTTGTCGGATACGAATATCTTAAAGTCCAGGCAAACTTCCTTGATGACCCGGATTACCATGTCATCAAGCTCGGCTTCTCTTGGAACTTCTAAAAAAGCCAACTCATTAGTTTATCAACTCTGAGGGTTAACTACTCTCAGAGTTTTTTTTGATAGGATAAGCACATTTTAATCGTATTTACCCCAAAGGGATAAATATTCATTTTAGCACTATGAAATTCATTTCAAAGATTATTCATTATACAATGGTTCTTCTGCTAGGATTTCATATAAATGAAATATCTGCACACACAGCTACATCACGCCCCAACATTATCGTCTTTATGGTAGATGACATGGGGTGGTCTGATAGTTCAGTTCCCTTTTGGCGAGATGAAAAAAATTCACCAAAGCCTGTTTTTCTAAACAAACGCTATCGAACGCCCAATATAGCCAAACTAAGTGAACAAGGCATGATTTTTACCAACGCCTATGCTCACCCGGTTTGTTCCCCGTCTCGCTGTAGTTTTATGTCAGGGATGAACCCTGCTCGCCACCATGTTACTAACTGGACTCTACATAGAGATACTAGCACAGACATTTATCATCCACAGCTTACCCCTCCTCACTGGGCAGTAAATGGGATTCAGCCACATCACACTCCTGCAAATGGACACTCACATCAACCACTGACCCAAAAGACTTATCAATACAGCATGGTTGCCCCATATACGGAAATTCAAGCTCTGCCTGCTTTATTGAAAAAACAAGGGTACATAACTATTCATTGTGGGAAAGCCCACTTCGGGGCGAAAAACACACCAGGGGCAAACCCAAATCTCTTTGGATTCGATTATAATATAGCCGGCACAGAAATAGGAGGACCGGCAGATTATCGAGGAAGCAAAAATTATGGTTCCGGTGTATTCAAAATACGTGGTTTAGATAATCCGGATTACCATATTAACGATGTTTTTATAACAGAAGCTCTAACTCAAGAAGCCATAAAACTACTCCAAGCT
>JAUNER010000010.1:0-74270 GCA_030525455.1 Akkermansia sp. | reverse complement strand
TTTAGTTATTATAATACATGGTTAGCAATTTTAATTACAATATTAACTATTTTTTTCTAAATTAAGATCTAACACAAGAAGCAATTAAACGACTCCAAGCTCTTAAACAAAATCCACTATCTGCAAAACAACCTTTTTTCCTTTATATGGCACATTACGCCATTCACGTTCCTCTTGACAAGCGTGCTTACGATAAACGATTTACAGATAGTTACAAAAATCCTAATGATGGGCATCCTTGGTCTAATATGGAAAAACATTATTGCGGACTCATCGAAGGAATAGACAAAAGCCTTGGCGACATACTCAATTATTTAAAAACAAATAATTTAGATAAAAACACCATCATCTTCTTTATATCAGACAATGGTGGACTTGCCATTAGCGGACGCTTGGGGAACAGAGTCGCAAATTACCCTCTAAGCTATGGTAAAGGCTCAATTCATGAAGGTGGCATCCGTGTGCCAATGATTGTTTCTTGGCCGGAGTGCACTCCCTCTTCTTCAGTATGTACCACACCGGTTATTATTGAAGATTTTTTCCCGACCATTCTTGAGATTGCCGGGAATAAAAAATGTGAAGTCTCTCAGGCCGTCGATGGCACCAGTTTTGTTCCGACTTTAAAAGGCGAACCAATTTCTAATTCCCCTCGCCCTCTGCTTTTTCACCTTCCAAACATTTGGGGTGAAGGGCATACGCCCCCCGGCTATGGTCCGGCAACGGCTATGCGTGTTGATAAGTGGAAACTTATTTATTGGCATAGTCTGGAAAAACTAGAACTATTTGACCTCAGTTCTGACATTGGCGAAACACAGGATTTATCTACTACTCATCCGCATGTTTTGAAAAAATTAGCCAACCAAATGACTCAACTTTTAAAACTCAGAAAAGCACAAATGCCTTGTTGGAAATCACCAAATCCATTTAATTATCCGGCAGGAAAAGAAATACTCTACCCTGCAGATGTCGCTAAAAAATATTAGTCCTTTTCGGCTCTCAAGCGTCTTTCTCTTTCAGAAGCTCGGAACAATTGCCATGCATTCCATAAATTATGCCATAGCACATAAAAAGTAGGTCCAAGTGCGGCAATTGGCCCGGAATAAGTTAATGCCAGATAAATCGCAAGAGTTGTGTTTTTCTGCCCCAACGATTGACTACATTCTGCTCCATAACGATTCCCGCCTATTAAATAACCAATCCAGAAATTAATTGCACAAATAATTAACGACAAACCTCCCAAAACCCATAAAATCTCTGCCGATAAATCAGCCCTAGATGCAATGTCATTCGAGGCATTTGCCGCTATCAACACCAAAATCACCACCCACATCCCAAACGAAAAGTTTTTAAGCTTTTTTGTCACATGGATTGCTTTGGGGTAATAATGCCGCACTATTATTGATAGGATAAGGGGCAGAAGCATGACTTGCACAATGTTGCCAGCCACACTAGCATAAATTCCCCACCCTTCCTGACCAATAACTGCCGGTAATACCATTGGTAATAGGGCACAGATGACGCCATTGCAGAGAAGCAATGCTGTAAGCACAAATTCCACACTTCCTCCCAATAGTCCCATAATGACAGGCGATGCCGTTGCTGTGGGCATAATTCCCGTAAAAAAGGCAGACTCAGCCACATCTCCTGCACCTAAAAACAAATAACTCCCCCCCCACGCAAGGAAACCAATGACGATATTTGCCAATACCATCCAGCAATGTGTCCAAGTTGGTTTCAAACGATGATATTGAATCCCCAAAAATGTAATAAAGAGCATAATGATTAATAGCCACTTAAATAGCCAACTATACACATGAAGCTCAGGCATCAAATAGCCTGCTATAAATGCAAGTATAATTGCTAGAGTTCGTGAAAGCGACTTTATCATTGCTCTAAAAAAAATCCTCTCTGAAGAATTAGTTCAGAGAGGAAGCTTGAGTTTACTTCAAATCTAAATTCTTGACTCGAATTTGTATCGATTCATTATGAGCATCTAGCCCTTCAACCCTTGCAAACTCTGCCACGTAAGGGGCGGATTTTATTACAGATTCCGGTGTCATACGCACAATGCTCGTGCGTCTTTGGAACTGGTCTGCTCTGAGCCCCGAAAACGACTTCCCTGCTCCACCCGTTGGCAATGTATGGCTAGGGCCTGCCAAAAAGTCACCGCAAGCTACAGTAGATAAAGCACCTGCATAAATTGCCCCGGCTGTTCTAATGTCATTTAACACAGCTTCTTCATCATTCACAACCAGCACTAAGTGCTCCGGTGCAAAATCATTCACCAATGTTACCCCCTCCTGAATCGTATCTACTAGGAAACCATAGGCATGCTTATCTAAAACTTCGCGAATGATTTCACCGCGACTTAATAAAGCCGCCTGACGAGTAACCTCTGCCTCTACCTCTTGTAGCAAGGTTTCCGATGTCGTTACAAATACAACTACACTATCCGGGCCATGCTCGCCTTGTGCAAGTAAATCAGCAGCTAAAAATGAAGCATTTGCAGATTCATCTGCCAATACCATAACCTCACTCGGCCCAGGTAATAAGTCAATGGCAACTGCTCCTACTAGCTGACGCTTCGCTTCTACGACAAATCGATTCCCCGGACCAAAAATTTTCTCTACAGGACGAACAGATTCCGTACCCAAGGCAAGTGCGGCAATGGCCTGTGCTCCGCCTATCTTAATAATTTCAGTGGCTCCTGCCGCTTTTAAAGCATAAAGCAATGAAGGATTCACCTTACCATCTGGTCCACATGGCGTAGCAGCGACAATTTCTTTCACCCCGGCCGCTTGAGCAAACCCACCTGTCATAATGGATGTTGAGACTAATGGGGCTTTGCCACCAGGTATATAGATTCCTACTCTATCGTAGGGAATAAACCGCTCTGCCACTTCCACCCCCTGGGCATTTGTAGCAGACCAGTCTTTGCGACGACTGCACTCAGAAAAAAAGTGAATATTTGCAAGCGATGCCGCTATGGCTTCTTTTACAGACTCAGCCACCTGCTCCTCTGCCTCTGCCAGTTCATCCTCTGTCACATATAAAGTCTCTGCACTTAGATTAACTTTATCAAATCGCTGTGCATAATCAAACAAAGCCGCATCACCACGCTGTGCCACATCCTGAATAATCGAGTCTACAGTAGAACGAACCGTCGATTCCGGTATGGCTCGCCGATTCATGCTATCTTTCATTTCAACAAAACAAGCATCTGTAGGTCGGTAAATCTTCATATATTATTAGCTAATTACGTGTGGCAAAGTTTCACAATCTTTCCCCCAAACGTCAAGCCTGCACTCTTCCCTCATAGTGGGAATGACGACATGATTTTTGCTAAATTTCAAAAAAAATGAAAAGACCAGTGCATTATACCTTGACGAAGCAACAAATTCGTCCTAGTCTTGCTGTGCAAACTTTTGGCCAAACGGCCCATCGTCATGAACATTCACGAATACCAAGCAAAAGAACTCTTTGAGCGTTTCGGCGTCGCCACCCCTAAAGGTGCTGTCGCTTACACAGCTCAAGAAGCAGCACAAGTCGCCCAGAATATGGGACTCTCACAGTACGCAGTTAAGGCCCAGGTTCACGCCGGCGGTCGTGGTAAAGGAACTTTCAAAAATGGGTTCCAAGGTGGCGTACACGTTGTAAACAGCGTCGCTGAAGTTGAAGAAATCGCAGGCAAAATGCTTAACCAAATCCTCGTTACCAAGCAAACCGGTGAAGCAGGTAAGTTGGTAAGCAAAGTTATGGTTGCTGAAGCTGTCGACCTTCAAAAAGAATGCTACTTCGCTATCCTTCAAGACCGTGCCAAGGAATGCCCGGTTATCGTTGCCAGCACCGAAGGCGGTATGGACATCGAAGAAGTTGCCGCTACTCGCCCTGAAGCTATCATCCGCGAGCACATCAACCCTGCCTTAGGCATTCTTCCTTTCCAAGCATTAAAGATTGCTGTTGCCCTCGGCTTCACCGGTCCTTTACTCCGTCAAGCAACAAAGCTTATTACTAACGTTTACAAGCTTTTCACATCTCTGGACTGCTCATTGGTAGAAATCAACCCTCTCGTTGTTACTACCGACGGTCGCGTATGTGCCCTTGACGCTAAATTCAACTTCGACGACAACGCTCTCTATCGTCACCCGGAAGTGATGGAAATGCGTGACGAATCTGAAGAAGACCCTCGCGAAGTTGAAGCCAGCAAGTTTGACCTAAACTACATCGGCCTCGATGGTAACATCGGTTGTATGGTTAATGGTGCCGGTCTTGCCATGGCTACTATGGACATCATCAAGTACTATGGTGGTGAGCCAGCAAACTTCCTCGATGTAGGTGGTTCTGCTACTGAAGAAATGGTAACTAACGCTTTCCGCATCCTTACTAGCGATAAAAACGTGAAGGCTCTTCTCGTAAATATCTTCGGTGGTATCATGCGTTGCGACGTTATCGCTCAGGGTATCGTTGCTGCCGCTAAGAACATCGACATGAAGATTCCTCTTGTTGTTCGTCTGGAAGGCACAAACGTTGAACTCGGCAAGAAGATTCTCGCTGATAGCGGTATCTCCATCATCCCTGCCGATAACTTAGACGAAGCCGCTCAAAAGGCTGTAGCATCTGTTAAATAACCTTTATCTCATTTACAACAATGACAACTCTCATTGATAAAAACACTCGTCTGGTTGTTCAAGGTATCACCGGTAGTGCCGGTGCTTTCCATGCTAAAAACTGTATGGATTTCGGCACCAACGTTGTAGCCGGTGTAACTCCGGGTAAGGGCGGTCAGCTTTTCGAAGGCAAAGTTCCGGTCTTTGACACCGTTGCTGAAGCTAAAAAGGCTACCGACTGCAATGCTACCATGATTTTTGTTCCGCCGCCCTTTGCTGCTGACGCTATCATGGAAGCCGCTGATGCCGGCATCAAGCTTATCGTTTGCATCACCGAAGGCATTCCGGTTCAAGATATGCAGAAGGTTAAAGTTTTCCTTCAGGACAAAGATGTTACCCTCATCGGGCCAAACTGCCCTGGTATCGTCAATCCTGTTGACAACTGCAAAATTGGCATCATGCCTGCTTACATCTTCAAACCGGGTCGCATCGGTGTTGTTTCTCGCTCCGGTACACTCACTTACGAAGCTGTATGGCAAGTTACCAACATGGGCTTAGGTCAAAGCATGTGCATCGGTATCGGTGGTGACCCTGTTCACGGTATGACTCAGCAGCAAGCCGTTCAGTTCTTCACTGAAGACCCGAATACAGACGCTTTCATCATGATTGGTGAAATCGGTGGTTCTGAAGAAGAAGAAGCCGCTGAATGGATCAAAAATAACTGCAAGAAGCCCGTTGCCGCTTTCATCGCTGGGGCTACCGCTCCTAAGGGCCGCCGCATGGGCCACGCCGGTGCTATCGTTGCCGGTGGCAAGGGCACTGCCGCTGCTAAGCAAGAAGCTCTCCGTGCCGCTGGTATCGTTGTAGCAGAAACCCCATCTCAAATGGGTGCTGCTCTTGCTCAAGCTATGAAGAACAAAGGCCTCTAAGCCTTTTCTTCTTCTCTCTCATCCTTTCTATGTCAAAGGCATCTCCTATCCGGGAGATGCCTTTTTTGCTATCAAAAGCTTTGTGTCTTTATATTTTCCCCAAATCCTTAAGTCGTAAAATAAAATTACAACGAATCTTTTCGGATTCCAACATTTCTCTTCTTGCCTTAGCAATTTGTAAAAAAGACTCGTCTTGGTCTATTCCCAAAAACCTACGCCCCAAAAGAGATGCGGCTATCCCTGTTGTTCCGCTCCCACAAAAAGGATCAAGTATCCACGCATTTTCCTGTGTTGAAGCTAAAATTATTCTCACTAGAAGAGAAAGTGGCTTTTGAGTTGGATGCTTGCCGCACGTTTTTTCCCATCTTGCAATTGCAGGCAAATGCCACACATCTGTCATTTGCTTACAATCATTTATCTTTTTCATCAATTCATAATTATAATAATGTGGTTTTTTAGGATTTTTTCGGGCCCATATAATAAATTCTGTTGAAAATGTAAAATACCGGCATGAAATGTTTGGGGGGGGATTTGTCTTAACCCACGTAATCACATTTAGGATTTTAAACCCCAATTCTTTTAATGTCTTTGCAATACTAAAAATATTATGATATGTACCGGTTATCCATATCGTACCATTATCCTTTAGCTTATCCTTACATAAAGCAAGCCATTGATAATTAAATATATCTACATGCTCTTCAGATTCTGCTTTATCCCAAACTCCTTTATCAACACATACAACTTTACCTGACTGACAGCTGATCCCTCCATTACTTAAAAAGTACGGAGGGTCAGCAAAAATTATGTCAAAAGTGAAATCAAAATGCTTCAACAAATCAAAACTATCACCATGCAATAGCGTATAGTCTTGATTTCTCGATTTGTAAAAATAGGGTAGCATTTTAATTCAGTTCGCTTTTAATCTTCGAAATAAATTCCATAATTGTAGTTAAGTTATAAATGCTTGGAATCGCTGCAAAAGCTTCCTCTAATTTGTTTTTAGCACTCAGCCAGCCTTTGCCATCGGTTATCCAAACAAATTCATAGCCAGGAACACTATTTACCTTAGGCGCCACGTCTGTATATGAACGTGCCACCTCATTTAATTTTGAACCACCACTTGAATAAAAATTAACTTCTACCAAATATGTTTTCGATGAAGTCTTTATCATGAAATCGAAAACTTTCTGGTCTACTCCTAAAGCAATCTCGATTTCAGGAAAGCAATGAGATGAAACTTGCTCATGGTATGGGATAAGTTCTCTGTCAAATATACCAGCAATTACACCCTCCATTATTTTTCCACTACGATTTTTTCGAGCATTAGAATCTAATCCTGTTTCAACGCCAAAAACGTAATCTATCAAATCTTTTATTTTCTTTCTACGAAACAATGAAGCTAGGCCTGTCTCTTCCAAAAATTGAACAACCCCTTCTTCACTGGTAAACAAAGTGTGAATAGGCTGTGGCAAGTTATTTAAATTTAAAAACATCTTATTATCTCGTCTTCTTGTCGCAATAAGTATATCCATCACATCAAATGCTATCGGGTCTCTTTCCCAAATATCGTGAACGGCTTTTGCTATATCATCCTTCCCAATAAGATAATTAAGTGTATTGAGACTGTATGATATTTCTGCTACATTTTGCTCGATTTTCTCAAACTCAGAATAAAACGGCAATGTAGCATTTGTTTCTTTCAGCTCAGAAATAAATTTCTGAATATCGTTTTGTGTCTTCATAATAATTCTAATGTTAGTTTGTGTTGTTAAACGGAGGTTTCCCCAAAATTACGAACAAGGAGCTCTGTCAATTTTCCTCTTTTACTTGGATTTGAATTAACGCTACGAGACGCCCATACTCGGTCAATTCGGTAATCTAAGTAAAGCTTATCAAAAAAATCATCTTTCCCGTCTTTGGAAAGACAGTCAGAATTACTCAACATAAATTGAGCACCAGCTGAAGTAACCCTATCACAAAATCGTTTCAATCGAATCTGTGCTACGTCATTGAAATCTTCTTTATTGTAACTATTAAAACTAGAGGTGCTACTCAAGGGTCTATAAGGAGGGTCAAAATAAAATAATGTATTCGCATGAATTTTTTCAAAAGTGTTTTCAAAATCTCCTACCAGTATTTCCACCTTTTTTAATAGTTCGCTATCCTCGTATATTGTTTCAGCATTATAAAATGCTGGCGAGGCATACTTCCCAAAAGGTACGTTAAACGCTCCTTTCTTATTGACTCGATACAAACCGTTAAAACAAGTTCTATTCAAAAAGAAAAAAAGAACCGTATTTTCTAGCGACTCCAAATTTTTTTTATTAAACAATTCTCTCTTTTGATAAAAATATGTCTTCCTAGCCTCTTCCCCATCTAGCGAATCATATTCCTTCTTAATTTCCTGTAAAGCGTATATTAACTTGTCTGGCTCATCTCGTACCGTTTTGTAACAAGTAATCAAATCCGAATTAATATCATTTATTACAGCATATCTAATATTTGAATATGTGCTTAACATGTGAAACAACATAGCTCCACCGCCCACAAAAGGTTCAATGTATGTGGCATCCTTCCAATGGCAAAAATCATGTGGCAGAAAATCATTTAGCTGACTTATCAATTGACTTTTCCCCCCCACCCACTTGATAAACGGCTTCGCTTTTCTCATAAATGTACGCGTCTGTGTGACAATGTTACAAAATCTCATAATATGATCAAGCTAAAGAAGATATGATCTCGATCTTTCATCCTTCAAATAATAAATTCCCCTCTTTTGTCGCGTTTTGCTTTGCAATTCACACAAAAAACTCAGGACAAGATGAGAGACATAGAAAATACAAGAACTCTAGTAGAGCCGGCAAAATACAAACGATTCTTCATAAATCTTATATTTTTTTACATAAAAATCTCTCATTACCCCCACAAAAGAAGTCAGAAAACGAACTTGCAAAAACAAAAAACACATGACACCATGCGGTCAATCAATTATGCACAACAAAGAAAAAGGGTATGTATATATCCTCACGAATCCAAGTTTTCGAGAGGACTGGGTGAAAATAGGCAAAAGCAGTCGTCCTGTAGACATCCGCTCAAAAGAGCTGGATAATACTGCAGTGCCTCTTCCCTTTGAAATCTTCGCCACCATGGAGACAGTCAAGTATAACGAAGTTGAAAAACTCGTTCACAAAACAATTGACCGTTTAACTGACCTGCGAATTCGTCAAAATCGAGAGTTTTTTAATGTTTCTCCACAAATCGCTCTAGACATTTTCAGAGATATTGCACTTACCGTAGACGATGCAATCGTCCTTGAATACCTCGATAACAAACCAATTCTTCCTACTACCCCAACACCATTACCATCAGACAACACATCAAAAGCACCTCGCCGAGGTCGTTTCAAATTCAGTATGATTGGTATCAAAATTGGTGAGTTTGTGACGTTCACACCAACCGACACAGAAGTAAAGGTCGCTAGCGATGATTCTGTGGAATATGAAGGACGCATCTACAAACTCTCCCCATTTGTCGGCACTTTCATGCCGGAAGAGAGCCGTAATGCTTCAGGAGCCTACCAAGGAGCAAAATATTTCAGCTACAAAGGAAGATTACTTAACGACTTGCGCACAGAATGCGAACAAGGAGAAGAATAGTCTGTAGTCCTGTTCCTACTTCTTTCATAATATTGTTTCTCCTGCATATAACAGCCTAGCACCTTTTACTATCCTTACCAAACGATATCGTTGTAATGATACGCAAGCCCTATACTTAGGATGGGGACTTCATAAGTATTCTCTCGACATTTTAGAAGCAGTTACACCTAGGATAAGCCTCTTTTTCACCAAAGTGTTTCTGTTATTCTGGAACAGCACCTTCTTCATGAGAAACGGGGGGGCTAGGACGAATAACATAGTCTTTCACCAATGTAAGATCGGCATCCGGATTTAGAATAACGTAAAAATGAGTAGTGGTTAAAGCTTCGCCCTTGTCAATGAACCTCAGAGCTACAGCAATATTGCTAGAGACCCCATCAATCTGATATACTTCACCTCTAAGTTTTTCTAAATTGAGCCTTTGCCCCACTGAGTTTCTCCAACCAGCAGCTACGATAACATCCCCTATTTTTCTACCAATTCTTTCCTCAGATATCACTCTGCCACCAATATACGAACGAAACTCTCCTTGTTCGATATTATAAACATATCGTCTTTCGAGGCTTAATTCTGGCCTAGCATTCAATGAAGTTTCGATATTGTGAACGTCGCTCGTCATTACCTGCGACACCAGCACAGCCGCAAGAGCAAAACACGCAGCTGCTCCCCAACTCCACAAGTTCAAGCGGTAATGTTTTTTAGTCAAATGGGCATTTTTTACATAGACCTCGTCAATATCGCCCATACATTCATATAGCTCTTCCTTTTTCATAAGCCAAATCCCCTTCTTGTCAAATAATTACGTAATTTTGTCCTAAGTTTTCCCAACATCATGGATATCGTTGATTCTTTCATATTAAAGCGCTCTGCAATATCAGAAATTTTGTCTGTGTAATAATAACGACAGACAAAAATATTTCGTTTGTTTTCTGAAAGCTCTTTCAAAAAGTCATTAATGGCAGAAACAAGTTCCTTATATTCATAGTCTTTTTCAGCACAGTCATTCCCCGATACACAATCACCTAACTCACTAAGCACATCTGTTAATTCCGAACCTCCACGCTTGTCTGCGATATTATATTTTCGTCTATTAAAAGAGAGATTACGAACAATTTTTCCTAGAAAAGCTGATAACATTTTTGGTCTGTGAGGTGGGATAGAGTTCCATGTTTTAAGATAGGCCTCATTGACACATTCTTCAACATCTTCATAGTTACCCAAAATGTTCATGGCCACAGTTGTACAATAGCTACCATATTTATCAGAGGTAGCCGAAATTGCTCGTGCGTCTCGGTCAAAATACAACTGTACGATTTCTTCATCTTCCATTTGCTTCATTTTATCCATTAAAGCTTACACTTATATTCACAACTTTTGGAAGAGTTTCATCACCAAAAATTCTTATTATGTCGTTTTTTTACACAAATTCTAGCCTTAGCTCTGTAAACAAAACAGAGATTTTCTCACAACATTACTACAAAAATAATCACCCAAAAGGAAAAAAACTCGTAATCATTCTCGAAAAAATTTCGTAAAAAAAGTTTTCTTCCTCCCCGAGCATACTCTTTCCCCCCCTTTGAAATATCAATAAATTTCTAACCTCTAATATAAATGAATGGCGGAGAGGGTGGGATTGATTCGGAGCCGCCCCATCGGCTCCTCACCCCCTTCGGGGGCAAACGCGTTGCGTTTGTCCAAGCGGGCTTACAGCCGTCGCCCGCTTTCAAACCCACTCCGTGGGTTCTCATCCCACGTCTAAGGTTTGGATATAAAAAAACTCACTCGGACTGAGTGAGCTTAAGAAAAATATATGGCGGAGAGGGTGGGATTCGAACCCACGGTGAGTTGCCCCACGTCGGTTTTCAAGACCGGTGCATTAAACCACTCTGCCACCTCTCCGCATGAGTGATGACGGGGGGATAATAGAGGGATTACTTAATGATGTAAAGATGAAATTGTGTCAAATTTATAATATTTTTTCTCGGGCAAAAAAAAACCTCGCCGACTAAAAAGTGACGAGGGTAAAAATTAGGAAGATGGTTGATACCTACATATTCATATTATATCCACCACCTTGTTGTTTTTTCTTGCGAGCTTCTTCGCGTTCTTTCTTGCGATTTTCTTTAATCGTTTCAGACTGATTGCGAACATCTTGAAGAATCCCCTTCATATCTGCACATGATGTAGAAACACCGGGCATAATGGAAGTTTCCATTTTATCAAGCTCTTTCACAAGCAAGTCAACCTCGGTCACAGGCACACGGCGTCCCTTATTAATACGGTCCTGCATATTTGTCACTTTTGCCTTCAGGACAGCAAGTTTTTTCAAATCTTTATTATTTTTAATCAATCTAATTTGATTATCGTATTCCTTAAAGGAAGGCACAGCAACCTTAAATTTAGAATAGGCAGCAACAGCCCCCACAGGGTCTGTTTCTATCTTAGCGGCAATATCATTTTTCGTGCTTTCTAGCCACTTATCGTATGAGGCACAGATAGCTTGAGCTTCCTCGTCATCCGGCTTGGAACGGAATTGTTTTTCAATGAATTTATCAAGGTTTCTGGTGTTTGCACTTAGATATTTCTCGAATTTCTTATACTTATTCAATGTTACACCTTCGAGAATAGAAGCCACCTCTGCTTCACAGTCCTTCAGAAGGTCTTCAACCTTATCGTACAAATCACCGGGCTTTCCCTGTGCAACAATATCGCCTCTTGCATTAATAAGGAAAGCACATGGCAACCCACTATTTAAACTTGCTCCCGGAATATGAATTTGCTGATAAATAGGGAAATTAACTTTCTGCTCTTCGCAGAATTCTTTTACCTTAGGACTTAATAATTGGGCATGGCTCCCAATCACTACAAAACCTTTGTCCTTATACTTGCTCTGTAATTCAACCAAATGAGGGAAACTAGCACGGCAAGGAGGACAATTAATACCCCAAAATTCGAAAAAGACTACTTTCTTTTTGAGGTCCTTAGGAGAAACTTTTGGCCCATAAATATGAGCAGAATCAGCAAACTCCGGATACGTCACACCTGCTTGAGCAAATGTAAAAAGTGCGGTAATAGCAATGATGGATGATGCGAAGAGATTAGATAAAGGATTCTTCATGCTTTATATGGTGACAAAATTCGCCCCTGCTGTCAAGTTAAGAGCTTAATGACTCCCATTTATGAAAAATCCTTCCCCTCTAAATCCAATTCCAATATATAATCCGTCATATAAAAGCCATTGCCTATATCGAAATCTCCGTTAAAAATTTCATACATCCCCATGCGTTTATAAAAATCAATAGCCTTCGTGTTATCACGATTTACATTGAGTCGCATTTTTTTTGCATCCTTCCATGTGTCCCTTATATAGTTCACAGCATGGCGAAACAAGAAACTACCGTGATGTTTACCCTGGGCTTCCGGAAGCAAATAGAGTTTTTGCAAATGATAAACACCGGGTGTTTCTTCGGGTTGCACAGACAAATAGCCTAATGGTTTCTCTTCCTCATATAGTATAAAATAAACATGCCCCTCTTCTGTAATTTGCTTCAACAAGCTTTCCGGGGAATACATCCAGTTAAGCATATAGTCAATCTGCTCTGATGATAAAAGCTCTTTATATGTAGCAGGAAAAGCTCTCTTTCCCAATTCATGAATGAGAGGAATATCTGTAACTGTTGCTTTTCGGAGCGAAACCATGGAATTATTATAGAAAATTGCCGCAGGGTGTGAAGTGAAAAAGCAAATTTATTCCGCAAATAACTTTTTATATCGTTAAAAAAAACGGCTATTTCGACACCCTTACCTTTCCTATCCTACCTACCCTCAAAAAAATTTTTCAAACATTTTGAACGCTTGTATAACTTTTGTGCTCTAACCCCATAACTGAGGCACGAAAAACTCGCGGCCTCCGGACACAAACAATCTAACAAGAAAGAACAAAGACATGAACAAAA
Source organism: Akkermansia sp. (assembly GCA_030525455.1). Classification (GTDB taxonomy): domain Bacteria; phylum Verrucomicrobiota; class Verrucomicrobiia; order Verrucomicrobiales; family Akkermansiaceae; genus Akkermansia. The sequence continues at coordinate 61,119 of JAUNER010000010.1, read as the reverse complement.
TATTCGCCGTAGCCGTATTAGCAGTAGCATTTGGATTCAATGGATTTGCCCATGGAGCCCATCACGTACACCATGCTAAACATCACCATGTATGCTGTCATCAGCACTGTTGTGTAAAGCATAAGCTAGACCACAAAAAGCATGAAAAGCTGAAGCATCACGACCATCGTCGGCACGATGACCGAAAACATAAACGAGACATACACCACAAAGACAAACGACGATAATCGAGACCGATGCCCCTCATCACTAAGCAAAGAGATGAGGGGCAAAAAGCATAAGTCAGAAAAGAACACAACGTGACCCTGAAAATGCTTGATTTTGCCAATCATAAAGACTAATAAAAAGCCATCATATGAAAGCCACATATATCCTATCACTTTGTGCCGTTGCCATCACATTAGGTGCGACCTCCTGCACTAATTTCACAAATGCAAGCACCTATAACCGCAATGAGCTTGGTAGCACCCAATCCGTCGTCTATGGGACAGTAACCGCCATCGAATCAGCACGCGTGCAATCCAGCACTACAGGTGCCGGAGCCGCAGTAGGTGCCGTAGCCGGTGGTCTCACAGGGGCAGTTATGGGCGGTGGCTCGGCTAAGTACGCTACAGCGGCTGGTGGTACCATCATCGGTGCAGGGATTGGTAGCTTCTTAGACCAGCAATTTAACCAAGGGGCAGCACAAGTAATCACAGTACAGCTAGACAAAGGCAAGCAAGTCAAAGGTTCAAACAAAATTGCTGTCGTTCAGGGCGTGGACCCATCTAACCCAATTAGCATAGGTCAACGAGTACGCGTCTTAGTAGGTGCAAGAGCATCTCGCGTTTTAGCATACTAAGAAAAACACAATTTAACACAAAAGAAATCATGCACTTCGGAACTCTTCCAAATGGTACCCCTGTAGAAATATTTGAACTCTCATCCGATAAAATGAGAGTTCAAATAACAAACTTTGGAGGACGCCTCATTTCCCTCATCAAAGACGGCAGGGATATGATTGTTGGGCCAAAGAGTTTCGAGGGCATGCTGGCAGACACTTGTTATTGTGGAGCTATCTGCGGGCGTGTCGCTAACCGCATTGCCAAAGGGAAATTCTCCATTGACGGCACCACTCACCAAGTAGCCATCAATAATGGTCCCAACCACCTACACGGGGGCTTACAAGGATTCGATAGTAAGGTTTGGCAAGTTCAAGAGCAATCACGCACCCACCTTGTACTAACACTTCACTCATCCGATGGTGAAGAAAACTACCCGGGCAACCTAGAAATCGTTGCTACCTATACCCTCACAGATGAGACTTTACATCTGCGAATGGAAGCCTACACGGATAGAGCTACTATCGTCAATCTTACCAACCACGTCTACTGGAATCTTTCCGGGAAAACAAACATTGATTCCATGACTCTGGAAGTAAGAGCTTCTGCATACACCCCCGTAGATTCAACAAACATCCCGGACGGCAGAATCCTACCGGTAAAAGGCACAGACTTTGACCTAAATCGACCGGCTCTATTAGGTGAAAGAAACTCAGCCGCTCATCCGGACACAGCCGCAGGTCTGGACCACAATTACGTATTAGACTCAGAACCTGGGGATAAAATTGCAGCTATCTTGCTAGACCCGGCCTCTAAACATAGACTCATCGTCGCCACAGACGCCCCCGGCATACAAGTCTACACAGGCGAATATCTACCTACACCCCGCCAAGGCATTGCTCTTGAAGCCCAAAGCTTCCCGGACTCTATCAATGAAGCACATTTCCCCAGTATCATTCTACGCCCGGGGCAATCTGCCGTACGAAATATTTCATGGACTCTTCGCTAAGGGTCATTAAATAGAGCCCCCTCGATGAGGGAGCCGTACACAAAAACCTCATTCCTAACCAAACACCTATTGCGACTTTTGCGTAATAGGTGTTTTATCATAACCCCCTAAATCTCAACGCATGGCCTGCACCACTAGGTACCATATACGGTGGAGCTGCTCTAGTCCCTCCATGGGAGCTTAAGCGTGGTGGCTCTAAATGTGCTCTACACATTAATTGATAAATAGAAGGAAAATACGATTCATTTCTTCTAAGTGTCTCTGATGCCCAATCTGAAGCAGAATCCGGAAACATATCTGCTAATTCTGATGAGCCTAACTTCAAACACATCATATAATAAGTATCCTGAGCACTCATATAACGCTTCATTTTTAATTTCACCGCCTCCGTATCATGGAAAGCACTGTTATTTTCAAGCAACTCCAGCATTCTCTCTTCCCATTTTTTTAACTCAGAAATATCAACTCCCTTGAAATACTTCTGAGCTTTATCTCGGTCCATTTTTGTTTCAATTCCCCAGAATAAAGCCTGAGCTATATTTTCTCTGCGTAGCACCTTATCGCATTCCACAGAAAGAACCATATATAGAAAACTACTTATCAAAAGAATAATGAGATAAACCCTTCGCAAATATTTATCCTTCCCCACAAACTTTGTCTCGGCGATACACAATTTACCCTCTGCTTTTTTTTCTAACACTCTAGGGTTTTCTGCACGCAAATTATTTTCTACCATCCGAAAAAACTCATTATACTTAGCCATCCCCAGAGTAGCACTTCTAATGCGAATCACAGCACTACTCAAATACAAAACCATCATCCTAGAGTTACCACCCCTATACTCTTCTACAGCACAAATATGCTTCCACTCCGTGTATACGTTTTTTCTAAACAAATAATGTTTAATCATCCCCACATGATTGCAAGCCACATAATCATGTCTATGCTGAAGAAAAATACACCCCCATAATAACCCCAAAAAAACAATCATCCCCAAACTGGCCGGGGGAGTTTCATTTAACGCCTCATCATTTAGTTGGAGTAAACAAACATCATCCCATAACAAATACAAAACCACAGGCAAAAGCAAAGAGGCAACAAACCCACGACTACGATAATTTACTACATCAATAAGTCGTTGCTTCAATAAATCAGAAGCATAAATCTTTTTCCTTTTACTCTTCCCCTTAGATTTTTGTCTCTTATTCTTTGACATCCTTTGCAAGCATCGTCATATATTCCTCCACCCAAGAATTCATAATCCGTCCACGGTCATCATAGGTGGCTATAAAACGCAAAGAATTATAGCCATCAGAAATCACGGCCAAAGTCTCATCATTCAAATGCTCATATCTGGCTTTACCGAGTTTATATTTAGCATTCTGGTTTGATTTTTTGATAGCCATCAAGGCCTCATTTTTAGTCAATCCTCTAAAAAATCTTTTATCAGAAAAAACACGCCTAGCCGCATTATACGCCCGACTATTAGCAACCACTAAATTCTCACGGCCAATCTCCGTCTCCCACAAGCGCTCAATGTCTCTCTCTCTAGCCCCCGATGGACCACCGGAAACAATATAAACACCAATGGGCCAAGCTACCAACACTATGAGAATGTACAAAGAAAAACGATAATACTTCTTAGAAACATTAGCAATCTCACTAGCTACACAGCGCCATCTTTCGACCAACTCTTTATCCGGTTCTCCGTAGAGAAATTTTACTTGCGGCTTTGTATTGTTTTTTTGAATTTCTTCGACAGTGAGCCCTTTTTCAGGTGCTAAATCTGCTAGGGTCAACGCCCCCTCCATAATGTAATGATAGACCCTAGGAAACAAAGCCGGAATCACTGCATACCTCATAGATAGCATCACCAACATCACCACCACGGCTCCGAAAAACCTTACATCAAATGCCGCACTAAAATAATAATCCGGCTCATACATCCATATAAATGGTGCCGCCAAATAAAACATCAAGGCAAACACACAGGAACTCTGCACCAAGGCTTGAAAACCACCTCTAAAAATCACCCAACTCAGTAAAAAACACAAACACCCCACCCCCATCATTTGCCATGTGGTAGCAAATACAGCAAAAGTAGCAGCTATCACCATCAATGCAACACCGATACTTTGTAAAACTTTTCTCATCACTCGATGCTACTTTTTTTAAATTCTTAACTCAATAAGAAATCATGGCTATGTTCATCATAACATAGCCATGACTCCCAAAAGCCCCCCCTACTCTAAAGCAAAGAAACTCGCATGCTTAAAGTCTTTAGCAAAGCTGTAAATGCCGCATAATCGGCTTCTCTATCGCTTGAAACCAGGCAATAAGTATATCGAGGTAAGCAAGCATCCTCAGCCGCCGCATTCTTTAAGCGTAAGGCTATCACCTCCTCAGAGTCTGTTTGTCTACCACACAAACGATTTTTCAATTCCTCCTGTGGCACATGAATGTAAAGGTCTGCGTAGGCTTTGAGTAAAACCGGCTCTTGGCAAGCACGTACAGAGTCTGCCCCCTGCACATCAATATCCATCACCACGGTTTTTCCCTGCTCCAAAAGCTCAATAATATCAGCCTTTAGCGTACCGTAACAATTCCCATGCACCTCTGCATATTCTAGGAACTCACCAGCCGCCGCTTTGGCCTTAAATTCATCCATTGATAAAAAGTGATAATCCACTCCATTTACCTCCCCCGGTCTAGGCTGACGAGTCGTACATGAAATACTATACACACACAATCCTGCATCTGATGCACGCCGACACAACGTCGTTTTACCGGAACCGGACGGGCCGGAAACAACCAACAATGTTCCTAATTTTGCTTTCATAATAAATTATTACTCAATATTCTGAACCTGTTCACGAATTTTCTCAAGCTCCGTCTTTGCAGATACCACCAAATGGGCCAATGTAGAATCATTAGCCTTTGACCCAATGGTGTTGAACTCACGGAAAATTTCCTGACACAAGAAATCTAATGGTCTACCGGCAGGAGCTTCAGATTCGCACAAGGCACGGAACTGTTCAAAGTGAGAAGCTAAACGAGCAATTTCTTCTGAAACATCACATTTATCGGCAAAAAATGCCAGCTCTTTGATAATTCGCTCATCATCCAATGCCACGGGTAGCTCGGCTTCCTCTAAACGCTTCATCATAGCATCTCTCAATCTCAACGGCACCGAGGGTGCATGTTCAGCAATTTTCCCTCTATACTCAGCCAGAGTCTCTAATCGACTAAGCACATCTGCTTTTAAATTAGCCCCTTCTGTAGCACGCATATTCAAGAAGTCACCCATCGCCGACTTCAACACAGGCTCAACCTCCCCCCACAGCTCATCTGCATCAACCGATACATCACCGGCATCAGTTAAAATATCCAACTTTACCAAATCACTAAGAGTCGGTGAAAAGGAAACGCCTGTCAATTTATAAGCCCTATTCATCTGCTCAGTAAGTGCTTGCAACTTAACCTCATCTAAAGTTAATTCTGCATTTGTTTCACCTATTTTTTCCAAAGAAACAGACACACCAACACGCCCACGAGACACAAGTCCCTGAATAGATGCACGCACAGCAACATCCCACGAAGCAAAAGCCCGAGGCACATTCACCGCTATTTCAGTTTGTTTTCTATTAACCCCAGAAATTTCAACAATAATGTTAAACTTCTCTGTTTGAGCAACGGCTCTTCCAAAGCCGGTCATACTATTCATACTTTACACTAATTTTGGTTATTTGTTAATAAAAGCTTTCTTCACTTCGTCTGCGATGATGCTTAAGCCTTTTCGCAAAAGTTCCTCCGTAGGCGTAAAACTAATACGCAAACACTCATGTCGGTGTGGCCATGGTTCATCAGTTTCCGGCATAGCAAAGAAGAAATGATGCCCGGAATTCACAAAACACCCCCTAGCCTTACAGCGTTCATAAAGCTCTTGGCTCGTTATCGGCAATCCATCAAACCACAGCCACAAAAACATAGCCCCCTCACTCTTATGAACATGCCATGGAATCTCTGCCGGGAAAATCTCATAGAGCATCTGCATCGCCAACTCCGAACGAGACTTGTAGAAAGGCGTCAGCGTATTCTTACACAAATCATCCAGCGTTCCATCTTGTAAATAAGGTGTCACTATTGCCTGACCAAAATTATTCGGACACAGTGCCGAAATCGTCACCATACTTACAATCGCACGTATAAACTCAGGGCGAGCAATAACGATGCCTGTACGAGTGCCCGGCAGCCCGATTTTAGACAAACTCATACTAAGGATGATATTTTCATCCCATATCGGAGTTATTTTATCAAAGCATAGATTTGGGAATGGGGCACCATACGCACTATCTATCATGAGTGGGATATCAGCATCTTTGCACATCTTGCGAAGCTGAGCCATTTCTTCATCCGTCACCACATTACCCGTCGGGTTTGTTGGGCGTGATAAACAAACCGCGGCTGTATTCGGACGAATGTCTAGCTTACTGAAATCTACCTCATACTTAAAAACCCTGTCATCAATATGACGAATCACCGGAGGAATCCCCCTAAACATCACACTACCGCACAAAGACTGTGCTGCATAGCCTACATAGTCAGGACACAATGGGAAAAGTATTTCCTTCATCACCCCATTTTCACTCGGCCCGGCCAACATATTAAACAGAGTGAAACAAGCCATCTGCCCACCCTGCGTTATAGCCACATTATCTGTCGTTAAATTCCACCCACATCGAGCATTCAGATAATTTACCAACACCTGAACAAACACAGGGTCTCCTGACGGGTGTGCATATTTTTCTACCAGCACATCATACTTACCTGAATCCAGAAGTTGCTGCATAGATGCACGCCACAACTGCGTAACTTCGGGCAAAACAGCCGGACTACCTCCATTTAACTGGCATAAATCAGGGTTTCCGGACTGGAGTGCTTCAAATAAATCCTCCATCAAATCATCTACCCCGGTTCGCTTTGTTAATTGGCGGCCTATGTTTGATAAATGCGACATGTCGGCGGCATTATACATTCTTTAGCCCCAATTTTCGAGAAAAATAATCCCACCTCATCCGTATAAAAACGGCTATTCCGCATGAATTACCCCAAAGTCCCTCTTTTGGATAATTTTGGCGAATGATTTACAAAATAATTAGGCACGATGAATGAATCACATTCATGCACTCATACAGGCACATGAACAGTTTGACTTTCTACCAAAGAAAAGCCATAATTCACCCATGATTAAAATCGTGCAACTCTTCAAGCCCGCCAGTTTCGTGCTAGCTCTCAGCCTAGCCGCATGCGATAACGGCACGACAGATTCCTTTACCTCTGCCCTTACAGGCACTTCTGCTGCTGAATTCCAACAAATTCAGGCTCAATTATTACAATCCCGTGAAGCTATCAAACAGCTAGACTTGCTCATTCACCAGGCAGAATCATACGATGCCCGTATGAACTACAACCTTACTAAGCGATTAACTGACAAAAATAAACCAACTACAGCATTTACAATCAACGATATAGATAACCTTACCGCTAAACAACGAGACTTCCAACACCTGTGTTTCGATGTCGAAGATATGCGTAAAAATTTAGCTCAGCGTAAACAAGAATTACACGCTCTACAATATCAATACCATGCCTATTCGAAGCGTTTAGAAGATTTTAAGAAAACACACCCGGCTGAGTAAACACCTCATCAATCTCTCACTTTTTACCTAAATTTTCCAATGTCAGAGCAAGAATCCAGCAATCCTGAAAATACGGATATCGAAGAAATTCAGGAAATTTCCACCTCAGAATCTCCCGCCGCACCGGAGCAAACAACACCGGACGAAGCGGAACCACAAGTCAAACAACGAAGCGACAACAGCTCATTAAACCTAATCATTGCTATCACCGCCATCGTTGTATTAGTGATGCTCTATCTGGTTCTGGATAAAGCCTCTCAAGTTCCCGACCCGGCGAGAGACGTCAAAACCGAGCTTATCGCAAACCAAAAATTAATTCACGATAAACAAGCTCAATTGAAAGCTATCCAAGAACGCACCAGACCGAAAGAACAGCTTGCTCAAATGCTTACTGTTATGGACAATACCATAACGGAAACGGCAGAAACTCAAAAGGCTATTGAAAAAGAAAAAACACGCATCGCCGGTATGCGCGGCTCTATTCGCTCTTATTTTGAACGCTACCGCCGTGCCACTCGAGCTAAAGCCAAAGGCAGACAATTCTCCATTCTTCGCACCGTTCACTCCGGAAAAACCTACCTCAATGTAGAAATCACTCGCGTTAACAACGAATCCATCCAAATCACTCATGAACAAGGAAGTACCACTATTTCTTCCGGTGATTTGCCTGATGAATTACGCGAAGAACTCGCCTTTGGCGACCCTCTTAACATCAAAGCCATGAACCAAACAGATGCATCACTAGCTCCGGTTGTGGTTCGTCCGCTCCCTCAAAAATCACCGGCTCCGGTCACAAATGGAAAAAAACTGGTTGCTCCTAACTTAGAATCTCCTAGCGGGCAACCAAAAATTGACACACCAACTTACACAGAGCCGGGCACTACCAATGAACCACTTTGGTCGCCACCTGCACACTCACCACTTCCTCCTCTCTAAATTACCCCCGCCCTCACCATGAAAAAAGCTCTATTAACCCTAATACTAGGCACTTTATTGCCAAGTTTCTGTCTGGCACAATCCACAGAGTTTACTTGGCAAGAATCGCCCACAGTAGCACAAACACTTGCAGTAGAATCAAATAAAGGGTTATTTATAGAGTTTACCGGTTCTGATTGGTGTGGAGCCTGCCAGCTCCAAGATAAGCACGGATTATCTCAACCAGACATCCAAGCCATCATCTCCAAACATTTCATACCTATTCGCTTAGATTTCCTGCAAAAACAGCAAATGCCCACAGGCCGCCTTGAGGAAATCAAACATTACGAAAATAAGTTTAAGATTCGTGCCTACCCTACCATCGTCATTGCTGATGCTCAAGAACGCCCCGTTTATTTCATCTTCGGCTACGGCTCCCCTGAACAACTAAAAAACGACCTAAATAAGGGCGTCAAAGCTTATCTCGATTACGTTGATTTAAGAAAAAAATTTGAGAAAGCAAAATCAAAAAAATCAAAGGCAGAACACCTAGCCTCATTACTAAGAAAAATTCCATCGCAGCATCTGATGACTTTTTATAAAGCAGACTACGATGAACTTCTCAAACTCGATCCAAAAGACGAAACATGCTTCAAAATAGAGCTAGAACACCAAAACCTCGTAAAAGCTCAACAAAAATTACTCCAAGACGAACTCACCGCAAATAGAAAACTATTCCAATCACCGGAAACACTCACCTCTGCACTTCAGTTTTTAGAAAACTACACCCAAAAAGACGGACTTTTACCTGAAACCCATCAGGAACTACTCCTTTTCAAAGCGAGATTACTCATTAAACACAAGCTCCCGGCTGAGGCAAAAGCCCCTCTGGAAGACGCCATTAAATTACAACCCAATAGCCCACTTGCAAAAACCTGTAATTCCTTATTAAAAAACCTCCCATTCATTATCGAAAAATTGACAAAACCCGCAACTTCATCCACCTCACCGATTAAACAATAGCTAATGAATTTTTCAAATCAGGAACTCATTACAGTCTTTTTACTCACAACCTTTGCCGGCTTAGCTACAGGCATCGGGGGCATGATTGCTTATTTTATGAAGCAATCAAATACAAAAATGCTCACTTTTTCCCTAGGGTTTTCCGGTGGGGTGATGGTTTATATCTCATTAGTTGAGTTATTTAACGACTCCAAAAGCTCACTCATAGCCACCCAGGGCGAAAGCTGGGGGAGTTGGATTGCACTCATTGCCTTTTTCGGGGGGATTGCACTTGCCGCACTCATTGACTATCTGATACCCGAGGACGAAAACCCACACGAAGCACGTGGACCGGAAGACATAGTAGATTCAAGTAGTGGTGAATTTTCATCGACCAAGCGAATCAAACGTTCCGGCATTTTATTTGCCTTAGCTATTGGTATTCACAACTTTCCCGAGGGTATTGCCACCTTTGCCGCCGGCTTAGACTCGCTTACCTTAGGTACATCTATCGCCCTGGCAGTTGCCGTACACAATATTCCTGAAGGCATGGCCGTTTCCGTACCCTTATTTTACGGCACGGGAAGCCGCAAAAAAGCTCTATTTTACACATTTTTATCCGGTTTGGCAGAGCCTATTGGGGCACTCATCGCCATGGTCTTTTTATTACCATTTCTCTCCCCTACTTTATTAGCCATTCTCTTTTCTGCCGTTGCCGGCATCATGGTATTCATTTCATTTGACGAATTGCTTCCCATGGCAGAACGCTGGGGGCATCACCATATCTCTATTCTGGGCATTATTGCCGGTATGTTAATCATGGCTCTCGTTCTTATTTAATTATTTACTACATTATATGAGTCAAATTATTGCCACAGGTGATGGCATCACCGTCACTGTTACTTGCAAGAATCGAGTAAAAACCATCTTATTCGATGACCAAGCCAATCCCCTATTACTCGAAAAACTCCATAAAGACATGGACTTTGCCCCACCCGTTGGGGGCACATATTACCCTAGAAAGTACACCATGCTTGCCTACTACAACACGTTAGAGCAGGTCTTTTTTACCCGATTAGACTCTATTTCTACAAAAGGGAGCATCAGTACTATCCCCTATCGCCCCGGGCTCATTTACTAATAAAAAAGCTCGGCATAACCACAATTAAGGGCATACCGAGCTAATAATATAATTTGAGATTGGCTTATTTACGCAAATCAGAAATTCTCAAAATAGTCGCTTCTATCAAATTCGCCGGACACGATGCCCCGGCTGTTATCCCCACTTTCAGAGACCTACCCAAATTCTGCACCACAGGCTCTGTATTCACCAGCTTTATTTCATTGGTATCTGTATCGTATGCCTCCACTTGCTGAAGAGATTTAATACACTCTGCAGATTCGATGAAATACGTAGTCACATGCTTTTTAGCAATATCTACCAAATGGGTGGTATTTGAGCTATTATACCCACCAACGACAAACATCACATCTATGGGTTGTTCTAGTAACTCATAGAGGGCATCCTGCCGTGCTTGTGTGGCCCCACAAATCGTATCAAACACAAAGAAATTATCATCATCCCCATCGCGCTCAACGATGGCGTCTTTGATAAGCTTTTGTAATTGCTGAGTTTCTGTTTTCAGCATGGTTGTTTGGTTGGCTATCCCAACTTCTTCTAAATCTTCATCAGGGTCAAACCCCTCTGAGTAAGCCCCCTTAAAGTAAGCCAAAAATTCTTCTTTATTACCACGCCCAAGGATATAATCACAGACTTTTTTTGCTTCATCCAGATTATAGACTACCAAGTACTTACCACGTCCTTTATCACCTCTGGCTCTAGAGGCAGTAGCACTTGTTTCTTCATGAGTGGCTTTCCCGTGGATAATTGAGGTGACGCCCATTGCGGCATAATTTTTCACTCTTTTCCAGACTTTCATCACGTCGCCACAGGTTGTGTCTACTACTTGCACACCTTTTGCTTCGAGAGAATCCATAAATAATGTTGGCACACCAAAGGCAGGCACGATGACCACATCATTCTCTGTCAGGGAGTTATACGACTCATCAAGTTGTTTCCATGGTAACTTCTTAATTCCCATTCCGGCCAGTTGTTGATTTACTTCCGGATTGTGGATAATGTCTCCTATCAGAAATATACGATGGTCAGCAAATACACGACGGGCGGCATAGGCGATGTCTATAGCTCGGCGCACTCCATTACAAAAGCCAAACTCTCGTGCTAGGAAAAACTCCGTATGCCCAAGGTTATATTTATTATTGGCATTTCGTATGTGGGTTATCAGTTCGCTTTGGTAATGCTTCTGGATTTCTTTTTCTACCAGTTCCATGACCTCAGCACGTCTGACATTTACTTTTGCTTTTCGTGATGAGTCCTGCGTCATGCTTACAGCTTCCACTACTTTTTCCCTTACGTCAAGACAATCACGGCTTGCCAAGTGAAGCTTTTCCATGTATGCACTGTGTATGCTACTGGCTCTCGCACCGATGAAAGACGTCACGGATATTGCTTTTATCCGTACGCTCAACAACTTAGGCTCATTACCCGACTATTTCATCACAGAATACTTCCGTACTATTGGTCATCATAAAAAGATGTCACCATATATTCTACAATCCATCGATGAGAACCCTACTTCTCGCCCGATTTTTGGACAATTAGTAGGTAGCGAGCCGGAATTCCTAGCCAGAGATGCCAAAAATCTCCTCTCTCATCAGGTCGCCGGCGTGGATATCAATATGGGCTGCCCTGCTCCCATCGTTTGCAGAAGAAATGCCGGTGGTGGTATGCTTAAATCTCTAAAAACCATGGATGCTGCCCTAGGGGCTTTGCGAGATGCTCTACCGGAGGGGTGCTTTACCGTCAAATGTCGACTAGGATACGACACCCCGGACGAATTTGAGCAGATTCTACCCATCATCGCCAAACACAGTCCGGATAGAGTGTGCATTCATGCCCGCACCGTACGCGAAGGCTACCGCTCTGCCGTTCACCCGGAGTGGGTTAAATGGGCGGTTGACTTCCTACCATGTCCGGTGATTGCCAATGGCAATATCGTCGACATTCCTACAGCTGAAGCCTGGATAAATCAGACACACCCGGCAGGTTTAATGATTGGACGTGCCGCTCTACGAAATCCATGGATTTTTAACCAACTTCGTTGTCATTTCAACCATACGCCCATTCCGGTTCTAACTTACAGAGATATTTTAAGCTACATTCACCACCTCTACGAAAATACCCGCCTTTGCCAGACTCACTACGTCGAAGAAAAACACATTCACCGCTTAAAAAAATACCTCATTTACACAGCTCGCGGGTTACCCACAGAGTTTGACCACGATATGAAACGAGCCAAAACCTCTGCAGATTTTCTACATATCTGCTCCACTTATCTGGATAATGCCACGCCCTTCCCTCTCACCCCACCGGAAGACACACATCTTTTTGCTCATTTTTCCGCTCTGACAAACACAGAGAATGCTTGTTTAACGGCTCCGATTCTTTAATATCTTAAGGACACACTATGACTCGCCTTGCATCTATCCTCTGTCTTTTTTTTCTCACTCTCTTTTGTGGCTCTGCCACCGACGAACTTAGTGCCGGTATTCGATTTATAAAAACTTACCAACCAAAATTCGACGTTTCCCTCATATCAGATGCCCGCATTGCCGCAGAGGTCAAACTAGCTCTCAAAGCCAGAGCTGAATTTCCCTGGGCAAAAGCCACTCCTTGGGAAATTTATGCAAACGATGTACTGCCATACGCTGTCGTAAATGAAGCCCGCGACGAATGGCGGCAGTTATTTTACGATAAATTTGCCCCATTGGTAAAAAACTGCAAATCCGGCACAGAGGCCACCCTTTTTATCGCTCGTCATATCCAGCCCCTTATCAAGGTCAAATACTCCACTAGTCGCCGCATCCCTCACCAGGGGGTGGCAGAGTCTCTAAAATTGGGTAAAGTTTCCTGCACAGGGCAGAGTATCCTACTCATAGCCGCTCTTCGCTCGGTGGGGATTCCTGCTCGTATGGTCGGCTTGCTGACCTGGGCCCACGTTTTAGGTAATCATAATTGGGTCGAAGCATGGTGCGATGGTGAGTGGAAAATGATTGAGTATAATGAACAAGATTTCAACACTCCTTGGGTGATGTCCTCCATTAGCATGCTCAATCCCCATAACCCTCAAAACCACATCATTGCCACCACTTGGAAACCCGATGCTTCAAATGACAAGTTCCCCCTCATCTGGGAAGCCCTCTACAACCCCATTACCAAACAAATCTACATCGCCCCGGAAAAACTCACCATCAACGGAACCAACGTCACCCCACGTTACATCAAACTCGCTTCTGATTGGGTAAAAGCTCAGCCAAATTACATACCGGGCTCAAAAATCATGCTCCGTGTAGAAGCCAAATCATTCGCTAAAAAAAATAACGCCATCGCTCACCCCGTCACCCTCAAATCCTCGTCCGGAAAAATCCTCGCCTCCGGTACCAGCCCCGGTCCACAGGACGATATGCGTGAATTCCTCGAATTCACCCTCCCCGAAAGCGAAAAATCCGCCATTCTCGAAATCTCTCTGCCAAACGGCTCTACTATTACACGCCACATTTCACACAGTAACACCCCTGCTCAAGTCATCTACATTCATCTCTAACTTATGAAGTACCCTCTCTTTTTCAACAACACCGCCAAAAGTGCCCGTGCCAATAAGTTCCGCTCTTGGTTCGCTAAAAATACAGACCACTTTGACCTCATCGAGCCTAGCAGTGCCGACGATATGAAAGCTCGCTTGCAAGCTCAAGCCGCTCAAAACACGCCCATCGTTGCCGTTGCCGGGGGCGATGGCACACTTGGCATCGCCGCACAAGCCCTGGCAAACACAAACACCGCCCTAGCCGTATTCCCTGCCGGTACTGCAAATGTCTTTTCTCTCGAAATGGGCTTCAAATCCGGCTTCGACTTCGCTTGGCAAGTTCTCAAACAGGGCAAAACTCAAAACATCGACCTCTTCGCCATCAACGGCAAACCATTCCTGCAAATGGCCGGTATAGGACTCGATGCCAGAGCCGTGGAACTTACCACCTGGGAACTAAAGAAAAAATGGGGTCCTCTTTCCTATGTCTTTTCAGCAGTCAAAGCAATGAAAGAACCACTCCCCCACCTCTCCCTCACCACAGATTCCGGAGAAACCATCTCTGCCCGCTCCATCTTACTAGGCAATGGTGCTAAATATGGTGGCAATTTCCCCCTATTCGGCGATGCCTGTAACACAGACGGTCAGCTCGATATCGTCGCTTTCACAAACCCACTTAGCTCCATTCTCCTCGAATGCTCAAAGGCCCTAGTCTCTCGCGGCTTCCATATCAATGCTAACAACGCCAACTTCCGCTACCTCCGCTGCTCCGCTGCCACCATCTCCTGCGACTCCCCCATCCCCTGCGAAATGGACGGCGACCACGCCACCTACACCCCCATCACCATCACCAAATTCGGCCACCTAAAGGTCCTCGTACCATAATCCCGCCACCATTCATACTCCTTATTAACAATCAACCACTTTGCCAACTTTTTACACGTTTTTCGAGACTTTTTGAGGAAATTTTACACGTTTTTCGATGTTTTTTTGGCACAAATTTACACGTTTTTCTATTTTTTTCACCTCTTCACAACATTCTTCCTCATCCTCTTCACAAAGGAAAAGAGAGCCCTCCTTTCCATTGTTCACCCCTTAGTGGGGCATTTGCAATCCACTCTCATCTTCAATAATGAGATAATAAGTATCTCTACGCGTCGGAATAATTAATTAGCTCGATAGGGTATAACGTAATTGACAAAGAGGACGGTTATTTTGACGGTTGATATATTGAAGAAGTGTAAAAAGAGTAATTTTTGAAATTATTTTTACGAAGAATCCTTTTTGTGATTTAGCGTAGTTTTTACGAATGGAAAACTGCTCTACCAATTGAGAAAACACAACCTCAATTCTTTTTCTGAGCCTTGGGTAATCATTTGGCATAGAATCAATGAGCAATACCTTTTCATAGTTTGAAGCACTTAGGAAGTCTGATAAGTTATTTCTAATTAATTCTATACAACAGGCTAGGTGATGTTTACGAGCATTATAATTACGCCTAGTTCCAATCTTAGAAATAAGACAAGGCATAAGAGAACGAAGCGATTCAAAAAATCGACATTCACTGCCTATAGACAAAAATTCTTGAAAAAGAGACAGAGCAATAATTTCAAGGTCGGAACATTTTGGTTTACGTCCGCAATGTGGTAAATTTCCGAACTCATCAAAAATTTTTGATGAAAAAGACTAGTATATTTCTAGAATTCTATCAAACTGTGCTCGTGATTGCATAGTGTGTGTTTTGTTTTTTGTTCACACTTATTATATTACAAATCAATATATTACACAATCATATTAACACATTTTATTATCTCATCTAATTATTCCAACGCGTGAAATTATATAGTTTCAGCATTCTAAATGCTGACTTCACCAGGCCCACATTTTTTTGGTGGCAGGTGTGTAGGGAGATACAAAGTGGGCATGGGGGAAAGTGATGAAGGAGCATTATCGCCCCCTGTGGGAAAATACAATTTCGTCAGCTATGTCAATTTTTGAAAAATAAATCTTGACTTCTGAGGAGGGGTGAGGTAAAAGCTTCTCACCACAAGTGCCGACGTGGCGGAATGGTAGACGCGCTCGACTCAAAATCGAGTTCCACAAGAGTGTGGGTTCGAGTCCCACCGTCGGTACCAAATGTTTTCTTCATTATCATTAGCACCTCTTCACGAGGTGCTTTTTATTTATTTGCTTACCCCTGCATTTCACGCATGAGGGCATGGATGAGGTTTTGAGTTTTAATGCCGGGCAAAACATTAAGATCCATGCGGTTCATTGTATAGGCAAAAGAGATGCCGAAATCAGGGTCTGCATAGCCATGAGAGCCGCCTGCTCCGGCATGACCAAAGCCATTGAAACCGAATAAATGGCGGTATTTTTTACCTTTGCTATCAGAGGGGTCTAGCATAAAGCCACAGGAAAAAGCGGTGGGGGTTTTTAGGGTTAAATCATCGCCTTGGACGACGATTTGTTTCATCCACTCACGGACTTCCACAGGGAATACCCCAAGTTCATCCAGCCCTATGCAAGCCTGGTAAAATTTAGCGATACCACGAGCGGAAGCCACCCCACCGAAAGAAGGCATACCACAAGTCCATGCAGCGGGGGTATTCATTTCTCTCACACTATTAAGCCCTAGCAATGTATGAAAAGCTTGATATACCGGGCGTCCCTTGGTGAGGTAGTCTTTATAAAATGGCGTATCTAAGTTACTGCTATCCATTTTGCCGGGATAAAGAGTAGCCACGCGGTTAAACTCACTTTCGGGTAATTTGATATAGAAGTCTAAATCGAGCGGGATGCGAATATGCTCATCCCAGTATTTCCAGAGACGCTCACCGGTTAGACGAATCATGAGTTCGTCCATCATCACACCACACGTATGAGGATGATAGCCATGCTCCGGGGGCATCCACGCAGGGGTAGATTCTTCTAAAGCACGCACACAATCATCGTGGTCAAAGACATCACAGCCTCTGTGAAATGAAGCCAGCCCACATTGATGAGAACAAAGTTCGGCTAGGCTGGCATACGGCAGGGGAAATTCCGGCCACAATTCCCCCACAGACATATCCGGCGAGACCCCACCCCTAAACATAGCCAAGAGCAAGGTGGCAAAGCCCGCTCCTTTCGTAGCTGAATACACGGGGACGAGAGTTTGCGGCGTCCATGGTTTTGATTGATTTTGAAGAGCATATCCGGCATGAAGAGACGCAACTTCTACCCCATCTTGCCATACAGATACAGAAGCCCCCAGCTCGCCATAATGGGAGAAATTTTCCTCAAAAATCCGTTTTAATTCCGGGCACTCCGATGTTAATTTTTTCATACAAATCTGATGATGAATGAGACATAAAAAAGGCGTCAGCTCCGAACCTCTCGCATGATATTGTAGCACTTAGTGCCCGGTAAACAAAGCAAATCTCTGTGAAAAAAAGATTTTTTCTCTGTTGTAAAAAAAGGCAGAGAAGATGCTTTCTAAAAACTTGACGAGAGCTTAGAGCATCCACTATTATCATGTTTATGATAAGGCTTTTGGGGCATATTATTACCGTGCTGATCTGGTTAGCAGGAGTCAGCCATGGTACACCCTTAGAGAAAAGCCCCACTTGCGAATCAGCGTGGCAATCCCCGCACCCCCTAGCCTTTGAGAAACAAATACAAGCATCACTCATCCCTTTCCCTCAGCACATCACTCTACAGCAAGGGAGTCTAAATATCTCTCTGCAATCCCCAAAACTAATCGGGGATATTCCCCCTATGCTTCAAACCGCATGGCAAGATTTCATCTCTGCTGTTACCATATACAAAGACAGCTTCCCGGTACACTGTAAACTCTCCGCCACCGCCATTAGCCCGGATAAAGCGGCAGAAGGTTACACCCTATGTATCAACTCTGCAGGAGTCTACTTATCAGCAGTAAGCCATGCCGGACTTTTTAACGGCTTCCAAACACTACGACAATTGATACTAACCGGCAACGGAAGGCTACCGTATTGCCAAATTGTAGATTGGCCGGCTTTTTCTCACCGAGGGTTCATGCACGACTGTGGCAGAAATTTCAGAGAGCTTGCACGGCTAAAGAAAGAAATTTCCCTAGCGTCACAGCTCAAAGTAAACACCTTTCACTGGCATCTATGCGACCACCCCGGCTGGCGTGTAGAGTGTATCTGTCATCCGAAACTTAATTCCCCAAAATTCAGAACCCGCGACCATAAAAATACATACTCATACGCAGAAATAAGAGAACTCATCGAATTTGCGGCAAAACGCAATATACGCATCATCCCGGAATTAGATATGCCCGGGCACAGCGACTACTTTATACGTGCATTTGGGTTCCCCATGCACTCTGAAAAAGGGATGCACATTATTGGCGAGCTCATCGATGAATTCTGCCGCCAAATTCCCAAAGAAAGTTGCCCGATTATTCATTTTGGTGCCGATGAAACAAAAATCCCCAATGCGACGGAGTTTGTGAATTTTGTCACAGAAAAACTACGGGCACATCAACGAGTCCCCATGCAGTGGTCAAGCCATAGAGATTTACCTATCAGCCCCCACTCTATCGAGCAAATTTGGACAGAGGGGCCGCATTTATCCACACACTCCCACAGCCCCACCGTTAATCATAAGAAAATCATTGATTCCAGCATCGGGTATACAAATCTCTTAGCCCCTGCTCTCATCGTTCGTCGCTATTTCTTTATGCGTCCATGCGGTGTAGATTTTGGGGATAACCAAAAATTGGGAGTCATCCAATGCACTTGGCCGGATGGCAAAGTAAATGATAAATCTCTCATCCCCGGCATGAATGGACTTTGGCCCGGCATGATGGCTATGGCGGAACGAGCATGGAAAGGAGGGGGTAAAAATGGTGATACTTTCCCCATTGCCATGCCGCCACCGCATACCGAAGCCGCTCAGGCTTACGCCCTATTTGAGAAAAGAATGCAAACATTGCGAAAAGTGCAATTCTCCAACGAGCCGTTCCCCATGTGGTATGAATCTGGCGTCTCATGGCAAATAACAGCCCCCATCCCATCGGCAAATGCCCCACAGGTACGAAATCAACTACTAACTACTAATAAACACCCCTCGTTACAATCTGTATATGGTGCCAATCTCTACTTTCGCACGCGGTCAAACACGGGAAACATGGGATTATTTAGAACCACACCACCGGAACACACAATCTGGGCAATGACAACATACCACGCCCCCAAAGCGGGCAAATACCGCTTTCAGCTAGGATTTGATGCCCCGGCTCGTTCGAATCGCAGATACTCCGGGCTACCCCAAAACGGTCAATGGTCACCAAGCGGCACTCGCATTTGGCTCAATGGTAAAGAAATTAAAAATCCTCGTTCCTACAAACACGCAGGTTTGTTTAATCAACCAAATAACGAGTGGAACTTTGATACACCTCTGCATCCTGAAGAAATCTGGTGGATGCTCACCCCCATAGAACTTGAACTAATACAAGGAAAAAACACCTTTCTCATTGAACACCCCTACACATCACCACAGCAATCATGGGAACTCTCGCTTATCCCGGTCTCGTAAAGCTGTTGTAACAATTACATTACAACTACCCTATGCATACACAAAAAAAACTCACTCGAAATGAGTGAGTTCTGATAAAACTTATGGTGGAGGCGACGGGAGTCGAACCCGTGTCCTGAAGGCCGTTGGAACCAGCATCTCCATGTTCAGACACATAGGCTGCGATTCGCGACAGTCACGGTTATGTGCCACCCACTCGTGCCGCTAGTTACCTGTGGAAGTCTCATACTCAGTGCGGTAACCCCACCTTGTACCAGCCTGCTAAACTGTCGTCGTCCCCTCTAGCAGGCGTTGAGGTTCTGACGCGGCTGAACTAATTAAGCAGCCATTGCGAAGTCATTAGACTCTGCATTTATTTTTTTAATCGGCTTTTTAGAAGGCCAACCGATTAACCTTCACATGCAGCCAGCACCTCAGACTTCCAGTCGAAACCAGGGCGCCCCCATGTTTATTATTTGAGACAAAAAAACCTGCCAATTCGTTCAGGCAGGATTAAGAAGTCTCGTCATTTTCTGTTAGCAAGTGGCACGCCCGTAGGGATTCGAACCCCAAACCTTCTGATCCGTAGTCAGACGCTCTATCCAATTGAGCTACGGGCGCTTTGACTTGCTTCGTTTACCGCAATGCGGTGAGAGAAATATAGCTTATCTCACAAATAAGTCAAGCACTTTTTTTCAGATTTTTTCTTCGGAAGTTTATTTTTTTGGCATCATTCCCCGCAGTACGTTTATCATCAATTAATATATAGCACATAGAATTTTTTAGGAATTGATTCATTGCGTAGGGGGCATGAATATGGCAAACTGAATACGGATGAGCGAGGAAAACCAAAAAAAGCTCCTAAGAGTAATACTGAAAAAAAACTTCGGCTTTGATAATCTACGCCCCGGGCAAGACAAAGTTATCGAAGCCGTCATGACAGGGGAAAACGTACTCGGCATCATGCCAACCGGTGGCGGCAAATCACTCTGCTATCAACTACCGGCCCTATGCAAAGAAGGAGTATGCTTAGTTGTCAGCCCCCTCATAGCCCTCATGAAAGACCAAGTAGATGCCCTCGTAGCCAAGGGCATCAACGCCACGATGATAAACAGTAGCCTAAGCTACTCTGAACAACAGGAACGTGTAGAGGGGCTCAAAAGAGGCGATTACAAGCTTGTCTACATAGCCCCGGAAAGATTTGCAAACGAGTCATTTATGATGTCAATTCAGAATCTGAAAGTAAGTCTGTTTGCCGTTGACGAAGCTCATTGTCTAAGCCAATGGGGGCATGACTTTCGACCGGACTATCTGAAGCTAGAGCGAGCCATTCGCCACTTAGGCAACCCACAAGTAATAGCCCTAACGGCCACCGCCACCCCACGAGTCAGAGAAGACATCATCACTCATCTAGGGCTAAAAAATCCGGTGGTCATCGTTAGAGGGTTTGCCAGAGAAAATTTACACTTCCGCATTTCACATTGCGAAAACCACAAAGAAAAATACAAGAGACTCTACCAACTAGCTACCCGGCATCGCACAGGTATCATTTACTGCTCGACCAGAAAAAAAGTAGAGCATGTCTACAAGACACTGTCAGAAATGGGGCTGAGAGTAACAGCCTACCATGCCGGCATGACTGATGAACAACGAGAAACCGCACAAGAAGACTTCATGACTCGCCGGGCAGACATCGTCATAGCCACTAATGCCTTTGGCATGGGAATTGACCGTGCAGATGTGCGGTTTGTCGCTCATTTTGAAATCCCCGGTAGTGTGGAAGCATATTACCAAGAGGCCGGTAGAGCCGGTCGCGATGGATTGGAAGCTTATTGCGAAATCTTATTTAATCATGCTGACTTACGGACTCATGAATTTTTTATAGAGGGCTCCAATACCTCGCCTTGTTTCATCATCGATTTATATGAAATGCTCCGTAACTATTGCGATGTGACTACTCGCGAAGTTCATCTCTCAATAGATGAAATGGCTAGAAAAATGCATGATGCCACTACCATCCAAATAAACACAGCCCTAATGGTACTGATGAAAGCCAAAGCCATCAGCAGACATGATGTGCCGGGGATGCGTATCAAATCAACCAGAATCACAGACCCATGCAAAAGCGGGCTAAAAATCGACATTGATACGCAGGAGCTCAGAGAAAAATACAAAAGAGATTTAGAAAAACTGCATTCTATAATAAAATATACCTATTCACAAGGGTGTAGACAACAATGGATTCTGAACTACTTTGGCGAAGAAAATAGCCTACCCTGCGGAAAATGCGACCAATGTGTAAGCCATGACGCCCACGGCAATACACCACTAGAAGATAACGAATTACTTATTCTGCGACAAGTGCTTAGCGGCATTGCCAGAAGCTCCGTACGCCTCTCTGACGGCACATGGCAAGGCCGCTGGGGGAAAACGAAAATTATTCAAATGCTACGAGGCTCAAAGAGTGCAGATATCATGAATTCTTCACTTTGCCGATTGTCTACGTTCGGCATTCTCTCCCGGCTTACAGAAGAGGAACTTTACCAGATTTTTCGGGAAATTCAAATCATCGGGCTTACCAAAATCAGCGGCGACCCTAATCGACCACTGCTCACCTTGAGCCAAAAAGGCCATGATGTCATGCTAAACAAATGCCCGGTCTACATGGTCTGGCCTCTAAAAAAACAATCTGCTCTACATAAAAAAAACTCACATTACGACCCGACTTTACCACCTGATGTCGACCAGGAACTATTATTAAAATTAAAAGAAATACGTCTAAATTTTGCCAAAGCCGAAAACAAACCGGCCTTTGCCATATTCCCAAATTCCGTGCTTATTGAGTTGGCTCGCCAATGCCCAACCACCCTCCGAGCCGCAAAACAAATCAAAGGAATTAGCGAAGAGAAAGCCAGCAAGTATCTATATGAGTTTATGGAGGTCATCATCGACCACATAGATCCTTAGCTCATCACTCTGCCATCTATAAAAAAGGGAGCGTTTCACACGCCCCCTCTATTTTTATCTTTTTATATCAACTTCACTCCTACAAATGCCCATGCTCACGCCCCCAGGCTATAAGCTTTTTCATTTGCTCGCGAGTGAGTTTCTTTAAATCATTGTGGGCAGGACAAACGTATGGTTGCCAATATTCACCAAAACAGGTAAAAAGCCACATTTCTGAATTTCCCGGAGCATAGAATTGATGCCCTTCAAACTCAATCTCTCGCAATGGGAATATATCCTCCGTCACATAAATACGAGGTTTGGGTTGCATAATACAATCTAAACTCATAAACATACGAGAAGCAGGTTCTGTTGAAATGTATGGCTTTTCATAAGTTTCATAAATTTGAGAAGCTATGGACTTATAAACATCATGTATATTATCCTGTTGTAAAACACGCAATTCCTTTTTTTTATCAATGCCATCAACTATTGCTTTTGATATTTCTTCTATACTTACAGTTTCTTTCAAATAATGTATTGGGAAAATGTCGACATTTAAAAAAACACGAGATTTATCTCTCCAGCCATTTCTACGATAAACTTCACAATAATCCCAATCAGAAACTAGAGCAAAATCCTTTAAAAAAACACGACACACATACCCTTCTGGATTGGTATAAATATAATCTTCACCCAACTCTTGTGGAACAACTTCTTTAAATTTCAAATAGTCTTCATATGGCATGCTGATATCTACATCATCATCCCATGGAATGAAGCCTTTGTGCCTGACTGCACCTAATAAAGTACCATAATCCAGCCAATAACGAAGATTATGCTTTCGACAAATTCGATCTATTTCTATCAAAATTTCTAATTGCATCATTTGAACTACACGTGCTAATCCTCCAGCTGGAGGCATTTTAGGCACATCAACAGCCCAATCCAATGTTGTTTTAATTTTTTCGCCAATACTAGGTTCATTTTCAACATACTTCCTAAACATCTTTACTCGAGCCAATCGCCTTTTATTTCTATTTGGAATCAATGCTGTTATTAATTTTATAAAAAAACTTTTCATACCCCACAAATATACAGCTGTAACTTTTTATTGTCAAATAAAAACAGACTCGTTTTGCTAACTTAAAAACTACCGCATTAGCTCAAAAATATTCAAACCCAAGGAAGAAAACTAGTGTTGCTTCATTGCCATACCTATCAATTTATCAGCATAATCAACCATAAACAGAGGTATGTTTAGCACATCATCATCTAACCTTAAGTTACCTAAAGAGAACCGCACACGCAATTTCACTTCCTCACTAAACATCTCCTTAAATTTTCTCATGCTTTTGCTTGTCGTATTTATAGCAGATTTCACCTCTATGGGAATAATGTCGTTTTCTCTTTGAATCAAAAAATCAACTTCATAAGGCGGATTTGATTGACTCCAATACCGTGGCACAACTTCAAACTGAGAAATAAGTGATTGTAATACAAAGTTCTCACTCAACGCTCCCTTAAACTCCGTAAACAAGCGTGTGCCCTCTGTAAAGGCTGAGGGGGCTAACTGTGAAAGCCGTCTCAATAATCCTACATCCGCCAAATATATCTTAAAGGCAGATAAATCATCGTAGGCAGCCATAGGTAATCTAGGTGCATTGCTACGATATATCTTATGTACTAATCGTGCATTTACTAACCATTGCAAAGCATCTTCGTATTCGCGTGCTCTCGCCCCTTCCTTGACCACCTTGTATATAAATTTTTTATTTTCTCTCGATAACTGTGATGGTATAGATTTCCAAATCATGGATATTTTAGGAAATTCATGAATGTCCGGATGCTTAGCAAAATCTCTCTCATACGCCTCGATAATTGACGCCAATGCCTCCTGCATTGCTTCGATGTCATGTGCCTCTGTCCACATAAGCACGGATTCCGGCATCCCACCGGTGATAAAATACATTTTTAGTTTTTCGTACAATGGATTAAAAAAAGCATCCGGTATAGGTTCTAGTGTATCCACACTTTCCATATAACGTTTTAAATTCTCATCACCATTGGCTTGTAAAAACTCAGTAAAGTTCATCGGGTCCACCTGCATAAAATTCACTTTACCTACGGGAAATGACGATGGCTTTGCCAATGTAATTCCCAATAATGACCCTGCACAAGCTACATGATATTGCGGTGCATTTTCGCAGAAATACTTCAACGCATTGATTACTTCCGGACAATCCTGCACTTCGTCAAAAATGAGCAAGGTTTTTTGTGGCTCTATTTTCTGTCCACTTGCCAATCTCAAATTTTGTAAAATGCGGTTCACATCTTTGCACTTTTCAAAAAATTGCTTATACTCCACATTTTCATCAAAGTTTAAATAGACGGTATTTTCATAATATCGCTTCCCAAATTCCTTGAGCAACCACGTTTTCCCTACCTGCCTGACTCCTTTCAAAATGAGTGGCTTCCTATATGGTGAGTTCTTCCACTTCAGCAATTTTTGTAAAATAATGCGTTCCATAATTTATCGTAATTCGTATTCTATAACATCTCCTCGCTTTTCTCAACCCTTTCCTTTCGAAAAATCACACTTTTATACATAATTATGTGATTACGGTCACACTTTTATATATAATTATGTGATTCAGCCTCATTCATTCCATCTCCCTAAAGCGGCGAAAATAGACAAAACAGAACAAAGTTACTGACAAAGAGGTATAAAAAAATGAACAACCCATTCATAAGATTCCCCATGGTGTAGCCTATCTGCCTATATCCACCCACTTTCACGCCTTTTTAGGCTCTTTACCCCCTCCCCTCACGACAAATGATTGTAGTCTATGCTACTCCGGAAGTCATATCTACCTCAATAAGCGACATTAAGCCCAATAAAAAACCGCTCATACGATATGAGCGGTTATATGAAAACTTGGTAGCAGGGAGGTGATTTGAACACCCGACCAAAGGCTTATGAGTCCTCTGCTCTACCACTGAGCTACCCTGCCATGTAGTGGTTAGTGCCATAAGGCGAGGAATTTTTACTTCATTTTTCTCCGATTGTCCAGCACTTTTTTTATTTTTTTTAAAGTATGACAATGCTGATTCCTTTTGAAAAAGGCTCGCGAGAAGCGAGCCTAAAAAGAAAGGAGAATAATGAGAAGTAAGTACCCCCGACCGGACTCGAACCGGTACGTCCTTGCGGACAACAGATTTTAAGTCTGCAGCGTCTACCATTCCGCCACGGGGGCCTTAACGAGGAGAGACTCTACACGAAAAAAGACATTATTCAAGCACGAATATGAAATATGTCCAAAAAAAATTCAAAAACCACCTTAAAGCTGATCCACAGCCACGACGCGTAAGGTTCCGTCATTTACTTGAAATTTAATTTCTAGCTTTTCAATAACAAGGCCATAAACACGAGCGGGGTCTGACTGGTACTGAGGTCGCGGGTCTTGAGAAAGAGTTTCTATCACTAACTGTCGGGAAGAATTAGGGATTTTTTTCATCAAATCATCCGGGATATGCACAGACAAAACAGAAAAAGGAACAGAAGTAAACCCGGCTGAAGCCTGAGGTATGCAATCAGCCGTAGGCACATAGGGTTTAATGTCAAGAATAGGCGTACCATCTAACATATCGATGCCGGACAAATGAAGCACGGGCCCCTCAGTAGGATGCAGTTCAATACGCTCAAGCTTTACCACAGACAAGCCAATGGGATTCGGTCTAAATGGCGAGCGAGTAGCAAACACACCAACTCTCGTATTCCCGCCTAATCGCGGAGGTCGCACTGTAAAATGCCACCCGGCATCTACATTCTCACTAAACTGCCAAATCAACCAAATATGAGAAAACCCCTCTAAGCCACGAATAGCATCCGCATTCCTAAATGGTGGCTCAAATACAAGCCGGGCACACGCACTTGGCACCAACCCACTCTGGCGAGGAATGCCAAATTTATCGGGGTAACAAGTATGAACGTGTGCGACGGCTTGCAATTAAGTATAAAAGTTAACGTGAATTAAAATAAACAAACCTTATCACCGAACGCGACAAGTTCCACTTTTCCCTTCAAGGTTTTACCCAAAAACGGAGTGTTTGATGCACGGCTTCTAAGTGACTGAGGAGTAACCTCGGTTTGAGCAGCAGGGTTAAATAGCACGAAATTAGCAGGCTGACCATCCGCCAAATCAATAGGTGCTAAGCCCATCAATCGACGTGGTGACTCAGAGCATGCTCTAACGACAGTAGCCCAGCTCATCTTTCCGGTAGAAACCAAATAATGATAAATAGCCGGCAGATAGGTATCCAGACCAATCATCCCCTGTGGGGCTGTAATGAAATCCTGCAACTTAGAAAATGCCGTACATGGAGTGTGGTCAGACACAATACAATCAATGACCCCATCATTCACCGCATCGATAAGAGCATCTACATCAGCACGGTCACGTAAAGGGGGTACTGTTTTGTAATTTGTATCATAACGGCCCACGTCTTCGTGTGTGAAGATGAGGTGATGCAAGGCAACTTCTGCACTTAGGGAAGCAGATTCCGACTTGCATCGTCTCAAAATATCAACACTGCCGGAGGTAGAAACCGTCTGCACGTGGAGGGCATTCCCTGTTTCGGCAGATAAACGAATGATAGCTTCCATGCCTATTTCTTCAGCACAGGCAGGAGCACCGGTTAACCCTAAATAATAAGATGTAGTACCGGGGTGCATCGTAGCTTTTGCCGTCAAAGCCGGCACATCACCACGTAAAGCAAAAGTAAGATTCAAGTTACTAGCATACTGCATAGCTCTGTATAATAGCAACATATTATCCGGAGCTCTGTCACCATCAGTAATGAAACGTACCCCCTTTGCTCTAAGTGAATCGTACGAAGCTTGCTCTTCACCCTCACTGCCCTTAGTCAAACAACCGGAGGGTATCACCTCTACCTGGGCATCTGTACGGCAAATTTCCATAAATGTGGTGATTTGAGCCGCATTATCCATCACAGGTGCTGTATCCGGCATAGCCATTAACCCCGTTATACCACCATGCAAAGCTGCCGCTGTAGCTGTAGAAATACGTTCTTTGTCCTCACCCCCCGGTTGACAAAGGTGAGCATGAACGTCAAAAAGCCCCGGCAATAACACCATACCGGAAGCATCAATCTCAACCTCTGCCGTAGAAGAAAGAGAACCAACTTCACCGATTTGAACAATAACTCCATCCTTTACAAACACGTCGATTCGTTTTTCATCGACAGTCTGAGCATTCCGAATAAGTAAAGAAGTATTCATGAGGAAAAAATTAGTGCTGGGTTTGAGGTGTTAAGTGATACAGAATAGACATACGGCAAGCAATGCCGTTCTCTACTTGCTGATTGATAAGACAGCGTTCATAGTCCATGGCAAGGTCACAAATTTCTACGCCGCGATTTACCGGACCGGGGTGCATGATGTAAAGCCCTTCATCAGAAATTCGCTTGAGTCGTTCTTCTGTAACACCATAGATTTTATGGTATTCCCGAGCACTGGGGAAAAATGGAGCATCTTGTCTTTCTTTTTGCACACGAAGCAAATAAACAACATCAGGCTTCCAATTAAATGCCTCATTAAAATCAGAGAATCGAGGAATACCGGAATGTTCCGTGCGGGGCACTAATGAGCCCGGCCCAAGATAGGCAACTTCCATGCCCAATCTCTTCATAAGAATAGATGTAGAGCGAGCTACGCGTGAATGCAAAATATCCCCAACGATAAGCACGCGTCTACCACGCACATCCGGGAAAACTTCCTTTATCGTAAACGAGTCCAACAAAGCCTGCGAGGGGTGAGCATGTGCCCCGTCGCCGGCATTGACTACGCTAGCCGTCGTATGGCGGGCAATCACATTGGGCAAGCCGCTGTTATGGTGACGCACAATCACATAGTCTACTTTCATTGATTGAAGAGTAGCGATTGTGTCTTGCACAGATTCCCCCTTTACCACAGATGAGGTAGATACTGTGAAGTTTGTCACATCAGCAGATAATCGCTCTGCGGCCAGTTCAAATGATGAACGCGTGCGTGTACTCGGTTCATAAAAAAGAGTGAGCACTGACTTCCCTTTTAAGGCCGGTACTTTTTTTACACTCTTGGTAAACAACTCTTTCATCGGCCCGGCCGACTCTAGTAGTGTATGAATTTCCTCATCTGTCAGAGAGGAGATATTTAATAAATCCTTTCGCGGTGTCATGGATTCTTACTCTTGGCTTAAATTTATTCTTCTACTATAACCACCTGGTCTATACCATCGGCCTCTTTTAGGTTTACGACGATTTTGGCTCCGGCATGGTCTAATACATGCCCCACATAGTCGGGCTGAATGGGCACTTCGCGTCCCCCCCTGTCTACCAGACAAGCCAACTCTA
This sequence comes from Akkermansia sp., assembly GCA_030525455.1. Lineage (GTDB taxonomy): Bacteria > Verrucomicrobiota > Verrucomicrobiia > Verrucomicrobiales > Akkermansiaceae > Akkermansia. The sequence continues at coordinate 32,105 of JAUNER010000010.1, read as the reverse complement.
TACGAGCCGGGCGACCATAGTCAAAGAGAGCATTGAGTGCGGCACGAATTGTGCGCCCCGTATAAAGCACATCATCTACGAGTACCACTCGCATATCATCTGTAGAAAACGGTAAATTTGATGAACGGAGCGAGGGGCGCTTTTCCAGCTTAAATATATCATCCCGATACAAGGAAATATCTATAGCCCCGTATTCCGCAGCCCCCCCCAGCATTTTTACTTTTTCCACAATGCGGCGAGCAATAATATCCCCCTGACTGAGCAACCCCACCAGGGCAAGAGGCTCTGCCCCCGGACGAGCGATAATGCCCTGAGCTATTCGCTCAATAGCACGCTCTATTTCACGCTCATCCATGACAAGCATTGATGCAGTAGATGATGCCATTGTATCCTCCTATTTTGTGCTTTATTCGGTCAAATTTTACAGCCCGGCCAATTTTAGAATTCGGTGAGCGGCCATGGCGGCATTTATCGGGGTCTTTTTGTGCAGACCAACTGTGGTGCATGGCACACCGCCTGGGCATTGAGCTATTGCCAATAAGGCATCTATACCATTCAATGGACCACCGGGTACCGGCACCCCAATCACAGGCAAGGAACAACTCATAACCACGACCCCCGGCAATGCAGCAGATAAACCGGCTACGGCCAAAATCACAGCTTTTTCACCACTTGCTTCTAAATCGCCCAAGTACTTAATTAGCTCCGGCAAATCGCGGTGAGCCGAAAGAACTGTCTCTTCATAAGGCACTTTCTCTTGCTCAAAATACTCACGTGCAGACTCCATAAAGGGCTTATCATTCGGGCTCCCGTAAATTACTATTACTTTCATGGTGATTTGTGTTGCGTTCTTAAACTAACGCATTATGCCATTTTCCCCCCTCTACTGGCAAGACTTATCAAGCCCATACTACCTTTATTTCTCATTTTTATCCCCTCTCACCGGACTTTTCCGCTAGGACTCTCCCCACCCTCTTCTTTTTTATTTTTTCTCTTGCCTTGCCATAAAGACTTGCTACCATGACTAGTATCGTTTCTCGTTTCTATTCATCATGAAGAAAACTCTCTTCTTAGCATCTCTTTTATGTCTGAGTCCATGTAGCTTTGCGGCTGTTGGCGATACGGTAGATTTTCAAAACATGGCCTCCGGTGGCTTCATCGCCGAGGGTGTAGGTGGATATTTTACTTACGGATATTACTATTCCGACATAAAAAACTCTACACGCTTTTACGATAGTACAAAAGGCTGGGCTAGTGCCAACGGCAGAGATGGCGACAGTCTCATGTGTTGGGCACATACTGCTAGTAACATGATTCAATACTGGCAAAGTTATTATGGAGTGTTCTATAAAGGGACTAAGGAGCTTCCTTATGGTTCCGGGGACTATACACGAACCATTGTATCCCAATTTTCCGGGGTTCCACCATACACCATCGCCGACCCCATGCGACTTCTCGTAGCTAAAGAATGTATTAACAGTGGATTCTCAAACTCCGGGAATAGAGTTTCTTCAGCTACAGATTGGTTTTTCACCTGGACAGACCCAACGGCCAAAGGCGGCTATTACAGTGAATATTTCGGAGCCTATTCTTATCCTAACCAACCGGAAACCGCTATTGTTACAGAGGTCAATTCTCAAGCCAACCTTACCCCTGCTTTATTATCAGCATTAGGTATCACTAAACAAGGTGATGGGTCATACAAGCAAACAGAGGCCGGCTTAATTGCTCACCTAAACGTAGGTGCCGGTGAAGGTAATAGCTTTAGTGCCCACACTCTCACTTGCTATGGTGTGACTCTCGACTCTAATGGCAATGTAAAGTCTGTTATCTATGCAGACTCTGATAACAATAAATTATATGGCTTTGAAGGGACTAATGACTCTTCTACTCTAGATGGCGGAAAAAAACCAACACTTGAAGAAGCATTTGTCAAAGTAGAGAATGGAAAAGTTATGCTCTACACTGACATGAATTGCACACAAGCCTTAACATACAGTTCCGAAAATCACTACTACATTGGCGGCATCACTCAAATCAAAACCCCCGAAGTTCTTAAAAAGATGCTTGCTGAGTACAGTGACACCACAAATGAAGCCCAAGTGTGGAATGGCGGTAGCACTTCATGGAGCACACAGACAGCAAACACAAATGAACTACCGACGGAAAGCACCGGGTGGGATGTTTATGTCAATGGTGACGACATTGCTGCTGAGCATCGGGACTACTACCACACCTATGCCATTGATGGCCGCGATGTAGAATTTGGTAGCCATGCGGCAGAAGGCAACCGCACTGTCACCATCAACGGCACTGTAGCGGCAAACAACATTACTGTCTCTGCGGCCGGCTATGAGTTTGTAGCCGGTACAAATGCTAAAATCAACGGTGTCGGAATGCTTCGCCTCACTGACGGTGCCAGCCTTAGCACCGAACTTGACCTAGGCGAACGAGCCGCCATCATAGGCAATGGTGCCACACTTACCGGCAAGGGGCTCACGCAAATGCGTTTTAGCAACCTTACGCTAGAGGGGAATGCCACACTTGGCACCACCACAGATGCCGTCATCACAGTCACCGGCAATTTTCAAACCGTGGCATCCGGCTCTGCTTCCTACGCTTTGATGCAGAGCATCGTGCCGGAAGCTTCTATCAACGCAGATTTAGACCTAACAAATGCTGATTCAATCTCGATAGAGAACATCGTCAATATGAATCAGCATGATTTATATCTAAGCACGACAACACCTCTGAGCATCAATATGCTTACCACTGGCGACATTATCCCGATTTTCACAAACATCGGAGATTTGTACCTAGACGGTGTTTCAGTAGCACTCGGCACAGATATGTCTGAACTAGTGAATTTTACCAACTTCGATTCCTTTGCTAATTACAGTCTTATTTACTCAGACCATGCTTTGAGCTTAATCGTACCGGAACCTAGCACCATATCTTTGAGCCTCCTAGCCCTCGCAAGCTTAGTTATACGCCGTCGTCGATAAAAAAACGGGTACTACTCTGTTTCTCCTTTCATCAGTAAGCCATGGTATTCTGCCATGGCTTATTTTTTAGCAAAAAATTCCTCAAAAAAAATCACCACACCGAGAAAGAAAAATCTCTCAGTGTAGTGATTGAAATAAACTGATAAGTTACTAGAAAAGAAACTAAAATTAAGCTTCCTTCTTAGCGGCTTCTTCGATAGCCACAGCAACGGCAACGGAAGCACCAACCATTGGGTTGTTGCCCATACCGATGAGGCCCATCATTTCTACGTGAGCAGGCACGGAGGATGAACCGGCAAACTGAGCATCAGAGTGCATACGACCCATGGTATCTGTCATACCATAGGAAGCAGGACCTGCAGCCATGTTGTCCGGGTGAAGGGTACGACCTGTACCACCACCGGAAGCAACGGAGAAGTACTTCTTACCACGTTCGTTGCATTCCTTCTTGTATGTACCTGCTACCGGGTGCTGGAAGCGAGTTGGGTTTGTAGAGTTACCGGTGATGGAAACATCTACACCTTCGTGCCACATCACAGCAACACCTTCGCGTACATCGTCACAACCGAATACGCGCACAGCGGCCTTTGGCCCCTTAGAGAAAGCCTTTTCCTGAACAACGTTTAACTTACCGGTGGCATAGTCAAACTTTGTCTGAACGTAAGTGAAACCGTTGATACGAGAAATAATGTAAGCAGCGTCTTTACCAAGACCATTTAAGCAAACACGAAGGTCTTGCTTACGGACACGGTTAGCAGACTTAGCAATACCGATAGCACCTTCAGCAGCGGCAAAAGATTCGTGACCGGCAAGGAAGCAGAAGCATTCCGTTTCATCACGAAGAAGCATTGCTGCCAAATTACCGTGACCAAGACCAACCTTGCGGTCATCTGCTACGGAACCGGGGATACAGAAAGACTGTAACCCTTCACCAATAGCTTCAGCGGCATCAGCGGCCTTTGTGCAGCCTTTCTTGATGGCGATAGCAGCACCTACTACATAGGCCCAACCGGCGTTTTCGAAAGCGATTGGCTGAATGCCATTCACGATTTCGCGGGCATTAATACCCTTTGCCAAACAGATCTGTTCTGCTTCTTCAATGGAGCCAATGCCATACTTGGCAAGTGCTTCATTGATCTGCTTTATACGACGATCGTATGATTCAAAAAGTGGCATGATTTTTTTAATGCTTATGGTTAATAACTCAAATTATTCGTGACGTGGGTCAATGTACTTAGCAGCTTCGTCAAATCGGCCATAGTTGCCGGTGCACTTAGCTACTGCTTCATTTGCGTCCACACCTTTCTTAATCATTTCCATCATCGGGCCCATGCGAACGAATTCGTAGCCGATGATTTCACCATCTTCATCAAGAGCAAGCTTGGTGATGTAACCTTCTGCCATTTCCAGGTAGCGAGCACCCTTTGCACGTGTGCCGTAGAGTGTACCAATCTGGGAACGAAGCCCCTTACCAAGGTCTTCAAGACCGGCACCAATTGGGAGACCACCTTCTGAGAAGGCACTCTGTGTACGACCATACACGATCTGCAAGAAGAGTTCACGCATTGCGGTGTTGATTGCGTCACATACCAAGTCGGTATTCATTGCTTCAAGCAAGGTCTTGCCGGGCAGAATTTCTGCGGCCATAGCGGCTGAGTGAGTCATCCCGGAGCAACCACTTGTTTCTACAAGGGCTTCTTCGATGATGCCATTCTTAACGTTGAGGGTCAATTTGCAGGTACCCTGCTGAGGGGCACACCAACCCACACCGTGTGTCAAACCGGAAATATCGGTGATTTCCTTTGATTGTGTCCAAGAACCTTCCTGTGGAATCGGTGCAGGACCATGGTTGCAGCCTTTCTTGACGCAACACATTTGTTCAATTTCGTGTGTATACTGCATGGTTTTAGGATGTTAAGATTGAGCAGGACCTCTAGTCATCACTCGGTCTACTCTGAACGCCACCACTCTACCAATTTTTCTGACCATAATCAAACACGAATCCTGATTTCCGGCAGAAAAATTGCAATTTCATAAAGTTAGGTTAGACTAATAATAATTTTTTACATTTATCCCCTGTTCATTGTCTCTTTATTTAGAAACGAAGCGAGCACATCTTGACAACACCTCACATACTCATATACTGAGCTTAGCCCTCATGTCTGCATCTACAAAAAACATCGCTGAATTAGAGAATGCTCCTATTTTGAAGCTATTAGTTCGGTATTCTCTACCGGCTATTGCCGGGGTGGTGGTCTATTCTTTATACAATTTAATAGACAGTGTATTTATCGGCAGAGGGGTGGGGCCTGATGCTCTAAATGGTTTAGGCGTGGCGTTTCCGGTGATGATGCTGGTGTTTGCCTTAGGCACGCTAGTGGGCTTGGGAGGAGCTTCGGTTAGTTCCATTTTGCTGGGCAAAAAAGACATCGATTCTGCACGGCGTACGGTGTGTAGTGTAGCGAGTCTGAGCATTATTTCTGCTATCATTCTCATCATCCCTGTTCTGATTTTCCTCGAAGAAATTCTGATTGCCTTTGGTGCCAATGAGACGATTTTGCCCTATGCCTATGATTTCATGTTTGTGACGCTTCTTGGCATTCCGGTTACCTATTTATTCTTTAATCTCAACCATGTGATGCGTGCTACGGGCTTCCCCCACAAAGCCATGATGAGTACCGTCATTTCTGCCGGCATAAACCTTGCTTTGGCACCGCTTTTTATTTTTGGTTTCGACTGGGGCATTACCGGGGCGGCTCTGGCGACGGTCATTGCTCAGGTGATTGGTTTAGTGCGAGTTCTTTTGCATTTTTCGAATAAATCATACTTGGTTCATTTTCAACAAGGGCTCTGGGGGCTTCGCAAGCGAATTATTTCCGGTATTTTTTCTATTGGCATGGCTCCCTGTTTGGTGAATGCTTGCGGTTGCTTGGTGACGGTGTTTATCAATAGAGAGCTGGCTGCCACGGGGGATGAGTTTGCCCTCGGGGCTTTCGGTACAATCAATAGGGTGCTCATCACGTTTGCCATGCTGGTGGTGGGACTTACTCAGGGTATGCAGCCTATTATCGGTTATAATCACGGTGCTTTGAAACCTCAGCGTGTGCTCCAAACTCTAAAATTCGGCATCATTGGCGGCTCTTTCCTTACTACCTTGGGCTTCCTTGCCTGTATGATTTTCCCACGTACTATTTCTGAATGCTTCACAGAAAATACGAATTTCGTCAATACTACGGTTGATGGCTTGCGTTATGCCTGCTTGGTATTCCCCATTGTCGGGGGCCAAATCGTCATCGGTAATTTCTTCCAGGCTATCGGTAAGGCTCGCCTTTCTATCTTCATTTCTCTTACCAGACAAATGATTTTCCTTCTCCCTTGCGTGCTTATTTTACCTCAATTCCTCGGCCTTACCGGGGTTTGGATTTCTATGCCGATTTCTGACCTTGCTTCTTGCTTAGTTTCTATCTTCTTCATTAAAAAATTCCTTCATTACTACAGACTCAAACATAGACACTACTTCTCTCACTCTCTACGCTCTGCCTGACCCCTAGATTTTCTCTTCTCCTCTTCAAAAAAAATCGCCTCTTTTGACTTGACTTATACGCTAATTCCATTTATTCCTACCTGTGTAGTAGGGATTATACAAAAATGAAGAAGTCGTATAGATTCGAAACACAACAATTGCACATTGGTCAAGAATCGGCAGACAGTGCCACAGATGCACGAGCTGTACCGATTTATGCCACTACGGCATACGTATTTAAGGACAGCGAGCAAGCAGCGAATCGCTTTGCCCTCAAAGAGCCGGGGAACATCTACACCCGCCTCATGAACCCTACTTCAGACGTCTTTGAGCAGAGAATAGCCGCCCTTGAGGGCGGAGCCGCAGCCCTAGCCGTTGCCACCGGAGCGGCAGCCATCACCTACGCCATCCAAAACATAGCGTATGCCGGTGACCACATTGTATCTGCCGCTAGTGTTTATGGGGGCACATACAATCTCTTTGCCCACACATTAAAAGACTTCGGCATAGACTGCACCTTTGTAAATGCCGATAATCCGGAAAACTTCAGAAAAGCCATTCGCCCAAACACCAAAGCCTTTTATCTGGAAAGCCTAGGTAATCCGAACTGCAATATAGCAGACTTAGAGACCATTGCACACATAGCCCATACATACGGCATTCCTGTCATTGTAGACAATACTTTTGCCACACCTTTCCTCTTCCGCCCCCTAGAGCATGGGGCAGACATCGTCGTACACTCTGCCACGAAATTCCTAGGCGGTCATGGCACAGTCATGGGTGGAGTCATCATTGATGGGGGCAAATTTAACTGGACGCAAAACGACAAATTTCCCGGACTAACCCACCCCAATCCGAGCTACCATGGTGCTGTATTTACAGAACTTTGCGGTTCCCTGGCCTACATTGTAAAAATTCGTGCGACATTATTGAGAGACATGGGGGCCACTATCAGTCCATTTAATAGTTTCTTACTCCTCCAGGGGCTTGAAACTCTCTCCCTGCGCATAGAACGCCATGTAGAAAACGCCCTACGTGTCGTCAACTTCCTAGCTCATCACCCCCAAGTAGAAAAAGTCAATCACCCCTCCCTCCCTACACACGCGGACCATGAATTATACCAAAAATACTACCCACATGGCGGTGGCTCTATTTTTACTTTTGAAATCAAAGGTGACGCCGATAAAGCTCGCCAATTCTGCGAAAACCTGCAACTATTCTCGTTGCTTGCCAATGTGGCAGACCTCAAATCTCTGGTTATCCACCCGGCTTCCACCACTCATTCTCAAATGTCTGAGTCTGAGCTACTCCAAGCAGGCATCAAACCAAACACCATTCGCTTATCTATTGGCACAGAACATATAGCCGACATTATCGAAGATTTAGAACAAAGCTTCTCATCCACCTATTAACTCCGGAAAAAAACATGAACGTCTATCGTAGCATTACAGAATTGATTGGTCACACTCCTCTACTGGAACTTGTTCGCTTCAATCAACAAGCTCACCTTCTTGCTACGATTTTCGCTAAACTTGAAGCCTTTAACCCTGCCGGCAGTGTCAAAGACAGAGTGGCTCTCTCTATGATTGAAGATGCTGAAGCAAACGGATTACTTCGCCCTGGTTCCACTATCATCGAACCTACCAGTGGTAATACCGGCATCGGACTAGCCGCTGTAGCCACTTCTCGCGGCTACCATGTCATTCTCACCATGCCCGATACCATGAGCATCGAACGACGTAACCTCTTAAAAGCATACGGGGCTGAAGTCATTCTTACCGATGGTTCTCTAGGTATGAAGGGTGCTATCGAAAAAGCTAATGAACTAGCCGCCACTCTACCGGATAGCTTCATACCGGGGCAATTCTCTAATCCGGCAAATCCCCTTGCTCACGAAAAATCTACGGGCCCCGAAATTTGGTCTGATACCGATGGCATGGTAGATATTTTTGTAGCCGGAGTTGGCACCGGGGGCACTCTTACCGGCACAGCTCGTTTCTTAAAGTCAAAAAATCCGCATATTCAAATCATTGCCGTAGAACCATCAGATTCCCCATTTCTAAGCAAAGGCATCGCCGGCTCTCATCCTCTTCAGGGAATTGGTGCAGGCTTCATCCCGGAAATTCTCGATACTTCAATTTACGATGAAATTATCACTATTTCCGGTCAGGAAGCTTACCAAACAGGCCGTTCTCTCGCCCATACAGAAGGTATCCTTGCCGGCATCTCTTCCGGTGCAGCCCTAGCCGCCGCCGCTAAAGTCGCTGCTCGCCCCACAAATGTAGGCAAAAATATCGTCGTCCTTCTCCCCGATACCGGCGACCGCTACCTTTCTACGCCTCTTTTTATCGATTAACACCCCTCTGCTATCCAATATCGCTTTCTCTATTTTCTCCCTTGACTATATCCGCTTCCGTAAGTACGCTATCCTTGAAGCCGTGAGCCACTGCCAAGAGATTTAAAGTTTCTTTCATCGAAAGAATGCTCCGTTGGTAAGACCTCACGGCTTTTTCTATTTCTTCTTCCCATCTGCCTTGTCCACATACACCAACCCTGCTTCTTCATACTCCCTAAATATCTCACTCCCCTCACCGATAATGCAGAAGTTGGTTCCGTCTTCGCTTTCTCTATTTTCTCCCTTGACTATATCCGCTTCCGTAAGTACGCTATCCTTGAAGCCGTGAGCCACTGCCAAGAGATTTAAAGTTTCTTTCATCGAAAGAATGCTCCGTTGGTAAGACCTCACGGCTTTTTCTATTTCTTCTTCCCATCTGCCTTGTCCACATACACCAACCCTGCTTCTTCATACTCCCTAAATATCTCACTCCCCTCACCTATAATGCAGTAGTTACTCTCATCCTCCCTCCAATTAGCTTCCATCACACCACCATCATCAAAGTGCAATTTTATATCATTTATATTGACAGCCTTTACACCAACTGGCATGCTAACACCACTTCCCCCGCCAGCAGTAGCACCCACGGAGACGGCTTGATTATCCGTGCCAGTGCCGAAGGCACTCTGACCCGTCGCAGAGCTTGTGGGCAAGGAAACATGTTTTCCTTGCGGCTTAGGATTATTCCTTAACGTATGCTCCACAAAGGGGATTCTTTTCCCACTTGTTTTTTGTACTTGACTAAATCCACCTTGTCTGGCACACTCTTCCCAGAAGCTCGCATGACGAGAGCCGTTGCAGGCAATTGGAGCCTGTAATCGCTCAAAGCATAGCGAGCTTTTCCTTTATTCCAATAGAGAGCCTTATGGCTTAATAATTCATCTATCTTATCTTTTCCATACAGACTTGTTATTCTGTTTACCACTCCTTTTCGACCTCTTGCATTCACACCCACCGCTATTGCCACCAATATATTCTTATCTCCCTCTTTTAGTACAGTAAGAATCTCCACACTCCCCACTGTGTTTGATTTCATTATCCCTATCGGGTCGGCTATCGCCATAGGCAGTTGCTCCATCTCACCTTGACTTACAGCATGCTTCCCCCTCATCCACACTAAACTCACTCCCCCGGACCATGGGACTTTAGTCCCACTTCACCCCTTCGGGGCAAACGCGTTGCGTTTGTCCAAGCGGGCTTACAGCCGTCGCCCGCTTTCCCCCCCTCCGGGGGTTCTCATCCCCCAATGACTTTATTATACAAAAAAAACTCACTCGGACTGAGTGAGTTTAGTAAAAACTTACTGGCGGAGCGAGGGGGATTCGAACCCCCGGTACGGGTTAGTGCCCGTACGACCGTTTAGCAAACGGTTGCTTTCAGCCTCTCAGCCATCGCTCCACATAGAATGTGTGTGCAGAGAAGTATATCTATTCGACAAGCTGAGTCAATAGAGAAATCACAGAATTTGTGTAATACAAAAAAAATCTTGCCACATACAGAAAACAAAAAAGGCGTCATCACAAAAGACAACGCCTTAATAGTCTATAAATTAGAAACATGCTACTATCTAGTAGCTTTGTACAAATCAATGGCGAATTGCGACCATGTTTCTAGCTTTTCGTACAATTCACCGCAAAGTTCATCAGGGGAAACGAAACGCAAATTTGCAAGAGCTGATTCATTAGCTCTTACATTATCAGAATCTAGTTCAAAAAGATGAACGATACCTAAATGCACAGCACCGACATCGTTGGTATCATCATTCAAAACGCCCAGAATACGCTGAGAACAATTTCCTTCAATGACAAGTTCTTCGCGAATTTCGCGTTCGACCCCAGCCAGATAAGTAGCCACGCCTTCATAGCCTTGCTGTTCGTCAATAGGGTTAATGTGACCACCGATACCTATAGAACCTTTATCATGCAAACGAGCTTCGCCACCGGAACCACCGCGTGTGTAATGAAGGATTTTCCCCTGATAGGAAAAAATAGCATAGGCAATGATTTGCTTATGGCTAGGGTCATTCTCCGCGGCTTCTCTATCCATAAAAGAAGCCACTCCCGGTTTCATAAAAGCTTGCAAATAACGCTCACCTTCTTGGCATTGGCCTTGAAAATAGCCGACCTCTTCAAACGTAGAGCGAGGAACGACTAAAACTTGTTCTCCATTGTAACGTGACATAGATTTACCCTACTCTAAAATTTCTGTGGCTCAATCAAAAAAAACAGCGACTTGCGTATGCAAAACTCACCAACATCTCACTGTCTATTTACCGACTTGTTCATACTTTACCTGTTGAGCTACAAACCGACGCTCCAGACTCTCTAGCTGTTCCGCTGAAAATTGCTCTAGAGCCAACCAAAAGACTAATTTTTTTTGGAATACAAAGAGAAGAGCCACATCTGTCTTATAAATCACAGAAAAACTAGAATACGGGACATTGATAGCATCAATCCCCTCACCGTAAAAAACGAGATGGTCAGCGAAAAAGTCGTAATTTTTCTCTTTGTAATAAAGAGGCACTTTTTTATTAGCCGAAAGAGTCGCTCTTACAAGGAAAGGCACATACAACCAAGAAAGAGCCAGAGATACCAACGCCCCGGTCAAAGCAAGCCATGTAAACAATGGCAAATGAGAAACAAAGAAAGAATAAATAGTAACGGAAACAAAAAACACGAGTACCGCTTTTTCTAACACCTTTCGCCATTTTGGCTGAGACAAATTAAACCAACTAACGAGAATTTTCGTGGCTAATTTATCATCCGGTGCCGGTTTGATGATTTTAATTTCTTCACAATCCTGCATGATGGCAGAAGTATAATATCTCTCCCCCATCGGTAAAAGATTAAATATGTAGATGACCTAATTGGATAAAGGGGTAAATCTACAGAATAAATAAACCGGAACAAGCCATAGGGGGCGTATGCCCGTTTTTTTCTCTCGTCGTGTCGCATTTAATATTGCGACTTTCACAAAAAAAACAATCCTAAGTTTTTTTCTTGCTAGGAGAAAACAAGTGCGTAAAATGACAAATCAACATCATCACCTATCAACGTGCCAGACAATCTACACATCCAAGTTCTATCCATTCCAGAAAACACCCCTCAGGAACAAACACTCATCCACCTAGTAGACTCCATGCAATCCATACTGGATGAGAGGCAATTACGCCATTTACGAAATGCCGTACTACTAAGAGAAGAAACACAGTCCACCTATTTAACGAAAGGACTAGCCGTCCCACACGGACGCACAACGGCACTGGAGTCCATTTATGTAATCGTAGGCATTTGCAAAAATGAAGTGAACTGGCCGGATGATTCGCAAAAAGTACGCCTCGTGTTTATGATTGGCGTACCCACAGCAATGGTAACAGAATACCTAACCACCATGCAAAAAATCCTACGCTGGCACAAAAATGCCAACATAGGAGACAATGGAGAATGGCTTGGCTCTGAAGCAGAATTATTAGATTCTCTACATAATGCTCTATAATGACTAATAGCCCAAAACGTAGCCAGAAAAAATTACATCTGCCCGGTCGACTAGCCTGGGTCAGAATGGCACTGAATGTTCGAGAAAAGCTCAACATTGGCGACAAACAGGTAATCTTTATTTGGGCTATCGTTATCGGTGCTCTGGGGGCCCTCTGTGCTTTACTATTTGAGCAGGGAGTAAACACCATTCAAATGCTTCTAACTCAACAGGACTACCACCAAGGACAAAAAGACGCATTTGTATATCTTTCAGAAAACAGACAAGCATGGTGTGTACTAGTACCGGCCATAGGGGGAATGCTGGCAGGGCTCACTCTCTTATTCACCCACAGATTTGTGCCATCAAAAGCAACGGAGTACATGGAAGCCGTCGCATTGGGTAACGGCTATGTCCCCCCCAAACCAAGTTTACTACGCTCCTTATCCGCTGTATTTTCTATTGGCTCAGGAGCCTCCATTGGTCGAGAAGGTCCCCTCGTACAAACAGCGGCCGTGGCAGGGTCTGCTCTAGGCAGACTGTTTCATTTATCCGCACCTCGACTAAGGCTTATTGTAGCCTGTGCGGCAGCATCCGGGATGGCTGCAGCCTTTCACACCCCGCTGGCAGGGGGCTTATTTGTGAGTGAGATTGTACTTGGAGCCCTTACCATTGACTTTTTAGCCCCCTTATTAGTAGCGAGCTGTGCAGGGTATTTCACCATGGGATTATTCCACGAACCCAGCCCGATTTACCAACTTCATGAAGAAATAGCCCTCTCTGGCAATCATCATGTACTCTGGTGTGTCGTACTGGGCTGTAGTGCCTCTTTACTGGCCAGACTCTGGCTTATCATCCTAAAAAAATCACGCAAATACCTCAATGGTAAACGCGAATGGCTACCTGTTCGTCTAGCCTTAGCAGGGGCAATGGTTGGAGCCATCGCTCTTATTTACCCGGAAATCGTAGGTAATGGAAAAAACATCATCACCGAACTCATCCACCACGAATTTGATAACGCCACCTCTTTAGCCGCTATATTATTAGCCCTCAAAATAGGTACTGTTGCCGTTGTGTTTGGTGTTGGTACTGTAGGGGGGGCATTAACCCCGAGCTTAACCATCGGTAGTGTATTTGGCTTCCTCTTTAGTGCGGCACTAACTCAGATGGGCGTGCCCGGAGAACACGCCATCGCCTATTCTCTCGTGGGGATGGCTGCCTTTTTTACCACTGCAGCAAATGCCCCTATCACCTCACTGGTATTGGTGGTAGAGTTTACCATGGCAGGGCAGATGATGTTCCCGCTCATTATTGGCGTGCTTGTCTCATACGGCACATCTCGCCTCACCAAAGCCCAATCCATGTACCATGACTCTCTGGCATTTGGTCCGCGTAGCACCTTTGATAAACCTCTGTCTCTTGTAAAACTTGGCGACGTCGCTCGCTCAGAGCCCCCGGTAGTTCATCCGCTAGATAAATTTGGTACAATTGCCGCCATGCTCATCAAAAACCCAACTCAAACCATTTTTGTCACCTCTCCCGAAGGCAAATATCTGGGGAGCATCGTGGCAGAAGACGTGGCCGCTTTTGCCAAAAATAAAGAGCTTGCAGATGCCATTCTCGCTATGGATGTCTCTCGCAATGATATGCCTACTCTGCCGAGCGATATGCACTTACCGGAAGCTCTGTCTGTCTTTACAAAATCAAAAAATTACGAATCTCTGGCACTCATTGACCCCGAAAATAAAAACCTGCTGGGCGTGGTTAATAAAACCGACCTGTACATGGTGCTTTCAGAAATTATGCGACGCGAAAAATTACAATAAACAATTCTTCGCTTTCTCGAATTTTCTATTCGTCATTAGGACTAAAAAATGCTAATGTCTCAAATATGCTTAAGAACATTTCTCCTCTCATTAGTCCGACACTTCTCAAGGTACTTGCCGAAATGGGGCACGGTGACGAAATTGTTTTTTCTGACGCCCACTTCCCGGCTCATACATTTAATGCAAATGTCATCCGTGCCGATGGATTAAAAGTAGATGCCCTACTGGCCGCCATCATTCCTCTGTTTGAATTAGATGCCTACGCCACTCCGGTTATCATGATGCAAGCCGTACCCGGCGACACCCTAGACCCAAGTGTAGAAGAACGCTACCGCAAAGCACTAGACTACACCGGTGAAATTGTACAAGAAGAACGCTACGCCTTTTACGAACGAGCCAAAAAAGCATACGCTGTTGTCATCACAGGCGAAACAGCCAAATATGGCAATATCATCGTCAAAAAAGGTGTAACACCTGTGTGTTAACAATCTCACCATCAATACCGGGTCTATGAAATACGATTTCGATACCCCTGTGTCTCGTAAAGAAACAAGTGCCCTGAAATACGACGCACTCATTCCTCGTTGGGGTAGAGAGGATTTGCTTCCGCTCTGGATTGCAGACATGGACTTTCGTACGCCGAATTTCATCATCCAAGCTCTCGAAAAAAGACTTCACCAAGGAGTACTAGGCTATACAAAGCAACCAAAATATTTCTTTGAAGCCATTAAGCATTGGGTTTATCATCGACACCAATGGTCCATTGAACCAGAGCAAATCGTATACGCCCCCGGCATTGTACCGGGTATTTGTACCGCCATCGAATGTTTCACAAAACCGGGGGATAAAATCTTAATTCAACCCCCGGTTTATCACCCATTCTCAATGCTCATTTGCGAAAATAATCGCAAAGTTGTCAATAACCCACTTCGTCTCTCCAATGGACGTTACGAAATTGACTTTGAGCATTTTGAAAAATCTGTCAAGAATTGTAAAATGTTCATCCTCTGCAACCCTCATAACCCGGGTGGCAGAATTTGGAGCAAAGAAGAACTAGCCCAAATCGCTGACATTTGTGACAAATATGGTGTTTTGGTTGTATCTGATGAAATTCATGCAGATTTAGCCCTACCCGGTCATAAGCATACATGCTACGCAACTGTTTCAAAAAAAGCCCGCCTTCATTCCCTCACCTACATGGCGGCAAGCAAAGCCTTCAATGTAGCAGGACTATCCAGCTCATACATGATTACCCAAAATCCGGAACTCTTGGCAAAATACCGCCAGTTTACGGAAGGCAAAGAAAGTGCCCATGGTCATATCTTTGCCTATGACGCCCTAGTGGCTGCCTACACCCAGCCGGATGGTGAAGAATGGTTACACGCCATGCTAGAATACGTGCAGGAAAACATCAACTATGTCAATCATAGACTGACTACAGAAATGCCACGTATCAAAGCCATGCAGCCGGAAGCCTCATTCCTCATCTTTTTAGATTGTCGTGACTTAAATTTACCCCAAGATGAGCTGGTAAACTTTTTCGTCGATGGGGCTCATTTAGCTCTCAATGATGGTGCCAGCTTCGGCGAGGAAGGAATAGGCTGGATGCGACTCAATATAGGGCATCCCCGTGCTGAACTCAAACAAGCACTAGACCAATTAAAAGAAACCTATACCAAATACGGCTTTTAAAATAAAAAATATAATATTACATGGCATGGGGACAGGCTGAACGCTTGCATTACGCTACCAAAAGCGTAAAATCCCCTGCATGTACTATATTACCACGGCCATTGATTACACCAACGCGTTGCCACATATCGGTCACGCCTACGAAAAAGTTTTAGCAGACGTCCTAGCTCGTTGGCACCGAATGAAAGGCGAAGAGGTGTACTTCCTCACCGGCGTGGATCAGCATGGTCAAAAAGTTCAACAAACTGCTGAAAAGTTAGGATTAACTCCACAGGAACACGTTAATAACCTAACCGCTAAATTTAAGGAACTCTGGGAACGCCTCAATATCAGCAATGACGGATGGGCAGAAACCACAGACCCTCGCCACAAAGCTTGCGTTCAGAAAATCCTCGCCAATCTAAAGGATAAGGGGGAACTCTATAAAAAATCCTACAAAGGGTTTTACTCCCTGCGTCAGGAACAATTCCTCACTGAAAAAGAACAACGCGAAGACGGAACATTTGACGAAGAATGGGGCGAAGTTATTGAACTTGAGGAAGAAAACTGGTACTTCCGTCTCTCTGCTCATGCGGAATGGCTACGTAATTTCGTCGAAAAAAGCGACTCATTCGTGCTTCCGGCATTTAGAAAAGCAGAACTTCTAAACGCTATTGATTTCGATAGCGACCTGTGTATTTCTCGTCCCAAAAACCGACTTTCTTGGGGTATCGAATTACCATTTGACCCGGACTTTGTCACCTACGTTTGGTTTGACGCCCTTATCAACTACATTTCTTTTGCAGGCTACTTGGCAGAACCTGACAGCGGTTTACCTGAATTTGAAAAACTCTGGCCTGCTTCTTGCGAAGTGATTGGTAAAGACATTCTCGTGCCTGCTCACGGGGTTTACTGGCCCGCTATGCTTCATGCTATGGGCTTTAGCGATGAGCAAATGCCTTCTCTGCTCGTGCACGGATGGTGGAATATCAACGGCAATAAAATGTCTAAATCTCTAGGCAATGTTGTCAACCCGGTAACATTAGTAGATATGTTTGGTCCGGAGGCCGTTCGCTACTACCTCGTACGCGACATCACCACGGGTAAGGACGCAAACTACGACATTGAGCGATTGGTCATGCTCTACAACACTGAGCTTGCCAACGACTTAGGCAACTTATGCAACCGCTCAATCAACATGACTCGTCGTTATTGTGATTCTGTTTTACCGGTATCTGACTATGACGATGAAGCTTCTCAGGCTCTCCGCTCATCCATGGCTGAAACAGTTGCTAAATTTGCTTCTTACATGGACGACAACCTCACCTCTGATGCCCTTGCTGCATTAAATGCCCAGGTTTCTGCCTGCAATGCTTACATCGAACAGCAACAACCATGGCAGCTTGCTAAGGATGAAAATGCGATGCCTAAACTCGCTTGCGTACTTCGCCACTTGCTGGAATGCTGTGCCCAAGTTGGCTACCTCATCGCTTGCGTTCTGCCCGATGCCTCAGCTCGCATCATCTCTCAGCTCAATGCTACAGAAATTTTTGCCGAGAAGACACCGGCAGACATCACTTGGGGAATGCTTCCGGCTATGCACGTCATTAACGAGCCTGCTCCTGTGTTCCCTCGCATTCTCTCTGATGAAGAAAAAGAAAAAATTGCTGCTAAGGCCGCTAAAAATGCCGCTAAACAGCAAAAACAAAAATAACCTCTCTCTTCTCTCTCCAAGTGAACCAATCCTCTGCTTTTGTAAAAACACTACTGGCTCAATGTTGCCAGGGCGGTATCTGTGAATGGGTGGTTTGCCCGGGAGCCCGAAATATGGCTCTATTACAGGTGCTTGCCGCTGCAGAGGATTTGGTGAAGTGGAGGCATTTTGATGAGCGCTCTGCCGGATTTTTTGCCCTCGGCAGAACGCTTGATATGGGTCTGCCTGTGGCTGTAGTTACCACCTCCGGTACTGCGGCAGCAGAATTACTACCTGCTGTCATCGAAGCTTACTACCAGGGACGTCCATTACTTATCATTACAGCCGACCGCCCGGTAGAATACAGAGGCTCTGCCGCTCCCCAAGCCATCGAGCAATGCGATATTTTTGGCATTTATGCTCCTTGCATTGATATATGCTCAGAAGAGGATTTGCCCGATGATGTGCTTGAAACGTGGGATTACGCCTCACCGCTTCATATCAATGTCTGCTTACCGGATCCAGATGCGACTTGGAATCCCGGCAGTTGCGATTTATACCCTGCCGAACCACCGGAAGAAACAGAATTTCGAGGGTCTTTGGCAAACCTCGCACAGACATTACGCTTTGGCTCACGCGATGGCTTAGTGGTCATGATTGGTGGGCTAGACCCCACAGAACAAGCTCCGGCTCTATGGTTAGCAAATGAATTAAAAGCTCCCGTGGTGGCAGATGCGACATCGGGGATACGCGAAGATCTAGCTCATTTGCTTTTGCAAGATGCCGATCTACTTCTGAAAAAAAATCCACCTGCTGTTGTTTTACGCATTGGAGATGTGCCGGTTTGTCGCTTCTGGCGGGATTTGGAAAATTTACCGCAAACACAGGTCTTTTCTATCACTCGCACCGGCTTTTCCGGCTTGGCTCGGCCATCCGAGGTTGTTTGCGGAAATCTAGATGCCATTCTCAGAGCTATGGGCGATATAGACAGCATTGGTGACGTCAATGACTTACGAAATACCAATAAACGCAGACAAGCCTTAATAGACGAGCTTCTACTGACAAACCCGGAAAGTGAACAAGCACTGATTCGTTCCTTTTCCTATTTTGCGGCAGAAGCTGACTGCATTTATTTGGGCAACTCCATGGTCATTCGCCATTGGAACAGTTACGCCCAAACAGCCATCCCCACAGAGAATGTGCGTGCCAATCGCGGCGCCAATGGCATTGATGGTCAAATCTCTACATTCCTAGGCACTTCTGCTAGAAGTCACTGTGCATGGAGTTTATTTGGCGACTTAACCACTCTCTACGATTCTTCTGCCCTTGCTTTGCTTCCTCAGTTAGATGAGGGCACACGTGTTATCGGGGTTATCAATAATAGTGGCGGCGGGATTTTCCGGGCTCTACCGGGTGCCGACTCCCATTCAGAGGCTATGCAAAAGCTACTTATACAGCCACATGGCTTTACCTTTGAACATATCGCTAAGCAATGGGGGCTAAATTACCTAACCATCCATTCATGCGACGATTTTGATAAGCTCGAACTTCTGCCTACAAATTCTTGTACTTTGGTAGAAATTTTCCCCGATGCTACACAAACTCAGCAGGTAATTGAAACCCTTAGAGCCAAAGGCTAGGCAGATAATCCCCTCGATTTCTTTAGCAGACTTCACACACAGTCTGCTTTTTTTTAGCACTTGTACTTTACCACAAAGTGTTCCAAAAACTACCGCACCACTCCAGCCCTTTCATCCCTATACCGCATACTTCATTCCAAACACTTTCGCAAGACGATAGTGTCCAATCCCATACAGTTGTTAATTCTCTGTTTATATAATTCCATACTGAATTTAGATAAGAGATACATTTTTCCCAAAAAGTCCCCATTAATAAAACCAATCCCTTAAAAACAAAATATACGCCCCCCAGCCCAAAAGCAAGTGGCATGACTATCAAAAACAAACAGCCATCCACATCATACAATCTGTTAGTTTTTAATAATTTATCTCTCATCATAAAAAAGAAACATAAACTCAATGAAAAGAGAGAGAAAAAAATACCCCTCCCCTGATGATCCAAGGGAGAGGCAGAAATTATAACTTTTACACCCTTAGAGGATTAAAGCTCAGAAGCAGCACCCTTGTCCAAAAGGAACTTGGCATTCGGATGGTTCTGCAAGTAAGAAGCAGCTACATCGATAGTTACAGGACCTTGAACGGCCTTCTTCACGATAGAAGCTTTCTTCTCACCCCAAGCCATAAGAGCTACTTGACGAGCACCCATAATAGTAGCTACACCCATGGTGATAGCTGTGGTAGGTACGTTTTCAACACCACCGAAAGCAGGACCTGCATCGGAACGAGTCAATTCATCAAGGTGAACTTGGCGAGTAATAGTAGTATCGTCAGAACCCGGTTCATTGAAACCAATGTGACCGGTACGACCAATACCAAGGATTTGGAGGTCGATGCCACCGCAATCCTTAATCTTCTGTTCGTAAGCGGCACAATGTGCAGGGATTTCTTCATCCTTTACCGTACCGGATGGTAGGTTCACATTTTCCGGCTTAATGTCGATGTGATTAAAGAGATTGGTGTGCATGAAGTACCAGTATGATTCCGGATGATCACGATCCAAACCACTGTACTCGTCTAAGTTAAAGGAAATCACGTTGGCGAAAGATAAACCTTCTTCCTTGTGTAAGCGAATTAATTCAGCATAGAATGGAAGAGGTGTAGCACCTGTGGCTAAACCGAGTACTACATTCTTACCTTCTGCGGCACGGCTGCGAATCAATTCTGCAACTTCCTTTGCCAAAGACTTGGCTGCATCCTGAGGGGTTTCAAAAGTTTCAACTTTCATAACTGCCATCATCTTACTCTTTGTCTCGGACACTTTCAATAAGAAAGATGATTTTTCATTCATTTAGGATACTTAGCCCCCCTCTTTTCAATTTATCAAGAAATTCACCCCTTTACTGGATTGCCAGAGATGGATAAAAATGCTAAGCTTGCATCGGTTGCTATTATAATAAATCAAACGGCTATGACTCAAACCAAAGCATCACCTCTTCCGTCTCAGTTTAGCATAGGGAATATTGTCATTCAATCAATTGCAGAAATTGGTGTAGACTTTTTCCTCTACAACGCCATAGACCCTGAAGGGGAAAATTTATTGGTTCGCGAATTTTGCCCACACACACATGCTCAGAGACAAGATAATCAAGAAATCACAGCAATCCCCGGTGATGAAGCTATCTTTGAAGAAGCTCGTTTGAAATTTGAGCAAACCTACCTTGACAATGCTCAAGGCAAGATGCGTGGGCATGGGACCGTTTATTTTATTTATCCGAGTGTTTCTAAGTCTTCATCATCTAGCCCCACACCAAGTGTAGCACATGCCCAAGGGCTAAAACCCAAGAATGAAGTAGCACATGCTCAGGGATTAAAAAGGCCTTCAGAAGTACCGCAGGAAAAAACACATTCTACCACACCGACACTTCAAAAGACTCGTCCGGACAATACCCCTACGCCAACAAAACTAAAAGCAAGCCCTGTGGGCACAAACACTCCCTTGCCGCCCCGCTCTCTTAATTCAAGCTCATCGAGCAATGGTTCATCCGGGGGGCTATCGCCTGCCCCATTTGTCATTGCCGGCTTGGCCCTTGTCATTGGTTTCTTTGTTTACAACATCATGGAAGAAACCCCATTGGCTACTGCCGTTGAAGTCCCTACCATTGAAAAACCAAAAGAAAAAGAACCGAAACCTGTAGTTGAGGTTGTTGAAATTAAAGAAGAGCCTCCTGTTGAAATCGTAGAAGTAGAACCAGAGCCGGGACCGGAACCGGAGCCGGAGCCAGAGCCCGAACCTGATTTAGCCATGGGGAAGGATGTTGTAGCCATGGAAGTAGCCATCCGCAACGAAGCTCTAAAAAATAATGGTAAACTCAGTGATAAACTTCTAGCTAAATACCCCATCTACGCAGAAGCTTGGGTGCGTAACTATATTAAAAAACGTGGTGGTTCATTCTCAGAGGACTTTGAAACCTGGCTCACAAAAACTAACACCAAACGTGAAATCTTTGCCAATTACTATCCACCGGACCCCAATGTAGCCACTAATGCCGCCATGTTGGTTGATAGTTTAGGACTTGAAACAGCTGAAAAATATCACCAAATGGTTATCGCCTTTGCTGTTGGTCGCAGAGAATTTGGTATGGGGGCATTTGACTTAGGTCACCAAGGACGTTTCGGCGATGCTAGGGGCAAACTGCAAGAACTTATCAACTCCGGCATTATGCTTAAACCGGCTGAAGCTTATTGCAAAGGCGAAGCTCCTGTTAACTGGTATGGGAATGCTCCCGATACTGTGAGCGAAAGCACTTACCAAAAGCTCGCCGAATATCTGGTAAAGAAAAACCTCACTCCTAAGCAAGCGTGGGAAGATAGAAAAAATGTCGTCAAGGAACTTGATGAATCAAACATCTCTGAAAATTCCATCGCCTCATATCTGCATGAGTATATGTACAGAAACAATATGCTCAAACGCAAACGAGACCCCTTCCCCACTCCCATAGAATATTTCGCTTACCTCGTCGATAAGTACGAAAACCACAAAAAACTCCGCACCATTGACCGTAAGCATATAGAATGGCAAGGTCTTGCTCTGGATGGCACGCCATGGCCGGTCATGATACCTCTATCAGAAACTCGCCCTCTACGCGAATGCGATAGTGTATGGGAACGCCTCTTGGGCCAACGCGGTGAACCTCGAGTCTGGCTCTATGGACCATACCGCATGGATGACGACCCTCAACCGCCTATTCTTTTTAGCTTCGACCCAGACCCGGAATGGTCTCGCCAGTCAAATGAACGCAAATTACACGAGGGTGGGGTTTGTGGTACAATGTCGCTGATTTCGAGAAATTCTCAGATTGCTCGCGGCATTCCGGCCGCTCCTGCCGGTCAACCGGGACACGGCAACCTTATGGTTACTCATTTTACCTCTAATGGTTGTTGGCTTACCGTAGAGCAAAGTGTAGACACTCTAAAGGCTACCTCCGGTGGGTATTATATGGGTGACTCCTCTGCAGCTCGTGGCGGCGGTGCGGAATACTCTAGCGGCATGGCTCTGGCTATGAATTTAGATTACGAAAAATTCCTAGCGTCTCGCTTTGCCATGAATATCTATAAATTAGCAGGCACTGCTTCTTGCCCCGAAGCAAGTGAAGGCACATCCGAAGCAGAAAACGAGGACTTCAAAAAGGCGGCTCTTCGGTCCGTACTCGATAGAAATCCATTCCATACAGAAGCATGGTACTCACTCACGGCTTTAGAACCCTCAGATCTACTCAATACTACTAAGTTACTGGATGAACTCCACAAACGAATTCCCGTTAAAAACGGAATTAAATCATTGTGGAAGAAAAATAAAATTGCCAATCGAGCTACTCATGGTCACAAAAGCGACGATGATGCTATATCTAACAGCGTGCGTGATTACCTCAACGTCTTATCCGCTGTGGCGATTGAAAAGGCTCTGGAAGGGGAACCGGCCTACTCAACTCGTGATTGGCATAATATCATGAATTGGTGTAAGGTTGAAAAGAAGAATAATTCATACCCGGAAATCGAATCTGCTTACCACCTAGCCTATGCTAATTGCCAAGGTACAGACAGACTTAAACGTAACATCGACAGAGGTTTTAAGCTTGCCAAACACTTCTATCGTGAAGATAAAAATACTCTCAAAGTTCCGGATGCAAAGGATGTAAATCAAGCAGAAATGGGGCATGCTATCGATGCTATATGCCGCACCTTACCTAAAGAGGAAATCCTGCCTTGGATGAAAGAAATTCTAGATACTTGCCCTGATGGCTTTAAATATCAACCAAAGAATAAAAACGAAACAAAAATCCAGCATTTTTACGACCGTCTGACAGCAAACTATCTGAAACTAGCTGATTCTACTGAATGTGAACAGTTAAAAGCTGATATGAAAGAAGCTTCAACGTCCATTCTTGATTTATCTAAAGGTAAAAAACAAGCAAATGGTCGCTCTCGTCGCCAGAGAGATTAGTTTCAGCTTATCCCCCCTCCCCTCTAGGTGCATCTCTACATTCACATCCCTTTTTGTCATCGCATTTGCCCGTACTGTGCTTTTTTTAAACACACTCCGGCAGCGACAGACATGAAACTCTTTATTCAAGCACTTATTCGCGAGGCTCATTCTCGGGCAGAGCATTTGCAGCTTAACCGCTCCGGGGAAGCAAATACGCTCTACTTTGGTGGGGGTACTCCCTCTATGCTTTCAGACAAACATTTAGGCACGCTCATTGAGGGATTACAGCACATTGTGCCTATTGAGGCTCTTGACGAGTTTTCTTTTGAAGCCAATCCCGCTACATTTACGCACAAAAAAGTCCTATTTTGGCGTAGTTTGGGTATGAGTAGAGTCTCGCTAGGTATTCAATCATTCGATGCTCACATCCTCCATTTACTAGGCAGAGAACATAGTCCGGAGCAGGCTTTACGCTCTATCCACATGCTACAAGATGCCGGGATGCCTCACATCAATATAGATTTAATGTTTGCCATTCCGGGGCAAAGTTTAGCCACATGGGAAAAAACCATAGACCAAGCCATCGCTACAAATACAGACCACATCTCTGCTTATAACCTCACTTATGAGGAAGATACCGACTTTTATCGTAGTCTAATGGCCGGAGAAAAGTTCCAAGATGCAGATGAGGATGCGGAATATTTTTCCCTAGCAGACAAGTTACTCTGTCAGGCAGGCTTCCGTCATTACGAAACTTCTAACTATGCCAAAAACAATGCGATTTCTCCCCATAACTTTGCCTACTGGACGGGGGAAGATTATGTTGGAATCGGACCGGGTGCGGTCAGTACCATTGGTGGCGTAAGATACGAAAACACAAAAGACACCGCTGAATACATCCACTCTACTTTAGCCCACGGACTACCAAGTGCCCACATGGAATCAATCTCGGCAGAGGATTTCCGACTAGAACGCATCGCCCTCATGCTAAGAACGGACGAAGGATTACCTCTGCGGTATTTATCCCCCTCTGCCATCAATGAATTAAGCAAATTTACAGAACTTGGCTTAGCAAAAATCGACGATTCAAACAGATTTATTTTGATAAATGATGGTAAAATGCTTGTGGATTCCATTGCCGCAGAAATTTGCTAAAGCCGTGAATTTCTATTCTTGTCATTTCAAGAAAAATAAGTGATACTTGCCCACGGAACTATCTAGCCTGTGTTTTCAAGCGACAATGCAGGGGCTAAGGAGTTTCCTGGCATTTCATTTTCACTCCATCCATGAGCAAAAGAATTTTAGTTACCGGTGGTGCCGGCTTCATCGGCTCACATCTCTGCGAAAGATTATTGAATGAAGGCAATGAAGTCCTCTGCCTTGATAGCTTTTTCACAGGTCGCAAAAAAAACATCCTTCACTTGATGGACAACCCTCATTTTGAGCTTATCCGTCACGATGTCACTCAACCCTACTATGCCGAAGTAGACCATATTTATAACCTTGCCTGCCCGGCTTCTCCGCCTCACTACCAGTTTGACCCTATTCACACAATGAAAACATCAGTTTTCGGGGCACTCAATATGCTAGGTCTTGCTAAGCGATGCAAAGCCCGCATTTTACAAGCTTCTACCAGTGAGGTTTACGGGGACCCACACGTCCACCCACAGCCGGAATCATACTGGGGAAATGTGAACTGCATTGGTATTCGTTCTTGCTACGATGAAGGGAAGCGTAGTGCAGAGACTCTTTTTATGGACTATCACCGCCAGCATGGTGTAGATACTCGCATTATTCGCATTTTCAATACTTATGGTCCACGCATGAATCCGGACGATGGTCGCGTGGTTTCTAATTTCATCATGCAGGCTCTTCGTGGTCAAGACATTACCATCTATGGCACCGGCGACCAAACTCGCAGTTTCCAATTTGTAGACGACCTCATCGAAGGTATGATTCGCATGATGAACCAAGATGAGTTCCTGGGCCCGGTAAACCTCGGCAACCCGGGTGAATTTACCATGCTGGAACTGGCTGAAAAAGTCATCGCCAAAACCGGTTCAACGTCTAAACTCGTCTTTATGCCTCTCCCACAGGACGACCCCACCCAGCGTAAACCAGACATCACCGTAGCGGGAGAAAAACTTAACTGGGCTCCCAAAATCCCACTTGACGAAGGTCTGGAGCGTACTATTGAGTACTTTAAACAGTACATCTAGTTCTACCACATCTGCTTGCTAAAAGCAGCTTCTCCCTGAATTTACAAAAAGGCAGGTAGCTCTACATCTTTGAGCCACCTGCCTTTTTCTGTAAGCGTCTTTTACTTTTTTTACCGACCGAATAAACCACCTAGCCCACCAAATCCGCCCATTCCGGGCATTCCGGGCATTTTCCCGCCCTTACCACCTTGCATAGCGGCCATTTGCTTCATCATAGAGCCCATCTTTCCTTTACCGGACATCATTTTTTTCATTTCCGTAAAGTTTTTGATAAGTCTATTCACCTCAAGGATGGGGCGACCGGAACCAGCCGCGATGCGACGGCGGCGAGATGGGGTCAAAAGATTCGGATTGCTTCGTTCTTTGAGGGTCATAGATAGCACGATGGCTTCCATGTGCTTCATGCGTTTGGGGTCAAATGCTTCTTGGGGAATTTGCTTTTTAATCTTATTAAACCCCGGTAATAAGCCCAAAATCCCTTCCAAAGGTCCCAAACTCTGCATCATCTTCATTTGGTCTAGGAAGTCATTAAAGTCAAACTGCCCGGAAACCATGCGGGTAACAGACTTTGCCGCTTTTTCTTCGTCTATGCGAGCGGCAGCGTGCTCTACTAAGCCCACGATGTCACCCATACCCAATATTCTATCTGCCATGCGACTTGGCACAAAGGGTCCAAACTGATCGAGTTTTTCCCCCTCACCGGAAAACTTAATTGGCTTCCCTGTCACAGAACGCATAGAAAGAGCCGCACCACCGCGTGCATCACCATCAAGCTTTGTCAGTACAATACCGGTAACATTGACCGCTTCATCAAAAGTTCGGGCTACATTCACAGCCTGCTGACCTGTTGCCGCATCAACGACTAGCAGGGTTTCACGCGGTGCTACATATTCGTGTAATCGGCGAAGCTCATCGATGAGAGCCTCATCTACTTCCTGACGCCCGGCGGTGTCAAAAATCATCACCGTTCCATTCTGTGATTTTGCCCACTCAAAAGCCTCGCGTGCCACTGCCACTACATCGTTACTCCCAGGAGTGGGGGTATACACCGGCACATCGATTTGTGCGGCTAGTGTGGCTAACTGGTCAATAGCGGCAGGGCGAATTAAGTCACAGGCCACCAATAAAGGTCGACGCCCTTCGTTTTTCAGACGCAACGCCAACTTAGCACTTGTTGTCGTCTTACCTGCACCATTCAGACCAACCACCATAATGCGTGCAGGGTCTGTCAAATCAAGACCAACGGCATCCCCCCCTAAAAGAGCTTCTATCTCATCATGGAAAATCTTTACAATTTGCTCACCTGGCTTAATAGACTTTAGCACTTCCTGCCCCATGGCTCGTTCTTTCACTCTGGCAATGAAGTCTTTTGCCACGCCAAATTCTACGTCTGCTTCTAACAATGCCAGGCGAATGTCTCTTAAGGCATCTGCTATATTCTTTTCAGAAATCTTACCTACACCCCTCAGCTTACGGAATGTGTTGTCTAATTTATCTGCTAATAATGAAAACATAGTTCTAAAGTCGGCTGAATCTTGCCATAATTATTCACTCCCGTCAACTAACTCGATAAATTAGAACGTTAATTAAAACACACCGCTTGTATTCTGTCGCATTTATAGATAAATTCTTGACTTTACAATGGATAAACCGCATCTTCATTCCATGACGACTTTAGAGCTCAAAGAAGAAATCCTTAAGCTAAAAAAAGAACGCAATGCCATCATTTTAGCACATAGTTACCAAACGGCAGATATTCAGGATATTGCCGATTTTGTAGGGGATTCACTCGGTTTGGCTTATAAGGCTCAAAGTACGGATTGTGATGTCATCGCTTTCTGCGGTGTGCATTTCATGGCTGAAACGGCTAAAATCCTCAACCCGGAAAAAACCGTCATCCTTCCGGATGCCGATGCCGGTTGCTCTCTGGAAGCTTCTTGCGATGCCGCTGAATTAGCCGCTTTCCTTGAGGCAAATAAAGAGAAAAATTACTACGTCGTTGCTTATGTAAACTGCTCAATCGGTGTAAAGGCTCTGGCTGATGTAATTGTTACTTCCGGAAATGCTGTAAACATCGTGTCTCAAGCTCCTACCGACCGCCCCATCCTATTTGTGCCTGACCAAAATCTGGGCTCATGGGTGGGTCGCCAATTAGGGCGTGAAATGGAACTTTGGAATGGTGCTTGCCATGTACACATGGAGTTTACTCGTGACCAAATTCTTTCTCTTAAAGAGCAATATCCCAATGCTTTAGTTGTCACCCACCCCGAGTGTCAGGAAGCTGTACGTCTGCTTTCTGACCACATTTGCTCTACAGAGAAGATGATTCCTTTCTGCACGCAGAGTGAGGCTTCTCAATTCATCATCGTCACAGAGTCCGGTATTTTACACCGCCTGCGTAAGCTGGTTCCGGGCAAAGAGTTCATCCCTGCCGCTACTGAGAAATGCTCATGCAGTACCTGCCCATATATGAAGATGAATACGCTCGAAAAACTCCGTAATGCCCTTAGGGATTTAACCCCCTGCGTGGAATTGCCCGAAGAACTACGCCGTCGGGCTGAAGCTCCGCTTCTTCGTATGCTTGAGCAGTCTAAGTAACCATTACCCCCTCTCACCTTCCATGCTTCGCTTACCCGATTTTATAGCTGCCGCCGGGGGCTGGCTGTCTATGGAAGACTTTATGCAGTTAGCTCTGCATCATCCGCGTGAGGGATATTATGCTTCAAATATAGAAAATATCGGCCCTAGGGGCGATTTTTCTACGACGGCTACTCTCTCCCCCATTCTCGCAAAAGCCATCATTGCCCAGTGGAAAAAGGCATGCGACCGCTGTAACTGCCGCCTGCCTCTGCTGGAAATCGGAGCAGGCTCCGGTGCTCTGGCTACTAAAATCCTAGATAATTTGGGCTTTTGGGCACGTCTGAATGCCAGCTACAATATCGTCGAATCTTCTGCTAAACTCCGCGAGTTCCAGCACCTGCTACTTGGTGGGCAGGCAAAAATCTACCCCTCGATGGAAAAAGCCCTAGACCACTGCAATGGTAAGGCTTTTATCTTTTCAAATGAACTGGTAGATGCATTCCCTGCTCGCATTTTTGAATTCACAGAATCCGGCTGGATGGAAGTGGGTCTAAGCATTCAGAATGGTGCCATTACCGAACAACTGCGACCAGTTGAACGTAAGCCGCATTTCTCTCACATGCTTGAGTTTGATTCCCACATCGGCCAACGCATTGAAATTCACGATTCATACGCTAAGTGGTTTACATCATGGCTCCCCTTGTGGACAGAGGGGACGATGACGATTATTGATTATGGCGATGTGATGGATAAGCTCTATTATCGTCGTCCTCATGGTACTCTCCGCGGTTACAAAAATCACCAAATGATTACCGGGGTTGAACTATTCCACTCACCGGGAGAAATCGACCTAACTTGCGATGTCAATTTTACCGACCTCATGGAGCTTTCTAATAACTGCGTAGTAGACAGAGTCACCCTCATGTCTCAGCGTGACTACTTGCTCCCATATTCCGCAAACACGCCCGAGGATAATTTTATTACAGATGAGTTTGGTGCAGGCTCTCATTTCCAAGTTCTCATTCACGAACGTTTATAATGAACTCTCATCAAAAACGAATTTTTGATTATATTTGCTGTACCCTACTCTTGTTAGCACTATGTCCCTTACCCTATGGGTATTACACATTCCTACGCATTATTGTTTGCATTTGGGGCTGTTGCAAGAGTTTCCACTTTTTTGATTCTCAGAACTCCGGATTTTTCGCTTTTTTGACAGCTGGGATTGCTATTTTATATAACCCACTTATTCCTATTCATCTTTCGCGTGATATTTGGACGGGTATAAATATCGCAACCATTGCCGTCATTTTACTCACAATTTGGATAGAAAAAAATTGTAAAAAAGAAAACTAACATTGCCTCTTTCCTTAATTTATGGAAACTTCAGACTTCATGTGCCTCATTGTAGGTCTCGTGCTTATTGCCATTTACTTCCTCATCAATAAGTATGTTAGTAAACGTCTTGAAAAAAAGCTAAATTCTTACATAGATAATCGCTTTGATGATGATATGGATGAAGAAGCCATAGATTCCCTCTTCTCCGCCGATCTCACAGCCGCGGCCGCATCGCGATTGATTCAGGAAGGAGCAGACCCCACCGCCAGAGACGATGATGGGTTCACCCCTTTCATGTACCCTATTTGTGCAGATGCCGTGCCTGTTCTCGCTGCAGCCGGCACAGACCCTTTAGCCGTTGATAACCAAGGCTGGAACATGGTTCACCACATTGCAAAATACCAAGACCCTCCTACCGACCTCGTTCGAGCCATTATCAAATTAGCTCATGATTCTCACCTTGATTTAGATGCTCTCACCTCAAGCGATGGTCACTCTGCCCTGTTGCTGGCTGTTCATAACGATGCAGAGGAAACTATTGAACAACTCCTCAAATACGGAGCAAATCCCAATACTACCCCTCACGAAAATGACATTTACTGCGGTGCCGGCTCAGCTCTCAAAGCCGCCTCACAATTTAACAAAAATACCATTTCTGCCATGCTCCTACTCGCGGCCGGTGCTTCCGACCCGGAGATTGATGACCACTTCACCCCTCTGCACCATGCCGCCGCTCAGGGAAATGTAGCAGAAATTCAGCAACTCACACAGAGTGGATTTGCCGTAGATTCCCCGGATTTGCTAAAGTGCACCCCTCTCATGTACGCCGCTTTCTTTGGTCATCTCGCTGCTGTTGATACACTCATTGCCATTGGTGCCAATGTCAATGCCCATAGCATTCAAGAAAAAGGATTCCTTGTTTCTGACTTAACCCCTCTCATGATTGCCACCAGACGTGGCTATGCCGATATCGTCAAATCTCTCCTTACTGCCGGAGCTGAAGTAGATGGCAGAAGCGATGGCAATCACACGCCCCTCATGTATGCTTGTAGAAATGACTACATTGACATCGCTCAAATCTTACTCGACGCCGGAGCTAACCCAAATGCCAGTGATGCGGATAACAATCCCAACGCTGACCGTAACATCATCTTTACACCGCTCCTCCAATGCGGTGAGAATAAAGAACTCAAAAAACTCCTCGTCCGCTACGGTGCTAAAAATAAAGGCAAATTCAAAATCTCTTTCTAATACGCCACTACTCCCCCCCAAGCACTAGCTCGAACTCATGCCCGATTTTATCTACTACATCTTTATCCCACTCTCGCTATTTTGCTTCCTCTACATTCTTCGCATTGGAAGCTCACCCTCTCCTCAGTATAAAAACGAGTCACCCTACCTCCGTAGAGCTTGTCTCACCCTCATCCCTCTAGCCCTCATTTCTTTTCCCCTCTGGCTTATAGCAGATAACACCCCCTACGCTACCCCCACATTCATCCTCTTCATCCTCACCACCCCTCTAGCCCTTATCCACCTCTGCATCCGCATCCACCTCATACAAAAAAACGACGATATGGATAACGAATAAATATCCAAAAACGGAACTGCCACGTAGTGGCCAAACCAACAGAGGTATACCCACAGAGGGAGAATCACACCAATCACCATTTGGAGTCTCTTGAAATGGTGGTTTCTGTTGAGTCACAGCTGGTTAGCTTCACTGCTAAAGTCGGGAGACTTTAGCTCCCAGCGAAGGCTACGCTTGGGTGTCGAGTTGAGTTTCAAGCAAATAAAGGGCTACCTCTCCGTTTCTCTGTAACTAGGCTCTCGCCCACTCGCTTGCGGTTTGGGGGAGAAATACACCCTTTACATTTCACCGCTAATCAGCTTAGAACACAGAGAGAACGCCGCCACAGTCGGGACTTCGAGCTCCCGCTCGTAGTTGTTCCGCTTCTCCAAAAGCGGAACTGCCACGTAGTGGCCTAGCCAACAGAGGTGTGGTCACAGAGGAAGAATCACACCAATCACCATTTGGTGTCTCTAGGAATGGTAATTTCTGTTGATTTACCGCTGGTTAGACCCACCGCTACGAGCAGGAGCTCGAAGCCCCCAGTTGCTCGTCGCTTGGGTGTCGATTTGAGTTTCAAGCAAATGAGAAGACTATTTATGCGTTTCTCTGTAACTAAGCTCTCGCCCTTTCGCTTGCGATTTGAGGGTGAAATACACCCCTCCGTATCACCGATAATCGCCCCCTCAGCACAAAAAAAACTTTTTTCCCCTTAAAACAGAACGAGCCTCATAGTATTTCTACCATGAGG
>JAUNER010000029.1 GCA_030525455.1 Akkermansia sp. | reverse complement strand
GTCGTATGTCCATCGATGCAAGTGATTATGCTTTCTATGATGCGAATGAGCTGAATCAGTACAGTTCTATCCGCAAGAATGAAGAATCTGCCTTCGCGCCGACCTTCGATGCCGCAGGGAATCAAACACTTGTACGGACAGCAACAGGAACTTGGGCTGTGACCTACAATGCGGAGAACAGACCTGTGATTTTCCAAAAAACTGCAGATTCCGTCACCACTCGCATTACGTGTACCTACGATTACATGGGCAGACGTGCTACAAAGAAAGTGGAAGAAATCACCACCGATGCGGAGGGGAATGAAACAACAGCGATTATCAGTAACCATCGCTTCATTTACCGTGGCTATTTACAGATAGGGTGTTGTGACTTAAGCAGAGCCAATCACCCCTGCCTATGGCTCATCACCTGGGACCCGACACAGCCTGTGGCTACACGTCCGCTTGCCATCCAAAAAGACGGAACATGGTATACCTACGGCTGGGATTTAACGAAGAACATCTGTGAAATCTTCGGACAAAACGGCTACATCCGTAGCACCTACGTCTATTCACCATTCGGCAGCGTCACCGCCACCGGAGATGTCACTCAACCCATCCAATGGAGTAGCGAATACTGCGATAGCGATTTAGCCTTAGTCTACTACAACTACCGTCACTACAACCCCAACGATGGTCGCTGGATAAACCGTGACCCCATCGCCGAACAAGGCGGCTGGAATTTGTATGGGTTTTTATTTAACATGTCTATTAATTCGAATGATTACATTGGCAAATGGAAAATTGTCGCTAAAATACCACCTAGTAACAAAAATACAATTATAACAGATGGACAAGGAGGAATAATTCCCTATTTAAAAGCAGTGAGACCTAAAGAAAAAGGTTGTTTATTAAAGTGTTTTGAAATACATGAAAATGTTCACATTCAAGATGCATTGAATGATTTTAGAAAAAGAAAAATAATCATTCCCAAAAAGAAAAATCAACTTGTTGTCCATAGTCACTTCGCAGAATTAGTTTTGTCAGAAATAAAGGCGTATAGCTGTGAAATTTCTTGCTTAAAACAAATCAGTGGAGATAAGTGTAAAAAGATAGCACAAGCTAGAGTAGAACACTTAGAAAAAGGGTTGATTCGTTTTAAAAAAATAGGAAATCTTCTCATAGAATTAGTCAGGGCAAAGGAACAGAAACGACCAGAAAATGAATTAGAAATCATAAGAAAAAAAATAAAAATAGAAGAAACCTATTTAAGAAATGATAATTATATAATATAAAAATTCTTTATGAAAAGTTTGATTATATGTTTTCTATTTTTTTGCAGTAATTGTAATGCGAGTGTTGCTACACCTCTGGAAGTAACTGAAGATGCGTTAAAAGATGATAGTTGTCCGATCAAAAGTGTAGAAATTGACACAGATTCATTACATGAAAATAACGATAATTATTATAAACTGACAATATGTGCAGAAATTCCAAAAAAAATAAAAGAACGTTACACTATTCTAAATAAGAATACGTTAACATTAGGTATTTGTGTCACTGATACCAAAACTTTCTCAGATTTATTTATTCTTGAAACAAAAAATTCAATTAAATTTTCTTTTCTTATCAAGAGAAATGAATTGAGAAATATTTACATCTTAGCAAGTCTTTATGATTCCTCAGCAAATACATCTAGGTCTGCGACAGAAATTGAAGTATACACAGGAGAGGAGTCGCGTGTTTGGGCGTTATCTTGCAAATATAGTGAATTGATTAATGAAAGATTGCTAGATTTACAAAAAAAACAATCAATAGAGAATGATTTAGAAGAATCAATCCAAAATAAAGAGATAAAGAGTGAGGAAGCAGAGGAAATAATAAAAAAATTAAAAGAATTAATTTAAACTTATGCTCAGACAACAGCAAAACATAAGAGAAGAATTTATGAAATAAGTTTATGTTAAAATAGTAGATATTGTTTATATTAAATTTAAAAAAGTGTTAAAATTCATTCAAATAATTCCCCTATCATGGCAGTAATTAATACCACCTATGATGCAAATGAGGTGAATCAATACAGTTCTATCCGCAAGAATGAAGAATCTGCCTTTGTGCCGACTTTTGATGCTGCAGGGAATCAAACACTTGTAAGAACAGCAACAGGTACTTGGTCTGTGACCTACAATGCAGAGAATAGACCCGTGATTTTCCAAAAAACCACAGATTCCGTCACCACACGCATCACTTGCACCTACGACTACATGGGCAGACGAGCCACAAAGAAAGTGGAAGAAATCACTACCGATGCTGAGGGGAATGAAACAACAATAGTCATCAGTAACCATCGCTTCATCTACCGTGGCTATTTACAGATAGGGTGTTGCGACCTCACCAGAAGCGGACACCCCTGCCTATGGCTCATCACTTGGGACCCGACACAGCCAGTCGCCACGCGTCCGCTTGCCATCCAAAAAGACGGCACATGGTATACCTACGGCCGGGATTTGACGAAGAATATCTGCGAAATCTTCGGACAAAACGGCTACATCCGCTCCACCTACGCCTACACACCATTCGGTGCAGTCACCACCAGCGGAGACATTACCCAACCCATCCAATGGAGTAGCGAATACTATGATAGCGAATTAGCCTTAGTCTATTACAACTACCGACACTACAACCCGACCGATGGTCGCTGGATAAACTGCGACCCCATCGCCGAACAAGGCGGCTGGAATTTGTATGGATTTGTGGGGAATGCGATTTTGTACAAAAATGATTTTAAAGGAAGAGTTTTTCTTAAACATAATCCAGAAGAGTATAGAATTCCACAATATATAAATATAAATGAATTAAAAAACACATGGGAAGCCGGTAGAACAGAAGCTAATTGGGAAAAAATTTCTATAAGGTATGAAAAATATTTTATAATTAATAGGAAAATATCATTAGAAGGTGACATTTCAATAAGGATTTTTATTCCTCATATATATAAAAAAGATAAAATGATATATAATCACGAATTCGAGCATGTCAAAATTAATGTTAAATATTGGAATAAATTTGCAGATAACGTTAATTTTATAGAAAAAGTTTGGTGTTCAGAATGTGGACTTCTCGCTTATACGTATGCGACAACATCAATGAATTTTAGAATGTATCAGGCAAGGGTAAAAAATGCATTATTTGATATAGAAGATTATACTCGACAAAATAGAGAACGGAAACATATAAACCGCGTAATTTACGAATACAATAAATATCTTGAAAAAGCAAAAAAGCTTCTTGTTGAATATAATGAAAGTGGTGAAAAATTTTACAATAAATGTGTACCAAATAAAAGATTTGTTAAAGTAATAAATAATAATCAAAAAAATGAAATTTAGCTTGGATTATGTTGTCTTTTTTGTGAATATCGTGTTAATGTTAATTATAATTACTCTGATGTATGACTATACATTTTGTTATGATGAAGTAAAGTATACGTCCAATCGTCACCCTTTTATTTGTAAAACAATTATAGTCAAAGATAATATTGATAATAAAAAAATAAATCTAAACGATATTATTGTTACTCAAAATAAGATTGAAAATATGCTTAATGGTCTCAAAATATTAATAACTTTTAATAAAGTAATCAATTCCTATACATATTTAATATATAATCCAAAGGAACATTTTGCTCCTATTATATTACCCGAAGAAAAATATAAGAAGATTCAAGATATTATAGAAAAAACATTTTAATATTAAATTTAAATGAAAATAAATAGATATTTGCTTGTATTTAACTTGCTGTTTTTATTCCTGATAGTTTTTTTATATGCTAAAATAGATGATGGGTTCTACTTTTTTCGTACCATAAATGTAATTGAGGTTAAGCACGCTAAGTTTTCCAGTCCATGCTCTTATTTAAATTCCTCTGATATTTCTTTATCAATAAATGATATTCGTGATATTAATATACAAATAGAAAAAAGTTAAACAAAGAGTCTGCTATGGTAGTTTTTACTGAGGAATCTTGTGATATAATCGATTATATAACTATGCAACCGTATTTTGATTATGTTACAGAAAAAGAAAAAAATATTATTGAAAATATAATCAAAAAATTTTTAAAAAAATTATATTAAATTAATACTATGTTAAGTACGATTTGTAACGTATTTTTATTAAATTGTGTATATTGAAGTAAAACTGCTTGAGCTTTGGTATGAATTGCGGAATTGTGAGTTTA
Source organism: Akkermansia sp. (assembly GCA_030525455.1). GTDB lineage: Bacteria > Verrucomicrobiota > Verrucomicrobiia > Verrucomicrobiales > Akkermansiaceae > Akkermansia. Next base: position 18,458 of record JAUNER010000029.1, on the reverse strand, counting down.
AGACGAGCAGACTTTGTATGTATCATAGAATCTGAAAAAAACGAGATTTTTAATTTCTCTTTTAGTTAAATACACGTATGTATTGTAGTCACTTGTATTTTGAGGCAACTACATAATGCATGGCAGACCTACTCAGTCCTATCCCTTCCTTTGGTTCGATTTTTTTTGAGGCAATGAGGATAATATGGTTGTCTTTTAATGCCTCATAGTAGTGTTGACCTCTGTGGCTGTACGTGGTATCTTTGCCACGCATGAGCTTACCTGAAAAGAATTACAAAGACACGATTCTTCTGCCGGAAACCGGATTCCCAATGCGAGGGGATTTGACGAAGAATGAACCCGTACGTTTAAAAAAATGGGAAGAAGCCGGACTATATAGTCGCATTCAGGCCCGCCGGAAAGCACAGGGAGCACCTAGATTTTTGCTTCATGACGGACCTCCATTTGCCAACGGTGACGTACACATGGGTACGGCTCTTAATAAGATTTTAAAGGACTTAGTGTTAAAGTCAAAGACAATGGCAGGGTATGAAACACCCTATACTCCGGGGTGGGATTGCCATGGTTTACCGATTGAATACAAAGTTGTTCAAAAAGCACGCGATTTAGATGCCGCAGAAATTCGGCGTCGATGTGCAGATTTTGCTCGAGGGTATATTGATATTCAACGTAATTCTTTCCGTCGATTAGGTGTTTTTGGTGATTGGGAGAACCCCTATTTGACTATGAATTCTAGCTATGAAGCAAATATTATACGTGTGTTTGCAAAGCTAGTTGAAGATGGAGCAGTTTATCAAAGTCGTAAACCGGTTCAGTGGTCGTATGGTGCCTATACCGCTCTTGCAGAAGCAGAGATTGAGTACAAAGAAAAAGTAAGCTCATCTATATTTGTACGCTTTCCATTACAGGAAAACCCGTTGGGGTTAACGGCATCCGTTATTATTTGGACGACGACCCCATGGACCTTGCCGGCAAACGTAGGTATCGCTCTGCATCCGCGATTCACCTATATCGCAGGGGAGTTTGAAAAAGATGGTCGTGCAGAGGTGCTTATTATAGTAAAAGACCTTGTTGACTCCTTTGCTGAAAAAACAGGATGGGTGTTGAAATCAATCCTCAAGGAATTCCAAGGTGCTGAGCTGGAAAACTGTGAAGCACAGCATCCCTTCCTGCCTAGAATGTCAAAAATCATCCTTGCCGATTTTGTGACGACAGAAACCGGTACAGGTGCTGTGCATATTGCCCCAGGGCATGGTGCAGATGACTACAATGTAGGGCGTCAGTATGGGTTGCCGGTATTATCACCCGTAGATGATGATGGTAATTATACCGATGAAGTCGGTGTGCCTGCCTTAGTTGGGAAACACGTTTTTGAAGCCAACAAGGACGTCATTGCCATGCTTGAAGAAAGTGGCGATTTGTTTGGTTTAGAAGAATATCGCCACCAGTATCCACACTGCTGGCGTTCTAAGTTGCCAATTATTTTCCGTGCGGTTGAGCAGTTCTTCATATCAATGGAAAAATTGCGTCCGACTGCGTTGGCAGAAATCGACAAGGTTCAGTGGTTGCCGGCATGGGGGCGTAATCGAATTTATGGCACGGTAGAAGCTCGTCCGGACTGGTGTATTTCACGTCAGCGTACATGGGGTGTGCCATTGCCCGTATTCTTCGATGAAGAGGGTAAGGCTGTGCTGGATGCTACTCTTGTTCGTAAGATTGCTGACCTGGTTGAAGAAAAAGGCTCAAACATTTGGTTTGAATTATCAGATGCAGAACTTTGCGAAACACTAGGATTACCAACCACATGGAAGAAGGGTAAAGACACCTTAGACGTATGGATTGATTCCGGTAGTTCTCACATGGCAGTGATGGATTCTGTGCCAGGTTTGGATGCTCCTGCAGATTTGTATTTGGAAGCAACTGACCAACACCGTGGTTGGTTCCAGAGTTCCTTGATGCTTTCTGTGGCATGGAGAAATTCTGCTCCGTATAAGGCAGTAATGACTCATGGGTTTGTCGTTGACAAAGATACCGGAAAGAAGACTTCTAAGTCAGATGCAAAGAGCGGTAAACCGACTGATGCAGAATACTTCTACAATAAGTATGGTGCAGATATTGTTCGTTTATGGGCTGCTTCCGTAGACTGGCAAAATGAAGTTCCGTTCGGGGAAGATCTCTTCAAGCAAGTGACTGAACCATATCGCCGTATGCGTAATACCTTGCGTATTTTGTTGGGTAACATTCACGGGTTTGATATGGCACAGGCAGTGCCTGCGGCAGAGATGCCGGTTTTAGACCGCTGGATTTTGGAACGTCTTAATGCAGTTATTGGGGAAACTCGTAAGGCATACGAAGCATACGATTTCAGAAAAGCTTTTAGTGCTATTAATCAGTTTTGTACGAGTGACTTATCTGCTATTTATGTAGACACCACAAAGGATCGTTTGTATTGTGATTCAGTAAATAGTCTGCGTCGTCGTTCTACTCAAACGGCTATGACGATTATCTTTAGTTCTCTGTGTCGTTTGTTGGCTCCAATTCTTGCATTTACTTGTGATGAAGCATGGGAACATGCCGGATATGAGGGTTCTGTTCACGAACAAGACTTCCCTGATGTAATGCCGGAATATGGTACTGAGGCTACCGAGCTGGTAAGTCGTCTACTTGAAATTAAGTCTGTGATTCAAGTTTCTATTGAAGAACAGGTGAAGGCAAAGGCATTTTCTAAAAACAATGAAGCAGACATTGCTTTGACTGTGCCTGCTAATGAATCAGAGGCGGTACAAGCTTTATTGAATGATAGAGACTTTGCTACGGAATTCTTCATCATTGCAGATTTGAAGACTCAGACGGGTGATAAGCTGGCTGCTGTTGCTTCAAAAACTGTTCATGCCATGTGTCCACGATGCCGTCGTTATGAGCCATTGGCCTCCGGTGCGGAAGTATGTGCTCGTTGCGTAGATGTGCTTGCTTAAGCACAAAATGCTTTTAGCAACATGACTGAACAATCAGAAAATCATTCACAGTCTACCAGTTCCGGTTTAATGCCATGGGTATTAACCGGGCTGGGGCTTTATGCTCTGGACCAAGCTACTAAGTTATGGATTGTGAATGAGTTCCCGGTGAACTATGTGAATGAGCATAGACATATTTACGCCTATGTGCCGTCATTTAAGCATGTAAAAACAGATGCGGGTTCACTTAAACTTTATTCAACAGAGTCGGGCTTTGCAGAAGCCAAAGGCTACCAAGTTGATACCGTTAGTCACGCTATAACCGGTGAAAACGGGCATGAGGAGTTTCAGTTTATTTTTCAAGGGAAATTAACTGATGAGGTTATTGAAAAGAATCAGGCAGAATTGACGCCTCAGCTTATTCAGACCATGCAGAAATTAAAGGACTTGGAGCCTATGAATTATCTGGATGGTACGCTGAATATAACGCGTGTTCATAATACCGGGGTGGCCTTTGGATTTGGGAATGGCTCAGAGTGGTCTAGTTATGTTTTTCTGATGGTTCCTATTGTAGCATTGGTTGTGTTGATGCGAATGTGTCAAAAGGGGGTATTTTACACAAAGTGGCTAAAATTTGCCCTTGTTTTGTTTGTTACAGGTATTTTGGGCAATCTTACAGATAGGTTGGTGCAGGGATTTTTATTGCCGTATGAATCGACGCATAGCTTTTTTACTAAGCTGATGAATGGCTATGTCGTTGATTTCATTGATGTAACTATACCTTTTATTGATTATCGTTGGCCTGCTTTCAATGTAGCAGATTCATGCATTTTTGTGGCCGCCTTTATTTTCTTTTTCACAAGCATAGCCGAGTCTCGCAAGGTTTCGGTTGGGCAGAAAACAGAGGGTGGGTCCGCAAGTGAATCTTAAACCAAGCATTTCCCATGAGACACCTTGTTTTTTGGCTGGTATTAACTATGATATTCATGGCCAAAGGTGCTTTTGGTATTGATGGGTTGGTGTTTGAGAAGAGTTTGATTTCTGTTTCTGTGAAACCGGGGGAAAATTTTGTTAAAGCAGAATTTTCATTTCAAAATAAATCCTCAGAAACAGTTTTCGTGCGTGACATCAAAGAATCGTGCGATTGTACCACAGCAGAGTTATCTGATGATAAAGATGAGTTTGCGTCTAATGATTCCGGTAAAGTTGTTGTGGTTATGGAGACGGGGAATTTTTCCGGTACAATTGATAAAGATATCATTGTTAGGACGAACAAGGGGGATTATCAATTAACGGTACGGGCAATTATTCCGGAAATTATCAGAATGACGCCTCGACGCTTGGAGTGGATGCAGGGAGATGCGTTGACGTCAAAAGAGATACGAATTTCTCTGCCAAAGGATTATCCGTTAAATCTCTGCACTGTTGAGTTAAATGGTGAGGGGTTTGACTATGAGCCGGTAACGATAAAGAGAGGAAGAGAGTATAAAATTATAGTCACGCCTAAACAAACAAGTAAACCGGTGTTTAACACAATTTGGGTAACGACGGATTCTAAGCTTCCTCGCTATCAACGAAAGACTGGGTTTTTAGTTATTCAAAAGGGTAAATAAGTATGAGAGACGCAATTACAATGGCACTAAAGTTATTTGTGTTTGTCTTTTTATTAGCAATCTGCATTGCTATGCTTGATTTACGCTTATTTCAGCCCATGCGTACGCCACCATGTGATCCGTCAAAGCTAGAGTCAGGTTATATTTGTTTAAGTCAAATAGTGAAAACCTATCCTAATAAGGTTATCTGGATAGATGCGAGAAATCAGGATGCTTATGAACGCCATACGGTAATGAAGGGGGAAGTTTATCCTATTCGTCCGGGTGCAGATAATTATGATGAACTTATAGCAGAAGCAATGCAGGCTCTGATGGAAGCGGATAGTAAGGGGTATTGCATTGTTGTATTTTGTGGGCGTGATTGTGATGCGAGTGTTTTAGTGGCAAATGAATTAAAAAAATCAGACTATGGCATAAAGGCTCCCATTTACATCTTGCATGGTGGTTGGGATGAACTAAAAAAAGAACCATCACTCGTTCAGTAATTATGATTGATGTCACTAAAATTCGAGCCCAATTCCCTATACTAAGTACAAAAGTACATGGTAAACCATTAGTGTATTTAGATAATGCGGCAACGATGCAAAAGCCCCTCGCAGTGCTTGAGGCATCGCGTTTGTATTATGAAACGATGAATTCAAATGTACATAGGGGTGTTCATTATTTGAGTCAGCTTGCCACAGAGGCACACGAACAGGCTAGGAAAACGCTAGCGGAGTTTATCAATGCCGCAGATGTTGCAGAAGTGTTGTTTACGTCCGGCTGTACGATGAGTATTAATCTGGTTGCACAAGTTTTATGCTTATCCGGGATGATTCAAGCGGGAGATGAAGTTATTGTTTCTACCGCGGAACATCATTCAAACATCGTTCCTTGGCAAATGCTCTGTGAACGAACCGGTGCGGTGCTTCGGGTGATTCCATTGACGAATGAGCAATGCTTGGATTTACAGGCTTACGCAGAGTTATTGTCTCCTAAAACACGAATTGTAGCCGTTGGTCATGTGTCAAATACATTGGGTATTATTAACCCGGTAGAAACAATCATTAACATGGCTCGTCAAAATCGCCATGATACGATTATTTTGGTGGATGGAGCACAAGCGGTTTCTCATTTAAAGGTAGATGTTCAAGCCTTAGATTGCGATTTTTATGCGTTTTCAGGGCACAAATTGTATGCTCCGACCGGGACTGGAGTGTTGTGGGGACGACGTGAATTATTAGAACAATTACCACCTTGGTTGGGAGGTGGTGAAATGATAAAGGAAGTTAGCTTTGAAAAGACGACCTATAATGAGTTGCCGTTTAAGTACGAAGCTGGTACGCCGAATATAGAAGGGGCTATTGCTTTAGCGTCCGCCGTCAAATTTGTTACAGCATTGGGATTGGAGCAAATTGCGGATTACGAACAAAGTTTAACAGATGCCTGTATGAAGGGATTGAACGAATTAGGGGTGCAAATCCTTGCACCTCATGTACCGCATAGTGCTGTTCTTTCTATGGTGATTCCCGGTGTACACCATTATGATTTAGGGACATTATTAGACCAAATGGGCGTGGCAGTAAGAACCGGGCACCATTGTTGTCAGCCATTGATGAAAGCACTTGGGATTACAGGAACGACGAGAGCTTCTTTTGCTGTATATAATTCCATAGATGAAGTGAATATCTTCTTAAATTGCATGGGACGAGCATTGAGAATGTTATCTTAATTTGCTTCATTTTGACTATAACCTCTATTTGGCCAATGAAAATCCATTTCTTTACTTCTCTGATTACTGCTATTGTAGTATTACTGTTTGCATCATGCTCATTTACTCAACAAAGGAATGGTGTTCCTGATTACGAGTATTACGAAAATGATTTGCAAAACCTTGAGCAGGCAAGGGCTGCATGGAAAATTTTAGGAGATGTTTCTCGAAAGGCTCAGTGGCCTGAGGCCATGAAACAGTATAATGAAAGCATTGTAAGAATTGCCTCTCATTTGAAAAATGTGGCTAAATCCAGAAAATTAGCCCCTATTGAACTAGATAAACTGCCATTCTATATAGAAAAATCGCCTTATGCCAGTAGTAATAAAAATTGGCATTACGAGCAAATTTTAGACGCTTCGCACGTTGATTCGACTTATGTACTTGAAGAATCTGTGATGGTAGATGGTATTGGTGTTCATTACATTGGTATCGCTCCTCAAAATACCAAGGCAGTATCAGAGTTGTTACAAGACACTGGTAATGTGCATACCTTGACTGGTATTATAGATTTTGATCGTACCGTAAATGGGAAGCCTGTGCTCAGAGCTATCCCTCGAATGCTTCATGATAGCATAGAAGTTGGCCCTCATAAAGTACGGCAGCCATTATCTGCTAATTTTTCGTCCTCTATTGCGTTGTTTTGGCAACTTTCAGATGCGGCAAAAACAAAATTATTGGGGGCATTCCTACCGGAAAAAGGCCTAGATAATATGGGGCTTTATATGCTTGAGCCATTTGACTCAAATAAAATTCCAGTGCTTTTTACGCATGGTTTAATGTCAAACCCTGTGACTTTTGCCAATTTGACAAATAGGTTGATATTAGACCCTGTTATTCGTGAAAATTTCCAGTTTTGGTATTTTGGTTATCCCTCCGGCTTGCCGTGGATTGTTCCTGCAAAAATGCAACGAGAAGCACTCTCTGCTATTAAGGAAACGTATAAAGGTTGTACAAATTCAAAGACCATGAACAATTTGGTAATGGTTGGGCATTCGATGGGGGGACTCATTACTCGATTTAATACCTCCACGAAACCATGGCTGGTGCTGAAGGGAATGTATAAAGTACCTGATGGTACTTTTGAAAAAATGACATTTGATAATGCTAATCAAATTTTATCCCCATTAGTTGGTGGAAATCAAAAGGCAATAAATCGTATCAAAAGCACATTTGTGTTTGCACCACCCAAAGGAGTGTCTCGCATTGTGTTTATGGCAACACCACACAGAGGTTCATCATTTGCTGACAATTGGATTGGTCGCCTAGGGCAGAGTCTTATTTCCTTGCCCAATAGGCTTTTAGATGAGGCTACAAACATTGTGATGATGAGCCGCGATTCTATTTTGCTTAGTCCGGAAAAGCTAGATGACGAAATTACAAGCATTCGTCAGTTGTCGCCATCCTCATCGTTGATTTCACACATGTATGAGTTGCGATGCCCTGCTCACATTCCGGTGCATTCTTTGATAGGTGATAGGGGCAAAGGGGATTCTCCTAAGTCTTCAGATGGGATTGTTGAGTATCATTCATCTCATTTGGATTGGAGTACGAGTGAAAAAATCATTCCCTATGGGCATAGTGTGCAGGACCATCCGGATAGTGCTTTAGAAATGCGTCGTATCTTACGAGAACATTTGGTGAAGGTGAAAGGGAAGCAAGCTCTTATAGAAAGTGAAAAAGGGGCTGTTTCTCCTATTTGGATGAAGAATCCTAAACGACCTGTGATTATTAAGCGTCCCTAGTATTAACTTTTTTGAAAGCCAAAATTATCAGGCTGATGACTGCAAGTAGAAATGAGAGGGTTGTCGCTCCAAAGTACCATAGAGTTAGTTCATTTAGCTCGTTGGCAGCACTTATATTCCCATCTAAAAGATAACTAAATCCTCGTGTCATACCGCAAAATGGGCAAGGTTCGTGAGGCGAAACACAGTATGAAACGACTGCTTTTGCCTGTTGGCTTCCGAAGCATGCAATGAACGCAATGGGGAGGAAAGAAATGAAACTAAGCCCAACCCATACCCAGTAGAATACACTACGAGCACTTGGATTAAGTGGAGATTTCGCCATGAGTAATTGTCGCGGTGTGGGAAGGGAATGATTTTGGTGGTATTAATCTATAATTCTCTCAAGTATATTGTTTGGGTGTAGTTCTTCAGATGGGGATGTTTCTGGGAATGTGATAGGCTCGGATAAGGCCGGCGTAGGAGTGATGATTTGAATGTTGTTGATATCTAGAGATTTAAGGTAATTCAGTAGAGCTGATTCTTGTGGAGTGTAGCTCCCGTTACTGGTGGCAGTTGGAGTAGGATAATGAATGATGATGCCAACGGCACCAAGAGCATTGACTCCTTCGTTGATTTGTTGGATGTATGGGTGGTATTTTTGTTCTATTTCTTGCTGAATCCGTTGGATTTCGGATTTTCCTAGTTCTAGTTCATCAGCGATAAATTCTAGATTTTTAATGGCATTAAGTTCGTTTTTGATATTATCTAAATGCGGTGTTATTTTGGTTTGTAGTTGTGTTTGCCATTCCTTGATGGCTTTTTGAGGTGTTTCCAGTCCCTTAATGGTGATATCTACATTGTTGAGAATGTAGATTTCTTCTTGTAGTTTCCCGATGTGAGGAGCAAGGATTTGGTGGATATTGCCTTCTAGCTGTTGAATTTTTTCATCACTTAATCTGGAAATGCCATCCAGAGAAATGTTGATACTTCTCAGTTCATCAAGACTTGTCTGTAATTTGGCTAATGGTTCAGAGGTGAGGTTTGTATAGGAATTTTCTAGTGGCTTTATCGCATCAATGCCTTTGAGTTGGATTTCTACGTTTCCTAGTGTTTGTCCGTTGTTTTGGATGTTCGGCCATTCTGTGGCAAGTTGATTTTCTAATCCTCGGAGTAATTCTTCCATGCTTTCGAGTCTTAGTGCGTTTTGTGGAGATGACGTTTTTTCAGAGGGGGGAGGATTGGTGGTTGCAGGTGTTTGAGGAGTCGTGGAATCGTGAGGAACAATTTGGATTTTTAGGTCGTTATTGCGTAGTGCTTCAATAAGGGTTTTTAATTGCATAGCAGAGTTACCTGATGGTGCATCGCTAATGCCGGATTCTTGGAGAACAGAATCCATATCTTTTAACTGGTTGCTTACCCAATGACTTGTTGTTTTAGCCCCCCAAAATTGGACGATGCCTGCTATTAAGGATAAAATGAGGGCTAAGGTAGATAAAATCACCGGTAGTATGGTGCTTCCTCTGCTACATGAAAAGATTCCTAGGAGTAGGGCTATTATAGCAAGAATCCCCCCCAATATAAGGGTAAGCCAGCCAATGCAGGGGAAAAAACCAACAATGGCAAGTACCCCGGCAATAATGCCGAGTACAAATGATAGAAGACAAGTAAGAGAACCGGATGGTTTACTAATGAGTTGTTGAGTTTCTTCGTTGTTCATAGACGTATTTGATGTTGCTTTGTTGAGAATTTTATTGTTTGTCGCCTATTGTTAGAATCGCTTTTTTTTCTGCTATGTCAAGTATCTAGCTCATCATGAAGTAGTGATTTGAGTTTCTATGATACCTAATAGATAGAGAAGTGGGGGTGAGTAGAAGCGGAAGTTTGAAAAAATAGGGGTAAGACAATTTGCTGACTGGACAAACGAGGTAATGCGGATATGATGATAAACGTCCGTTGGCTGTTTCCACGGACGATTATCCGGCCCTCAGCAGTAATTCTCCCACAATCCGGGAAAGAATGAGCCTGAGGGCATTTCTTTACAGAAAACCAAATCATAGAACGATGATCAAGACAGCTATTTTGGTAGACGGGGCTTATTATAAAAAGCGTATGCTTAAACTTCGTGGTGCAGAAACACCGGAAGAAGCCGCAAATACTTTGTATAAATATTGCCAGAAGCATATCAAATTTGGTGGCAAGGAAGAGTGTCATTTGTATAGAGTGTTGTATTATGACTGCCCACCATCCATGAAAAAGGTTTACAATCCATTGACTAAAACAACAGTGGATTTGGCTCGTGAGCCGTTACATGACTGGAATACCGCATTTTTGAATGAATTGAAAAGTAAACGCAAATTTGCCTTGCGTTTGGGAGCATTAGCAGATGAGCAAATCGCTTATTCTATAAAGCCGGAAACTACCAAGAATTTACTTAGTGGTGCAATGAGCGTAGATGAAGTTACTATGGATGATTTGGCTTTATCTGTGCGTCAAAAGGGTGTTGATATTAGAATTGGTATCGACATTGTTTCTTTGGCACTTCGCAATCAGGTAGAAAAGATTGTGCTTATTGCCGGTGATAGTGACTTTGTGCCTGCCGCTAAGGTGGCTCGTCGCGAGGGTATAGATTTTGTATTAGACCCGATTTGGGCAACTGTAAAACCGGAACTCTATGAACATGTGGATGGGCTTAAATCCTTCCCGTGTGGATTACAGGATTTGTCGTCCGGAGTGTGGCGTAGAGACGAAGAACTTTAAGAAGCACAGCGTATTTGTTATTATTTTGACAAAAAGTAGCCACGTTGTATGATCAACGTGGCTACTTTTTTTGGTGATTTTCTATTTATTTAGAAGAATTAATTTTTTGGATGTTTCTTTTCGAAGTTAGCCGCTGCCCTGCGTAGAGTTTCTAGGGTAGAGCTAGGTACATTTTCCTGTTCTAGTTTTTTGATAGCGTTTGAATAATCCTCTTTGATGTTATCCGGAGAACTAAGGTTTGAGCCGATAACGGGAGTTTTTTCGGACAATTCGAATGCTTTGTTAAAGATATCGCAGTTCTCATCATTGGCGTATGATTGAATGGCCCAATTCAGTACCGGACCAAAGTTAGAGCCATCGCCATGATGAAGGTATGTGGAGAGGAGTTTGCTAAGGTAAGTCGTTTTTTCAAGATTGGAGTTGAGCGATTCTGCGTGTTCGTTCAGCAGGACAGTGACTTCATCACCACGTCGGTATGGAGTACCGGCAATGAGTTCGTGAATTTTGACGTACCAAGTAATACGCATTTCCGATGTAATGAATTTAAGGAACTTTTGTTCAATGTCAGCTAGGAGTTTTGCTGCGGCAAAACCATTGTCGTTGTAATGCTGAGCAACATCAGCGGCATAAACATACCAGTCTAGAGGAGTGATATGAGTGGCTTGCTGAAGATGTCTTTGGAGCTTTTTTCGATAGTAGGGATGTTGAGGGGTATATCTTAGGGCTTCTTGGTAGGAAATAATGGCTTTATCCGGGTCTTCTAAGTATTCATCTAAACTAGCCTGTGCTCCCCAGTGGAAAGATTGCTGTGATTTTGAGGTATTGGTGTATACTTTTGACATATACCAATAGGAGTCCGGGGCTTGGTCGCCGAAATATTTGTAGTCACTCGTCGGATCTTCCCAGGTGTTGACTAGTTGTGATTTCGACTCATGAGTTATGTAGTTTTTTAGATAATCGTAAGATGGCTCGTCTAGGTTCATTCCTAAGACAAAGTGAATTTCCCATGGCTGTAGAGATAGGAATTTTTCATCCAATTTCCCGGAGCTGTGTAATTTTGTAATTTGCTGGAAGAGTTTTACAGGGGTGTATTTTGACTCTTGAGCATTGAGTTTTTCTGTCCATGGTCCTATATGATACATGCTCGCTATGGCCACAGAAAGATGTCGGTATTTAGTGAATTTAGCGGATTGATGTTCTGCTTTCCAAATGTCTGACACAATTTGTAATTGGTCGGGGGTGTTTTCTGCGACCATGCCGGTATATAGATAGAGGTAAAGCCATTGACTATCTTTGAGAAAAGTTTTGATAAAGGCGGCATCTGCTTTGCTTTTATCGTAGATGCTCTGTACGTTTTCTACACCGATGAGTTTTAATAATTCATGGATGTAGAGACAGCGGGTGTAAGTTTGGTTTTCTAGTAGTTCTTTGGCAGATTTTGCGTCTCTTTCCTTTTGTAGGAACCTGATGATTTCTGTTTGTAAATCTGATATTTTTCCTGAGTTGAGGGCTTTGGCAATGGCTGGTGATGGTTCTAAACTTATCCCTCCTTCATTTGTAGTAGTGGGTTCTGCAGATTCTGTTTGAGCAAGTGTAATCGGTGCAGAAATGAGTGCTGCGCTGAGAAAAATATAAGCTGGATTCATCTGGGATGTGCGATTATACGCTTCATTCTAGCGAAAAAACTAGGCTCCTGCCAGTATAAAAATCAGTTCATTTTGGGTTTTGTTTTTCTAAATCTGATAGGGTAAGGCACAGGGTACTGAAAAAATTAGCACGTATGTTCAATAAGCATTTTGCAACCAAGGGCGATGAGGATAAGCCCCGCACCTAGTTCCAGAGTAAAGGTGGGAAAGCGGTGTAGTTTTTTTGCTAAGAAAAATCCCAATGCCGTGCAGAGGAAGGTAGTAATGCCAATAAACGAGGCAGGATAAAAAACAAGCCCAATACATGGTGTTTCTTGAGTGGCACAGGGGGTGTCTAGGTAAATGCTAACCCCAGCCACAAGGGCATCTATACTGGTGGCAATGCCGATGTTTATGAGAGTAAGTAGGCTTAGAATGTTGGTGGTTTGTGGCTCGTCATTGGCGTTATTCCTATGTTGCCATCCTTCTCGAATGACATTGATTCCCAATAGGCAAAATACAGAAAAGCCAATCCAATGGTCCCATGTTTTGATAATATGATAAATGCTACCGGTAAGCAGATAGCCTATGATGGGCATGATAAATTGTCCTAAGCCGGTGGCAATGGCAAGTTTCAGACCATTATTGAAGCGATGCGAACGAAGAATGAGCCCATACGAGAATGCCACGATAAAAGCATCTACGGATAAAGCAAGAGCTAGAAAAATCAATTCTACGATGGGCATACTCATGAGTTAGGAAAGACTAGTGATTTTTTCTAGGATTGCAAATGTTTTTTATTGGAATTTCGAGCTACTAGGTGTTTAGCCATTCATCTAGGATTTGTCTATCAGCGGGAGCCCATGGGAGGGATTGTAGGGTGTTTGAGGTGTAAAAACCGAGGTGTTCGTGTTCTAAAGGTGATGGGAGTGGGCTATCAGTGGCAAGAGTGCATTTAATGGGGATGAGAATTATTTCCTTTTCCGGGAATTTGTGGAACACAGGTGTGAGTTGTTTGAGGGGGATAATATGAGCATGGGTCTCTTCGTATATTTCTCGTACTATGGCCTCCTTTGCTGATTCATTTGGTTCTAATTTTCCACCTGGGAATTCGTAAAGATGAGCAATGGAAGCATGGTTCCCTTTTTTTGCGGCCATGAGCAAGGGACCATTTTCTGAATTGAGTGATATAAGAGCACAGCAAACTTCAATTTGTTTCATGGATGAGGGAACGTGGAATTACAGGAAATAGTGTTCCAATGAGACAGAATCTGTATTTAATACCGCAAAGCTACATAGCCCCGTTCTGCCTTGAAGTTCACCGGGATTCGCATACAGAATGCCATTAGAAATGGATTTTTCTGCTACATGGGTGTGACCATAAAGCACGATATCGATGATGTCATTGGTGCGTGTGTTAGAGGCGAGAGCCTTGGTGTGTGATAGGGCAAAATTTAATCCATAGCGACGAATGACAGCCGGGTCTCGATGGAACGTTACATTTTCTGCAGTCACCATGTAGCGTAAGTCACCATAGGAAAAATCGTTATTCCCCGGGAGAATGTCGATAGGCATGCCATTGCACATATTTACCATAGCTTGCAGGGTCATAGGCGTGGTTATGTCTCCTAAGAAAATAAAGTGACGGCACCCCATGGTATGCATACTATCAAAGGCTTGTTGTAGGTTACTTACATTGTTGTGAACATCAGAAAAAATGCCAATTTTCATATTATGAGGGAGAGTTTGTTTGTGTAACGGGCCATGCCAAAAGCTCATCTGCCAGTGGAGGAAGCGAATTTACATTGCCCTCTTTTTTAATAAGACAGGCAAAGCCACCTGCCCCAATGCCGTGGTGTGGCATTAGTCGATAGCAGAAATGCTCTGAAAGAGCAGAGCGGAATGCTTGAAAATCCGGTATATTTATGGATGATAGCTCGGGATGTCGTTTTAGGATGTAGTTGATATTTCGTTCGTTTTCTTCCGGTGCGTAAGTACAGGTTGTGTATAAGAGATAGCCCCCCGGGGCGAGGCAAGTAATGGCGGAAATCAAGATGCCACGTTGACGTTTAGCATTTCCGCTGACGACGGAATTATTGAAGCAACCGGGGTTTTTGATACCTTTGGCTAATAGGGATTGTCCACTACATGGGGCATCTACCAAAATAAGATCGAAACTTTCCGGGGCATAGGTGGCCCATTGGTCGGGGCGTAGTCGTTGCGTAAATAAGTTGTGAAATCCGCATCGGTTTAGATTATGCCGAAGTATGTTGAGTCGCTTTGGTTGGATTTCATTGGCGATATGTTCTGATGGAGCTATTCTCGTTTGTGTAAGAATGGACTTCCCTCCTGGAGCAGAGCACATATCTAAACAACGTTTGGGTTGGAAGGGTATTTGTGTTAGAGGAACTGTTTCCCAAACAGATGATAAGTCAAGCGGATAGTAATAGCCTTTTTCGTAGTCCGAATGACTCCCCGGTTTTGTCGCTGCTTCCCCAGGCGGTAAAATTAGGACAGAATTAGGAACCCACGGGTATTTTTCTTCTGCGGATGGGAAAGGTGGAAGATAATTCGGCGGTGCAGAAGGTGTAATTACAAGGGCACTTCTAGAGCGATTCCCGGCTGTTATGGCATCGGTGAAATCTGCCGATTCTGCCGGAGAAAGCTCTAGTTTATTGCAAATCTTTAATATCTGAGAGCCTGACACAGGGAATGCTTAATTTTCTCCGAAATGAGTGTGTAAGGCGAGAGTGGCCGCACCTAGTGTGCCTGCTTCTGTGCCAAATTTTGCCGGAAGAATTTCTAGATTTTCTACCAATGGGGCGGCAAGTTGGTTTTTCATGATTTCCATGAGTGGGTTAAATAATAATGACTTGGCTTTAGCTACGCCACCCCCGATGATGATGGCTTCCGGGTTTAGGAGATAGCAACAGTTCATGAGGGCACATGAGAGTTTTTGTGCTAAGCCATCCCAGACTTGTGCGGCAATAGCATCGCCTGCTAGAGCGGCTTTTTCCAGAGCAATAGGATTACAGTCTACAATGGCACGGTCAATGCCATTGTTGGCATATAATGTGCGTGCGTCTGCGGCGATTTCTCGGTTGCCAATGTAGTCTTCGAGAGAACCATGGTTGCCGTAGTGACCAAGTCGACCACGATAATCAATACTTGTTTGACCGAGTTCCCCGGCAGCACAAGCGGCTCCTCGTAAAAGTTCATTGTTAATGATAATGCCACTGCCAACACCAGTGCCTAAGGTGAGGCAAACGAGGTGTTTTTTGCCTTTTCCTGCTCCTAATTTCCACTCGGCGTACGCCATACAGTTGGCATCGTTATCAATGTAAACGGGTAATTCACATTCTTTTTGGAGTAGTTCTTTTACATCTACATTATGCCACCCCGGTACATTAGTAAGAGTGTAGACAGTACCATTGTAGAAGTTGACAAATCCAGGCATCCCCATGCCTATGACTTGTGCTTCTGGGTGTTTGATGCGTAACATATTGACAAATTGGGCAATCGCTTTGATTAACTCAGTAGGAGATGAGTATTCTTGTGTTGCAATGGAAGGTGCTGTTGTTAGAATTTCTGTCCCTCTCACGACGCCCATTTTGATAGACGTTCCACCAAAATCTACGCCAATGGATGTGATTGCCGAATTAGTCATGACTCTATTATATGACACGGCATAAAAATTGCAAAGGAAAAATAACATTTAGTTATCATGAATTTGTAGATGATGTGAGGTTAAAATTACTGACTTAAAACAACGTGAATTTTGCTTGAGATGAACATTTCGTTTGGTGTAATGTCTCATATCCTCATTAACGTGGCTTTATTTGTTGCGTTAACGTGATCCTCAATAAAACTCAGACCATTCAGATTATATGGCTTCTCCTAAAAATGATGTGAGCAAGACTGCCAAGGTTGCAGAGAGTGCAAAGAAAAAATGTTGTAAAAAGAAAACAGCATCATCTGCGGCTGATGTAGTAGAATCTCCTAAGAAAAAATGCTGTAGAAAAAAAACAGACGCTTCTCAACAGGTGGCCGTAGAGACATCCGTGGTTGTTGAGAAAAAATCTTCTGGTAAAAAGTGTTGTAAATCAAAGAATGCTACTGAGAATGTGACGAAAAAATCTAAACCGGATTCCTCAGCATCTTCTAAGGCAAGTGTAGCAAAAGAGGCTGCTGTTAAACCTGCACCCCAAAAAGTTGTTGCTAAGAAGGAGCCTGTAAAACAGCCCGTTCTTGTGGTTGATGAAAAGGAAGATGTGGCTATGGTTGCTCAGTTGAAGGCTATCGAAGCCGCTAAAGCTCAGTTGGCTGCAATCCCTGAATGGCCTCAATTTGTTGAACAGCAAAAACAAAATCTTCTCGATTTGCGCGATAAAACACTCGATAGTATGCAGGGCGTGACTCGTGATACTTTGAGAAAACATCCGGAGGGTAGTGAGGCTTCCGGTTCCGGTGAACATCAAGCTGATGCCGGTAGTGATGCCTACGACCGCGAATTTGCCCTAAGTATGCTTTCTAAGGAAAAAGATGGTTTGTATGAAATTGAACAAGCCTTGGAAAGAATAAAAAATGGGACATACGGTATCTGTGAAATGTCTTTCCAAATTATACCAATTCCTCGATTGGAAGCTATTCCATTTGCTAGACTTACGGTACAGTGCCAAGCTCAGGTGGAAAAGGAAAAAGGAATGCTCGGAAACTATCGTTCTCGCACCAACCTTGGATTTGCTGGCGTACAAAATGAGACAGATTTAACGGTTTCGCTTGACGAAGACGAAGAATAGTGTATAGTTGCCCCCCGTAACTTATTTTTATCATGCCTAGAGACATTATCATCCTCGAATGCACCGAGGCCAAAGCCGAAGGAAAGCCCACGTCCCGCTACGTGACTACTCGTAACAAGAAGAGCCCTCGCACACCGGGCCGTTTGGAAAAGGTTAAGTATAACCCGTTCCTTAAGCGTCGTACTCTCCATCGCGAAATGCGCTAATTGGCTTTCATCGAACATTTCTAATTTATCATTATGTCCACTGAACCTAAGACCGTAGAACGTCGTATTCGTTTTCGCACTTGCAACCGCTTGATGCCTCGCCGTCGTCTCGACATCCCAATGGACCAAGTAAATTACTTGAACCCAGAGTTCTTGTCTAAGTTTACTTCTGAAACCGGTAAGATTCTTCCTCGCCGTGTGACAGGTTTGTCCGCTAAGATGCACCGCAAGATTACGCGCGAGATTCGCCGTGCTCGTGCAATTAACTTGTTGCCCTAATTTTATTTAGAGCACAGTAAGTTTCTTTCGGTAGTAAATTGTCTTCACAGACGGGAGTTTACCTAGATAAAAGGTGAACTCCCGCCTTATTCTATCAAAAATTTATCTGCTATGCAGGAGCTGAAAGACACTCAGTCTGAGATAGATACACGGAATATAAGCATAGACCGTGTTGGGGTGAAGGGGTTGCGATTTCCTATACAGATTCAGGATAAACAAAACCGTATTCAATCGACTGTGGCCACGGTATCGCTTGCAGTAGATTTGCCGAAAGAGTTCAAAGGGACCCACATGAGTCGCTTTGTTGAAGTTTTGCATCAGCATGGTCCCCTGCTAGATGTACATACAGCAGTGGCCATACCACGGGAGTTGCTTACCCGATTATCTGCCGGTAGGTCACACGTAGAGATGGAGTTTCCTTTTTTTCGGGCCAAAAAAGCACCTGTTACAGACTCAGAGGGGTTGATGGACTATTTGGTGCGGTTTGAAATGGAAGCGACGGCAGATAAGTTAGACGATTTTAAGCTAACGGTGTCGGTTCCTGTTACGACTTTATGTCCGTGTTCAAAAGCCATGAGTGATTATGGGGCACATAACCAGCGTGGCATAGTGACATATTCTGTACGTTTTGCGTCTAAGCCAATTTGGATTGAGGATTTGATAGATTTAGTAGAATCCTGTGCAAGCTGTTCGATTTATAGTGTATTAAAGCGACCGGATGAGAAGTGGGTAACAGAAAAGGCTTATG
>JAUNER010000009.1:8505-87567 GCA_030525455.1 Akkermansia sp. | reverse complement strand
TTCTAAGAGTTGAAAAGCCGATAACTCGGAGGAAAAAATTCACAGCCCCTCGTCCATAGTAAGGATGAGGGGCTTTTTTTGGGGGGGCGTATCTCTGTGGGGTAGGCTATCGCCTATATTCTTTTTAATGACGATGTCTCTTTTTGAAAAAATTATATTGTATGGAGAGTTTAGGGTTGATTTATTTGAGAATAAAGGCATACTAATCGTCCTCACAGTGTCGATTAGCCGCTGCCACGAGCTAACCAATACATAACAGTACACATGAGCAAAGAAATTAATTTACAGGACTATAAGTTGCACGCTAACGATACAGGTAGCTCCAGCTATCAGATCGCTAACCTCACCAAGCGTATCTCTCACCTTACAGATCACTTGGCTACCAATAAGCACGACGTTTCTTCTCGTCGCGGTTTGTTGAAGATGGTTGCTTTGCGTCGCAAGCTTCTTGACTACTTGAAGCGTGAAGATTTGGCTCAGTATCAGAGCCTTATTCAGCGCCTTGGTCTTCGTCGATAATCTTTCGGTTTCGACGTATAGTCTAACCTGTTTATTGTCGTCCGTCGGGGTTCTCTCCCGACGGGCGTTTTTTTATTCCTTTTTTCCAAAAAACCGCAAACGAATGGGCGAGAGCCTAGTTACAGAGAAACGGATAAATAGCCCGATAAAGCTATCTATCCACGCTCGACACTCAAGCATTCTCCTCGCTGGGAGCACGTAAAGGTCTCCTGACTTTAGAGGTGTGGCTAACTAGCTGTAAATCAACAGAAACTACCGTTCTTGGGGACACCAAACGGTGATTGGCTTAATTCTTCCTCTGTGTTTATACCGGGGTACTTAGGCCACTACGTGGCAGTTCCGCTTTTGGAGAAGCGGAACAACTACGAGCGGGAGCTCGAAGTCCCGACTGTGGCGGCTAGTGCTTTGGACTCTAGGGTGATTAGCGGTGATACGTGAAGTGTGTATTCTTACCCCCAACCGCAAGCGATGGGCGAGAGCCTAGTTACAGAGAAACGCAAAAAAAGCACCATAAAGTTATTTAACTACGCTCGTCACCCATGCGTTCACTCGCTGGGTGCTAAAGTCTCCTGACTTTAGCAGTGAGGTTAATCAGCTCTTTATTTTGAATCGGAGCGTTAGCTCCTATCACTTGGCGGAAGGGCTAATTTGCAGAGATGGCAAGGGCTGGTTATACGCTATTGCTAAAGTCAGGAGACTTTAGCTCCCAGGAATGCAGCGTTCAATCTGTATTCTAAGCGGATTAGCGGTGAAGCGTAAGTGGTGTATTTTGTCCTCTAATCGCAAGCGATGGGCGAGAGCCTACTCACAGAGAAACGGATAAATAGCCTCGTATTTTTTTAAGCCTTAGCCGACATAGAAGCGTACCCCTCGCTGGGAGCACGTAAAGGGCTCCTGACTTTAGCAGTGGGGCTAGTCAGTCCCCGCCCCCTCTACCGGACCATTGGGCTTTAGCCCAAATGGTAAGGCTAACCACATGGCATATAGGCGATAGCCCCCCTATAATGATACCCCCCAAAAAAAGGCCGTCACCCTTGCGGATGACGACCCTTACTATGAAGAAATGTACTCTTGTATTGGTTGTTTTAGCGGCGACGACGAATCATCAAAGCGGCTAAGCCAAGTAAGCTGAGGGATGCTGTGGCTGGTTCGGGAACAGCAGCCGGATTTGCAAATGCCATTACTGCATCCGCAGAGGTGAGCTTTTCATTGGTCAAACCAATGGTACCGTATGTAACGTTGGTGTTTACGTGGTACTTCATTGTAGAATTAGCATTACCACCATTCATGTTACCATTATAAGCAGCCATGGTGCCTGTGTCTACACCATTAATGTATACAGTTGCTGTTTGAGACTGATTAGCTCCTGTTACCGCAAAAGTAATGTTGGTGATACCATCTTGAGGGTCTTCTACGCTAAGTGTAGAATTTTCCTGCCAAGCTACTGACATATCGGCTGCGGTGAAATTACCACGGCCAATTTTTAATTGACTGTTTGTGGCATCCCATACGATAGCGTTGTAACCATGAGAGTTGCTAGCTGTCGAACCACTATAAGCAAAAAGTAAGGTTTCACCAGAATCGGCTAAGCTTGTGGTATCTAACCAAAGGCTGAGTGTGTAGTCCCCCGCATAGAATTGACCACCAGTAATGTTTACTTCCGGTGTTGCTCCAAACTGGCCATTCCAAGCGGAAAACGTACCGAAGGCCATGTCTTCGTTAAGAGTGATGGAACCGTATGTGCTCCCGGCAGTTGCAGTGGATGTTGTTGAGGTAGGGTCAACATACTGCAAGGTTGTTGCAGCACTTGCCATCCCAGCGAGGGCGAATAATGCGATTAATGTCTTCTTCATAACTGAATGAAAAATGTGTGTTTAGTTGATTTTAGAGAGGGGATGCGGAATCCTTGTTCCTCTCAAAAGCGAGAGGATACTACAGCATTTAGAATGCTGTGTTCATATCGGTGTTGATAGCATTTAGAATGCTGATATCATTATCAATGAGTTATACATTGATTATCAGTTGCCGATTTTCTTTTATGCCCGAAAATCGGGCATTTCGCAGCATAGCGATTCTCCACTCTGTGTGGAAAAATCATTGATTATTCAATTTTTCCGAAACAAAAGTGTTGACTCAGCATTCTAAATGCTGTATGCTTTTCGTCGGCGGGAGGTATAGAAAGCCTCTTGAAAGCACAAAATCTTACACAAACATAATTAGTTATGAAGAAGACATTAGTTACATTGTTTGCATGCACAGGCTTTGCCTCTGCTGCAACACTTACCTCTATTGCGACAATGGAGGATTTAGTTAATGCAGGTACTAACAATGGTGTAACAACCGTTGATGGTTACGACCAAATCGTATACAGTTTTACAGAAAGCACTGCAATTACTAATATTACAAATACAGCTTTATCTGAAGCAATAGCAGGTGACCAGTGGGTAACAATTGCTGCATGGGTAAAGCTTGATGAAAATGCTGATACATACAACACCATCTTCGGTTGGGGTGAATCTGGTAAGGGCTTCAAATTTACATTAAAAGATGCAGATGCTGCATTTGTTACTAAGAATGTCCAGGAAACAACTGCAGGAGCCAATGTAATTACTAAAGGAGAATGGTCTCTGATTGCTATTTCTTTTGCAGGGGATGCTTCTACATCGAATTCTGTTCGCTTTATTTATGACACTGGTAGTGGTAATCATTATACTAGAAACTATAGCGATTGGAATGTTCCTGGTACAGATAAATTTGCGATTGGTTCTCAACTAGCAGACTCTGTAAATGAAGGCTTTAATGGCGAAATCGCAGGATTGACAGTATTTACTTCTACTGCACAAGCTACTGGTACAGATTTGGCTGCAGTTATGTCTATTCCGACAATTGTTCCCGAGCCCGCTACAGCATCCCTCAGCTTACTTGGTTTAGCCGCCTTGATGATTCGTCGTCGTCGCTAAGAGAAGTAAAAAGAGTATATTTCTTCATAGTAAGAGGTCGTCATCCGCATGGGTGGCGGCCTTTTTTTGTGGGGAAGAGAGGGGAGGAGGGAAAGAAAACTGTGATAAAAAACGTAATAGAGGAATTCGATTTTATCGCGAGATGAGCGAAGTAGTTGTGTGTCATTAGAGATTGACGCTAGAATCTTGATATAGTAGAATAAAATCACGTAGGAAGAGTAATCGATAGTATGTATATTGAGGAAATAAGAATAGAGAATATACGAGGCATAAAAAGCGAGCAGATAAAGTTTTGTTCGGGTGTAAATCTCATTGTGGGAGTAAATGGATCAGGGAAATCTTCAGTATTAGATTCGATAGCATATACATTATCAAATGTAGCAGCGCGGCTCAAAAAAAAGGGAGGGATAGGGAAGTACATAACCAATACAGACATCAGAATAGGGAGCAAAGAAGCATTGATAGAAGCTGAATTTGTCAATTCGGGAGAAAAGCTAAACATAACCATGACAGCAGGGAGGCTAGGGTATGCTAAAAACAAGGAAAGCAATTACAGCAGAGTTCAAAGATGGGCAAGTGGTTATTATCAGCAGAGGGCAGAAGGCAAAGGAGTATCGTATCCACTTTTGGTGCATTATAAAGTAAATCGAGCCATTTTGGATATACCTCAACGGCAAGCAAAATTAAAAAACATAGATGAGCCATTGACTGGGTATGAAGCGGCATTTGAAGGTGGTGGCAACTTTCGTAGTTTTTTTGCGTGGTTTCGGGAGATGGAGGATTTGGAAATGGAACGCAAAACGAGTCAAGGAGATTACGAATATAAATTGCCGGAGCTGGAAGCAGTGCGAAAAGCATTATCAATAGTATTGCCAGGAATTACAAACATTCGCATACGCCGTAGGCATCAAGCTATGGTGGCCACGAAAAATGGTGTAGAAATTTCTATAGCACAGTTATCTGATGGGGAGAAATGTTATTTAGCTCTTGTAGGAGATATAGCAAGTCGTTTAGCACGATTGAATTTGGAATGTAAAAAATCAGTAGAAGAGATACTTAGCTCGAACGGAATCGTGCTGATTGATGAATTAGATTTGCATTTACATGCCAAGTGGCAACGAGAGGTAATTCGGCTCTTACCAAAGATTTTTTCTGGTATTCAATTTATTGTCACGACGCACAGCATGATACTTTTGAGAGAACTTTCGCTAATGCAGTGTAATCAAGGGAATTCATCATCAATACCAATTAGATTTTTCTCTATGTATGAGAAAGAAAACGAAGGTATGAAGGTAGAAGCTACTGAAAAAATTGATGAATTAAAAAATTTAGTAGCATCAGCTATTCAGTTAGATCAAGATACTCAGCTATTGAGATGTTATGGATATGAGCTTTAAGTCGTATATCCACATACAAACACCATATCAGGTAAGTGAAAACATAAGCTATACGGCAAATACTGGGTATTGTGTATTTGCGTATGATGCGTATCGCCAACGTGCGGGTATAGCACGGCAAGGGGCTCAGGTTGATGTATTAATTATGCCTGAATTTGAAAGAGAGGCTAGTTCTCATATATGGATAGTAGAGGTTAAAGATTTTCGGAAACTCAGTAAACATCCTAATCCTAAAAATTTGGAGAAATTACATGTTTCGCTTGAGAGAAAATTTGAAGATTCTCATCATTGGATGATTTCTTTAGAATGTCCGGAAATGCTGAGGCAATTGTATAACCAAGCAGAAAAATGGAATTTTTGTGTTCATGTTGAATTGCCTAGTAAAAAAGAAGCTGATAAGAAAAGTCCGGATTTATATCCTACATTTATATCTGTATTACGAGGGCTTATAGAGAATCAATTTCGTTTTCCAACACCGAATAATTCACCGCTCGTGATATTGAACATAAAAAGTATAAATAATAAGTTTGTATTTCCGTGGACTTGTCAAGGTGAAATGGTGTAGTTTTTTTATAACTATTTGAATAGCTATCGGAAAATTACTCATCCTCGATGAGAGATTTATTAGCGGCTTTGGCCAATTCACAGTTAGGGCATTTATCTAGGAGTCTATTCATGAGAGCCTCGATGCGGGCGTCTTTGGCAGAGAGTTGTTCGTCTTTCTTTTTGAGAAGAGAGAGCGTGTAATTGATAGCAATGGTAAGAATACCTAGTCCGCCGATAGCCCCGGCAGAAGAAATCACGGAGTCTGAAGAAAGATTCCCTAAGATAGCGGAAAAGCCGCCAAAGGAAATGAAGTATTTAGCAATGGTAAGTTTAATCATGACTAAGAGATAGCAGAAAAAATGGAAAAAATCATGCCGTGAAACGTGAGATGAAAGGCTTTGCGTGAAGGGGGAGGGAGATTTCTAGCTTGAAGAAGAGATGCGGATAAAGTAGATTGGATGGTGATGAAAAAGTGCATAGTTTATTTATGGATGGGAATGATGATGCTGGGGATGGCGGTAGGCGAAGTTGTCTTCCCGGAGAGGTTCATGAAATACGAAAAAATAGCACAGGATGAGTATCAACTATCAACACCGATACTGAGCTATGAGGGGAAAGAGGGAAATGTGGTAGAGCTGGTGGGGGCGGTTCATGTAGCTGAGAAAGAGTACTATGCGAGATTGAACAAGCTCTTTGCGACGTATCAACTACTCTTTTTTGAGATGGTGGGCGGAGAATGCTTACAGCGAGTGGCTTATTTAGAAAAGAAAATAGACCGTAGTAAGCCCCTATGGGGGCTGACATTGGAAGAAGCACGGGAATGGAACCAACTTCAAAGGATGGGCGAGATAGTAAAGAAGCAAAATGAAGCCGGGCTTATCAAATATATAGGAGGAATGTATAAGAAAATGGCACAAGCTCTCAACATAGCCAGCCAAACAGAAGCTGTCGATTATTCACCCGCTCATTTTGTGCATGCAGATATGAGCCATAGTGAGTTTGTAGAAGCTCAAGAGCAGGCAAATGAGACAATGTCCTCTATCGCTCTCAATGAAATGTGGAGAAATATGAAAGACCCCGAAGCTTATAAGGGGAATGATATGAAATTATTGAGCGATTTTATCACCGGTAATATGACCGGGCTAAAAAATGAACTGATGAAGATATTGGCTTCGTCATCGAAAAATACGATGGAAAATACAGTTATTCTCGAAGGAAGAAATAAAAAATGCTTTGAAATATTTGACCAAGTAATGAGTGAAAATAATGCCCCACGAGTAGGCATTTTTTACGGAGCCGCTCACTTACCCGGAATGCACAAAGAAATGCAGAAGCGAGGATATCGTTTGACTCAAGTACGCTGGGAAGTAGCGTGGTCAACAGTGAAGTCTAAAGATAAGTAAAAAGAGGCTCACGCCCATCGCTTGCGGATAGAGGGGGGAATACGCACTTCACGTTTCACCGCTAATCACCCTAGAGTCCAAAGCACTAGCCGCCTACCTGGGAGCTAAAGTCTCCTAACTTTAGCAATAACGTATAACCGACCCTAGCCATCTCTGCAAATTAGCCCTTCCGCCAAGTAATAGGAGCTACCGCTCCGATACAAAATGTCGAGCTGGTTAGCCCCACCGCTAAAGTCTCCCGACTTTAGCAATAGCGTATAAGCAGCCCTAGCCATCTCTGCAAATTGTTCCTTTCGCCAAATGATAGGAGCTAACGCTCCGATACAAAATGTCGAGCTGGTTAGCCCCTCCGCTACGAGCAGGAGCTCGAAGACCCCAGTGCTCGTCGTTTGGGTGTCGAGCGTGGATAAGTAGCTTTATGGGGCTTTTTATGCGTTTCTTTGTAACTAGGCTCACGCCCATCGCTTGCGGATAGAGGATGAATTACGCACTTCACGTTTCACCGCTAATCACCCTAGAGTCCAAAGCACTAGCCGCCACAGTCGGGACTTCGAGCTCCCGCTCGTAGTTGTTCCGCTTCTCCAAAAGCGGAACTGCCACGTAGTGGCCTAGCCAACCCTGTATACCCACAGAGGAAAAATTAAGCCAATCACCATTTGGAGTCCCCAAGAACGGTAGTTTTTGTTGATTTACCGCTGATTAGCCCCACCGCTAAAGTCAGGAGACTTTAGCTCCCAGCGAGGGGTACGCTTCTATGTCGGCTAAGGCTTTTAAAAAATACGAGGCTATTTCTGCTTTTCTCTGTAACTAGGCTCACGCCCATTCGCTTGCGGATAGAGGACGAATTACGCACTTCACGCATCACCGCTAATCACCTAAAAATACAAAGCACACGATGCATTCCTGGGAGCACGTAAAGGTCTCCTGACTTTAGCAATAGCGTATAACCAGCCCTTGCCATCTCTGCAAATTAGCCTTACTGCTACGAGGGAGTGATTAAAGTATTTGAAGCATAGAAAGAGCTTCGTTGAGTTTATCACTAGGTTTGGTAGATTCTAATCTAGGGAAGCGACCATTGATCATGATGGGGGCATCGTTGCGAGTAAGTTTCAGTTTTTGCTCAGAAATTTCGACGGCAGAAATATTGTTTTTAGCAGCGATGATACGGATTTTGTGCATGGTGAGCAAATGACCGACGGAGGTGGGGATTTTTCCGAATCTATCGATCCAGCATTTTTGGATTTGAGCAATTTCTTTGATAGATTGGGCACAAGCCAATTCTTTGTAAGCACTGATACGCAAGCCCGGGTCTGAGATATAAGATTTGGGAATAAAAGCCCCGATAAATGAACGGGCATCGAGAGAAAGAAGACGAGTTTCGCTCATCACTAAGAAATCAGCCCTAAAGCTAGTTTCAATGCGAGCGGAAAGAGCTTTCCCATTTATCTGAGCAATAGATTGCTGTAAAAGTTGGCAATAAAGCTCAAAGCCAATGGCGGCAATGTGCCCACTTTGTTGAGTGCCTAAAAGGTTGCCTGCCCCGCGAATTTCAAGGTCACGCATGGCAATTTTGAACCCTGAACCAAGAGCAGAGTATTGCTTAATAGCAGAAACTCTCTTGCGGGCATCTGAGGTCGTCAGAGCAGAGCGGGGGAGCATGAGATAAGCATAGGCATGCTGACCACCACGCCCCACACGCCCACGTAACTGGTAAAGGTCTGCCAGACCAAAGCAGTCGGCTCGGTCAATAATGATGGTATTGGCATTAGGAATGTCGATGCCGGATTCGATAATAGAAGTGGCTAAGAGGACGTCAGCATCGCCTTTGACGAAGGTAGCCATGACTTTTTCCAGCTCATGTTTATCCATTTGTCCATGACCGATGACAATGCGAGCCTGAGGGACGAGAGCTTGGATTTTATCGCGGAAATGTTCGATAGTTTTTACGCGGTTATGAAGGAAGAAAATCTGACCACCGCGGGCAAGTTCCCGCTCCATGGCTTTTTTGATGATACGTTCATCGTACGGGCAAACACTCGTTTGAACCGGGTGGCGATTCACGGGCGGGGTTTCTATAGAACTCATATCTCTAGCACCCATTAAGGCACTGTAAAGCGTACGCGGAATGGGAGTGGCAGAGAGAGTGAGCACATCTATGCCCTTGAAGCGTTCTTTGAATCGTTCTTTGTGGCGAACACCGAAGCGTTGTTCTTCATCAATAATGACCAGCCCCAGGTTTTTGATACACACATCATCGGAAATAAGGCGGTGCGTGCCAATTACAATATCGACGGAGCCCTGAATAAGCCCCCGAAGAGTAGAATTGATAGAAGCTTGAGAAGCAAAGCGGCTAAGTAACTCAATGCGAATGGGGTATTCGCTCATACGAGCCTTGAATGTACGGAAGTGCTGTTCTGCTAGGACAGTAGTAGGCACAAGCATCGCCACTTGGCGTCCCCCGGTGACAGCTTTGAACGCGGCACGGATAGCCACCTCAGTTTTTCCGAATCCGACATCACCGCAGATTAAGCGGTCCATGGGTTTATCTGACTCCATATCGGCTTTTGTTTGGAGGATAGCCCGCAATTGGTCAGGAGTTTCGCGGAAGGGGAATGAGCTTTCAAATTCCCACATCCATTTGTTATCCGGAGGGTGGCTGTAGCCTTTAGTAGCCTGGCGTTCTGCCTGGATGCTTAGAAGCTGAGCAGCGTAGTCAGAGACAGAGCGCTCGGCATTTTTTTTGGCACGTTGCCATTTATTGTCGGCGAGGCTATTGAGAGTAGGAGCTTTATTGCCAAGACCAATGTAACGAGAAACAAGGTGAGCTTGACTGAGCGGAACGTGTAAATGAGTGTTGTTTTTATAAAGAATGTGCATTTCATCATCGCCTGTATCCTCTGAGGTAGAAATGCAGATAAATTTACCAATGCCGTATGTACTGTGAACGACTAAATCACCGGGGTTAATGTCTTTGAGGAAAGCCTGGGCACGGATTTTACGAGCTTTGTCCTCACGCGATGCACGTAATCGCATAGCCGGAGTTTGGTAACGACCGAATAGCTCAGATGATGAGAGAATGACGGTTTTGGCACCGGGTAGAGAAAATCCGGCAGGGATAGAACCATGGACAAAATTCATGGTGAGTAAATGAGGAGCGTTTTCCTCACAAATGCTACGGAAGCGGTCTTCTTCTAATTTGTTGGGGAAGAAAATGTGAACTGCCCAGCCTTGGGAATGCCATTCATCGATTTGGTGTTCGGCGAGTGTGCGGCGAGCTTCCTGCATTACAAAATCCCCGGCTTCAAAATTACCCAGTGGGGAGTCATGAATAGCCGTAGAAAAATCCTCTATTCCCTCGGCATTGTCCGGTGGGGCAGATAATATGGCAATATGCCCGACTTCTTTGCAATAGGGAGTGGTAATGATGAGGTCATCGGGCTGAATCCATTGGCGAAGTGGCTCAGTTTGAGTGTCATTTGTAAGAATAAGGTCAACACTTTCTTTTTTTGAAAAAGAAACTTGAGAATCAACGTCAAATTCGCGAATGGAATCAATTTCGTCATCGAAGAAATCGAAACGAAGAGGGGAAGCAGACTGAAGCGGGAAAATATCTAAAATGCCACCACGTCGAGACCATTGACCACGAGCAATCACCTGAGTTACTTCCTCAAATCCGGCGGTAGATAATTGTTTTTCCAGATCAGCCGGGTCGATTTTTTGACCTGTGCGAAGAGTGATTGCCAAGCTGGCAGATTGTTGGGCGGCTGGTACTTCGTGGTTTAAACTAGCCTCGGTAAGAACGATGACTTGCTGAGCAAAGCTCCCTTTGGAAATGCGATGCAGGGCATTTAGTCGTTCAGCAGAAATTTCCGGGTCGCCCAGTTCATCACCGAGAGAAATTTCTTTTTCCGGTAAAAAGAGAACTTGGTTAATGCCCCAAACATCCAGCTGTGAAGCGAGATTTTCTTGAGCTCGAATGTGGGGAGTAAGAATCCAAATTCGTTTAGTTTCCGGGACTTTGTGAAGGCAAAGAGCCGTTAGGAAAGGTACGCCGGCTACGGCTGTGTGGTCAAAAACGACTTGTCGCGTAGGAGCAATGAGAGACAGGGGCTTTTGGAAAGCCTCTGAATTTGAAACATGCTGAATAATGGATGAAATAAAAGGGTCAACCATAGTAAGGATGCCCCGAAGAGGGAAGTGCTAACCGATGTAGTTAATTACTAAATTCCATTTTGATGCCGGCACGGCGCCATTTTTGAGCAACTTCTTTTTCTAATTCTTTAAAGGTTCTGCCATCGAGGTAGAATTTTTGAGCTTCTTTTTCAGGAGTGCCGGATTGCACAGCTTTGACGTATTCTTTGATGCGAGCACCATCACCTTTGCCATCCATGTGGTAGAAATAATAAACCAAAAGCGTGGCCAGACCATAGTTAAAGTTGGCATTGCCTGCTGTAAACTGGTCGTAGGGCATATTCATGAATTTTTCTAGGGGAGGGGCTGTAAATTCATCGCCCATGGCACGACCACCTGTGTTTTTTTTACCATAGCCGGTGCAGCGAGCAATGATGTATGAGCGATTCCCGGAGAAATTAAACTTCCCCCCGGCATAGGGAGTCATTGCCATGTATTCGGCAGAACCCTCGCAGAACCAACTAGCTCGCTTTGCTTGGAAAGTCATGAGTTGGTGAGTCAGCTCGTGAATTAAAGTAGAGGCATCTTGTTTGCGGTCGAGAAGGTAAGTTTTCCCCATGGTTTTGACACCTAGAGATTTGAATGGTACGAGCGTGCGACCTCTGTCACCGGGGCGAGACGAGCCCATAAAAATACCCGCAGTACCTTCTTTACCACCGGCTGCTAAATAATCACTAAATTTTTCATATAAATAAGCCGGGAATTTATCTGAATCATCGTGTGTAGGAAGATTGCCTATAGGAAGGGCTTTATTTGCCATGTGCGTGGCTTCAAACATAAGCCCAAGTTTTTTTATCATTGTGCGACCTATTTTTACGTCGCAAATAAAGCGGAAGTGCGGAGTTTCGTAAATGTACTCACCTTCCTCTTCTTTGATAGTAACAACTTCAAAATTATCAGGACATTTGATGGATTTTGGCCAGGGCTGGTTGTAAATGTCATCACTGATAGCGGAAGTGTTAGGTTTGGCGGGGGAAGGTGTGGGGGTAGCCGATGATTGGGATTGGATGAAAGCTTGGTCATCAGCACTTAGTGTCTTTATGGGGATGAGAATTTTTTTCCCATTCGTACGCTGTAACTGTACTTTGTCACCAACGATGGCGACAAAGTCTGCTTCTAATTTGCGGCCCTTAGCATCAGTCCATGTGCGAGCATCGACTAATGAAGAAAGCATGGCTACTGTAAGTAAGCAGGTGGAAAAATAGCGAAGAATTGAAGCTTTCATGGTGGAATATGGATTTGAGTTGATGTGGATGTTTCGATTGATGGAAAGGGCTAGGGTAGTTGGGGGGATTAAATGTTAATGGCGTGGTTTAGGCAGGAAGATGAGTAATAAACCACAGAGAAGCATGAGACAGCCGGCAGCGGCTAATGTCGTGGTTAACGGAATCCCCTGGTCTTTGAACCACCCACCAAAGAAAGAAATCAATGCTCCAACCCCGGCTGATGTAAGGTTAAGTAAACCATAGCCGGTGGCAGAGAACCGTTCGTCAATGTGTGAGCGGAGTACAGGCATGAGTGTAGCATCAAGTGACCCCTGAGCCAAGCCTTGAGTGGCTACTAACCCAAGCATGAGTACAAGCGGAACGGCTATGTCCAGACCAAAGATGCCGGGAATAAGTGCCAAAACTACTAAGGGACCGGAAATACTAAAAGCAATGCCGGGGACAAGGGCACGAGCCTTAGCATTTTTGCGATACCACATATCTGCCAGAATGGCACCACCAAGCACGGCAATGTATTTGGCAACGGAACTCCAAAGTGTAGCGGCAGGACCTGCTTCGGATGAGGAAATACCAAAGTTGTCTTGGAGTAATGTCGGGTACCATGTAAGTAAGAACCAGTTACCTGCACCGGCAAATGCCACGACGGCAAGCAGCATCCACATAGGACGACCGCTTAGCAAGCTGGAAAGAACTGTGCCGGTAGAGAGTTTTTCTGTGGAGGCCGGGGCAGGGCTAGCAGAATCCTCTGATATCTGAGATTCGGGTTTTGTTTCTGCGGCGGTGTCTGCAGGTGCTTTACCCGGGTCTTTAAGGAAAAGAATGATGACGATGGCATAGGCAACACCTACCAACCCGAAGATGGCAAAGGTCATTCGCCAGCCTGTCCATGATGCCATAGTAGCACCATAACCGGCTACTGCCATACCAACGTAAATACCACTCATGTGCAGACCGGTGGCTAGGGAACGAGTGCTACCACGGTGGTAGTCTGTAATGAGAGCAAGGGCGGCAGGGATGTAGAAAGCTTCACTGATGCCCATAGCACCACGGGCGATGAGTAGTGAGGTGTAGTCCTCTGCATGACCTGTCCACCAAGTGACAACTGACCATACAACCAGAGAAATGAGAATCATGAAGCGGCGGCTGTAACGGTCTGCTAAGAAACCACCCACAGGGCTGAGTAAGGCATAGATAAGCAGGAATACTGCTGTAACCATACCGAATTGAGCTTCTGTCTGGTAGATGTCGCGAACGATGGGTTCGTGTAAAGCAGAGAGAAGTTGGCGGTCAAAGTAGTTGAGCATTACGACAAACCAGAGAACGACAACGGCAATCCATGCCCAGCGGCCCGGCTTGGTGTTTGGGTCTGCAAGGGAACTTGCATTTTTGATGCCTTTGCGGACGGCAGAGAGAATGATTACCAGCAAAACGACGATGGTAAGTAAAATGACAGCGTAGTCGACGTTTTCCAGAGAGAAGTGATAGTTAACATCTGCACCGGCAATGATGGGGGTACGTACACCGGGAGCAGTTTCGCCACTGATGGTGACAATCTCATTCCCAATGGTTACAGTGGGTGCTGTGGCGATGCCGACAGGCCAGGAGACGTTTGCTTTTTCCCATGTGTTATCAATAACGTGATAGGTGAGAATGTCGTTAGATTGAACAATGGGAGCATTCGGGGCAGGGCTGTTACCACGCTTGTCGCCACCAATGAGAACGATGGTGTCTTCTCTGACAGGAGCCGGACCTGCGGCAGCGGCTACCGGGCAGGGTAATGTGGCACATTGCTTGGTATTAGCTCCCCATTCATCGGAGTTTTTAGAGCTGATGTCGTAGCTAACAACATCGGATAGATAGGTGCGTGCCCCATCTTTGAGAGAGCAACCACCGATGAGGTAGAGAATACTATCGCTGTAAGCGGCTGTGGCCAGAATGCGGGCTTCGCCTTTGTACGGAGCGAGTTTTTTCCAGGCCATTTTATCTACCTCAGCCCCGGCATCGAGCATATAGACTTCGTTGGAAGCAGAAGAGGCGGTATCGCTAGTACGACCGCCAATCACGAAGAGTCTGTTTGCCGTTGTAACGAAGGCAGCTTCTGTAACCGGCGTGGGGAGTGGCGGTAACGTGATGATGTCCCCCTTGTTTGTGATGATGAAGGCATTTGCTAACACGCCGGAAGCATTATGCCCCCCGGCAACAACAACCCCTTTATCAACTGTGCCGCAAGCGGCATAGCCTAGCGGCGTGGGGAGGTCGGCAATTTTTGACCATTCGCCGTTGGAGTATTTTAGGATGTCTGCGTGGTAGACCTTTTCGCCGCGGTCTTCAGGTGTGGTGGCATTTGGCTTTGCATTGGGGAAGTTGGCTCCCCCTGCCGCAATAATGGAAACAGAGCCATTTTTTTCTGTTACTGTACCGGCAATCATCCCGGCACGACCAATGGAGTCCGGTAGCTTTGCGTGTGAGCCCTCAGTTTTTGGTGTAATGCTGAGAGAGGCTTGAGACTCTGGTGCTGAGGTGAGCATGAGTCCGGTAAGGGCAATGCCGAAGAAGTGCCCCAATCGACCTAGGTGTTTTTTTAGTGACATAGATTTTGTAGATTAATTTGAAAATGTAATACTCCAGACTTCTGCGGAGCGACGCCCCGGTTTAAGTTCCCCATTGACAGCGACGTAAGCCCCTTGCCATAAGCAGCAGGGAAGAACGGCTCGCGGTGCTCCAATGCTACCTGCATCATGCCAGGTATGGTGGGCGGTGCTGAAGTAGAGTGATTGATTGTTGAAGCCTGGGTTGGTCTGTGGGGTGTATTTTTTACCCGAGCCATCATCTCCACCAAGAATGTAGATATTTCCCTGATTGTCAACAGGTGCGGGTGTGGGTGCTGCGGCGACAGCGTAGGGCATATCCGGGAGCTGACTCCAGCCATTTTCCGGTGAGAATGCCCAGGTTTCGGTGAGGAGTTCGCGAACCATTTTGCCATCTTGTTCTTGTAATCCCAGCCCACCCAAAACGTAGATGCTATCGCCAACCGTTGCCATTTGGTGAAGGAAGCGGGCTCTGGCCGGCATGGGGGCGAGTTCTTTCCAGCCTTTTTCTAAATCATCACAGTCCAGTACAAACATGCGGTTGGTGCATTCTTGTTCTCCTGGCTTTTCGCATCCGCCCAGTAGGTAAACTTTGTTATTTAGTACACTTGCGGCGGTGTATGCCAGAGCGATGGGAAGTGGTGCAATGGTTTGAACCTCAATACTGTCGTTTTTGGTAGATATGAGGTAAACATCTGAACGATGGGCTTCTTTGTCGCAACCACCAATGAGAAGTACACCTGCATTAATGCTAACAGATGCCCCATAGGCGTAGGGAGTGGGCAGGCTCCCTGCTTCTTTCCAAGCGGTAGCCTCCGGGGTGAGTGTGAAAATTTTATCTGTCCAGGTTTTTGGACCACCTTCAAGCATTGGTTTTTCAGGGAAATTTGTGCCACCTGCACAAATGAGAGTTTGATTGTGAGTGCCGGCAAACATACCGGCGAAGCCCTCTGCATCCGGGAGCGAGGGCAGTTGATTCCAAATTGTAGAAGATAAACTCATGTTTGCAATATCGTTAGCTTGTATTCTAGCTAAAATAATAGGCTTTGGCGAGAATTAAGAACTGGTCTTATTGCAAAATTTGAATAAAATCGCTCTCAAGTTGTCTAATGATTCATTGAGATTGTATGAAAGGTTCACAATATTGCTTATTATTCCTGTTAAGTAGTTTGTTTATAGCAAGTGCTGAGGATATTATATTGCGAGATGGCAGAGTGCTAAAAGATGCTGAAGTTGTGTCGCATACAGATGATTCTGTGAGTGTGCAGTATGCAGAGGGGGTAACGCGTGTTGGCTATATGGAATTAACGGATGAGTTGCAGTTGCGTTATGGAATGACTCCGGCTGATGTGGAAAAACGTCTCCAAAATAAATTAGCAAAGGAAGAAGCAAGACGTCAAAAAGCCAAAGCCGCCGAACAAGCGGCTGAAGAACGTGCCAAAAAACTTAGAGATTCTCTATCAGAAGCTGAAAAACAACCACGATATTTGAGTGGTCGCGATGTGGAGCTGATGTGTATGAATCTTGGCGAAATTTCGTCTGTCGAGTCGGAATTTATGGCTTTGCATTGGAATATGAGAGAAGCAGAGCGTGTGGGGCTGAGGCATGATGCTCAGATTTTTCGGGAGCGTCTCAAAGATTATGCTCCTAAAGTAGAGGCATTAAAAAAACAACGCCAGGAAAGCGAAAAATACTGGACTGATTTGGATGAAAATTACAAAAAACTCTCAAAAAGCTCGGCAGAGCAGATTGCGGCATTGAAGCAACAAGTGGCTCAATTAAAAGGAGAGGTTGTTCAAGCAGAGCAAGAGAAAAAAACGGAGCGAATCATTATCACGGATGTGAATCGTCCATGGATTATTCCACCGCCGCCACCTGTTGTTATTCAACCTAGACCTGTGCCGGTGCGACCCGTGCAAGTTATTCGTCCTAAGCCAGCACCACCTAGACCTGCACCTAGTAGACCGATTTCGCCATCGAGTTATTTGAAACCGGGTAATAGCGGTATGTTTAGACGCTAGAGGGGTGTTCCCCCTCGGTGGCTTGTTGCATTTGGGCGGCTTTTCGTCGTTCTTCTTTCATGCGGCGAGCATAGCTGTCGTCGTCTTCTTCAAAGGCATTGGGATGAATGTGGCGGAGCCGTTTGATGAGTTTATCGTGCTCGGTTTCAGATACTAAATCGGTAAAGAGACCGCCGTTCAGATGGTCTACTTCGTGTTGTAGGCATCTGGCCAGTAGTCCATTGCAGGTAAGTTTAATGCGTCTGCCGTTCATGAGGGTGAGTTCGGCTTTTACGCAGGAGCGTCGCATGATGGTGGCATAAACTTTGGGAATGCTTAGGCAGCCCTCTTTGTAGGGAATTTTTTTGCCAAATGGGTGAAGTACCGGGTTGACGAAGTTAAGCGGCATGATTTTTTCGAGGCTCGTGGGTTCGCCATCGACTTCCAGCCATGTGGTGGTTGGTTCATTGGGTGAGATATTGATGGTAACGAGCTGAATGTTTTCGCCCACTTGAGGGGCGGCTAGTCCTATGCCACCTTGGGCAAGGGTTTCTTCCATATCCGCCAGTAATTTCAGTATATCGTTGGTGATATGGACTACTGGTACGCTCTTTTCTCGCAATTGAGGTGAACCATATTGTAAGATGTTGAGTATCATAAAGCGTTGGTTGAGTGAGTTATATGGTTTAGATATGAGTGAGACTCGGATTGTTCATTAAAAGTTAAGTTGAAAATCGAGATTATTTTTTGACTCCTTTGTAGATAAGAAATCCTCCCATAGCACAGAATAGTCCGCCTGCTGCCATGAATACAATGGGGGCACTTTTGCCGGTGGAGTCACCGGCAAGAATAATTTCTGTAGGGTTATCGGGGAGGTAAGTGATGGTGACGGTACTGCCTTTTTCTAGGTTTTTGTATTCGAGAGAGGCGACTTTGCTTTTCCCTATGCGAGAAATCCCCTTATCATCTGTGAAGCGAACGACGGGACTGTAATGAGTGGTTGTCCGTCGCACGCGTCTATGCCCACCGGAGGAGGTAAAGGTGCTGGCTTCTATGTCGATAATGGTGGCTTTTGTAGAATGCCCATTGTTTTCTAGGTTGATTCTATCATGAAAAAGAATCTCCCCCATGATGAAAGCACCTATGCCTATTAAGGTAAAGATAATGGCAAATATCCATTCAGAAATGGAGTAGGGCTTTTTTCTGCGATTTGGCATTGTATTATTCTAGAACATGGATGTAGGAATGCAAACTTTTTATGTTATTGTCGCTGGAAATGGAATGAGAGGGATTTTTCTTGAACTTAAGAGTGATTGCTATATATTGAAAATGAACTTATGTTTGGGGCTATTATTGGAGACATTGTGGGGGTCTCGATTTGAATGGAATAATTATCGAGCCAAGGACTTTGAGCTATTTCATCCTGCGTGTAGAGTGACGGATGATACGGTGATTGTTATTCCTAAGGATTTTGAAGCTGGAACTTTTGAGGTTCGTGCACATGAGTACAGCACTGAGAAGAAGCTTTTTTTTACCAATTATTGGCGTGATGAGAAAAAGCTAGGAGATGTTTGCCGTGTGATTTGTAGTGATAATAGTAATATGGTGTATAGCGGGAATATGGGAGAATATTATGGCTCGGTTTGGGAAATTTGGTTTACTCCGGCTGGCGGTGGCGACGCTCGTCGTGTAAATAGCCAGTTGTTTTTAATGGAGGGATATCAGCATTAATGCCTGTGGTGAATGTGAAAGAAATAGCTTATTTTTTCTCGCTTTTCGCATCAAAGTAGCACCAAATTTTATGGATGATGTAGCAGGGTAGGTAAACGTAAAGTACGCCGATGATACATATCCACCCTATCATCATGAGGTAGGCGAGCTCGCTGCCGTGGCTTGGTGTTTCCCAGCAAAAATAACAAGCGGCAAGGGTAAATACAAAGGGAAAAACCAGCCCGAGAAGCTGGAGAAGACTGCCTCTTTTTGTTCGTGCCGGTATAAGTAATAGCCCAAATAATACTGTTAGAAAGGTGGTATATACCCCCATGGCAGCAACCCAAATGATGCATTCTCCGTAATATCGAGTGGCGGCTTCGCTAAATCCATATAGCGATAGTAAGGTGCATATCCCAAGAAAGTAGTAAATAAATTTTTTTCGTGCACGGATGCAGGCCGGGACTTCTTTGTTTGGTGTGTTTGTCATGGTGTTTGTGCTACTTTGGTAAAGAATACGATGTAATGCTAGTTAATCTTTCTAGTATGATGGAATGGTTGATTGATAAGGTGTAGAAGTTGGTGTAGTGCGGTGCGAGAGTCCGGTGCAGGTGAGGTGCATCAATGCCGCTGATATTTCCCATACGTAGCCAGGGTAAATGAGCAGGTCCACTAAATGAGCGTGCTATTTCATCAGCATTAAGCCCTAGGCGGTTGTATACTCGTGCCATGATGGCTTCTTGGGCAGTTAGAGCTAGGGGCATATTGATGCCGTGAAGTGCCATCCGATCAATTTCTTTTTCCCAACGAGTCCAATCCCAAAATACGGTTGTGTAGCCGAAGCTTACGACGTTGAGATAGTAGCGATATTCAAATGGTGAGCCCCCTCGGAGTTGTTGACCATTGGGCCACAGACCTGCTTCAAAACGGTTGCCGCTCCAGCTACAGATACCTCGTTTGTTATACTTGGTGGCATGGTAAAATCCGCGGCAGTGAGCTACAGGACTATTGGCTTGAATGATGAGGGTGCCATTTTTTACTGTGGTAATAAATTCGTGTTTCCCGCTACCGGGAAGAGGGGCTAAAGAAAATGGTGCTTTATCCCCGGCGAACCGAGTAATGACATCCGCCGCCGCATCTCCTTTAGCTGTTTGGGTGATGATGAAACACCATAGTATTATCCATGCTGCCCAAGTTTTCATTCTTTGTATTTTTATCATAGCTTGAGCTGCGTTGGAATGAAATTTTGTCCTATTATAGGTGAGAAAAGTTTTTTTGGGGGGGGGGAAAAAAGCTTGCTTTCTGAAAATGTCATACTATCTTTCCTCTGTTCTTTGGGACTGAATAGTTCCAGAGGTGTTCATATTGAAAAAACAATTATGGAAACAGAAGTTGCTGTATCAAATAATGCTGGTGCTCCGGAAGTGTCTCCTCATTCTTATCGAGATGTTTATTGGGACTGCTTGTTTTGTGGGTTCTTAGGTTCTCACCGTCAGTTGGTGGGCAGATGGGGATTATTTAAGTCTATCATGTTCCTCATTATATGGATTTTAGCCATTCTTGCTTCATTTACTGTCGTCGGTTTGATTTTTACTATTCCGTGGGTTATCTTTGCGTGTACTTGGTGGTTGATGGATTTGAAAAAGCTAAAGAATCATGAGTATACCGACGCTGAAGGTCGCCCTTTATATGCTCATGATGATGGTACTTACAGTTCCAGACACGTGTGTGGCTCTCTGTGTGCTGTGTGGGGGAATTTCGGTATTCATCGTTTATATTTGGGGCATAAAAAGAGTGGCTATTGGATGCTTGGTATTGGTCTGGCCGCTTTGCTGGTAACTATCTGTGAACGTGTTTTAAAGAAAGTGCTTGGGTTTGTTTTATTCTTTGTAGACGATGATCTTGCAGATTCCGGCTCTGATGTCCTTTCTAAGTTAATCATGTTTGTTGGTGTGCCAATGCTGTTGATAAGTAGCGGCATTGGGGTGATTTTGCTCCCTATTTATGCTTGCTATTTTGTAGTAAGTGTGTGGGCTTTTGTGGATTTTATTCGTTGTTTATTTGGTAAATTCCCGAATGCTTGTGGCAATCCGCTTGTAAGCGATGAACTGGAGCTTGCTCGTTTGCGTAATGAACATTATGCCCAAAAGCAGAGCGAAGGTATTGAAGGGACAACTGCTACTCCTGAGCTTGTCTATGCTTCTGATTTGTCTCTCGATAATCAAGTCACAGAGCAAGATGAGCTTATCTCTGCCCCACAACAGGAAAAAGATGCCATTTTGGTCGAAAATAATAACTAGTCCGCATTTTGACCTAAAAAAAGCTTGATTCACCATGGGGCGATGTGCATAATCGCCCCGCATTCATAAGTGCGCGGTTAGCTCAGTGGTAGAGCAACACCTTGACATGGTGGAGGTCGTAGGTTCAAATCCTATACCGCGTACCATCTCCTTTCGTGATAAGCGGCTCATTTTAATGGGCTGCTTATTTTTTTTGTTTGGGAATTGTTTGATGCCGCTGGGGGGGAGGTAAAATATAAAAAATATAAAAAAATCGAAAATAATGCTTGCTTTTTCTGAAAATTCAAGTATAAACCTTTCAGCAACTATTGCCCCATCGTTCAAAGCGGATGTAGCTCAGGGGTAGAGCGCAACCTTGCCAAGGTTGATGTCGTGGGTTCGAATCCCATCATCCGCTCCAAAGCTTTCCTAAAACTCACTCAGTTCGAGTGAGTTTTTTTTATGCCCTCAACCATTGCATTTAGTAAAGATGATGGGATGAGAACCCACCAGTGGGTTTGAAAGCGGGCGACGACTGTAAGCCTGCTTGGACAAACGCAATGCGTTGCCCCCGAAAGGGGGTGAGGAGCCGTGAGGCGGGGCTGAATCAATCCCTTCCCCTCACCGAAGTTGACAAGAGATAGAGACAAGATGCTAGTGATGAAAGAGGTATACATCCCTAGTAAATGGCAAAATTCTACGGTAATAACGAAGTTTGTGTGGTCTTAAAAAGGGAATAAATCAGGCGGTATAGAGGGTGGGGTGCTATGGACGATTAGGTGATAAAATTATCGACTGTCTTTTTCTTGTGATGCAGTAAATTTTTTACATTCGCCATTTTTAAAATTGGCTTTTTTCTTGCCTTTTTATAAGTATTCTTTTATATCAATTTACTAAGATGAAGAAAGTATTTTCAAAATATAGTTTCTTAGTTATCATTTGTTTATTATTGCTTGTGCAGGGGTGTGAGGATACGCGGAGCGACAAATCGGAGATTCCGGTGTTAAAAGAACAGTTAGAACTGTTAAAAAAGACGCCGGAAGAGGTTGTTAAATCTAAAAAGTATTTGAAAGATAAAGACTTGGAACTGACTCAAAAGGTTTATGAGTACGCCTTTGCTCATGTGGATTGCGAAACAATGAAACACATGGTGGTATGTGGTTTTAAGCCCAAAGAAGTGAGAGGATTTTGCCCCATGATGAACATTTATGATGATGAAGAGTTTTGTAAAAAAGCAGCAGAAGCTATTAAGCTGGCATTAGCGAGTGATGTGGATGTAAAGAATTATGAAAGAAAAGACGATTTTTACAGAACAGTTGCTTATTTAGGTGATTATGAATCTGTAAAATATCTACATGAAGAAATAGGTGTAGATATTAATTTCGTATCACCAATAGGCACTAATTTAGTACACATGGCCGCTTATGGCGGAAATCTTGAGAGTGTTAGGTACTTGGTAGAGCATGGTGTAAATGTTTTTGCAAAAGATAGTGATAACGAAAACACATTGCATTATGCAGCAAGGTCGGGGTCTTTAGATTGTATAAAATATTTAGCAGGGCAGGGTGTAGATGTAAAAGCACGGACACAATCCGGAAAATCAATGCTACATTTCAGAAAAGCGAATCAATCTTTAGAGTGTTTAAAATATTTAGTAGAGGAGCATGGCTTGGATGTAAATGCGACAGATTCAACAGGCATGACTCCTCTGCATTGTATGTATGAGAGAAGTGGAGGGAAGAAATTGTTGGAATGTGTAAAATATCTAGTAGAAAAAGGAGCAGATATCAATAGAGTATCTGATGATAGTACAACGATATTGGCTGGAGCATTGGCTTGTGGGGATTTGGAAAGTGTGAAGTATTTAGTGGAGAAAGGGGCCGATTTATTCAAAACACAATATGAACGTAATTCCGCATTGATGCTGGCTATTTGGTCAGAAAATATCGATTTGGTACGATATGTGGTATCAAATGGGGTGGATGTAAATGAAATAACAGATAAGGGGAAATCGGCTATTTTAATATTAAAAGACGAGACGTTGGCGTGCCCGAATATGAGTTTTTTATTTGAATGTTATAAAATTTTAGTAGAAGCAGGGGCAAATATCCAGATAGAGGACGAAAATGGTGAAACGATTTTTGAAAGAATACTCGAAACAGGGGATTTTGAATGGATAAAATATATGGTTGAAAATCATCATGTTAACCTTTCTGATTTTAATAACAAAAAGGAAAATTTGTTGAGTAAGGTTAATGTTAATTTTAATGGTTGGGAAGACGAAGCTCTCTTAAATAAAAAAAAGATAGAAATAAAAAAGTATTTAATAGAGAAAGGTCTTGAAGTAAATAATAAAGCTACGGATATAGAAGGAAGATATTTTTATGAGGCTCTTACCGAAGAAGATGATGATTATGTTGTATTTCTAATCAATCAGGGGGCTGATATTAATTTTGCGGACTTTTCGGATAATTCAGCCCTGCATATAGCTGCGGAAAGAGGTTTGCTAAAGACGTTGAAATTATTAGTCAAAAATGGTTTATGTATTTCTGCAGAGAATGAATTTAACGAAACCGCATTACATCTTGCCGCAGAAAATGGAAATTTGGAATGTATTAAATTCTTAGTAAGTCAAGGGGCTGATATAAACAATGGAGATAATTATAATCGAACGGCTTTGCATAATGCAGTAAAAAGTAGCAATATAGATTGTGTTCGATTTTTAGTTGAATCCGGAGCAGATATTCACAAGTGCAATAAAGGGGGGAATACAGCTTTACATATAGCGGCAGAATGCAATTTTTTGGATGCTGTGAAATATCTTATAGGTAAGGGAGCGGATGAAAAAATTGTGAATTATGAAGGGAAAGGTG
The DNA here is from genome assembly GCA_030525455.1 of Akkermansia sp. Taxonomy (GTDB): domain Bacteria; phylum Verrucomicrobiota; class Verrucomicrobiia; order Verrucomicrobiales; family Akkermansiaceae; genus Akkermansia. The sequence goes on along the minus strand of JAUNER010000009.1, from coordinate 63,875 downwards.
TATTACATTGTGCGGCGTCTGGGGCGGCTTTGGACTGCATGAAATTTTTTATAGCAAGAGGAGCAGATGTTTTTTCAAAATCGGATTTTGGTAATACACTGTTACATTATGGAGAGTTGGCTAATTCAGTAGATTGTTTAAGGTATTTGATAGAAGAAAAAGGACTAGATGTAAATGCTTTGGATAATACATTGAAGTCTGTTTTACATTATGCCGCAGAGAAAGGAAATTTAGAGTGCGTAAAATACTTAACAGAAAGAGGAGCTGTAGTTGATAGAGCGGATGAAGAAGGAAAAACCCCGTTTTTATATGCTGTTGAAGGTGGTTTTTTGGAGTGTGTTAAGTATTTAGTGGAAGAAAAAAAAGCAGATATTTTCCGTAGGGATGTTTCGCATTACGATGGATTGGATTTTGCTTACCGAGCAAAATCCTTGTCTTGTTTTAAGTATCTTTCGGAAAATGGGTTGGATGTAACATTTAGACGTGAGATATTTCATAAAATTATAGAGGAGGGAGGACCCGAAGATATAGTTCAGTATTTGATAGATAAAGGGAAAGATGTTAATAGTTTCTATTGGGGCTCTTATACAGCATTGGATTATGCTATTAATTATAATACATTAGGTATGGTGGAGAAGCTAGTAGAAAATGGTGCAGATGTAAACTTACATAAAAAAGACAATGATTCACCCATTTGGATAGCCGCGGGTGTTTCATTGGATAAATATGAATTCCTTAAGGAACATGGTGCTAAAGATAAAGTTCATTCAGAGAAAGAGCTAAACGAAAGAATGTTGCAAACTCTTATTAGAAATGAGAAGTATGAAGAAGCTGAGAGCTTTGCAAAAAAACATGGTTTTGTTTTCCAGTTAAAGAAAAATAAGACGTTAATAGATGCCATAATGAATTATGAGTCATTAGAAAGCCTTCAACGCATGATTCAGTCCGGTGCGGATGTTCATATAAAGGATGAAGAGGGCTATTCTGTTTTGAGTATAGCTATGAGTTATGAAGTGGGTTTTAATGTGATGGAATTTTTAATAAAAAACGGATGTGATGTGAATGAAAAAGATGATAATGGCACGACGTTATTACATAGAGCTGCACGATTTGATTCTGTGGATTATGTTCGGTACTTGATGAATAAAGGATTAGATTGTAATATGAAAGATAAACAAGGGAATACCTTGCTTCATTATGCGGCAATGGGGGGCTCTATTAATAATTTGAAATATTTGATAAGCCTCGGCTTAGATGTGAATGAGAAAAATTATATGGGAGAAACGGTTCTTGATTGTGTAAGTTTTAGGGCTTTTGACTGCATTCGATTCTTAATCGAGCAAGGGTTGAAGTTGGATCCGCAGAGTCAAAATGCTACAGAAATGTTTCATCTTGCAATATATGAGAATAATTTGGAAATGGTTGAGTTTTTGCTTAAGCAAGGAGTAAACATAGATTGTTTAAATAAGGGTGGTGACACTGTTCTAAAAGAAGAAGTGACAATATATAAGCGGCCGAGGGTTATAAAATTTCTTATAGAAAATGGAGCAGATATAAATGCAAAATGTTTTAGGAATGAGCCTTTTTTTTGTTTAGCATGTCAGAACCTAGATTTGAATAGCATTAAATATCTTTTGGCTGTTATTGATAAAAATTATGTGAAAATGTGTTATGATAAATCTTTGAACATGTTCTCGAATGAGTCAAAATTACCCCAAATTGTTTTGGAACGAAGAAATTTGGAAATTATAAAATTAATTATAACCAAAGAGTTTTTAGATAAATGTGATGCAAAGCAGAGACATGAATTGCTATTATGTAGTTTGAGAAATTTCGAAGCATTTCGGTATTTGTGTGAGCAGGGATTGGATTATAAACATGTTGATGAATTTGGTGATAATTATTTATTCAAGACTGTACATCGTGATTATCAAACTTTAGTGTATATGGTGGAGCTTGGGTTAGACGTTAATTTGCGAGGAAAGTATGGGTATACGCCTTTTAATTTATCAATGTATTATGATCATTATGAATGGGATATGATAAATCCTCATGATTTTCGGAAATTAGAGTTTTTGGCAAAGAATGGTGGTAAATTGGATTGCAGTAATGATTTAGATTCTGATTTGTTTTTAAGGGGATTTTGTTATATGCCGATAAAGACTATTTGTGCTGTACTAGATCACTCTGTTGAAAATAAGCATAAAAAAGAATTTTTCCAGCGAGTATTAAGAGCGGCATTACGATTTAAAAGAATGGATGTAGTAGACGAGTTATTAAAACGAGGTGCCCACTATGATGAATATACGTTGTATGAGGTGGTTAATACTGGTTCGCTAGAATTAATAAGAAAGTATGAAAAGATGGGGTTTAGTTTTACTCCTCCGCATACAGAAGAAACAGTTTTACATCGTGCTGTGATGAGTAATTCTTTAGAGTGTTTTAAGTATGTGTTAGAAAAAGATGTAGATATAAACGCTAAGAGTGGTGAATCTCTTTGGAGCAAAACGGCATTACATCTTGCCGCAGAAAAAGGGAATAGTGAAATGGTTCATTGTTTGGTTAAAAAGGGGGCAGATATATATGTTAAAGACAATGATGGGAATACACCTCTGCAACTTGCGGTTGATAAAAAAACTAGGTGTATATTAAAAAAAGCTAGAGCCGGGAATTTTTACATAGAACTGTTTGGCCGATATTTTCAAGATTATATGAAAACAATAGAATATGAAGCTGATGGTCGGGAAGTGTATGAGGAGGCTATGGATTTTTAAGGTAAGCAATTGAGCAACTTGATGAAAAACAATGATAATCCTATGGTGGTGGTCATAGAGATGATGAGTATTATTGAATCTCGTAGGCGTCGTCCTTTTGGGGTACTTATAAGCTGACAAATCATGATGATGCTGTATGCAAAGCTACATACGATAAAAAGCCCCACAAAGAACAGAAATAAAAAAATACCTACCATGATTTACAATTTTTTTGGGGTTAATTAAGCTAAAGCACCTCTTTGCAAATAAAAGAAATGACATTTTATCTGCAATATCGAGCGAGTAATTGTTTCATAGCTTCAGTTTTAGCGTAGTGAAGGGGAGTTGAACCAACGATGTCTTTGTGGATGGGGGATGCCCCATGTTTCAAGAGAAATTCGGCACATTCCATGGCATTGGTCCTGACGGCATAGAAAAGTGGGCTATGGTCATCGTATTCTTCTTCTAAATTGGCATGGCATTCTTCAATTAAATAGCGAGCGACCTCTACTTTGTTTTCGAGGCAAGCCCGACAAAGTGCCTTTCCCTCATTATCCAAGAGGTTTGCCCCTGCTGAGCGTAGTACACGTAGGCAGTCTACTTGACCTTCTTCTGCCGCGAGTACGGCTAGACTATCGCCCCCTGATTGAAACATGGGGGATATACCCGGTATTTGAAAAACTCGCTGTAATGCGTGAGCCGGACCATGTTCGCACAGGGTGATGAGTAATGAACCATCATCCAGCATCGGGTCAGCACCGGCATCTAGCAGGGCATCGATAGCTTCCGGCCAGTTGTATCTGGCGGCATAAGCGGCGAGAGGTTCTCCGAACCAAGTTGTAAACAAGTTTGGGTTTGCACCGGCTTTTAGGGCATCGTTAAGAGCTGAAATGTCATGAGAATCGAAAGCCTTTAGTAGTTTTCTATCGTTAAGCTCTAAGTATTCTTCATATATTTCATTTTCCTGAGCGATTTTTGAAAAATGTTGTTTCCATTCCTCTTCGCTTTCCGGAATATACCATGGGGTCATTTCATAGCACAAACTGGCAGACCGCCATTGGGCGTAGAGTTTTCGTTGTTCGTTTAGCTTTTTATTTTGTTCCCAGATGGTTGGATTTTTGGGTGTTTTCTTTTTCATGATAATGGTCAATTTAGCCAGTATGAATTTGACTGATGAAAGCAGTTGCTTCATCAGTCTGAAAATCCCTCTTCCCGAAGGCGTGAGTTGTCGGTTTATATAGATGCTCTTTTACAGGAATTGAGCTAAATCCTGAGCAAAGCCCGGGTAGGAAGTATTAATGCACTCTGTATTAGTCAGAGTAGTAGTGCCCTTAGCACTAAAACCTGCCACGAGGAAGCTCATAGCAATGCGGTGGTCGCCAAATGAGGAGAGCTCACAGCCGGTTAATTGAGCGTTGCCGTGCACAATCATACCATCGTCAAATTCCTCTACAGTAGCCCCCATAGCTCGTAGGTTAGTGGCGGTAGTAGCGATGCGGTCGGTTTCTTTTACACGGAGTTCGTGAGCATTTCTGACGACGAGTTTGCCATCGCATAAAGCCCCTGCAATGGCAAGGATGGGGATTTCGTCGATGAGGTTGGGGATTTCTTCAGGGAGTAGCTCAGTGCCATGTAGCGAGTCTGTGCCATAGACAGTAATGTCGCCAAATGGTTCTCCGGCATCGGCTGGCGATGTTTGAGTAATTTCCATTTTAGCCCCCATACGTTGGAGAGCCGCAATAACGGCACAACGAGTTTCGTTGAGACCGACACTACGCAATGTTAGTTTAGAGCCGGGGCGAGTAGCCGCCGCAACCAACCAAAATGCGGCAGAGGAAATGTCTGCGGGAACGGTTAAATCGTGAGCAAAGGGAAGAGCCGGTCCCTCGATGCTTACGGTTAAACCATTGACAGTACAGGGAATAGAAAAGTGACGAAAAAGCCTTTCTGTATGGTCACGCGTCGTGGCAGGCTGGTGGACGATGGTTTGACCGTTAGCAAACATACCGGCAAGCAGAATGGCACTCTTTACTTGGGCACTAGCCATAGGTAGCGTGTACTCAATGGGCTGAACAGAACCGGCGTGAATAAAAAGTGGGGCACAGCCTCGCTTTTGCCCGCAAGCTTGGATATGAGCCCCCATTTGCGATAGAGGGGTCATAATTCTTCCCATAGGGCGTGAGCAGAGAGACTCATCACCAAACATCTTTGAGTTAAATGGACAAGCGGCCAGCATCCCTGCCAGTAGTCGCATACCTGTACCGGAATTGCCACAATCGATGGCTTTTTTAGGAGCTTTGGGCTGCATAGAAACTCCTGTGATTCGGAATCGGGTAGGACCGTAACCGGGGCGAGATTCAAGCACCTCAACCTTTGCACCAATTTGTTCCATAGCACGTAATGTGTTTAGACAGTCCTCGCTACACAGGAAGTTGCTTACTTCAGTTGTGCCTTTGGCAAGACCACCTAAAATGGCGGCTCTGTGAGAGATACTTTTATCACCGGGTACAGTAAGTACCCCATTCAGATTGGCAATGGTATGAGATTGGAGGTTCATGAAGTTTGTCCCCTATGATTACTCTTAATCGTCAGTGAAATCAAGAATATTCACATTTGGTGTCTTGTATATTTGGTTGCTCTTTTTTTCAGACTGGACAAAAAGTATTTCATTTATACACTTGTTGGTACACATGGACGGTATTAAGTACTTTAATCGATATACTCAGCAGATTGAGCAAGAAAAAGTTTTGGGTGAAAAATACCTAAAATGGGTTTATGGGACAACAACGGGGAAATGGGCTCTTCATGCTTTGGTGAAACGAGGGATATTTTCAAGATTGCTAGGGTGGAGCAAAAATCGCCCTAGTTCTGCCAAGTCAATTAGAGGGTTTGTAGAGGAGTATGGAATTAATATGGATGAGGTAGAGAAGGGAATTGATGAATTTAAGCATTTTAATGATTTTTTCTATCGCACATTGAAACCCGGAGCCCGACCGATAGCCGGGGGGGATGATGTGGCTGTGTTTCCGGCAGATGCTCGTCACATGGGCTGGCAAAAGGCAGATGAAATCAGCGGTGTTTTCGTCAAGGGGCAGAGTTTTGATTTGCCTGCATTGCTGGGGGATTCAGAATTGGCAGCCAAGTATGCCCAGGGGAGTGTGGTGCTTTCTCGTTTATGTCCGGTGGATTATCATCGCTTTCACTTCCCGGTAAGTGGTGTGCCCGGAACCTGGAAAAGCATAGCTGGCCCTTTAGCAAGTGTTTCGCCTTATTGCTTATCTCGATGTTTAGACTGGTTGTGGACAAATAAGCGAAATGTAACGTTGATTCAATCAGAGAAATGGGGGCAGGTGGTTATGCTGGAAGTAGGAGCTACCGGGGTAGGTCTTATCGAAGAAACTTACGCACCTGAGTCTTTTGTAAATCGTGGTGATGAAAAGGGGTATTTTGCGTTTGGGGGGTCAACGACCATGCTCTTTTTTGAGCCCAACCGTATACGCTTGGCAGATGATTTGCTCCGGAAAACTTCTGAAGGGATTGAATTATTTGCTCGGCAGGGTGATTACATGGGGCACTCATGATAATCATTTCAGGGTTGATATTCGGCTGAAGAAGACACAGAACCGCAGTATGGAGAGATTTTTTTTCGCTTAATTACTAAGTTCTTAGTTGAGCAATTTGAAAAATGATGCTATAAGTGTGTGCATACAGAACGATTCTGTCATTTTTAATTTTTTACATTTATGAAAGAACCTATCACAGTAACAGTAACAGGGGCAGCAGGTCAGATTGCTTACTCCCTTCTTTTCCGTATTGCTTCCGGTAGCATGCTTGGCCCGGATCAGCCAATCAACCTTCGTTTGCTCGAAATTCCACCGGCAATGAATGCTCTTGAAGGTGTTGTGATGGAATTGCGTGATGCCGCATTCCCTCTTATTAACGACATCGTTCCAACCTGTGACCCTGACGTTGCTTTCGCCGGTGCTAACTGGTGCTTGCTCGTTGGTTCCGTTCCTCGTAAGGCCGGTATGGAACGTAAGGACCTTTTGGACATCAATGGCAAGGTATTCATTGGCCAAGGTCAGGCTATCGCACGCAACGCCGCAAAGGACGTACGTGTGCTTGTTGTAGGTAACCCTTGCAATACCAACTCACTCATCGCTATGCGTAATGCCGCCGGTGTGCCATGCGATCGTTTCTTTGCTATGACTCGTCTAGACGAAAACCGTGCTAAGAGCCAGTTGGCAGAAAAGGCCGGTGTACACGTCACAGACGTTACAAACCTTGCAATTTGGGGTAACCACTCCTCTACTCAGTATCCTGACTTTACCAATGCTAAGATTTGTGGCAAGCCTGTAACAGAAGTTATCTCTGATACTGAATGGCTCAAGGGTGAATTTATCTCTACCGTTCAGCAGCGTGGTGCCGCTATTATCAAGGCTCGTGGTGCTTCTTCTGCCGCCTCTGCCGCTTCCGCAGCAGTTGATACCGTTCGTAGCTTAGCTACACAGACACCTGAAGGAGACTGGTACTCTGTAGCCGTTTGCTCTGATGGTTCATACGGTATTGAAAAGGGTCTTATCTGCTCTTTCCCGGTTCGTACCACTAAGGACGGTGGTTGGGAAATCGTACAAGGTTTGCCGATTGATGCCTTCTCTCAAGAAAAGATTGACATCTCTGTAAATGAATTGAAGGAAGAACGCGACGCTGTTGCTGACATCCTTAACTAAGTGATTGTGTTACATGCTTGTATAAAGCGTTGTGACTCAAAATGATTTCAGCCCCTTATCTTTGTAAGAAGATAAGGGGCTTTTTTTGCCGTGCGAGCCGATTGTGAGCGATGTGCTTATGGTGTGTATTAAATTTGAAGAATGATTGGGAACGTGATAGATTATAAGAAAAGCAAAAAACGATGAGAAAGAATTTCGGAGTAAAAGCCTTGTTGTATCCGGAGCCTGTATTGGTCATTGCTACGTATGGTGCAGATGATGTGCCTAATGCGATGGTGGCCGCATGGGGTGGGTTAAGTGAAGAAAATGAGATATCTATCTGTGTAAGTGATGAACATCAGACGGCTCTAAATCTACAACAACGCGGTGCATTTACTGTGAGCATAGCCACAGTGGCTCAGTTAAAAGCATGTGATTATGTGGGGATGGTTTCGGGTAAGAAATGTCCGCATAAATTAGAAAAAACCGGCTGGACATTACGACGTAGCGAACTTGTGGATGCCCCGATCATTGAGGAATTGCCAATGACCTTGGAATGTAAGGTGAAACTTTATGATGCCGAACGCTGTCGATTAGTAGGTGAGATTGTCAATGTGAGTGCCGATGAGACAATTTTAACAAATGGAGCGATAGACCCGAAAAAACTCAATCCTCTCGTGTATGATGGTATGAATCATGTTTATTATGCTCTTGGGGAGCAAGTGGGGAATGCCCATGCAGATGGCGGGGCATTGATGTAGTGAGGAATTTTAATTTAGCCCCTCCCTTTGGGGTTACTTATAAAGTTCAAGGGGAGGGGATAGAAAATAATTACTTAGCAGATTTTTTACGCATGGCGTAATCCTCTACTTGGTCTGGGCCAATTTTACCAACGGAGAAGTAGGTGCTCTCGGGGTGAGAGAAAACAAGGGCACACACGGATGAGGCCGGTTGCATCATGAATGATTCTGTAAGCGTCATCCCTGCCTTTTCAGTTGCCTTTAGTAAAGCAAAGACAGTTTCTTTTTCCTGATGGTCGGGTTGGCTTGGGTAACCACAGGCTGGGCGAATGCCGGATTTTTCCGGGATTCCCCATAGTTGACGGAGTTTGCTGTGTGCAATTTCTGCAAATGCCTCCACTAAGCGGTCTGCCAGAGTGGCAACAAGGATGGCATGGTACGAATCGCCCGCTTTCTCAAATTCTGTAGCCCAATTTTTAGCACCATGGATGCTAACGGCAAGTGCCCCAATGTAATCGCTAGTACCTATGGGGGCAATGAAGTCTGCTAGAGCAAGGCGGGTTTTTTTACCATTGTCTAGTTGTTGTCTTTGCGTGAAGAGGGTGCAAACTTGTGAGTTTGCTGAGTTGTCTGCCCATACGATGATGTCGTCGAGATTTGGTGCTGAGTTTGCCGGGAATAGGCCAATGACACCGCGAGCTTGGTAGCGGTTTTCTTTGATAGCTTGGCTTAGAATTGCTTGTGCATCAGCGTAGAGAGCGATGGCTACTTCTGCTTTTGACTTATCTGTAGTACGGAAGCTTTGGTCAGACTTGCTCCATGTACCATGTAGTTCCCAAGCATGGAAAAATGGGGTCCAGTCGACGACCTTTATCAATTCGTCAAGTGATACTATAAAGTGCGAATTATCTGCACTGCAACAACATGAGCAGGGCATTTGACTTACAGGAGTACTTAGGGTGAATACCCCTGTGCGTTTTGGTTTAGGCGGTGTGTAGGGAGGCTGGGCACCTGTCCAACGTAAATCACGAGCCTGGTTGAGTGTGAGTAAAGTACGAGGTTTTTTATTGGCGTGGGCTAGGCGAAGTTCTTCCTGTTTGTTTTTGTGAGCGATGATGAAATCTGAGTGATTTTCTCCCGCCAGCGTGACAGCGACAGGTACAACCTGTGAGGCGTCTTCTGTATGTACGACAGCACCATCGTAATTTGGAGCAATTTTTAGAGCAGTATGCAGAGCCGAAGTGGTTGCCCCACCAACCATGAGAGGTATTGTCATGCCACGGCGTTGCATTTCAGCTGCGACAAAAGACATTTCTTCTAGTGATGGCGTGATAAGTCCGGAAAGGCCGATAATATCGACATTTAATTCTTGGGCTTTGTCAAGAATGGTATCGCAATGAACCATGACGCCTAGGTCGATAACTTCAAAGCCATTGCAACCAAGTACAACGCTGACGATATTTTTGCCGATGTCGTGAACATCACCTTTGACAGTTGCTAGAATGGCTTTACCTGTTTTTGCCGCTCCTTTCTGATTAGCTTCAATAAATGGCGTGAGATAAGCCACGGCCTGTTTCATCACTCGGGCACTTTTTACTACCTGAGGCAGAAACATCTTCCCGTCACCAAACAGTTGCCCGACGATTTTCATGCCGTCCATAAGTGGGCCTTCGATGACTTTTAGGGGCGATTGGAGGGTTTCTAGTGCTTCGGCTGTATCTTCATTGATAAAGTCGGTAATGCCTTTGATAAGAGCATATTCCAGACGTTTGCTAACTTCTGTTTCACGCCAGAGTAGATTCGATTTTTGAGAAGTTTTTTCGGTGGATTTTTCGTTGGCGATTTTTTCAGCGTATTCGGTTAAACGTTCCGTGGCTTCTTCGTGGCGATTGAGTAATACGTCTTCGATAAGGGTTAAGCGTTCAGCCGGAATATTGTCGTAAACTTCCAGCATTCCGGCATTAACAATGCACATATCTAAGCCCAGACGAGTGGCATGGTAGAGGAATGCCGAGTGCATAGCCTCGCGGATAGGGTTATTCCCTCGAAAAGCAAATGAAACATTAGAAATACCACCGGAGATGTGAGCTTCGGGAAGATTTTTAGATATCCACTCTGTTGCTTTGAAAAAGTCTAATGCATAGTTTGCGTGTTCTGATATACCGGTGCCTACTGTTAGTACATTTGGGTCGAAAATAATGTCTTCTGCCGGGAAGTGAACTTTGTTGATGAGAATATCCCATGCTCGTGAGAAAATGCGTACGCGATCATCGTAATTAGCGGCTTGCCCTGTTTCATCAAACCCCATGACAACCACAGCGGCCCCATAGCGTCGAATGAGCGAGGCTTTTTTGATGAATTCTTCTTCACCCTCCTTGAGAGAAATGGAATTTACAATGCCTTTGCCTTGTAGGCATTGAAGCCCGGCTTCGAGTACATCCCATTTAGACGAGTCAATCATGACCGGAACTTTAGCGATATCCGGTTCAACAGAGATAAGATTGAGGAATCGCACCATGGCATCTTTGCCGTCGATAAGCCCATCATCGAAACAGCAATCGAGTACAAGTGCCCCATTTTCTACTTGCTGACGGGCAATAGAAACGGCTTCTTCAAATTTCCCCTCGCGAATTAATCGGGCAAATTTTGGTGAACCTGCTACGTTGCAGCGTTCGCCTACAAAAAGTGTATTCTTTTCGCGGGTGTGGTTGTAGGCATCGTAACCGGATAGGCGAAGGGCAGAGGTTGGGGAGCTTGGTGTACGTGGCGATAGCCCATTCATGGCATCGGCAATGGCTCCAATGTGTGCCGGTGTCGTGCCGCAACATCCCCCGACGATGTTTAGCAGCCCCAGTTGAGCATATTCTTTCATGAAGCCTGCCATGTCATCCGGTGATTGGTCATAGCCAGTGGGACTTAGTGGGTTTGGTAAGCCTGCATTGGCGTAGATAGAAATGTAGCAATCTGCCAGACGTGCTAGCTCCTCGGCAAAAGGCTTCATTAAATCTGCACCCAAGGCACAATTTATACCTACGGAAAAGGGTTTTACATGACGAATGGAGTTCCAGAAAGCCTCAATTGTTTGTCCGGATAGAGTTCTACCAGCCTTGTCCGTCAAGGTGACAGAAATCATGGTGGGAATTCTTTTTTCTGGTGATTCGTCAAAAATCTCTTCGATGGCAAAGAGTGCCGCCTTCGCATTTAGGGTGTCGAAGATGGTTTCTAGGAGAAGTAAATCAACTTCTCCTGTGGATAATAGTGCCAAAACTTGGTGGCGATATGCTTTCTTTAGTTGCTCAAAAGTGACGGCTCGAAATCCGGGGTCGTTAACATCGGGGGAGAGTGAGCAAGTGACTGGCATAGGCCCTATGGAGGCGGCAACCAGGCGAGGACGATTGTCTTTTTGCTCTGCTTCATCACAAGCCTGACGGGCCAATGCCACCGCGGCTTTGTTCATTTGTGTGATAAGTTGATTTAACTCCGGATCATCAACGACGGATTGAAAAAATTTTTGGTCCTTTCGGCAGTTTGTTGTCGGATGTGGAAAAAAGTAATCGTGCTGACCAATGCTTGTAGCACTAAAGGTACACGTTTCTATAATGTCTGCTTGCCCTGTGCTAAGAAATTGTCGATGAATATCGAGTATGGCTTCGGGTTTTGTGAGGACTAAAAGGTCGTTATTATTTTTTAAATCATTAGGGTATGTGGCTGTATCTGCAAATTGTTCTCCTCGGTAATCTTCTTCTTGGAGCTTGAATTTTTGTAGATTTGTCCCCATTGCCCCATCGAGAATGACAATTCGATTTTGTAGCTGGGTGGTAAGATAATCAAGGCGTTCTTTGCGAGAAAATGTAGACATAGCAGGATGCCGTGGAATGTACCTTGTCGAGTAATGATGAACAAGTAGAATTATCGTCACAAGTAAAAGTCTTGAAATATGGGCAAAGAACTGTAAGGTGAGGCAGAGGTTATGGACGAAAATTCTTCTCAACAAAATAAGTTTAGTACACGTACGAAATGGTGTATTGTGGGTGGATTTGCTGTGGTATGTGCTTTGTTGTATGTGGTTCTCTATCAAATAATTTATGAAATTGGTTTTAGTGATGGAGCCAGATATACTCCACCGGAGGTTATTAGACAAAGCGAAGACCGAGCCCTTGCCGTAGCCTCAAATTTTGTTAAAGACGTTTTTGAATCACCTCAAAGCCTAGCAGAATTGTTGAAGAATCGCCACGAACGCATGAGCTGGATTAATGATGAAACTGTAAAGGAAAACACATCATGGGGCTTAACACGAGAGTTGATGAATCGCGGGGCTGTCATTGAGGCGATGCCCATAGCCGCAGAATTAATAAGCCAGGGATATCAGTTAGGGAAATTCGCAGAATGGGCTCCGCGTGCAGAATTAGTTGCAAAAAATTTATGCCATCATCATCATTTTAAAGAATCTATTAGATTTTGGGCAGATGCGTTGCAGGGGTATCAAAGTGTCGGCAATATTGACGGGATGTTGCTCTGTTTGCGTTATTTGGTTTATGTTGAGCAGAATAATAATAAGCTCAGTAATGCTATTCAGTACTTGGAGCAGGCTATCGGTCTGTGTGATAAATTGGGTGAAAAAGGGCGTTTAAGTAAAGCTCATTTGCTCGCAGCTCGTGGCAGAATTGCTTACAATTTGGGGAAAAGAGAAGATTCCCAAGCATATTTCAGAAAAGCTATAGAACTCGCCAGCCCTGAGGGAACTAAAGAAAATAGTGATTTCTCATTGGCTTATATTTGTATGGGCGAGGCTATGCTTGAGTTGGGCAAAAAGCAAGAGGCAAAGGAATATTTCCTCAAAGGGATTCCCACGGCTTCTAAAGATAAGTTTTTAGTGAATGATTATCTAAGTGCCTTAAGAGGATTGGCCCGCATTTCTGTGGATTTTGGTAAATATGAAGAAGCTTTGGCGTATTTACATCAGGCTGAGGGGGCGGCTCATAGTGTGTTGGCTAGAGACCATGTATTCTGGGCAGGTTTATATGACCAACGTGGATGGTTGGGCTTATTGAGAAATACAGAAGCGGAAGCTTGTTTGGATTTTACAAAGGCCTTAGAAACTCCCACGGCAACACCTATTATCAAAGCCCAATCAACAGAGGGGCTGGGGCGTGCTTATTTGTTATTGGGGGATGGTGCAAAGGCATGTGGGTATTTGGCAGAGTCTGTACGGATGAGAGAAGCCCATTTCCCCGGAGATGCTTTTTCTCTTGGACGAGTCTATTTTTCTCTCGGGCAGGCAGAGGATTTAAGTGGTAGAGTACCGGAGGCCTTGCAAGCATATACAAAGGCAGTCAACTATTTGCAATCTTGCAAATCAAACGATGCTCAAGTTCATTTGTTAAAGCAAGCATTGTTATGTAAAGCTTATACACAATGTGATGCTGCAGATTGGAGTGGTGCAGTTGAATCGTTTCACCAAGTGTTGCCTATGCTTGTAGGTGACCAAAAGCTAGAGAATTACAAGCAATTAGCTCGTTGTTATGATAAGCTTGGAATGACCCAAAAGGCTGATGAATGTTGGAAAGAAGGCGGTGCCCCTCGTGCTAAACGCTCATCGTCTAGAAGCCGTCAAAAAGCTAGATAATAATTCTGCTTTCCTGAACTTTCAAATAAGGAAGAAAATTGAGTTGGCTCAGTTCATTTTTAATAAACTGACAAAGTGACACGAAGAGGGGGGGAATTTGCTTGATTTTGAGCATTTTTCTGGCTCAATTTCTCGCATGAGTTCCGTTCGCCATTATTCCGGCAGTTCATTTAGACCCACTCGCAAGAAAAAATCCTACTGGAAGCCCATATTGAGTTTGTGTTTTTTGGGTGGGTGTTGGTATGCATACGTTGAATGTTGGGACAACATAGAAAATTGGTTTAAGCCCCAAATTGTAGAAGTTCATAGTCAAGTTCAGGCTATGAATAAATTGCAAAGTATGTTTGATGCCATGAATGGTTCAAATGAAGAACTGTTAAATATGGCAAAGACGATGGATAAGCAAGTAGAGTGGATGAATTCCGCAGAGGGGAAAACAGCCTTCGCGTGGTTATTAACCATGGAAATGGATAGAAGAGGGCTGAATAAAGAAGCAGAACCTGTGTTGATTTCATTGCTGGAAAAGAAATTGAAACGTGATGATAAAGAATCTCAAACGGAAAAAATCCTATCTCTGAAAGTAGCTCTAAATTGGGCAGATGTGCTGGCTGCCAGAGACCATGATGAACAAGCTGAAAAACTCTACACGATTGTATTAAATAATGCCCCGGAAGAAGAGGTTTCTACTCGCATGGCTTGTTATGCCGCTCTTACTCAATACGCATACGACAAGGCTCAATTTGAGCGATTTGCGTCCCTAGCCAAGGAAGCAAATTCTGCCGTTACTCGCAGCTTATTACAACAGCCGGAGGACGTGCAAAAGTTGGTGAAAATTCTTTTGCTCCAAGACACCCTGCCCGAACAAGTTACAGGAGTGCCTACCGGTACGGGGAGTGCCATTTCTGAGGAGTTACTCAAACGCTTTAAGCTAGAAACAAGCCCGGATATGGGGCGTATCATTCTTAAGGGGATTAACCCTATCCTTAATTCTCGGAAAAAATTTACCCCTCAAGAAACGCAAGAGCTTATTGAGCGTTTAGATGCGGCCACGGTATGTTTCCGAGGTTCAGCAGAGGCCATGGATTGCATCCCGGAAACAATGCTTGCTATTGCCAGATTGCAAATGCAGTTAGGGAACCTCAAAGATGCCGCTCAGATTTTGAGCCGTGCAGAGGGGATTGCCATGACTCTAGGCGTAGATGCCCCTCGTATTTTGAGTGGCATGAGTATTAATCAGGATATTGCTCAAATGCGTGCAGAGTTAGAGCGTTTTAGACAAGCAGAATCTCTTGTCAAAAAGGCCTACGAAGATATTAATCTTGCCGCCGCATTCCTAAAGGCAAAGGATTTGAATCAAGCCGAGAAGTATTCTAATCAAGCCATGACTGTCGCTTTAGAAAACACTTCATTTGTGCAGGTCTTGCAACCATTAATTCTGAATATTCAGGCAGAAATTAGTGCCGCTAGGGAACAATGGGCTGTGTCTGAAGCTCAGTATGGCCAGCTTATCAATAAATGGGATGCCCTCTCTGATCAGGAAAAAGCAACTCTCCAAAATAATTTGAATACAATTCAAAATGCTGAGTTGTATAAGAAAATTCACCGTGCATGGGCAGAGGTTTGTAAAAAACAAAACCGTACTACCGAAGCTCGCCGAGTGCTTACTAAAATCGGTGAGGCTCCTCCAGAGGAACCTGTGAAACCATCTCGTCGTAATAGACGCTCAAATTCAAATAGATAGTAGATGATTTAGTTTGTACGGATTGTGTTAAGTAAGTGTGATTGAAAGCTTCTCCAAATCAGACACGTGGCGACGATGTGGAGGTGTATCAAAATGCTTGCTTTTTGCAGTACTGCGTATAGTGTAGAAGCATATAGGTATGATTGGAGATTCATTTGAAGATGCCGTTGAGCGGATTGTGCAGAGAGATTCTCGTTTTTCTGCCAGAGCATACGTATTTTTAAGAGATGCCCTAGATTTCACAATTCAGCGAATTATGGACAATGAAAAAGGCGAGGGACGTCATGTTAGTGGTATGGAATTGCTGGAGGGGTTTAGAGATTTTGCATTTGAGCAATTTGGCCCTATGGCCTCAACTGTCATAACTGAGTGGGGGATTAAGAGTGGAAGAAATGTAGGGGAAATGGTTTTTTTATTGATAGAGGAGCAGATTTTTTCCAAACAGCCTGGTGATTCTTTAGATGATTTTAATGGGATGAAAAATATGCGAAAAGTCCTACTCTCCCCCTTTGAAGTGCAAGTAACCCTAGAATAGTAAGTAATATGCAATCAGACGTACGTTGGCCCGCAGAGTGGGAACCTCAGGATGCTGTGTGGATTTCTTGGCCTCACAGGGATGATTTATGGCAGGGTGGGTTACAGGAATTGTATGCTACGTATGGTCGGGTGGTGTCCGCCATTGCTCCTCATGCTTGTGTGTGTGTCAATGCGGCAGAAAATTTGCATTCGAGTATTAGGCATCAATTACAAGTGGCTGGCGTAGACGATGAGCAATTCCGTTTATTTCCGCACCCTACGAATGATGTGTGGTGTCGTGACCATGGCCCGATTTTTGTACAGAGTTTGCAGGATGGCTCTCTTATATTGGCAGATTGGCAGTTTAATGCTTGGGGGGGTAAATTTGCTCCATGGGATTTAGACAATCAAGTGCCTCAAAGAATAGCAGCCTCGTTAGGGTTGCCTTCGCGGTGTTCGCAGATGATTTTGGAAGGTGGGGCTATTGAGGGGAATGGCGAGGGCTTATTGATTACCACAGAGTCTGTTTTGTTAAATCCTAACCGAAACGCACAATGGACTAAAAGCGACATTGAGCAAGAAATAAAACGGATGCTCGGTGTTCAGTCTATTTTCTGGTTAGGTTCCGGTATAGAGGGGGATGATACAGATGGTCATATTGATGACATGGTTCGTTTTGTAAGCAGAGATGCCGTTGTTTCTATAGTGGAAAATGATTCTAAGTCTCCTCATTATAAGGCCTTATCGGAGAATAATGAGCGATTGCAGGATTTGAGAGGTGTAGATGGTAGCCGTATAGAGGTAGTGCCATTGCCCATGCCGGAACCAATTGTGGCTGAGGATTGGCGATTAGAGCAGTTGCCGGCGAGTTATGCAAACTTTCTCATTGTTAATGATGCGGTGATTGTACCCATTTTTAATCAGCCAAAGAATGATGATAGGGCTTTGGGGATTTTGCGTGAGTGTTTTGGGAAAAAGCAGATTGTTGGTGTTGATGCAAGAAAGTTGGTGTTAGAGGGGGGGGCTATTCATTGCATTACTCAGCAACAACCTAAACCACGAAAGGTATGTTCATGATGTCTGATTCCGGTGTGTTGGTTGATGTGATTTTGCCTATGGCCAAAGCAGGTGATGCTCAGGCTAGATTAGAGGCGGCCGCTCAGGCGTTGGGTATTGACGCGTCTCGCATTTGCGACATTCGTTTGGTAAAAGAGTCCATCGATTCACGCCAAAAGAAAATTCTGTTCCAACTTAGACTTCTGGTGGGTGTAGACTCTCCTTTGCCGCCGGAACAGATGCCTTCAAAAGATTACCCACTTTTACCGAGTTCTGCCCAAGAGGTGATTGTTGTTGGCTTTGGCCCTGCCGGAATGTTCGCTTCATTGCGGTTGATTGAGCAGGGGTTTAAGCCTATTGTCCTTGAGCGGGGGAAGGATGTTTCTGCTCGTCGCTTTGATTTGGCTCCAATTATGCGTGGGGATGGAATTGTGCCTGATTCCAATTATTGTTTTGGCGAGGGGGGAGCAGGTACTTTTTCTGATGGAAAATTGTTTACTCGTGCTACGAAACGTGGCCCTGTACGTGAAGTGTATGAAACATTTGTAGCTCATGGGGCTCCAAAAGAAATTTTGACAGATGCCCATCCGCATATTGGTTCAAATTTATTGCCCAATGTGGTCAAGGCCATTCGTGAATCTGTACTTCAAGCCGGGGGTGAAATCCATTTCCAAGCAAAGGTTGAGGGGCTATTACGCTCAGCAGATGGTCGCAAAATCCGGGGGGTGCGATGTGCCGATGGGCGTGAGTTTCTTGCAAATGCTGTGATTTTAGCTACCGGGCATAGTGCCAGAGATGTTTACAGGATGTTGCAGAGGGAGGGGCTTACCTTGGAGCAAAAACCTTTTGCTGTCGGGGTGCGTATCGAACACCCTCAAGCATTTGTTGATGCTAGGCAGTACCATTTGCGTCCGGATCAGAAGCGACCAGCTCAGTTACCTGCGGCACGTTATTCGGTAACGACGACGATTCAGGATCGCGGTGTACATTCTTTCTGTATGTGTCCGGGGGGCTTTATTGTGCCTGCCGCTACGGAGGATGATGAAGTAGTGGTAAATGGGATGTCTTTATCACGTCGAGATTCTCCATTTGCAAATTCGGGGTTCGTGGTGAGTGTGCATCCGGAAGACACGAAGGCTTATCAGGCTGAGCATGGTGTTTTGGCCGGTATCGCGTACCAAAAAAATCTTGAAGTGGCTACTTCTCTTGCCGGTGGGGGGAAGCAAAAAGCTCCTGCTCAGCGTGTGACTGATTTCCTTAAGGGACGAGTGAGTCAGACCTTGCTGGATACAAGTTATCACCCCGGCCTTACATCATGCCCGTTGCATGAATTATTGCCACATGACGTTATGTGGCGGATGCGTGAGGGCTTACGCTTTTTTGAAAAGAAATGGCGTGGTTTTGCCGGCTCTGGTGCTCAATTAATAGGATGTGAAACTCGTACAAGTTCGCCTGTGCGTATTCCTCGTCACGAGTTGTCTTTACAACACGTTGATTTAGAAGGTTTGTATCCCTGTGGCGAGGGCGCCGGTTATGCAGGGGGAATTGTGTCTGCCGCATTGGATGGTCGGCGATGTGCCGAGGCTGTGGCAGGGGCAAATTTATGAGAATGTCTTATGTTGAGAAATACGGACAAACTTTTTTTGTGAGGAAGTAGGAAAAAGTTTCACATTGGAACGATTGTGATGTACATTCCTTGTGACGAGTTTTAACTCTACCGTAGCTTTTCAATCATTATCCTTTTTTAACATTATGAAGTTTGGCAATTGGACACAAGTACCATCTGATAAGAATTCCTCTAACAGTCAAGAAGCTATGCCTTCATGGCCGGCAGATTCTCACAGCCAGCCCTCCGTGGCTGAGCCACGTATGACTGTAAGCTCTAGCTTGGATCAAAAAAACAGTAATGTTTTGAATTCCGATGTAGAAGTTAATGGTTCTCTTTCTTTTACAGATGACCTTCTTATTGATGGTCGCGTAAAGGGCGACATTACTTCCGAAGGCGTTTTAACTGTTGGCGAAAACGCTAACATTGAAGCAGAAATTAAAACAAAGTCTGTGATTATCCTTGGTGATGTAAAGGGGAATATTACTGTTACTGACCATGTGGAGTTAAAGTCTACTGCTAAGCTTGTCGGTGATATTCAGGCCGCTACCTTGGCTATCGAAAGTGGGGCTACTTTTATCGGCCGTTCTACGGTCGGGGGGGCTGTGGCCGGTATGCCTGCTGTGAGTTCGTCTCCAAAGGCCGCTTCTGTTACCCCAAAAGCCGCAAGCACAGGGTCTACTCCTGTGAATCAGAGAGAACTTGACATTGATGCTGAATAGGCAGAAGTGTTAGTTTAACTTTTTCTTTTCTATGGCGGCAAGGGCTTTGGCTTTTTGCCGCCTGTTTTATTCTTATGAAGGCTCAGTTTCACCCCATCCCTCGCATTAGTGAGCATCCGTCCGGAAAAATTTTCCGTAAAGATGTGTCTATGCCTTGGTCATTGCCTCCCAAGGGAGAGGGGGCTGTGCCTATGAAACAGGTGCAGTGTTTTGTGTGTAGACAGATGTGCAATGTGCCTAAATCTGCTATTTCTGCAAAGTGTCTTCATTGTGCTTCTTACATTAAGATGGATGATATTAGTTTACATGCTCGAACGCATCGTACATTTGTAAGAACATGGGGAACTGTTACCATTCGGGCAAATGCTGACCTAAAGGGCTTGGACGTTGAGTGTTTGCATTTGGTGATGCATGGACGTGGCTCCGGTAAGTTTAGATGCCAAGGTTTGTGTAAAATTAAGAGTGATCAGCATATTTCCGGCATGATTGAGGCTCAGAGATTGGTGATTGAGAAAAAGGCAAAAGTGACGGTCGTCGGGGGGATGATGGTGAAAGATTGCCAAATTAATGGTGTATTAGAAGGGCAGATAAAGGCTTCGAATGTGATTACTATTAGAAGGAATGCTAAGTTTTTGGGGGATATTGTGGCTCGTCAATTAGTGATTGAAGAGGGGGGGATTCATCAAGGGGCATTTACGAAATTATCTGATTAAATTTTTGATTCTGAGAGTATGGCTCTTCCTATTGATATTCACGGAGCTAGGCAAAATAATTTGCAAAACCTGCATTTGACCTTGCCGAGTCACAAGCTCATTGTTCTTTGTGGTCCTTCAGGGTCGGGTAAGTCGTCTCTGGCGTACGAGACTTTGTTTGCTGAGTCTCAGCGTCGTTTTATTGATTGTTTGTCGGCTAAATCCCGTCAGGGAATGCCCCAGCCGGAAAAGCCGGATATTGATTCCATTACCGGGTTACCTCCGGCTTTGTGTTTGGAGCAAAATGTACGGGCGATTCCGGGGAATGTTTTATTAGGTGGAATTACGGAAATTCTGGACTATTTACGCATTTTGTATGCGGCTATTGGTATTCCTCATGACCCGGACTCCGGAGTGGAACTTATCCGTAAAAGTTCAGACCAGATTATTGATGAGTTACTTTCTTTGCCGGAGGGTACGCGTCTTGTGCTGATGGTTCCGGTGGGTGCTTTATTGCATCAGGATTTACAGGCGACATTAGGGGATTTTTTACGGCAGGGTTTTTTGCGACTATTCTGGGCTGGTGAGGTGCGTGATATTGAGGAGCTGAGTGCAGAGACTACTGTGCCTGGCGATGCGGCGTTGGTAGTTGATAGATTAATTATTCGGGGGGAAAGCTCTGCTTCTCGTTTGGCTGATTCCTTGCAGACGGCTTTGCGAATTAATGAGGATGAGGTAAGGGCTTTGGTGATGCTTGAGCAGGGGAGTGAGGTGCTTTGTTTTCATACTCGCTATCGAAACCCGGAGACCGGGTACTTGCTTCCGAAGTTGACGCCTAAACATTTTTCTTATTTTTCACCACAGGGATGGTGTATGGAGTGTAAGGGCACGGGGAAGTCTGAGTCCGGTGAGATTTGTGAGCATTGTCATGGTTCTCGCTTATCAGCTTTGGCAGAGGCTGTTACTTTACCATTAGCTACTGGTGAGTTCTCTTTGTCGGAACTTTTGGACTTGCCTTTAGAGGAGTTAGGTAGTGTGCTTTTATCGTTGCATATTCCCGAGTCGTTAGGCTCGGCATTGCGTCCGTTAATGTCAGAGGTTGAGAAGCGGATTCGTTTTTTGAATGATTTGGGCTTGGGCTATTTATGTTTATCTCGCGAGGCAAATACGCTTTCCGGTGGTGAATTGCAACGTGCTAGGTTGGCATCTCAATTAGGGGGGGGACTTTCCGGGGTGCTTTATATTTTGGATGAACCTACTGCCGGGCTACATCCTGCGGATACAGAGCGGTTGATTCGGGCATTGTATACTCTTCGTGATTTGGGGAATACGGTGCTGGTGGTTGAGCATGACGAGCAGGTGCTTCGGGCGGCAGATTATTTGGTAGATATGGGTCCGGGGGCCGGTGTCTTTGGTGGGCAGGTTCTGGCACAGGGGACTGTGGATGAGCTTGTCCGATTATCGGATAGTCCTACCGGACAGTGGCTATCCGGTCATCGCTGTATGCCTGTGTCTTGTCCGTCTTCATTTTCAGATTGGCTGGTGTTGCGTGATGCTTGTAAAAATAATTTACACCATATTGAGTTGCGATTCCCTCTTGGCTCGTTGACTTGTATTTCCGGACCTTCCGGTTCCGGGAAATCTACCTTGGTGCGAGATTGTTTGATTCCGGCCTTGAAACATGATTTTTCCTATGAGGGGCGTCAGTGTCGCCGGGTTGAGAACTCGGCTGAGTTAGATAGATTGGTATTTATAGACCAGTCGCCCATTGGTAAATCACCGCGAGCTACTCCGGCTACAACTACAGGATTGCTGAATGTTTTACGTCCTTTGTTTGCTCAGCTTCCATTGTCTAAACAGCGTGGTTATACGAGTTCGCGATTTTCGCCTAATGTTCGTGGGGGGCGTTGTGAGCGTTGTTTGGGCACAGGGGTGATGGAGGTAGATATGAATTTCCTTGGTAGAGCGTTGCTCCCTTGTGATGCTTGCCATGGGGCTTGTTTTAATCGCGAGACTTTAGAGGTTACTTGGAAGGGGAAGTCGATTGCTCAGGTTCTTGCCATGAGTGTCGATGAGGCTTATGAGTTTTTTGCCTCTGTGCCTAAAGCGAGGGCTATACTGGGCTGTATGAAAGAGGCCGGTCTAGGGTATTTGAATTTGGATAGACGCGCCCAGTCTCTTTCCGGTGGTGAATCCCAACGTGTTAAAATTGCCACAGAATTGGCTAAGATTCCTCAGTCTTACAGTCATCGTGGCATCGAGAGGACTTTATTTATTTTAGATGAACCGACCACGGGGCTACATTTTCATGAGGTAGAGCTTTTGTTAAAGGCTATTTTCCGATTGCGAGATGTTGGGCATACGGTTCTTTGTATTGAGCATCATCGTGATTTATTAAATGCCGCTGACTATCTCGTAGACATGGGCCCAGGTGCCGGTAAGCACGGCGGTTACATTGTTGCCACCGGCACGCCGCAGGAGATTAGGGCTAATCCAAATTCAGTAACGGGGAGTTGGTTGCATTAAATACTATGTAAATGAAGCAATTCCTTATACCCGCCTTAATTTCAAGAATAGAGAATGCTTTTTCCCCATCATACAAAGAAAGAATGCGAAGAAAAAGGGGAAAATGCCATTTTAGATGTCACTTGAACCTGATTTTAGGGTTCTTGTTAATCTGCAGAAGTTTGATGTCCCGATTGAGTAGTTAGAAAATGTATGGCTCATTGATTCTATGCCAATAGAAGTTTGTAGATATTCAAGAGCAAAAGGATGTCGTATATTAAAAGGCAATGAACAACAAGCTCTAACATTTGGCTTCTGTGCTTCTCTGTAATAAAAATATTTTGGTTACAAATTACATTGTGTTTGTACTGCAGATAGAGTTATTAAACGATATGACCTAAGCCAAGCACACCATCACGATATCAGGTATTTACATGATATTTAAGATGAGTTTTCAAATTGCTTTCTTGTAGGTAACAAAGGATATCATAGCAATTCATGGAGATTAACACTGTTTGAATATGCCGGTATAGAATTGGCAACGCCTTGTCGAAAGAATAAATTGCTACAATACTCTATGCTAAATGATTACCCAAGGCTCAGAAAAAGAATTGAGCTTGAGTTTTCTCAATTGGTAGAACAATTTTCCATTCGTAAAAACTACGCTAAATCACAAAAAGGATTCTTCGTAAAAATAATTTCAAAAATTACTCTTTTTACACTTCTTCAATATATCAACCGTCAAAATAATCGCCCCCTTTGTCAATTACGTTATACCCTATCGAGCTAATTAATTATTTCCATGCGTATATATATGAATTTATACTTCAGGATTCTCATTTATGTTGATTTATCAAGCCTGCTAAAGTTTCAAGATAACCTTATTTTTAACTTCAATTTTATTATTTAACAAAACCGGAATCGAATTTTCCAATGTTCGCAAATTTTATAATAAACATGTATTGCTTTTTTATCTCGTTTTACAGATTTTAGATTAATTTCTCTATTATAAAATAATAGAACTCGGGGAATATCACTATAAATAAAGCATTTAATAAAATTGACTTTAGTAAAAAAATATCACCCGGGCTTGTTCTTGAATCGTATTTTTTTATCCTAATATTTTTTTGTTTAAATACATTAAACAAATTAACAAATTTATTATCCTCAATAAAAAAGACTGGACTAATACTACATACTGTTCTCTGTTGTTTATCTATAACATAATAAATTCCTTTTGTTCCGGCAGGAGACATCCATGTGTATAAATCAATTTGTTTTATATCAGAAAATAAGATTTTCTTTTGCATAAAAAATTTTTTATAACATAACTCATCTGCTGAATATGATATATTTGAATATCTTATAATTGATATTACATATAGATAATTTATGAGAATTTGCAAAAAAATAATAATTCGGCATACATAGTATTTATCCTGACTATAGTCTGCAAATAATAACGTTAAAGAACCTGCAAAAAGAAATGTTATGACTATAGTCATTACATTTGCCGCCTTTTTATTTTTGTTTAAAAAAGTCATATTAATATCTTTGGAAGAGACACTCACTATATAGTAGTTTACAATGTTTCTAGAAAATGTTTTGGAGTTAATGGAATGAAATGATATAGCATATTATCTTTCTTGAAATAGAGTGGATTTACATTATTTTTATCAATATTGGTTATAGTGTCATTACTCATGTTAATAATATAGCAATCACCATTTTCACCGCCAACTGTAACATAAATAACATCTTTTTTAATAAAGCAAATGGAATAAATAGCTTGATTAAAATCAACATGGTTTTCTGACAAATCAATATCATCATTATCTAAATAATATTTTCCGGTTTCATAAAATTTCCATATATAATATCCTTGTTGTATATAGTTCTTATTTAATCCAAAAACTTGCATTGGAGGACCAATTAAAACACAAATACACGTATTTAGTATAAAAATAATAATAAAAAAGATACATATTATACGAAATACTTTATTCATATTAAAAAGGTATTGGATAATGAATAATGCCTGGTGAAAATTCTGCTTTTAAACATCACCATTGTGATCCTTAAGCCACTCTTGAAAAGAAATAGTAGTTGAATGAGGCATCATTTTAATAAAAGGTTAAATTAAAGTCATCTGACTTATATACACAAATAACAAAAAATAAAAAAGCTGTCAAGTAGGGAAGTTAACCCCTTGAAAAAATCGAGAGATATACAGATTTGCTGGGGGTGGTGGATTATCCCATAGGGTATTTTGTCTATTTCTTGAGATATATTTGACACAATTTGAGAAATATGTACTCTTCAGCATGTTCTCCTTCATGACTATGTGATGAGTTAAAACTTATTCCACAATTTATAGTGTTGGTCACTATTTCTTTATACCCACCCGGCAAATCTGAAATAGAATTTAAGATATGGCATAAGAGGGTGATAGGCTTGACCAATGAAGGTAAGGGGAGTAAACTATTTGACATCAAATTTTATGAAGGAAGAGATTGTAAAAATCCAGCAAGAAGCTTTGGCTAGAATAGCCGAAGTAACTGACCGCAGAGGGGTAGAAGATGCCCGCGTGGCCATTTTAGGGAAAAAAGGTGTGCTGACGATGGCTCAAACCGGCATGAAAGACGTGCCAAAGGAAGATAAACCCGTCGTTGGTCAGCTCTTAAATGATGCTCGCAAGGCTATTACAGAAGCTCTGGAGGCTAAATTGGCTGAGGTGCAGGCTCTGGCAGATAAAGCGGCCGTAGCAGGAGTGGATTTAACCCTACCGGCTCGTAGTTTGCCAATGGGTGGTTTGCATCCGCTGACTATCATTCGTGACGAAGCTATTGGTATTTTGCGTCGTATGGGATTTGCGTTGGCCGAGGGGCCGGAAATTGAGGATGAGTTTCACTGTTTCGATGCCTTGAATACACCGGAAGATCACCCGGCTCGTAATGAAAAGGATACCTTCTATTTTGATTCAGGGAAGTTACTTCGTACGCATACCTCATCTGTGCAAATCCGTACGATGGAAAAGCAATGTCCGCCTGTGCGTATCATTGCTCCGGGCTCTGCTTATCGTCGTGATGAAATTGATGCCACACACCTTTCTGTGTTCAATCAGTTAGAGGGGTTGTATGTGGCCAAAGATGTATCTGTTGGTGACCTTAAGGGGACTTTGGAATATCTGCTTCGTGCTTTGTTTGGTGCAGATACGGAGGTTCGCTTCCGCCCGCATTTCTTCCCATTCACAGAACCAAGTTTTGAAATCGATGTGAAGTTAAAGGTGTCCGGTCAGGAGCCTCGTTGGGTTGAAATTGCCGGTTGCGGTATGGTTGACCCTGCTGTGTTTGCTGCTGTGGACAAAGAACGCGGTGGCGAGCCATGCTACGAGGGGATGACCGGGTTTGCCTTTGGTTTGGGGCTGGATCGTTTGGCCATGATTCGCTGGGGTATTCGCGACATTCGTGCCTTGATTGAAAACGATGTGCGTTTCTTATCTCAATTCCAATAATTTTTAGCATTAGATTGATATGAAAATTTCATTAAATTGGCTTTCTCAGTACATTGACCTAAATGGTTTAAGTGTATCAGAAATGTCTGATATGCTTACCTTTGCCGGTATCGAAGTAGAGGATATTCACCAGCAGGGTGTAGATTCTCCTTTGGTAGTTGTGGCTCAGGTGGTAGAGGCTGAAAAACACCCACAGGCTGACCGCCTAAAGGTCTGTAAGGTCGATGTCGGGGACGGAACATTACACCAAATTGTGTGTGGTGCTCAGAATTATAAGGTTGGCGATAAAGTGCCGTGTGCTCTGCCCGGGGCTGTGCTTCCGGGGAATTTTGAGATTAAGGTGGGCAAACTTCGTGGGGTTGAGTCTTGCGGTATGCTTTGCTCTGCTTCTGAATTAGGCTTGCCGGATAAGGAACACGGTCTGTGGATTTTGCCTCAGGAGCTTGAACTTGGCACCCCTATCTCTAGCATTGTTAAGGCAGATACGATTGTTGAGGTAGAAGTGACTCCGAACCGCCCTGATTTATTGTCTCACAATGGCATGGCTTTAGAATTGGCTGCTATTTCCGGTCGTGAGTATAAGCCTGTGCTTGTGGATGATCAGAATGTGGTTTTAGAGCCTGCTGGTGATTTTGTGCGTCTCGAAAACCCTGCTGTGAACCCATACTATACTGCTGTGAAAATTAGCGGTGTAAAGGTGGGCGAAAGCCCTGATTGGCTGAAGGAACGCTTAGTGGCTATTGGGTTACGTCCCATTAATAACATTGTGGACGTCACGAACTATGTTTTGCATGAGTTGGGTACTCCTCTCCATGCTTTTGATGCCGCCAAGGTGCAGGGTGGTTTACTGACTAGAGCCGCCGCAGATGGGGAGGTGTTTAAGGCTCTTGATGGGCAGGACTACACCCTCAATAGCTCTGACCTAGTGATTGCAGACCAAAGCGGTAAGGCGTTGGCTATCGGTGGTGTTATGGGGGGTGAGGATAGTGGTGTAACAGATGCCACGACAGACATCATCCTGGAATCTGCTTGGTTCTTCCCGTCAAATGTGCGTGCTACGTCTCGTCGCTTAGCTCTTAGCTCTGATTCTTCTTATCGCTTTGAGCGTGGCACTTCTGCATGGAATGTGCTTCGTGGCTCTGTGCGTGCTGTTGAGCTTATTTTGGAAGTTGCCGGTGGTTCTGCATCAAACACCTTGGTTGCCGGTTCTCCTACGCCAAACCCAGCCTATACAAATTCTTCTATTTGCTGGAGTGATTCTGCCGATGGCCCTATGAGTTTGGCCGCATCTCTTATCCAGGGTAAGGGGGCTCCTGTGGAGTACTGCCTAGGCTGTGTGAAGATGCCTTGGGCTAAATTAGACCAGATTTCTAGTGCTACTATCCCTCATGAGGAAGGGGCACGCATTCTTTCTAATTTGGGCTTACAACAAATTCAGACTGATTCTGAAACTTGGGTTATTCCTCCGCACAGACTCGATTTGACTCGCGATTGCGATTTGCTCGAAGAAATTGTCCGTGTCTTTGGCATTGATAAAATTCCTGCTCGTTTTTATGGTCCATTTGTTCCGGAATCATCTGTGGATTTAGCTTACGACTTCCAGATGAAGTTGCGTCGTAAATTGGCAGCTCAGGGGTTCTATGAGACACAGACGATTAAGCTTATCGCCTCTGAATCTGCTGATAATACCATTGCTCAGGTAAAAGATGCCATGCCGATTCGCCCCTTGATGGAGGGTGACCTTATTCGTGTGGCTCTGCCACTTAGTGAAGATCACTCTGTGTTGCGTCCTGCACATACGCCGGGCTTGATTGCCGCTGCTGTGCGTAATAGTAACCAGGGGATGAACGGTTTGCGTTTCTTTGAACTTGGTCGTGTGTTCCGTAATACCGGCGGGGGTAAAGGTCGCGATATTGAGACAGAAACTCTCGGTATCTTGGTTGCCGGTGAGCGTAATCCTCGTTCTTGGGCAGATGCACGTCCGGCTCAGGCAAGCTTTGCAGATTTATTAGCTGTGATGGAGGTTCTGGCTCCGGGGCATAGCTTTACCTTGAGTCCTGCTCGTCCGCGTGAACAAGCCGCACTTGGTGCAGACGTGCAGATTGATGGTAAGGCATGTGGCTATTTTGCTCAATTATCTCTTGCTCGTTGTCGCGAATTGGGCTTATCTCAAGCTGTTTATGTGGCTGAGTTAGATCTGCGTAAGTTACAGGAAGTGCTAACCGCTCCGGTAAAGGCGAAGGAACTTCCTCAGTTCCCGGGCTCATCCCGCGATGCCGCTATGGAATTACCTTTGTCTACTCCAAATGCAGATATTGTGAAGGCTATTGAGTCTGCTAAGGAAAAACTGTTGGTAAGTTTCTCATGTTTCGACGTTTTTGTTGATGCTTCCGGTGAGAAGTTGGCCGCAGATCGTAAGTCTATTGCTTACACTTTCCTGTATCGTGATGCCACAAAGACGCTTACTGCCGCAGAGGTTGATGCTGCTCACCAGCGTGTGCTGAAGGCATTGACCGATAAGGTAAAGGGGCTTTCTTTCCGTTAATATCCTTATAGCTACTGTATGGCTAGGGCTTTGGCTCTAGCCATGCATTTTTTTATGAGCGGAAGTAAAGAGATTTTTCTGAATTCGCTTAAACGCATCGGGCATTACGCAGTATGTGTTGCTTGGTGTTTCTTGGCTCTTTGGGCTTCCGGGGTGGTGGTTTATAATGTGTGGGGCGGTGTGGTTTTTGTGTGGTTTTATGTTATTGGGTTAATTGTTTCTTTTTGCTTCCGTAAAAAATCATTGTTGCAATGGCAAGTGCTGAGGTTTTTGCCTGTACTTCTTTGGAGCTATTATTTAATGATTCCGGCTTCTAATGATAAGGTCTGGCAAGCTCCCTGGAGCCGAATCCCCGTTGTTGAGATTTCCGGGAATCATGTGACGGTTAAAGATGTGCGTAGCTTTGTTTATCGCTCTGAGCAGGACTACGATGTTCGTTATGTGACGCGTCAGTTTGATTTAGATAAATTGTCTACTTTAGACTTTGCCGTGAGTCATTGGGATGGCATGGAGGCTGTGGCTCACACGATGCTTTCTTTTGGCTTTGAGGATGGACGTCACTTGGCTTTGTCCGTTGAAACTCGCTTGCCTGAGGGTGTATTACAGGAAAACCTACCGGGTATCTATAAACAGTACAATTTGGCCTACATTTTGGCAGATGAGCAGGATTTGTTTGCTCTTCGCACGCACTTCCGTAGAGAGGATATGTACTTGTACCGTGTTAAGATGTCTCGCTCTGATTTGCGAAAGGTTTTCATTGGCTTTGCAGAGAAAATCAATCATCTGCATAAGTATCCTCGTTTTTATAATACGATTACTGCAAATTGTACCACAGAGCTAGTGGATACGTTTAAGCATTATTTAGGGGTGCTTGAATGGCATTGGACTCCTATTTTCAATGGTATTTGTGATGAGAATTCTTATCGTCGCGGTGAGCTTCTTACGCTCCCTAATGAAAGTTTTTCTGAACTTAAAAAGCGGTCTTATTTAGGTTATGGCAGCGAGTCTGTGAGCTGGGCAGATATTCGTCGACGTTGGGAAAATTCATTCATAAGTACACATGATAAAAAAACTTCTACTGTGGATAAAACAACACCGTAAATTTTCCTTTATTGTCTTTGGTGGTGGCGGTGTTTTGCTGGTTTTGGCACTGGTGTTGCTTTTGGTGTCAGAGTTAGTCATTGCATCTGCTTGCGAGGGGCGATTGGCTGATGATGCTACTCAGTTATCGATTCCACATCAATTGCCGGTGCTTGTTTTAGGTTGTGCCCCGCAGATTAATGGGCGTAATAATTCGTATTTTACCAATAGAATGTCTGCCGCTGCTGAACTTTGGCGTGCCGGTAAAGCTTCTGTGTTTGTCGTTTCCGGTGATAATCGACGAAAGGCTTATAATGAACCGGAGTGGATGAAAGAGGCTCTCGTAAAGCTGGGTGTGCCTGCAGAGAGGGTGGTTTGTGACTATGCCGGGTTGCGGACTTTAGATTCTATCGTGCGGATGAAAGAAATTTTCGGGATGGAGTCTTACATTATTGTATCGCAGAAGTTTCATAATGAGCGGGCTTTGGCTATTGCTGCTAAGCATGGGCATGATGCTTATGCCTTAAATGCAGACGTGCGTGCCGGGAGAGCTGCTTTGCTTCGAAATTGGCTCCGTGAGCGTGCCGCTCGTGTATGGATGCTTATTGATCTTTATGTTCGTGATAGACAGCCTCGGCATCTGGGCGAGCCTATTCGTGTAGGGTAGTGGTGGTTTGTAAATTCGGTTCTCTTTGTGAGGGGTATAAAAAAGGCTACCTCTCTGTACATTGAGGTAGCCTATTGAAATGCTTTGAGCTTAATTTTGCTTATTAGCGAATGGTGACACGTGGGTCGTTGGCCAGAATTTCTGCTAGTTCAGGCCAGCCTTCGTCAGTCTGAAGCTGGAACATCTGTAAGTAAACAGAGGCGACACCGGCAGAGTATTTTTCAAAGAGTTGGTCTACGGCCTGACCGAGTTTTTCTTTGTCGAGTGATTCCGGCAATTCATTTACAATGCCGTTACCATCATGCTCAATCCCAAGGGTATTTAGGAAAGTGATAAGCATATCCTGGTGCTTGCGAAGCAACCATACCTGCAATAAGTGGTCGCCAATTTCGTTACTTGGCTTCCATGCAAGCATCTTCTGGATAAAGGCAAATTGCTCTTGAAGTGGCTTGCGCTGAATGAATTCCGGTCGCAGTTTCTTCAGTGCCCCAAGTTCTCTCACTGCCGCACGATAAATGCCGCGTTCTTGGTTTCGCATCCAGTCGAGAATGTCGCTAATGGTTTGCTCGTCTGCTTGTTGGAAAATGTAGTAAGCTTTCATGTGTGTTTTTGTCAAAAAAACGTTTTGGTGCTGAATCAATTCAGCATGATTTCACTCGATATGCAAGCTTCCTTCCTGTCACCATGGGATTTTTTTCTTTTATTGCCGCAGATGTATTGGTTTTACGTTGTTTTTTGGGTCTTGTTTGCTCGGTAGATGCAGACCTAGAAATGTATTGTTTTTATGCTGAAAAAAAGTAGAATACCAGGCAAAGAAAATATTCCTTTTTTATGAAAGCGAAGTTGTCTGTATTATCTTTAGCATCAATGGTTGTTTCGATGAGTGCTTCTGCTCAGAGTGTCGCCGGTGATTTGAATTCATTGCCGGATGCTGTGCAACTTAGGGGCGGGAAAAATCCATTGGTTAAAGTAGATGACACGAAGCGTATAAAGGAGGATAAGACCAAGCCCTCCATGCCTAAAGGACGAACGGTGGCAAATCGCATTGCGGCAACGGTGAATGGGAATCCTATTACTTCGAGCGAAATCACAATGCGACTGGCCCCGGTGCTAAAGCAGTTGGTGGCTATTTACCCTCGCAGAGGTCAGGAGTTTGTCAGACAGTTGGCGATTTCTAAACGCCAAATTATGGATGAACTCATTGAGCGTGAGCTTATACGTAGTGAGTTTCAGCAATTGGGTGGCTACATCCGCGATTCTATCATCGACCAGGAAATGAACCGTACCATTAAAAATATCTACAATGGTGATAGAAAGGCATTCCTAGAGAGTTTGCGTGTTTCGGGGATGACCGTTCGTGCTTATCGCGAGTCTGTCCGAAAAAACCTCGAAGTCCAGGCTATGCGTGCTCAGAAGTACGACGCAGAAATCCCTCCCACCCCGGATGAATTGCGGCGTGAGTATGAACTCTCTAAGCACGAGTTCCGCGATATGACCAAAGACAAGGTGAAGTTCCGAAAGATTTTCATCCCTCTGGAAAGAGGCGACACTAAAGAAACCATGGAGGTGAAATTGAGCCTTGCTGAGTTGATTATCGAGGAACTAAAGAAAGACCCCTCGCAATTTGCCGAGTTTGCTCAGCGTTATTCCCAAGATATGTATGCCGATAAGGGCGGGCAGTGGCCGGAAATTGAGCGTGGTTCTTTGTCTGCCGAGGCCGGGACTATTATTTTCAATGGTAAAAAAGATGAAATCGTAGGTCCGATTTTGGATAACATGGGCTTTACTATTGTACACGTTCAGCAGGTAAAGTTTGCCCCGGCTCCTCCATTGTCCGAAATTAAGGAGCAAATCGACCGCCGTACCAGAGATAAACGCTCCTTTGAGCGTGCTCGTCAGTGGATTTCTCGATTGAAGAAAAAAGCCATTATCAAAACTTATATCTAGTAAACGAGCTTATCGCTTGCGATTTGAGGACAAAATACACACATCGCACTTCACAGATAATCCCCCTAGAGTCCAAAGTACTAGCCGCCACAGTCGGAACCACGACACGCTTACCTGCGGTTCGCTTCTGCTCGTAGTTGTTCCGCTTCTCCGAAAAGCGGAACTGCCACGAAGTAGCCTAAGCAACGATGGCCGGACACCGAGGAGGAATCAAACCAATCCCCGTTTGGCGTCCCTAGGGAGGGCTTAGTATTGAGTGTGTTGAGGTTCTGGTAATTACAGCTCCTCCAATCGACTTAAGCATGAAAGAGCTATATCGTCCTTATCACAATTCCGGGCTTATTTTGTCCCTTTCATTGCTTCTTTAATTTTTTTTGGAAGGTCTGAGTTTTCGTAGACTCCGGTAAATTTATGGCTTCCGGCACCATAGGCATAAACAGGCACACTCACTCCATCATGCCCACCTGAGTTAAATTTCGCTTTTACTTCGCCTTTTTCTTTATCACCGCCCACGATGGCAAAGGCTCCGGTGTTATGGTCGGCTGTGACCACGACGAGAGTGCCGGGTCTTTTGGCTGCCCATGCCAGCACCGCCCCTACACTTTGGTCAAAGTCGAGTGTTTCTTCCACCACTTGCGTCAGGTCATTGCTGTGGGCCGCTTTGTCGATGCATGACCCCTCTACCATTAGGAAAAACCCCTTCTTATTCTCAGCCAAAGTATCTAGAGCTTTTTTTGTTGCCTGCACCAGTACGTCTTTGCGTTTACTTGGTTCCGGAAGGTTATCATCAGCCACGACGATGAGAGATTTCCCCTTCGGCAGTTTTTTCCCTTCTTCCCAGCTGGTGGCTACTCGGTAGCCTTTAGATTTCATCTCTTTAAAAATGTCTCTGCCGTCAGAGCGATTCGTAAAGTGCTTTGCCCCCCCGCCAAAAATGAAGTTGATTTTTGATTTTGTGTAATCGGCAATGATTTCTTGTGCTTTATCGCGGCTTTTATTATTAGCCACAAATGCCGCCGGGGTGGCATCATTAAGCCCGCTAGTAACCACGATTCCGGTTGATTTACCCATACTCTGAGCCGCATCAATGAGAGAGTGAAGTTCCTTCCCCTCCGGCGAAATAGCTACTCGCCCATAGAGTGTTTTTGTGCCTGTGGCTATCGCCGTCCCGGATGCCGCTGAATCGGTGATAAGCTTATCACTGCACCAGGTGCGGGCTATCCCCGTGATCGGACAATTAAAAATATGCAACTCCCCTCGGTTCGCTACCCATGCCGCCGTGGTATGGTGTATCCCCATACCATCCCCAATCATCAGTATCACATTCTTTGCCGGCATATTCCTGTTGGTTTCTTTGAGCACAGGAACCTTATAGGGCGTTTCGTATGTGTAGTATTGCGACTCTGCACCGGCTACTAATGTGCCCATTGCCAGCAAGGTCGATACAAAAAATCGGGACATGATTGGTTTCATGCCCCGATTTTTCTACCTATTGGGTATCTTGTAAAGAAAAAAACAATTACTTGTTCTTAAGTAAGTCGCGAATCTCTTCCAAAAGCACTACATCTGCCGGCTTTTCCGGTTCCGGTGCAGGCTCCGGTGCAGGTGCTTCTTCTTCCTTGCGCTTAAAGGCACTTATGATCTTGATAGCACAGAAAATTGAGAATGCTATAATCACAAAGTCGATAGATACCTGAATGAATTCACCATACTTGATGGCCACTTCTTCTACCTTACCATCAGGCTTCGTTACTGTATCAAGCACGTATGCCAGCTTGGTTAAATCCACCCCGGAGGTCAAATACCCCATGATTGGTGTGATGATGCTGGCTACAAAGGTAGACACAATCTTATTGAATGCAGCACCGATGACAACGGCTACGGCTAAGTCGATAACATTGCCCTTCAAGGCAAATGCTTTAAACTCCGCGAGGAATCCTTTTGATTTCTTGAGCATAATAATGATGTATTTGGTTGGCGATTATTCCGCACGAATTGTGCCACTTTACCAAGCCTTTGAAAAGGAAAAAAATTTGGATGTCTCTACGGTATAAGGAATGCGATTTTTGTTTTCATGAAGTGGTAGTTCTTTTGAAAAGTAAACGATAATTTCCTTATCAACTACTCCCGGAAAATTCATACACACACTACTTGAGGATGAAATACGGGGTGTGATTGTCTATACTTGGGGAACCATAACCTTTCTTTGGTATCATTGACGATGCCCACGATGCTCGGCAATGGGTGTTTTTTGTGATGAGCTAGGTTGTCGTGGTTAATTTGGTGTATGAAAATGAGGTAATTTTTTGTGGGGGAAGTGAGTGAAAATTGGGTGATTTGTTAATATGTTTATTCTAAGTTGGTAAATAAAATTATTTTACATAATCGGCAGGGAAGTGATGAGGAATTGTACATTTCTCACGGTAAAGAGAAGCCTGCGGAATCAAGCAGACGAGGCATGAGGAATACAGGATAGAGGGGAATGTAGGGAGCAGTGGAAGCAAGCATATTTTCAGGCCATGCGAATTTTGGCATTTTCGCTTTCATGTCTCGGAAAAGTGTTTTCTTTTTCAACACTTAGGCTATCTTCTTGTCTTCATTTATAATTTGTGTATTAGCACATCATGTCTGATAACGTTCCTCCAAATTTTCGTCCTTCTAAAACTAATGGTCCAAATAATTCCGGTTCTTCTAATTGGGGCTTGTGGATTATAGTGGCTTTGATAGTAGCTGTTCTTACATATAGTTTTATGGGGGCAGATGCCTTTGGGCTCGGTGTAAAGAAATACTCCATGGAGGCGTTTGAAACACTTTTTAAGGAAGGCAGAGTAGTTCTTAATAATAACAAGAAACCGATAGAGGTTTTGCTTGATGAGAGTGGAAAGGAAGGTTCTATTTATGCTTATGCATATAAAAAGGACATAAAGCCGGAGCAAGCAACAACGTATCCGTTTGAATTGACTTTCCCTATTGATTTGCCGGACGAAGCAAAGCCGAAGCTCAATGAGCTGTATTCGTATAGAACCTTAGATAGTTTACCCGGGCATAATGTTAATGCTAGAGAAATTTCTATTAAGGATTTTAATCGCTTGGCAATCGAAGGGAAAATCGCCGGGGGGGATATGGCTCCGGCTTTTGGTAAGGATGCCACGAAAGGAGTGCTTACCGGGTATGTGCTTCAGACTCAGTGGCCTGCTTTAACCAATAAGGGGTCTGATAAAAAATTGGTTGAAAAAATTGAAGTTCCGTTTTCTGTTGAGTTCCAAGGTGACCGCGTGAAGCAACTTTTGGGGCCGGATACTGTTTTCAAGCGTGACTCCGGGAGCTGGGGCAGTTTGTTGATTAACTTTTTACCTATCATTTTAATTGTTGCCATTTTATTCTTCATGTTCCGTGCCCAGAGTGGTGGGGCTCGTAGTGCAATGACATTTGGTAAAAGCCGAGCACGTTTGATATCAGCAGACAAAAACCAGATTACCTTTAAGGATGTAGCCGGTGTAAGCGAAGCAAAGGAAGAAGTGTGGGAGTTGGTTGAGTTCTTACGCAATCCGGAAAAATTCCGTGAGCTTGGAGCAACCATCCCCAGAGGGGTGCTGATGGTTGGTTCCCCCGGTACCGGGAAAACCCTGCTGGCACGAGCAATTGCCGGTGAGTCAAAGGCTTCATTCTATACGATTAGCGGTTCGGACTTTGTAGAAATGTTTGTTGGTGTCGGGGCTAGTCGTGTGCGAGATATGTTTGAGCAGGCTAAAAGAACAGCCCCAAGTTTGATTTTCATAGACGAAATTGATGCCGTCGGTCGTCAGCGTGGCTACGGCATGGGGGGCGGTAATGATGAGCGTGAGCAAACATTGAACGCTTTGTTGGTTGAGATGGATGGCTTTGAGAAAAACGATAATGTTATCGTCATTGCCGCTACAAACCGATCTGATATTTTAGACCCCGCATTGATGCGTCCCGGTCGTTTTGACCGTCAAGTGGTGGTTAATTTACCGGATGTTCGAGGGCGTGAGCAGATTTTGCAAGTTCATGCTAAGAAGGTGAAAATCTCTAAGGATGTTTGCCTTGAAAAGATTGCTCGAGGTACTTCCGGTTTTTCAGGGGCACAGCTTGCCAACCTTATCAATGAAGCGGCACTTCTAGCGGCTCGTAAGAATTTGAAAGAAATCACGCAGGCCGAATTGGAAGAAGCCCGTGATAAAGTAAGCTGGGGGCGTGAACGTCGTAGTTTAGCCATCAATGAGCGTGGCAGACATATTACTTCTGTTCACGAGGCAGGTCATGCAATTTGTTTATTGAAGACCCCTCATAGTGAGCCACTTCATCGTGTAACGATTGTACCCCGAGGTGGTGCTTTGGGGATGACGATGTGGTTGCCATCAGATGATAAAATGCACCACATGCGGTCGGAGATGTTAGACCAATTAGTGGTAGCCATGGGGGGACGCTGTGCAGAGCAAATCGTCTTTGGAGATGTGACCAGTGGGGCAACAGGTGATATTCGCATGGCTACGAATTTAGCCCGACGCATGGTATGTGAGTTTGGTATGAGTGATAAGCTTGGTCTTATTGAGTATGGTGAGCATCAGGGGGAAGTTTATATAGCTCGCGATATGGCTACTCGTTCCAGAAACTATTCGGAATCAACGGCTGAGCTTATTGATGCGGAAATCCGTGCCTTGGTTGACACGGCGTATGAACGTGCCATTGCCATTCTGACGGAATTCCGTGACAAGCTAGATTTACTTACAGATGCCCTTATGGAGTACGAAACATTAGAGGGCTCTCAGGTGCAGGACATTTTAGATTATGGCGAGATGAAAAATCCGCCTCTAAAGGTAACACCGCCGCCTGTTCCGGAGGAAGTTACTAAGCCGGTAGAGTCCGAAAACGATGAGCCGAAAGATAATCTTTCTCAAGAGTCTACGCCCTCTTCAGATGAACGTGTGACTGCTCCGCTCGACGAGCAACAGAATGATAAAAACGAGAATTATTAATTTTAACAATTATTATATATGTCAACTAACTCAGGTATTGAATTTGCAAAGATTTGTGCACGCATTGCATCTGATGCTAAAGCAGAGGATGTGCGTATTTATGACCTTCGAGGGATGTCTTCGCTTACCGATTTTATGATTGTTTGTACGGGGCTTTCCGTGCCGCATTTGCGTGCATTAACTCGTGACATTGAAGAAAAGGTAGAAGAAGAAACTCAGTTGCTTCCTTCATGTATCGAAGATGCTTCTGCGTCACTGTGGTCTGTTGTGGATTACATTGATGTGATGATTCACTTAATGGGGCAGGAAACTCGTGAGTTTTATGCTCTGGATACCTTGTGGAAAGATGCTCCATTAGTCGAGTTTTAGAGGATAAGTTTTTTCTTTTTTTGGGGGCTATTCGGAGAGGCTCATTTTCTCTCCGGATGGCCTTTTATATTTTTTATGCTTGCTAATTTCTGAGTGAATTCAAATTTTCGGCACAGGTGTGGTATAGAACCCGGATTTTGCTTTAGCAAGAGGTGCGGATGTGGTAGAGTGCGGGCATGGAATCCCATGTATTAGCTGATCTCTCGGCGCTCGACACGGCTGCGTTGCATAGCCGTTTATCCGAGCTCGGGAGCTATCTTTGACTTAGACGGCATTAAAAAGCGAGTAGCGGAGCTAGATGAACGCATGAGTGCTCCGGATTTTTGGGATGATCAGAATGCGGCACGTGCCTTGATGGCAGAGGTGAACCCGCTAAAAAGGCGAATGGAGTCCTTTGCTGACTTAGAAGGGAAGCTGGCAGATATAGATGCCACGATAGAGCTGGCTCTGGAAGCTGATGACGATGAGTTAGCCCAAGAAGCTGTAGATGCTTTTGGGGCATGGCAAAAGTCCTTGGGGGAATTTGAGTTAATTACTTTGCTAAATGGTCCGCAGGACCAATCAAATTGCTATCTGACGATTCATGCCGGGGCTGGTGGTACAGAGGCCTGTGACTGGGCATCTATGCTACTGCGGTTGTATACACGGTGGTGTGAGCGAAAGGGGTTTAGTGTATCTTATCTGGAAAGTACGGACGGCGATGATGCCGGTATACGCTCTGTAACGCTAAAGGTAGACGGCGAGTATGCGTATGGGTATTTGAAAAATGAGCGAGGCATTCATCGCTTGGTGAGAATTTCCCCCTTTGACTCAGCCGGTAAGCGACACACGTCATTTGCCTCACTAGATGCGACACCGGAGGTATCTGATACGATAGATATTGAGATATTGGACAAAGATTTGAAGATAGATACCTATCGTTCCGGTGGTAAAGGTGGTCAAAACGTGAATAAGGTAGAAACCGCAGTGAGAATCACGCACCTGCCATCCGGGGTAATCGTGGCTTGTCAAAATGAACGAAGCCAGTTGAGAAACAAAGAAGAAGCTATGAATATGCTGCGTGCGAAACTCTACCAAATTGAGGAAGATAAAAAGCAGGCAGAAGCCGACCGCCAATATAGCGAAAAGGGAGAAATTGGCTGGGGAAACCAGATTCGTTCTTACGTCTTTCAACCATATCAAATGGTGAAAGATTTGAGAACGGGGGTGGAATCCGGCAATTTGCAGGCGGTGATGGATGGTGAGATTGATGAGTACATCGAAGCAATGCTTCGGGGCGTAAAACGCGAACGATAATCATGGCCGAAAAACTGAAAATAGACGTACTTTCGCTTTTCCCGGAGATGATAGAAGGTCCGCTGGGGGGGAGTATACTTGGCAAGGCCAGAGAAAAAGGTTTGGTCGATGTGCAGTGCCATAATATAAGAGATTGGACCGTAGATAAGCATAGAAAAACAGATGATTACCTATGTGGAGGCGGTCAGGGAATGTTGCTTAAGCCGGAACCGATTTTTGCAGCGGTAGAAGAGCTCAGACGCCCGGAAACTAAAGTGGTGCTGATGACTCCTCAGGGACGGCGATTTTGTCAACCTATGGCAGAAGAATTGGCTATGGCAGGTGGTCACCTCATTGTGCTGTGTGGGCACTATGAGGGGGTAGACCAACGAGTTGTAGACCGGCTGGTAGATATGGAAATTTCTATAGGTGACTATATCTTGACAAACGGAGCCATAGCGGCAGTAGTGGTTATTGATGCCGTGGCCAGATTGATACCTGGTGTACTGGGTGACGAACGCTCTTCAGTAGAGGAGTCATTTTCTAATGGGCTACTAGAAGCCCCGGCATACACCAAGCCCAATGTGTTTAGAGACATGGCTGTGCCGGAAATTTTGCTCAGTGGGAATCATGTAGCCATCGCCAAATGGAAATTGGCTCAGGCAAAAGAAAGAACCCGCCAAAATCGCCCGGATTTATGGGAAGCTTGGCTTGCAGAACATCCGGAAGATAAGTAAAAGCAAGACGCAAAATAGTGAATTGATTGGAAATGAATGCCGCTGTAAAAGTTTTATCGCAAGTCTGTGTTGCTCTGGCACTGATGATTGGGGCTAGTGCCCTCTCTCATGCAGAGCATGTGATACTATGCGGAGGTCCTGCCCTCAAAAAATGGGAAGGATTCCGCGTCCCTGCCGAGAGGCATGATAACTGGTGGGCAAATTTCGTACGAGCATCGACTATTCGAGTGTCACACATACAACAAAAAGACCCGAAAGCCAAAATCACATGGATTGTGTTTAAACCGGGGTATGTGACTCGTGGTAAGGAGGATAAAAAGCCCTATATTCGCTGGATTACTGATTTGGCTAAGAAGTACAAAATCAAGCTCGTGTGGGTAAATACCAGTGAGCAAGCTATCAAAGCCATTAATAAAGCCCCACGTAAGAAAGGCGAAAAGATAGAATCATTCTACTACTTCGGGCATTCAAACTGCTATGCCTTTATGCTTGATTACGGGAATGACATCATGGCCATTTCTACGCAATACATTCACATCAATCATTTTGATAAATTTGATAAAAATGTGTTTGCAAAAGATGCCGATTGCCGGAGTTACGGCTGTTATACCGGGGAATACATGACCTATATCTGGAAACAATACTTTGGCATCCCTCTATGGGGAAATACGAAATCGACTCAATATGGCCCTGTATCTAGTGGTAGATTGCCTAGTGGTGGGGGAAAGTGGGTGCATTAATGTCACATGGCGGTTTGGTAAGCCTCGTAGAAAGTAAAAAATTACCATGTTTTCGATGCTTTAATGCTTTATTTATGTCGTAAAATTTGGCATTATAGCTACAGATTATAGTACATGACCACAAAAATGCATCAACTACGCTACTGGTTAATTATCGTCCTACTTGTTTTGGTAGGGGGTGCGGTGGCGTATTATTTGATGCCACGTGAATGGTCGCAAATGCAGTGGGAAATACCGGGAACTCCGGCAGAATACCCTCTTTCGCAAATGCTTAGACCATGGCTGATATTAGTAGGGTGTTTTTTGCCGGCATTGGGGATGTTTATGTACAGTCGTGCCTGCATCATGGATAAATATGTGGCCAAAACGTGGTTTTCTGCGTTTATGATGTGTACATCTATTTTGGCACTCATTTACATCATTGGCGACTTTGCTGACAACGTAGGGGATTTGATGAACTTGGAATCACCCTTTATTGGGTCTATTCAATTCTATCTGGTTCTGATGCCGATGATATTGAATTTGATACTGCCCTATACCCTGCTACTGGGGTCATTGTGGGCATTGACCAAGTTGTCTTCATCATCAGAAATTACCGGTATGCTTCAGTCCGGGCGTTCATTGCTCAGAGTGACCGCCCCCATATTGGTGGGAGCCGTCATAGCATCTATTTACTTTGGTATATTTGGTTTTCACTGGGCACCGAATGCCACGATGTATAGGAAAATGATGTTTGATTCCCTGAGTCAAAACAGCAATAAAAACCGAAGCACCGTATTTAACAATACAGCCCAGCAACGCATCTGGCTGATAGGAGACCCGCCTGCCATCGATGAACCAAGTAGACCATTTAAAAAGCTCAGAATCGAGCAGTTTAGTAGCCCGGGTAAGCTGGAGTATGATTTATTCTGCGAATCTGCTACTTGGGATGCCGCTTCTCGCACTTGGACATTTGTCAATGCACAGAAAAGGACATTCTCGCAAGCAGAGCCACGAGCCTTAGAGGATGTGCCGCAGTTCGAAGAAAACGTCTACGCCGAGCTGAAGCAAAACTTCCCAGAAACCCCATGGCAACTTATCTCGCCCTCTGTACGAGTAGATACACAGGGCACTCCGGCACTGCTGGAAGTCATGAGAGCAGGGACGACAAACCCCAGCCAACTACGAGCTCTGGAAACAGAGTGGCATGTGCGTTTGGCACGGGCATTTTCGTGCATTATTTTGGTCTTTATCGCCATTCCCTCTGCCATTACTTTCCAGCGACGTTCGACGGTATCCGGTATAGGGATTGCCCTGTTTTTAGCAGCGGCGATGCTTTTCCTCTACGAGTTTTTCCCGACGATGTCAACGGCCGGGTACATACCGACCTGGCTTGGTGCATGGATGCCCAATATACTCTACATCATCATAACGATACGCTTGTTCCAAACGAAGCTGGCACATAGAACCCTCATGGAAGTGCTGAGAGGTGGGAAAAAAGCATAGATAAAACATCCGGCACATGACTAATTTGAACGAAGCTCGAGCACTTTTAGCACATACAAAGGCTGTTATTTTTGATTTTGATGGGCTTTTGGTAGACACGGAGTATGCCATTTATCAATCGTGGGTGAGGGTGTTTGAGAAGTATGGTCATCCTCTGCCATTAGATTTGTTTAATCAGTGTTTAGGGAGTGGGTATACCCATTGGAATCCGGGTGAGCATTTGGAAAAACTGACCGGACTAAGCTTTGATTGGGATAGCATCAACGCTGCTCGGCAGGAAGAAATCGTGCGTGATTTAGAAAATGCAGGACTCTTTCTCGGGGCAGAACCACTTATTCTTTCTCTTTGGCAACGAGGAGTGCCGATGGCAGTTGCCTCAAGTTCTTCTCATCGCTGGGTAGATTCTTGGTTGGAAAGACTTAACATACGTAAGTTTTTCCAAGCTGTTGTGTGCCGAGATGATGGCTTGGCGGTAAAGCCGGCACCAGATTTATTTTTGAGAGCGGCAGAGCTATTAGCCATGCCGGCGTCGGAATGTTTGGTGTTTGAGGATTCTCAGAATGGCTGCATCGCTGCTCATACTGCAGGAATGCCTGTCATTGCCATCCCTAATCGAGTAACAGAAACCGCTGACTTCTCTGCCGCTACGTGTAAGATAAACGCCCTCTCAGAAATGCTTTAGAAAATCAAAAACCCGGCACTACATGATGCGTGCCGGGTTCCCTTTTGTGTGGAGAGAGAAAAATCAGACAATTAGTCTAGTTTCTTGATAGAAATTTTTTGATAAAGAGTGTGCGTTTGCCCCGGAGCCAATGAAATGATTTTTGGAGCCGCATTGGCAGTCTCAATGCAAAGGAACTTATTCCACACTTCGCCACCTAAATCGGCCAAAGCCTCAGCACCAAGCTGTCCGGGATTCCAAACTACGGTAGAATGAGCATATTTACGCTCAATGACAATGGCTCGGTTCATTTTTGAATCCTCTAAAATGACTTTTCCTGCATTTTTCGGACAAGTGTAAACTCTATCCAGTCCCCCTAAAGGAGCAAGTGGATTTTCGCCATGTTTCATAGGCTTAGCCGCATGTTCCTTGAATGAAGCATCTTCCAAACCAAAGACACGGCATTTTGTAAGATTGCTGATGGCAAAGTAATTATGGAACGCCTCGGAGAGCTTGCATGGAGCACTTCGGGCCGTTGTCTCAAGTTTCATGATTAGAGACGAGCCCAGCGTAATGCGTAAAATAGCCGCAGGTAAAGAACCATCCTCCGGGTAAAGAGCTAGTGAGAGAAGTAGATTCCCCTTCGCATCCTCTTCTTGGTGATGAATGCTCCATACAGAAGTGCGAGCAATGCCATGAGAGGGAGCTCCCTCTTTAGCACCAAACCATGGCCAGCAAATGGGAATGCCCCCGCGTAGTGCCTTCCCGGGAGTGGGCGTGGATTTGGCAGACATAAAGAAACATTCATCCTCGCCTGAGGGCTTCCAAGACATGATGTGTGCCCCTTGTAGGCAGATGCTTGCTGTACATAAAGGTGTTTCGATGTCTAGGATTCTTAATCCTTGTTCTGTTTGGCGTTCTGTAATCATGGTTGTAATCTTTCTATGCTCCATGAGTTGTCTTCCTGTAATGTGTACATGAATCGGTCATGTACTCGCCCCGGTCCACCTTGCCAAAACTCAAAAGCAGTTGGCACAATGCGGAATCCCCCCCAGAATGAGGGCAGCGGCACTTCTCCGTGAGAGAACTTGTTTTTCAGTTCCATGAGTTTCATTTCTAGTAGTTTTCTGCCGGAAATAACGGAACTTTGTTGAGAAACCCAAGCCCCGAGTTGAGACTCGCGTGGGCGAGAGAGGAAGTATTTTAGTGATTCGGTACGGGTGACTTTTTCAGCTCGTCCGTAGATGATAATTTGGCGTTCGAGCAATACCCACGGCAACATCATACAAACCTGTGGGTTTGCTTCAATGTCCTGTGCTTTGTGACTCCCATAGTTGGTAAAAAACACAAAGCCGGATTCATCAAAATATTTCAGTAAAACAGTACGTAGAGACGGCCTGCCATTAGCATCTGCCGTGGCAAGCGAAAACGCATTCGGCTCGGGAATTTCAGCCTTTAGAGCTTGGTCGAACCATGCTTTGAACTGTTCAAATGGATTGGCCGCTAAATCTTTGCGATGAAGCTGCCCTTTGAGGTATTCTTCTCTGAAATTTGATAAATCCATGCTTTGGTAAATGAGAATTACTCAACGCTAAAGTCTAAGCCTAAATCTAATGATGGTGCAGAGTGGGTGACGTAGCCTACGGAAACAAAATCTACACCGGATTCTGCAATAGCTGCAACGGTGTCCAGATTGACGCCGCCGCTGGCCTCAAGTAGAGGGGTGGGACGAGAGCCTCGCATTTCAACGGCTTTTTTCAAAGTTTCCGGAGACATATTGTCTAGCAGGATATGATCGACCCCTTCAAGTTTGAGGAAAGCTTCCACCTGTTCCAAGGTATCTGCTTCGAGCTGAATTTCCACTTTGGGCATATCTGCTCGCAGTTTGTTAATGCAGTTTTGGAGGTGTTCTGTATTCCCATCGGTCATGAGGTGGTTATCTTTAACCATGGCTCGGTCATATAAACCAAGGCGGTGGTTAGTCCCCCCACCATGAGCTACAGCGGCTTTTTCGAGTAGACGATAGCCGGGTGTGGTCTTTCTGGTGTCTAAAATGCGAGTGCTTGTATGAGCAACTGCCTTTACATATTCCTTAGTGAGGGTTGCTACACCGGACAATCTCTGGATGAAGTTAAGAGCCGTACGCTCTGCCCCTAAGATGGAGCGAGCAGAGCCTTCGAT
This sequence comes from Akkermansia sp., assembly GCA_030525455.1. GTDB lineage: Bacteria > Verrucomicrobiota > Verrucomicrobiia > Verrucomicrobiales > Akkermansiaceae > Akkermansia. Next base: position 19,011 of record JAUNER010000009.1, on the reverse strand, counting down.
AAGCATAACTACTGCACCTGGTGCTACTGATTCGCCATCGTGAAGGTAAACTTCAACTTTGAGCGAGGGGTCAACTTTTTTGAAAACTTTTGCCGCTACTTCCACGCCGGAAAGAACGCCTTTTTTGCGGGGAGTGAGGATGGCTCTAGCTGTTAATTCAGCCGGAACAAAATATGTAGATGTGACATCTGCAGGACCAAAGTCCTCTGCCAATGCCATATCGATGAGGGCATCTACGTTATCAGAAACAAGGGGTGTAGACATGTGCTTATGAAAATGAATTAGTATTTGCGGTTAAGGAGGTAATCTGCAATTTCTTCCAGTCGTGCTCGCTTCTCAGGGGTAAATGCCTGAAGGGCATCCATGGCGGCTTGGGTGCGAAGTTTGGCCTCGATGCGTGCTTGCTCGATGCCAACTAATGCAGGATAAGTGGACTTTTGGGCATCTAGGTCTTTACCGGCGGTTTTGCCTAGTTCTTCTGTAGAGGCGGTAAGGTCTAGAATGTCGTCGATGATTTGGAATGCTAACCCTAAGTTATAACCAAACTCAGTGATGGCTTCTAGTTGTGCTTCTGTGGCATTGGCAGACATTGCTCCTAAGCGAAGAGAAGCGGTGAGCAATGCGGCAGTCTTGCCTTCGTACACGGCACGAATGTCTGGTGCAGTGAGGCCTTTTTTCTCACCTTCGAGGTCGAGAACTTGCCCGCCAATGAGCATCTTGCTACCGCCGGTAGCGGCTAGTTCTTTTACGTAATCTCTAACTGTGTAGCGTTCTGTATCATCTACTTGGGCGATGACGGCAAATGCTTCTGTCAGTAGAGCATCCCCTGCCAGAATGGCAATGCCCTCACCATATACTTTGTGGCTGGTGGGTTTTCCCCGGCGTAGGTCATCGTTATCCATTGCCGGTAGGTCATCGTGGATGAGTGAGTAAGTGTGCATCATTTCTACGGCACAGGCCGGAACCAAAGCATTGACTGCTAACCCATCACAAGCTTCTGCCGCAGCTAGGCAGAGCACGGGACGCATTCTTTTCCCCCCGGCAAATATGCTATATCGCATAGCTTGGTGGATGGTTTCCGGGCTTTCATCTTCGGCAGGGAGTAGAGAATCTAAAGCGGCATCGACGAGCTGGCATTGCTCATTGATGTAATCGTTTAGGGAAAGTTCGCACATGATAATGGTTTTGAGTGAAAGGTTATTATTTATTGACGAGTAATTCTGCAATCTGAACGGCATTGAGAGCGGCTCCCTTGCGAACTTGGTCACCTACTACCCATAGTGACAGAGCGTTATCAATAGCTAAGTCTTTTCGCATACGACCTACATAGCAGGTGTCGCCATTGGTGCTATCTAGTGGAGTTGGCCAGATGCCTTCTGCCGGGTTATCCATGAGAGCCACACCGGGTTTATCTGTATAAGCTTGGCGAGCTAGGTCTAGGTCGAGAGGTTTTTCAAACTGAGCCGTTACAGAAATAGAATGTGAGCGATAAACTGGTACGCGAACACAGGTGCAAGTCACTTTTAATTCAGGTAAAGAAAGAATTTTACGCCCTTCGTTGAGCATCTTAAGTTCTTCTTTTGTATAGCCGGTGTCTGTAAATGAATCAATCTGCGGAATTAGGTTGAAAGCAATCTGATGTGGGTAGACGTTTCTTACAACCGGATGCCCATCTACAACGGCTCGAACTTGTGACTCTAGTTCCGTGATGCCATGCTGACCACTACCTGATACTGCTTGGTAGCTAGAGGCAATGATGGTCTTTAACCCAAACTTCTGGTGTAGGGGGAAGAGTGCCATCAAGGTGATGATAGTGGTGCAGTTCGGGTTTGCGATGATATTACGAGGGTGGTTATAGGCGGCTTCCGGGTTTATTTCCGGTACGACTAAGGGGACATCCGGGTCTTGACGGAATGCTGATGAGTTGTCGATAACAACACAGTTGGCGGCTGCTGCAATAGGGGCAAATTTCTGGGAAATGCTACCACCTGCACTAAATAGGGCAATGTCTACGCCTTTGAATGAGTCTTCGGTCAACTCTTCAACGGTGAGCATTTGCCCGCGAAAAGCAATCTGTTTACCGGCAGAACGTGCTGATGCCAGTAGTTTGAGTGATGCCATGGGGAAGTTACGGGATTCCAGGCAGGACAGGATCTCAACGCCAACAGCTCCGGTGGCGCCAACGATAGCTACATGAGGTGCTTGGTTCATGGTGGTAATAATAATTACGGATTTTCGCCCGTTCGCAATGATTATACTGGTTAGATGACTAAATTGCAATACGATTACAAGACTTATTGCAAGGAAAAAACATCCGGCTGAAAATTGACCGGATGTTTTGCTTCTGTGTGGGTAAATGATTGCTCTGATGCCCCTTTTGAGTGAGCCGGAGTATGGGGCTACTACCCGATGTTGCAGGGTGATAAATTGGTGTTTGTTATTACAGTTTTTATTTGTGTGAGAGGACTAAGACTTTATGAGTTAAGTGGGGGTGAGCGGTGTTGAGGTTAGCAATTAACCACATTGACAGCGAGACCGCCCTGGGCAGTTTCTTTGTATTTGGATTGCATATCGCGACCTGTGTCTAGCATGGTGCGAATAACTTTGTCTAGTGGTACGAAATGTTCGCCACTTCCGCCTAGAGAAATTCTTGCCGCGTTAATTGCTTTGATGGCGGCAATGGCATTGCGTTCAATGCATGGGATTTGGACAAGCCCGGCGATGGGGTCGCAGGTGAGTCCTAGATTGTGTTCCATGCCGATTTCGGCGGCATTTTCTACTTGGAATGGCGTGCCACCCATGTATTCGGTTAGGGCTGCTGCTGCCATAGAGCAGGCTACACCGACTTCACCTTGGCAACCAACATCCGCACCGGAAATAGAAGCATTCTTTTTGTAGAGAATGGCAATGCCCCCTGCGGTTAATAAGAAACGATGAATGGCATCTGCATACGGTGATGTACAGAATTTAGTAGCATAATTCAACACAGCGGGGATGATGCCTGCTGCTCCGTTGGTCGGGGCTGTTACGATGCGTCCCCCGGCGGCGTTTTCTTCACTCACAGCGATGGCGTAGAGATTGATCCAGTCCATGATTGAGAGTGGGTCTTTCAGAGCAGATTCACCTCGCACTAGGAGGGCCTTTCGCATTTTTTTTGCTCGGCGAGGTACTTTTAGGATTCCCGGTAGATTGCCTGTTGCCGTCATGCCATTCCTAATGGATTGGTACATGGTTTCCCAGATGAGGTCTAGTTTTTCAGAAACTTGGTTTTCAGGTAGTAGGGCACATTCATTGGCGAGAACAATGGAAGAAATGCTGAGGTTTTGTTCCTCTGCCATGTGTAGTAGTTCTTCTGCAGATTGGTAGGGATAGGGGTAGGGGATGGTGTTGTTTTCTACAGGGTGCAGTAATTCTTGTTCAGATGAGACAAAGCCGCCACCTGTGGAGTAAAATACGGCATCTTCAACGGCATCGCCATTTGCATCTATGGCGGTGAAAAGCATGCCGTTTGGGTGTAGTTTAAGTGGGTGATAATGGGTTAAATCAATGTCTGTAGCCGGATTAAATGCTATCGTTTTGTTTGCAGAGATGGTGAGTTTTTTTTCGGCTTTGAGTTGCTCAATCATGCCGGGAATGGCCTTGGGATTGACCGTTTGGGGTTCTTCGCCCATGAGTCCAATCATGATGGCTGTGTCTGTGCTGTGTCCATGACCGGTAGCGGCTAGTGAGCCGTAACATTCACAGCGTACAGATGTTATAGATGAGAGTTTCGGGGAGTTTTTGATTTGCTCTAAGAAACGATGAGCGGCTCGCATTGGGCCGACAGTATGGGAAGAAGATGGCCCGATTCCGATATTGAACAAATCAAAAATGCTATAGTGTTGCATGACTATGGCAAGAATATAAAAAATAGGGCAGAAATGCAAGCAGATGAAAGGGCACACCTCATGTAAAGATGTGCCCTTTCAGAGATTGAGATTAGTGGTTAAGCAGATAGCGTTCTGCTTCAATGGCGGCAGAGCACCCCATGCCGGCAGAGGAAATAGCCTGACGGTAGTGTGGGTCTGCTACGTCACCGGCGGCAAATAAACCGGGGGTTTTGGTGGCCATGATGCCTGGTTGGCGTACGATGTATCCGGCTTCGTCTCGGTCTACTAAATCACCTAGGAATGAGGTGTTTGGTGTATGTCCAATGGCCATAAATACGCATTTTACCTCTAGGTCAGATTCTGTGCCGTCTACGAGGTTTTTGAGGGTGATAGCCTCTAGCTCGCCTTTGTCATCTGTTTTGTATGCAGAAATCGTTGAGTTCCAAACCGGACTTACTTTTTCTGTTTCTAAGCATCGTTCTGCCATGATTTTTGATGCACGTAGGGTGTCTCTGCGGTGAATTAGGTAAACTTGTGATGCAAAGCGGGTAAGGAACATTGCTTCTTCACAAGCACTATCGCCGCCACCAACGACACAAACCGGCACATTTCTGTAAAATGCACCATCGCAGGTAGCACAGGCGGTAAGCCCATGACCGATAAGTTCTTTTTCGCCCGGAAGTCCTAAGTATCTGGCAGATGCCCCGGTGGCAACAATTACGCTTTTTGCCTCGTATGTTTGGGCACTGGTAGTGACGGTAAAGAGGCCTGTGCTTTCATCCTTGGTTACGGATTGGACGTCTTCGTAAGCAAAGCGAGTGCCAAATTTTTCTGCCTGCTGTTGCATTTGGAACATGAGGTCGGGCCCCATGATGCCTTCCGGGAAGCCGGGGAAGTTTTCAACTTCTGTTGTGGTGGTTAATTGACCGCCAATCTGGGACCCTGTGATGATGAGTGGGTTCAGATTTGCTCGTGCTGTGTAAATGGCGGCTGTGTAGCCTGCACATCCTGCACCAATGATGATTACTTGTTCGCTCATTTGCTTGATGAATGGGTTTAGTGAAAGTATAGGTGGCTTTAGGGCTGAGTGCCAGTAGATTTTGTGTTATGCGGTGTGCTTGTTGTTGGCTTTTTTAGAATGCCTTTCGGATGAAGGGCGATAAATGTGTCCCAAGCTACTTGTTGTAAGGCTTTGGTTTGAATTGAACTAAGCTTGCAAAAAGTTTTATTAGACAAACTTATTTTTTCCGGTAATCCGAGCGGACTTTTTAGAAAGAGGGTGCAGTATATGACACAAGCTGTTAGATAACTGCCTTGGACAGTCGGATGTTTGCCGTCAGGGGCGTAGAGTGGAATATTCGGGTGTTTTGTGAGGCAATTTCTCCAGGCGATGCCAACGGGGCTTACCGTAGCATCTTCCTGCTGAGCTAGTTGTGTGTATGTTTTTTTTAATCCTGCTTCGTCCTCTTGTATGGGTGTGCCATTGGTTGAGCGTCTACCCCAAGTGAGGTAAAGGACAGGTTCCCCGCCTTGATTTTTGATTTTTTTACAAAATTGAGCCCCGAATTGCAGGGTGTTTTGAGGGATGAGAATAGGGGTCATACTTTGGTCTTGAAGAATGACGACAGCCCATTTTTTTGAGTCTAGTATACGTTGCACCTGCGGGTTCTTCCAATGGTTGGCCAAGCTGGCACCTCCTGCGGTATACGAATCAATTTTTACTTGGTGCTTTCTGTGGTCGCAAAATGCTTGAAGCATGGTCGGTAGGGCATTCCCGTATGTATAGCTATTGCCTATGAATAAGATGTTGCTTCCTTTGTCGATTTCTTGTCTGCATCTCCATGAAATATCCTTAGATTGCCCCCAACAAATGCTTAAACATAAAATATATAGTAAAAATATGATTCGTCGCATATATGTATATTAGTATACTTTCTGTGCTTAGACTGCAAGTTTTTTGCTTTCTTAATTGTGCTTTTCTTTCGGTGAAATCGATGAATAATTCGGAAAAATCTGTTTAATTTGAAAAAAAGGCTTGCTTTTTCGGGTGATGTGTGGTTATCTGTGTCCGCACTTCTAGCGATGCCACTGTAGCTCAGGGGTAGAGCAACGCATTCGTAATGCGTGGGTCGTCGGTTCAAATCCGACCAGTGGCTCCATCACCTAGCTTTCAGTAAGTGAAAAATCGCAAGAATGGCCGGATAAATGCCTCGTTAGCTCAGTTGGTAGAGCAGCTGACTCTTAATCAGTTTGTCCACGGTTCGAGTCCGTGACGGGGTACCATCCGGTTGTTCTACATGATGGAGCAATCATCAAGTGCCTCGTTAGCTCAGTTGGTAGAGCAGCTGACTCTTAATCAGTTTGTCCACGGTTCGAGTCCGTGACGGGGTACCAAAGATTTTAATTCCCGGTTAGCTTTGCCTAGCCGGGAATTTTGTTTGTACGTATGCAATTTCATTCTTTCCATACGGGGGAATTAGGTATAGAACATGAGTTATGAGGAAAGCAGCTTGCAAACGAGTAACAGGCGAAACTGATATTAATCTGGAAATTAACATAGATGGTACTGCTTGTGCCGCTGTTTCGACGGGGCATCCGTTTTTTAATCACATGCTGGATTTGTTGGCCCGTCATTCGTTGATGGATATGACTTTAGATGCCAAGGGTGATTTAGAGGTTGATGCTCATCATACGGTAGAGGATGTGGGCATTGTCCTAGGGGAGTGTTTGCGAAATGCTTTAGGTGATAAGAAGGGGATTGTGCGTTATGGTGTTTCTTATTTGCCTATGGATGAAACTCTTACTCGCGTTGTGATGGATTTAAGTAATAGACCGTACGTCGAGTTTCGTGTGCCGGAGGGTACGCCGGATGCTCCTAATTTCCCGCTGAGTTTATGCGAGGAGTTTTGCCGTGCATTGGCCAATAACCTACGCTGTAATTTGCACGTTGAAGTGCTTTATGGGCGTGATGGTCACCACATTGCAGAATCTATCTTTAAGGGCATTGCTCACGCATTTCGTCAGGCCGCAACGATTGACCCTCGTGCCGCGGGCATTGTGCCATCAACCAAAGGGACGCTTTAGTGATGAGAGTGGGCGTTATTGATTATGGTGCCGGTAATTTGCAAAGTGTGCTAAATACTCTTGAGGCTACCGGCGTTCAGGGGTACTTGGTTAGTACTCCGGCAGATTTAGAGGGGCTTACGCATCTGATTTTGCCCGGTGTAGGGACATTTGGTGACTGTGCTTCTAAGTTGCGAGCACAGGGGCTTGATGCCTCGATTTGCCGGTGGATTTCTGCCGACCGTCCTTTTTTGGGAATATGTGTGGGCTATCAGGTTTTATTTGAACAGGGCGAGGAAGACCCGGATGTGCCTGGCTTAGGGGTTTTTAAGGGGAGTGTTGTTCGCTTTAGAGTAGATAATTTGAAGGTGCCTCACATGGGCTGGAATGATGTGCAGTTGTCAGACCTGACGGATAAAATTTGGTCTGGTATGGGGGCACACCCATTTTTTTACTTTGTGCATTCCTATTACCCGCAGCCCATAGATGCTGAGCTTATTGCCGCTACTTGTACGTATGGCGTGCCTTTTGCCGCTGCGGTTCGTCGTGGGAATTTAATTGCTACGCAATTCCATCCGGAAAAAAGCCAAAAACTCGGCGTGCAGTTATTAAAGAATTTTGTAACTCTGTTTTAATGGTGCTAAACCGTTGAGAAATTAACAGTAGTTTACCTTCATCCGTAAATATAAAAAGAACCGCCTTCATTTAAGGCGGTTCTTTAGTTTTAGAAAGGAGGTAAATAAGCAAGGAGCGTAAACTCCGTTCGCTGGGGACGGGTTTAGCCTACAAGCTTGTAGTACTGAAGGTGAATTTGATTGTTCAAGCGAAGGCGTTCGCGGATTGCCTTGATGGCAGATGGTTCTGCTGTGAACTGATAGGTCACGTACTGACCTGCAGAAATGTGGTTTGATTCGTAGGCAAATTCACGACGACCTACGTTTTCTGTGGCGGAGATTTCAGCGCCTTCTTCCTTCATAGCGGCAGCTACAGTAGAGATAAGTTCGTCAACTGTAGATTCCGTACCCTTCATGTTGAATACGATAAGAGCTTCGTAATTTCTCATGGTGTCTTGTAATTTTAGAAATTGAGTCGTGCGAACGGTCGCACCTTGCGGGCAAATATGATGTGTTTAATTGCGTAGAAAAGCAAGCCTATTTTTTGTCTTGCGATGGAAACTTGCGTTTTTTTTCTTATTATGTGGGTTAATTCTACTGATGCGAGGCCATTTGAACAGCTAATTGGAAGGCATGAAGTGTGCTGGAGGGGTTAGCTAGTCCTTTCCCGGCTATGGCAAAAGCCGTGCCGTGGTCCGGGCTGAGCCGTGGTCGTTTTAAGCCGAGTGTGACATTAACTGCGGTGTGGAAGTCAACGATTTTTAGTGGAATTAATCCCTGGTCGTGGTAGGGTGCCAGAACGGCATCGAAGTGCCCTTCGGCGGCATCTCTGTACACGCAATCCGGCACAGCAGGACCGCTGAATGTGGCGTGGGGGTGGCGATTATTGAGTTCTGCTACTGCCGGGGCAATGATTTCTATATCTTCTTTACCAAATGCCCCGTGTTCTCCTGCGTGTGGATTCAGTGCGGCTAGGGCAATTCGTGGAGCAGAAATGCCCTTTCGATGACAAAAATCGAGTAATAGTTCGCCAATGCGTACGAGTTCTGCTGTGTTTAGTAAATCGGGCACACTTTTTATAGAAGTGTGAATAGTGCCCAGTCCTACGGTGAGGTGAGCCCCTGTAAGGCACATGGCATAATTGGAAACGCCCATTCTTTCTGCAAAAAACTCCGTTTGCCCCGGCCAGGTAAATCCAACCTCGTGGAGTGTTTCTTTGCAAACGGGTGCCGTGACGATGGCGTCTATCGTGCCGGCTTTAAGCTCTGCTGCGGCCTGTTCTAGGTGGTCAAAGGCGTATTTAGCTGATTCGAGATTTGGTGAACCTTGAGGAATTGTGATTTTTTGCCCAATTAGTCGGTAGCTCGCATTTTTCGGCAATAGAGGCGAAGCAAGGGCTTTTTCTATCACTTCAGGGCCTACTCCGGCTTGGTCGCCTAGTGTGTATCCTATGACAGGTTGCATGAGAGGGGGGATTATTGTTCCGTTGTGCCGGTGGGGAGTTGGTTGATGTCGATAACGTGGGTTGTTTTCTCCGGCTCGTTTGGAAGTCTCGTTTCAAATTCTAGGTTGGCATTTGTGGAATAGTGATAAAATGCCGTCGCCGCTAATGCAATTAGAACGATGATGAGCAAAATGGAGCTAAAAAAAATACGCATGGCTTTAATGTGGACTTATTTTGCCAAGGTTTCAAGCGTTTATAGTGTGTTGATGAAAGTCGCAAAATTAAATGCAACACAATGAGAGTACAAAAAAGCGCTCTCCAAAGAAAGAGAGAGTATATCAATTCGCCTAAAAAACACGCACAAACTCTATGTGAATAACACCCCGGCTCAATCTGCTTCTTTTTTTTGGTAAATTTAAGTACATTGCTGATGCTAAATGGTTAGTAAAAACACAATCATCAAATGAAGCAGTAAAAAGCCCCTCTTTCGAGGGGCTAAAAAAACGCTCTTTTTACCGGTGTGACTGCCTCGCAGTCAGGGAAACGGTCTGCGTCTCTAATTTTGTATCTTGAATCCAAAAAGATTTGAGCATTTCTTTTTGGATGAGTCAATAAAAAAAGTAATTTTTTTGTTCTTTTTTGTCTTGAATCCAAAGCTCAGTAAGGTATAACATAAAATCAACTAGTGTCTCGGCGTAGCAAGTTTTGCCTTGAGTCCAAAACTCAGTAAGGTATAACGCAATCCTCCCCGAACGATTCACCACTAAAGTTTTGCCTTGAATCCAAAGCTCAGTAAGGTATAACCGGCATGGGTGAGGACATCTTCGAGGTTGGGTTTTGCCTTGAATCCAAAGCTTAGTAAGGTATAACTAAAACTCACAAACGAGCTTATTGGCCCGGGTTTTGCCTTGAATCCAAAGCTTAGTAAGGTATAACGACAGTGGGAACCGTCACATGCTGCCATGAGTTTTGCCTTGAATCCAAAGCTTAGTAAGGTATAACTAGCCCATTCTCACCCCAGATAGACCCCTGGTTTTGCCTTGAATCCAAAGCTTAGTAAGGTATAACCCTCAAAAAACTAACATCAACCAAAAAAATGTTTTGCCTTGAATCCAAAGCTTAGTAAGGTATAACGGCATCGGCAAACTTACCCCACGTAACCAAGTTTTGCCTTGAATCCAAAGCTTAGTAAGGTATAACCGTGTCAAATACCTTTGTAAATGCACCTCAGTTTTGCCTTGAATCCAAAGCTTAGTAAGGTATAACAGACAATACCAGATAATTGAGGTAAGACTTGTTTTGCCTTGAATCCAAAGCTTAGTAAGGTATAACATACACACAGACAGCACAAGAGCTTATCTTGTTTTGCCTTGAATCCAAAGCTTAGTAAGGTATAACAGATGGTAGCTGACCCTGTTGGGTACTATGTTTTGCCTTGAATCCAAAGCTTAGTAAGGTATAACGAAGGCAGTTGAAAAGGAACGTATCCCACGGTTTTGCCTTGAATCCAAAGCTT
>JAUNER010000009.1:7416-8495 GCA_030525455.1 Akkermansia sp. | reverse complement strand
AAGGCAGAAAATGACCGCAAGCGTTTATCGTTTTGCCTTGAATCCAAAGCTTAGTAAGGTATAACGCGTCTCAAGGGTTTATTGTCAAGAGAATAGTTTTGCCTTGAATCCAAAGCTTAGTAAGGTATAACCCATAGCAGCCGCACCTAATGCCCCAATCGGTTTTGCCTTGAATCCAAAGCTTAGTAAGGTATAACAAATCATAGATTGCGTGCATTAGAGACTCAGTTTTGCCTTGAATCCAAAGCTTAGTAAGGTATAACGATTATATTCGCAAGCCGTCTCAATTTATCGTTTTGCCTTGAATCCAAAGCTTAGTAAGGTATAACTATGCCGTACTTGTCATTAACATGGGATGAGTTTTGCCTTGAATCCAAAGCTTAGTAAGGTATAACGAATGACGGCTGCAAGCCGCAATCTTATAAGTTTTGCCTTGAATCCAAAGCTTAGTAAGGTATAACCACGCAGCGTGCAGGCTCGTGAGCCCCGAGTTTTGCCTTGAATCCAAAGCTTAGTAAGGTATAACTGGATTTGCTAGAGAAACAATACGTGAACGGGTTTTGCCTTGAATCCAAAGCTTAGTAAGGTATAACTCCAGTATTCACCGTTCATGAAATATCACTGTTTTGCCTTGAATCCAAAGCTTAGTAAGGTATAACATCGATAAGATTTTGTTATTCAATGAATAAGTTTTGCCTTGAATCCAAAGCTTAGTAAGGTATAACTTATGATGTGATGACATCGCAGGATAGCTTGTTTTGCCTTGAATCCAAAGCTTAGTAAGGTATAACCTTCAAAAGCTCCAGCACTCATACAGTTGTGTTTTGCCTTGAATCCAAAGCTTAGTAAGGTATAACGCTTTCCGGTACACCCACATCAGGGAAATAGTTTTGCCTTGAATCCAAAGCTTAGTAAGGTATAACAACGTGGAATCCTACCATTTGGGTATGCGGGTTTTGCCTTGAATCCAAAGCTTAGTAAGGTATAACAATGACCGTGACCAACTGAAAGCCTATTATGTTTTGCCTTGAATCCAAAGCTTAGTAAGGTATAACAAATGTCATGTGCCAGTTCTCAAT
>JAUNER010000009.1:0-7386 GCA_030525455.1 Akkermansia sp. | reverse complement strand
GTGTTTTACCACAAACTGTTGAGGGCTGGTTTTGCCTTGAATCCAAAGCTTAGTAAGGCATAACATTTAATCAAGCGGGATGCACTCCCCACAGGTTTTGCCTTGAATCCAAAGCTTAGTAAGGTATAACCGATGCCTTACTGAGCTTTTATTATAAACTGGATTTGAAGAATGAGTAAAAACGAAGCTCACCAAAAAAGTAGCTGTTCGGGCATGGTTGGTGTGATTTTATCAACAGAAGGTCCATGAAAAACGTACATATTACCCCATTGAATGTTGGTGACAAAAAGGCAAGAGACATTACCATCCGGAGGTATCATTTGACGAATGCGACGAGTATGGGTTTCTACACGTTCATGGGTTACACACGAGCGAGCATAGACACTGAATTGAATCATTTGATACCCGTCATCGAGAAGTTTTTTTCGGAATTCGGTGTAGTTTTTGCGGTCTTCGGGGGTGGTAGTGGGTAGGTCAAAAAAAACTAAGAGCCAGCCCATTTTATAGTTGAGATTTTCCATGGTGAGTAAGGACCGGATTGAGAAGCTAGAACAGCCTTTCTAAAACTACGGCAAACAGCTTCGATAGCCGCCCTCAAGCTCAATTGTTTACCATTATAAACAACGCTTGCTTGCAGAGTGGCAACAATATGTTTGCGGTATTCCGGAGTGATAGTGGCTATTTGTGATTCGTCTAGTTTGGAGTTAATACCCATCTGAATCCAGCGAGCGACATTGGCATCAAAAGCGGGACGAAAGGGTTCCATAAGGTCGTATGCCAGAGGAGTAGCATGACTTCTCGACTGATGAAAGATGCCAAAGCAGGGATCTAACCCAAGGGCGAAAAGATACTGAAGTGTACAAGAAAGCAGGACGGCATAAGCATAGTTAAAAAGCGGATTGTAACTTTCTTCATTTCTGCCTCTGCGGAATGAGTCATTAGCCCAGGTAGTAGAAAAAATTTCCCAAAATAAACGAGCACACTCTGCTTCTTTATAAGGTTTGGGGGATTGAGCATGGGTGTATAAATCTTTTAATAGGGAATGTTCCGGTGCCCATTGTGAGGCTAGTTGGGCTTGATTTGAGCATTTCGCATTGACTGTTTTTTCCCAGAGGCGAGATTTGAGTTGTGCGGGCATTCCTGCTAAATTGCGAAGTAAATCTGTATCTGTAGCCCTATCTGCCGGAAGAAGGAGGGCGGCAGGTTGATGGCTTTCGCAAAGCACAAAGCCAATGCGGTGTTTGGCAAGTTCAATAAGGAGATTACTGGTCAGCGTGGCTTTGAATGAACTGAGCACGATTGCACCTACATCCTCCAAAGGAATACTCCTAGGAGGATGTTCGTGGTCATCGCATCTGAGTTGTCCTTTGTCACAGCTCAGATGACAAGTGTAGGCGTCTATGCTGAGGATGTGGTAGGACATAGTTGAATTTTATTTGGAATTAATTCCTGTATAAGAATAATTGGGAATTAGTAAATTGTATTTATTAAGTAGTGTTTTAACAAGAACTTCACTCCAATTATTACTGTTTGTTTTATTGACGGCTAAAGCAGAATGCGGTCTTTGCAAATCAAGTTTAATGCCTTCTTTTTTGTCTTTAATAGAAACAATTCTCCAAAGACCATTGCGTTTAGGCTCCTCATTTGAGTATAATTTGATAATCATCCCTGCCCGAAGAATACGAATGGGTTTGCCATTATTTTGAGCAACAAGTTCTTGGATTTTTTGATGAACCTTAACGTGTCGAATGACAGTAGGTTTGGGATCAAGAGCTAAACCATAATTGGCATCAATTTCGATAGCTCCTTTGATTTTTTGAAGTTTAGATTCACCAGTGGGGAATACACCGATAAGTTTGCTGGCTTTGATGCCTTCAGTGGTGGTCTTGGTATATTTGCGTTTGCCGTTAACTACTTCACTAGAGGATTTTTCGAGAGTAACGAGAGCATTGTCTCCGACATCTTTGATAGAAACAATTCGCTGAATAGTTTCTTTAAGCTTAGCTCCACTCCTGTCAGACGGGAGGTGACGAATGACTCTTTGTTCAAGAAGTTTGGTTGATATATTATTTTTGATAGAATCGGGAAGATCTTTTAATTGGATTTTGCGTTCTTTGTCTGTTACATTGAGGAAATAATATCTGCGCTTAGGCTCGTTTTGTAAAGCTTCAGTATGTTTTTCGTCGAATTTTCGTTGAAGAAGTGCATTTCTAAGAATACCACCACGATGATTGGGAATAATGTGAGGGATAAGCCCCAGCACACAGGCGTCTAAGGCGTGGTGGAGGTGAGTGATAGCACGTAAGTCTTCCTTAATGATTTTTCCTTTTTGGGTTATTAGTTCCGGGCATAATTGGGCGAAACATCCTAAGACATCCCAAGATTTGCGCACTAAGGCAGTAATTCCGCCTGGGATGTAATCCACGACAGCAGATGGTAGTGCTTTTTTTAGTTCAGAAGCAGCTAATTTCATGAGATGAGAACTTTGAGTCATCATCCCTTCAACCATGTCTGTGGCTTGTTTTGTTTGCGATTTGTTTTCAAGCTTTTCTAGGAGGAATAAAGCTTTTCGTTTTAATTTTCGTTTCTTGTCGTCATCTGAATATTTCTTTTCGTCCAGATTTTTTATAAATTTTTCATATTCATTAATAGAGCAAATAGTGAGATTCGTGTTTGGAACATTTTGTCCTTGGTATTTAACAATAAAATCATAAGCAGACATTCTGCCTTTCATTTTGTTAACTTCTGGTCTGGTGAGAGAGAGTGCAGAAAGTGCATTTGTCTGGCGGAAAGCATGAGGCACAATATGCTCAAGTTCAAGTTTGGAAAGGTCGGTTGCACTATACTGTTCGTGTGTATAGGGACATTTCCACCCCATATCAATGGCAATACGACATTTACGAATGAGATTAGCAGTAATTTCAGTGCCATCAGGAAGGTTCTTTTCAAGGTGTGTTACAGCTTCTTTGTGACTCTTTAGTTGTAACCCCAGAATTTGAGCAATTTCTTTGTTAGTTTTGCCGGAGAATTCGCTTACCTCTCTGCCGATTTCTACACAAATACGAGAAACAAGAGAACTGTCGCCATGGGCGAATTCATTTACCATATCATTAACGAGTCTTTTAAGAATGAGCAAACGATGCCGAACTAGGTGATTGTTGGTCATGTTATCTAATGCTCGCTTGCTTTGGTAAAGATTCGTGCTTGAATTTGGGTCTGCTAAGCAATAGAGACAACCATCATTTGTTTTTTCTTCACCATCCGGATGATTGGCACTTATAGCAGGGCGAGTGGGGTCGTAGCCTTGTAAAACTTCCTCGACCACTTGTCGAAGAATGGGTTTAGCGTAAGGGGCTCGGCCTGATGTGGTTTTTATTTTGATGGGGGTTTCTGACCAAATTTTCGTATCTGTGGTGGATTTGGATTTTTTTGATGAGGCTTTATTTTTCTTTTCGATAATTTCTTTTAGAGCCTTTGTATCCTCACCATATTTTTCCATTCTATTGAGGAGTTCTAGAGGAGTGCAGTTTTTCCCCCGACGTAGTGTATTAAGAGCGAATTTTCTAACAAGAGGAGATAGAGTTTCTAGAATATTTGTGTCTTTTTTAGAAAGAGCTTCGACAGCCGGGTCTAAAATAAGAGCATTTTCGCTATCGGGATGAATAGTAAAATAGTTTTTAATATTAGTCTGAGCATTAGGTAAGAATTTGGCAATCTCCTTGTCAATTGTTGTTTTCGTAAGTTTACCATTCTTTCTTGCTAAGTTCATGAGGGAAAGACGTATTTCCGGAGAAAGAGGTTTATCGTCCGCACGAAGATTGGCGAGAATACGAGCTAAACGATATTCATAAAATTCGGGACAATTAGCGGAAGGAACTTTAGAGAGTTTGTCTGCCTGATGCTTGGCGATTTTTTCTGAACTTCCTTTTTTCAATTCTTCCTCGTAGACTTTTGCCCAAGTGATGGGGCAAGAGTTAATAATGCGATTATCAAAACGAGGGATGAGCTGACCAAAGAGGAGGCTACCATGATAGCGTTTAGGAAGGTGAATGCCAAATTGACGAAGAGCTATTCTTTGTTCAGCTGTCAAATCTGATTCCTGAATAAGTAAGTCAATGATGTCTTGCGTTAAGCCGGGAATGTAGGCTTTGGCGAGATTGAGAATTTTTGTCACTTCATCGACAACAGTTTTACGAGGGAAGGCGACACCTAAAGTTTTGTAGGCATTGGATTTGGATGTTAAATTCGCCTTTTTACGATTGGGGGTAAGCTCTAACTCCTTGCAGATAGTTTCTGCCATGGATGTGGAGTTATGTTTTTTCATGAGTTCCTTGGCGGCTGTGACCTTTTTAGTATCATCAGAGTTTTCATCTGAGTCGCCGGAATTTGACCATTTGGAGTTACCATCGTAACCTCTATTGTGAGCATACCAGCGAAGAACGTGCCAAATTTCATTAGTACACAGCTGACGATTGCCGAGTAAAGCCTCGTTAGCAAGATAGAATGGGGCACCGTGTCCGGTGGCTTCACGAGTTTCTTTAGAAATAAGATTGCACCCTTCAAGTAAGAGACCGATGCGATTGATGCGTTGTCTGCGAGAGCGGATGTTTCTGTGTAAGCGACGATGTTCTCTACGCTTTGAAGCTAAACAATCATCTGCCTGGAAAATGACGGAGCCGCAGGCTTCTACATTTGGTTCTAGTTCATTATTAGGTGCATCAGAAATAACAGCCCAACCAATAGATGCATAACCAATATCAAATGAAAATGTTAACATATCGAGAATTAAATTTATTGTAAGATTAAATGTTAGAGAGAAATTTTATCAAAGCAAGTTAAAATTTACATAAAATGAATTTTATATATTCCATAAAATAAACTGATATTTTGTAAATGTGATTGTCTCAAAAAAATCATAATCCCTCATCTCCAATCATAAAATTCATACAAACACTCTCGGTGGTTGAAAGTCGGGGGTGGATTGTCTATATTTAGAGTATGATAAAGCCTCTTTTAGTATCATTGACGATGGCTACGGTGATGTCTGCTTCTTTTGCCGTGGCTGAAAATTCCCCCCAACAGAGTGCCGTGGTGACGTACCCGGAAATGGATATAGCCGGATTGCCGGAGGTATGGTTACAGGGAGAGCCAATTAAATCATGGGAAAAGGATCATGTTTATGTGTTTGAATTTTGGGCGACATGGTGCGGGCCATGTTTGGCGGCTATGCCCCACATGGAGGAACTTCACCAAGCCTTAGATAGCACGGGACGGGTTCACATTGTGGGGGTGAATGTTTCTGATAGGAAGTCGCCGGACGAACTAAAGAAATTTTTGGCGAATCGCCCTAAAAAGGTGACTTATACTATAGCGGTGGATGTGAATAATGCTCGAAGCAGTGCTGTTTGGTTAAATCCTCTGAAGGTGCGTGGCATTCCTTTTGTGATGGCGCTGAAGAATGGTAAGTTGATTTGGAAGGGGCATCCTGTCAGATTGAATGAATCAATGATTCGAGAAATGCTCAAGCCGGATTTTGATGCGGCAAAATTTAACGTTTCACCGGAAGAAAAAGGCCGCCAAGAGAGAGCCGCCTATATTTCTATTCATAATAGTCTGAATGAGCTGTTGAAAGAAAAAGGGGTAGAGGCTGTGGTGGCTCGTATAGGTGAGCTAAAGAAAGAAAACAAATTGCCAAAGAAGTATTATTTGCCACTATGTACAATACCCTATGACGCTTATGTAAAGGTGGAGGATTATGCAACGGCTCAGAGTTATATGGCTACTGTTATTTCAGATGCGGCTACGGGGTTGGTAGATAGAATGCTTGCTGTTGATGAATTGCTACAATTAGATGAACAGCCGGGGGCAAAATTGGACATTGAACTTGTAAAAGGATGTTTAGATGCCTGCATGGAGTTAGCCATGAATGATAAAGAGGCTAGAATTTCTATATGGCAAAAGCAGGCTAGGTTAGCACGCATCGCCGGAGAAAATGAAGCCGCTGTGCAATATTTGATTAAGGCCGCACAACTGACCTCAATGGGTGAGAAGTGGCAAGCCTTGTCACCGGCTGTATTAAAGGGGGAAGACTTTTCCTCTACTATGTTGCGATTAGCTCTTTCAAAAAAATTACCTGTGCCTCGTACGCAACTTCCTGTGACAGAGACTATGCAGGATGAATTGATGACTCCTCTCTTTAAGGGGCTGCATTGGATGAATACTACACCTTTATCCGGCATTCCAAAGGATGGGGTAACAATTATTGATTTTTGGAGAGCTCGTCAGTTTGGTTCATCGCTGAAGCCTTATAATTATTCCGCAGGGCGTGCCGCTGAGATTATTCTAGAAAAATATAAGTTGCAGGATTGTAAAAATATCCGAATTTTAGTGCTAAATATTTATGGCGTTGGTCAGGAGGGAATGAAAAAGCTGGCACCGACGTGTGATGGTACAAGTTATCCTGTGGCGAGCTGTGCAGATGATGCTGTGTTTAGGTTATGTGATAATCAGTTTCACTTGAAGTATTTCCCCTCATGTGCTGTGTTTAGAGATGGGGTATTTATATGGGCAGGTGAGACTCGGCATTTGCCCGCATGGGTTGCGGATGAAATGGCCGCAGAGAATTTCGATGCAGAGGCGTGTAAAAAGCGTCTGGCTGAGAGGAACCGCAGAAATCATGAGCTGGGTAAAATCGTAAGACAAGCTTATCAGCTGCGGCAAAATAAAAATTACGAGGAACAAGAGGCATTCCTACGAGCTCATGTAAAGGATTTTCCCGGTGAGATTTGGTTTGTTGACCAGCTGGCCATGTTGGAGTTTCGGAAAAACTATCAGCAGAAGGATTATAAAAAGGCTGTAGAAGCTCTCGATTCTGTATTGGTGAATTATCCTAGGGAATATGGCTTGGCATCACATTACGAAAAGGTATTTCAATCATTGCCGGAGCTAAAGCCGTTTGCTTATGATGCGGTACGTCGAGCTTTGCAGATTATGAGAGATAGAAATACTCGTGATAGTGCTTTGTATAATTGTGTTTGTTATTCTACAATGGCACAGTGGGCACTTGATGCGAAAAATGAGGCACAGGCTAAACTTGATTTGGAAAAGGCTTTCCTTGAGCATCCCATTATTGAAGCAATAGCCGATATTTTGAGGAATTCGAGGTGATTTTTTGCCGGATGATTAGTAAAATTGAAATAAATGGGCTCATCTTTCGTGGATGAGCCTGTTTGTTTGAGGAAAAATCAAAATTTTTTTCATTTTTATTTTTGGTTGATAGGTAGGTGGTTAAGTAGGGATTTTGTCGGTGGATTGAGAGGAAAGTGAAAAAATTTTTCAGAATTGTATTGACAAATTCGGAGAGAAGAGTAGTATTTGCCCCACGCC
>JAUNER010000038.1 GCA_030525455.1 Akkermansia sp. | reverse complement strand
ATACAGTGAGACCGTGATACCCGTGATACCCTTTTACCCGAATTCTGGGTAATAAAAACCCGCTCGATCTTCACAGACAGAGCGGGAGGGATTACTAACTAAACTATTAAAAAAAATATAAATCAAACCAACTAAGAGTTATGGATTACCCCTTATGCCGCTGCAAAAGGGGTGGTTGCCGCTGCAACCGATAGAAAACATTTCTATTATGCTTAATATAAAATTTCATTCTTCATCGGTTTTTGTTGTACATAGCGCATCAACAATATCAAGGGTAAATTCTTTGATGCCCTCATTATAGAGATATTCCATGAAATGCCGATATGCACTTGCAGAGTCAAGTATATAATCAAAGTTCTTAGCAATACCATTGCCAATAGCTATGCAGCCCGACACATCAGAAGGGAGGTTACCTATGTGGATTCTGATACCAGACCTACCCTTTACATCCTGTAGACATGGGACACCTCCAAATTCCCTATAAACTTTCTTCAAGCTGAATCTAGGGGAATAGGTCAATTTCACCTTGTACACGCCAGGGGGGATTATTTTGGCCGTATTTTCTAGGGTGTAGAATACACCATAGTAACGGCTGTACATAATACCCGTTGTTGCGCCATCAACATTCCAGATTCGCAATAATGTCCATTGTGTTTTATCTTTATCCATTATCTTCTGTATTTATTGATTCGACAATCTTATTCAGTTGATTGTAATTGACCGAGGGCAATTGCATTACCTCGGGAAATACCACATAAGGGATAGCGGCAGGGAACTGCTCCTTTAAACGACCTTCTGACTTGATGGCGTAAAGAGCCTTTTGGCATTCTTTGGAGAAATCCTCCTTTTCACCCATAACTTTTGAAATTGCATCACAAGACTTTCTGATGTGCAGATAGTCTTTGTAGTCGATTACAACATATTGGGAAGATTTGGGGAGCCTAATCGTAATATCAGATGCAACCCATTGGAGTTTTAATCCATACCGACTATCGGGATTTATGGCAGAGAATAACACATGATCCGTAGATTCAAAATAGCTTGGATATTCATCAACTATAGCCCTAACAGCATAGGGTATATATTTCTTTACATAGGACTCAGCGATGTCTGCTCGAATCTTCATCAGTTTATCCAGTTCTGGTTTAAACTTAGCGTCCGCCATTCTCTCAGCGGCCTCGAAAGCGATTGTTCGGGTGATTTTTCTATTCATAACTAACTTTTTTACTTTTTTACCTTTTTACCTTTAATAATGCGTTTATTTCCCTGCTTTGTCAATAGCAGACCGCGCTTTGCAAGCAAATTGCGCTTGCGTCTTAAACTAGTGCGGGCATAAGCAAACCCGAACACATCAGGACCCATAAGGAAGGGATTGAAGTGGATTGGATTCATAATTTCAATTGGTTTCATTATAATTTGTTGTGAGTTAAGTATTGAATAAATTCATCGAAAGCATTGTTAAATGCTTTATAATCTAAATCCTCGTGGTTCAGTTGGCAAACCATAGTAATAAAGCGCCTGAAGAACTTGTGAACGGATTCGTACGTACCCCAGTCAACAATCAGGTGGCGGTCGAATATAGAGAGGTTCATTTGATATACCTCGCGGTTGATCAGCCCAGCGGGCAGTTCAACAAATGCGAAGAAAACCACTGACACCTCCATAAATCCCTTGGAGCAATAGTTGCGTATATCCCTCATTATAGTGAGGTATAACATGCGGTTATTGTCCGTCGTTATTGTCTTCCAGTTCAGCTTGTTCTTCATCGTCAAAATCGTCTTCTATAAAGTTACGGTTTGCATCTTCTAACAATACATCTTCGTAGCTCATTTCTGTGAATACAAAGTTCTTAGACTTGTGAACTTGCAGCACCACTATCTCGTTGGGGTTTTCAGCGAAATGATGCTTAAAGATGTCTGTAAAAGCTGTGTTTAACGCTCCGCTGCCTTGAATGGCAAAATCACCGTCAATGGCTTTGCCAATGGCGATGTCGCCAGTTGGCAATGCATTATAATTCATATCTGTCAGATTGAATTTTGGCTTTACGGCAAAGCCGAGCGGCTTTTTGACGAAAAGCGGGAACATGGGATAACCTTGGCTAAATCCGCTCGATAAGACATAGACACCCTCTGGGATGCCGCAAGAGTGTTTGTACATCATGTCACTTGTGGCAGGTGACTGCTCCATAGTGACGCACTTGAAGCTGTATTTGGGGATGCTAAGCACCCCAAATACGACTGATTTATTACCTTGTTTTCTTTTAAGATTGACTTGTAACATTTTTTCTAATTTTTAAAATTTCATTCGTAATTTTGACTAAGAGGAGTCGCGTTTTCGGACATTCGATATGCATCTTTTTCCATACATTTATATAGGCGCAAAGAGCCGCAGAAATTAGGCTTAGTTCCTCATAAGTAAGGGTAACCTTAGCTCTCTTCCCCTTCATTTTTTCTGCTACATTAACGCCCTGCATAACTTCAAATAACTTCATCCTCTACTTCATTGATTGTTGTACCCAGTAGACCATAATATAAATTATGATATACCCTTTCCTTCATTTTGTAATCCGAAGAATCCATGAACACACAGAGCATTAAAAAGTATGCTTGAGAGCCTGTCAGTTCAACGCTAACATTACTATCGGGACTATCATAAGCATCCTCTGTGATAGTTGAAATTTTAAAATACAACTTCAAAGCTTCATCAATAGGATTGACGAGTTGGATAAATTTTTTTATCCTTGTATGTAATATTTCCAGAAGAAATAATATATCTCCTAAAGGAAACTCATACTTTTCCGTACGCTTTTCCAGCAGTTGAGACAGGTAGTGAAACCGATTTAAATCCTCTTTCATTTTTTAGTCTTTTTGAAATGATCCTTGTCTAATTGTTCGATAACCTTATCAGCTTTCCACCGATAGATGATCACTTTAACCTTAGAGTGAACACCCTGTTTCACGCATTGATTAATGAGGTCTACGCGGGTGAATTGCTCTGGCAGAGACTGGTAAAGGGAGTTGTGGTGAGTGGCATTCTCTTGAACGGAGTTCTGGAGATTGTTGTAAGCCTCGCCAAACATCTTCAGGGACTCTTCTAGGTCACGATTCATAAACCACCGCACAAAGTCCTTTATGATAGTGCGCTCGCGCTCTTGAACCTTAGCCCAACAACAATAACAGACCAAACCCAGACGGAAACCTTTGACGGCTGTGCGCCTACGGAATGTATCAGCGGCTTGATTGTAGTCTACAGATGCTTCAATTCGCTTTTCTTCGAGCCATTGCAAGATGGTTGGGAAAAGCCAGTCCATGTTAATGTGTTGCTTTGCTTTGAGGGCAAACTTCCACTTCACATTTTCGTCATAGTTCTTAGAACTATTAGAATAGCTTTGGTATTCTCCATCCTCCATGTCTACAGGGGAAGCATAAGTGTTTGCATCACACCTGTCAACGAAATTGTCTATTACCTCCAACTGTTTCTTAGTAAAGCGTTTCCAAGGCTGGAACTTAGCGAACTGCTGATTTTCAATCTCACAAATGGAGATACGTGTCACCATGCCATCTTCCACGTTGGAGTAATATTTCTTTACTGCTCCAGGCGTTCCAGTCAAAAGGATGTTGTAATACACCTTCACCATACCTTTGAAGGTACTCGCACTCTTGAAACTCTGGCCATACTCGGAGTTATCCCAAGCCGTACGGAACAAGTCAGACTTGTCGGCACCGCCAGAAGATGATCCCTTCTTAAAGGTGTCTACCTCTTCAGCTAGGGTGAACATGTGGAAGCCCTGATTGTCACGCATCTTCTCTAGGAACTCGGGGAGTGAGTTGATAGCAGGCATGATTCTAACCATAACGTGCGGCAGGTCTTGCCCCTTTTCATTATCGCCCTTAGTGCGGGTATCAATTAACCACAATTGTTCACGAATGTTGTTAATTTCATCCCTTACCTTGATTTTCTTCATAAGGATGTCGACAAGCCTTTTTGCAAAGCTCTTACCACAACCCGGGGGTGCCCAGATGCAACTGAAAAACGTGGTGCTTTGCTCTACATAGTCAATGTAGTCAGCGCGCACATAACTTGTCAGCGTACCCATTACAGGGAGCAATCCGACAATGGTGGGATAGACGAAATCGGGAGGGCAGATGTTACAAAACTCTCTGAATACTGGTGGGAGTTTTGGCATCGGTTCGTGCTCCTTTTCTTCACTTTCGAGGTATGTACGAAGGGGGGCGGCTTTCTTGCTTTCCTTGTAGCCATTCCGAACAAGCCACATGTAGAAATCCTTGGGGATCATACTGGTGTTGTTGGACTTGCAGATAGAAACGCACTGGCTATACCGCTTCGCGGGGTCACCCTCACAGAGGGGCAGAACGGCAAACACATAGCGAGGGTCGGACTCACAGAGGTTACGGAAATTCTTGATCAGTTCATTATAGAAAGCGTGGCGTTGGCCGTCAACGGGTACGCCACCTTGATATTGAACCCACTCTTCTGCTATCTCTCTGACTAGCTTGTTACCCAGTTTCAGATTACGCATTTCATCCGTAATCTCTGGTATCTTGTCAGATGACTCGCTACCGCTAGCTACATCCTTGGCCTCTTTGCCGTCACGGGTGATGGGAAAGAAATCAACCTCTTCCGTGAAGATGGAGGGGTCATAATACTTTATCCATTCGCGGCAAACAAGGTAATCGGTACGGCTAAAGTCGTAGACTACACCGTCAAGGTCACCATAATCCGAGAGACCCCACATCCCAATAAACCATTCTTGATGCTCCTGTATGGATGCAAAGTTCTTAGTGGCTTTCACGATGATACGCGTACCACCGCTAGGGGTCTGGCGGAAGATACGGACACCAGTAGCCTTCATCACTTCGGCATCCCATTCCTCTTTGTCGGCCTTCTTCATCACGAACTTCACAAACTCACGCCAGATGTATTCAGTAGGATACTTGGCATGATCAATGTCAATCATGAAATACTGGGTAGGGGTCTGCTTTGCTTTGTCGCGCACACCCTTCTCGTTGTAACCCTGCCACATGGCTAGTGGCAGGTTGCCCTTTAGCATGTCATAGCGGTCTTTTTCGCCTGCCTCGAAAGCCTTGCGGGCTTCGTAGCAAGTGGATTTGACAGACTCGCTATCAATGATCTTTTCAAACACTTCCTGATTCAACTCCTTCGAAGTCTTGTCAGTTTTTCTAGATAGGTATCGAAATTTGCTCATAATTCTAATTCACAGAGATCTTTGTAACATTCAAAAAATTCTTCCTTGAACCGTTTCCGAACCTGCTCCATATTCGTCTTGGGAATAGTGAACACGATTCGTAACAAGTTTCTAGATTCGAAAATTGCATGTTGGTCTCCGTCTACTACCTTTTTGAGCTGTCCTGGCTTTGTGCCTTGCTTATAGGGTCTGACTGTAATCTGCCCATCCTGTTTCAACTTGAAGGAGCCTTTGTAGGTGATACCTACCTCTAGCTTGAATTTCTCGTCTTCAGAATACTCGGGCATTTCGATACCGGCCAATTCTTTTACAATGTCTGCCATCTTAGTAGTGATTACAAGATAAATAAATCAATCCAATCCAAATTGCACAAAGCAACAGAGTAATAGCAAAGAGAGAAAGGAAGCGACCAACGAAACGTGCAATTCCCTTTAAAATTACGGCTGCTAACTGATAGAAGCCGTAGTAATGTGCTCTATTCATTTTATCTCTCAGTTTTGATTAATACTCTCTTGGCTTCTGGAAACGTGGGTCTTTAAGATACACGCTGACTTCAGGGAAATACTTACCATCGTAAGATCGTACATCGAGATGAATATTTGCGGGGGTAGTCTCACCCTTAGCAATCATCTCATCAATTTTTCCGAGGTCCCATTTCTTGGCAGAAACATCCAATATCACGGCATGCAATACCGGGGCATTGATGGTCTCCTCGTTGAACTCACCAATAAAACATCCCATAGTCCAGTTACCATTTTCGTTGGTGCCTGTACGATCTGGGAGGCGCTTAACAATTTTCAATTGTACTTCCATAAACAATCGTTTTTAAATTAAACATTATATGAATTAACACTAATATTCTATGACGTGCCCATTTAAATCATTCATGGCCACATGACGAATCTCGCGGCACATGAGACTATTACTTTTGAAGTTCAGAGCGACAGAAACATTCTTTGCACCAAACTTTTCGACTAGTTGCTTGCGGGCTGGGGGTGTAACGAAAATTTTTTCCATGAGGTAAATTTTTTCGGCAAATATCGGTATTATTCTGTTAGCATGTGCAAAAAAAAAAAAAAAAAATGTTAAATTCGCCGAGGGAGTGTGATTTTTTTTCTTTTATAGATGCATACCATTAGTTTTTGCAAACTCCGAGTTTGCAAAAACACCATTTTCGCGACATCAGGAAAATGGTTTGGTATCA
>JAUNER010000008.1 GCA_030525455.1 Akkermansia sp. | reverse complement strand
TCTTCGGGCAAAACGGCTACATCCGCACAGCATATAGCTACACCCCCTACGGCTCTGTAACCGCCAACGGCGACATCACCCAGCCCATCCAATGGAGCAGCGAATACACCGACACCGACCTAGCTCTAGTCTACTACAATTACCGCCATTATAACCCAATGGATGGGAGATGGCTAGGGAGAGACCCGATAGGTGAAGTTGATAAATTCAATTTATTCATATATATACAATCTCAACCTATATCGTATATTGATCTTCTTGGACGAAATAACATGAACTTCTGGAGTCCAACTGCCTGTATGCCTATTAGCAAACCTACTCGTAGTTTGTTGCCATCTGGAATCGGGAAAACAGATTTTATACCTAAAAAAGGCAATGATGTCTTAGTTTTTGATGGGGAAAAAAACAGAAAAATGCGATTCATGCCCATGCTATTATAAAAATGCATGGCACGAGTAAACTAATTTATTGAATTATCTTGACACTTCGAGTCTAATTTCTCGAAGTGTCAAGATAATCTTAAACAAGCAATGTTTTATAAAACAAAATTCACTCAACTTTTACTTAACAAAAGTTATTGGTCTAGTTTTTCTATAATAATAAATTACGGTCAATCTTTCTCCGTACTCATTGTAAATATAAGAATACGAAATTCGTATATCCCACGAACTAGTAAGCCGTGGAAAACTCTCTAATCGAAAATCAAATGCACAAAATTCTTCATGTGTTGAATTCATGTATTCTAGAATATCCACAACTGCACAATAGTGAATATAAATAGAAATTAAAGCATATATGTAAACAAAAAAGCCTATTAATTTAAGCGAAAGTATCAATAATTTCCTAGAACAAAAAAGAGCTATTATAGCTACGATTACTAGATAATATAATATCTCAATCATAAAATCACATAAATTACGTGGTAAAATAATCAAACAAGATGACAAAATACATCAGTATAGCTAGTGTAAACTCCTTTCTGTTAAATCAAATGAGCACTACGTTTTCATCTATCTACCCAATTCTGTGCAGGACGAGCCCCGAGAGGCGAGACCTGCACAGAATTGGATGTTGGCAGGCTGATTGTTTCATATCAGCATACCTTGATGAAAACTTGAAATGTTCGATTCATTGCCGCATTATTTGTTTGTTCATAATCCATGCAACAATAACTGAACAGAACAAAATTAACATATTCGACGCATTAATCAACCTCTTCTTTGTTCAGATTGAAAGTTGCAATATTAAATACGACAGGATGAGAGAATTAAAGGTGAAAGAATTCTCTATCGATGCCGAGGGGAATGAAAGCATTACTGTTATCAGCAATCATCGCTTCATTTACCGTGGGTATTTACAGATAGCATGTTGTGATTTGACCAGAAACGCCCATCCCTGCTTATGGCTCATCACCTGGGACCCGACACAGCCTGTGGCTACCCGACCCCTTGCCATCCAAAAAGACGGCACATGGTTCTGCTACGGCTGGGATTTGACCAAGAACATCTGCGAAGTCTTCGGGCAAAACGGCTACATCCGCACAGCATATAGCTACACCCCCTACGGCTCTGTAACCGCCAACGGCGACATCACCCAGCCCATCCAATGGAGCAGCGAATACGCCGACACCGAATTAGCTCTAGTCTACTACAACTACCGTCATTATAACCCAATGGATGGTAGATGGTCGGGGAGAGATCTGGTGAAAGAATATAGACAATCTTTAAGTCGTTATTCATACACAGATAACAATTCGGTTTGGAGAATCGACAATTTAGGCAATTCCTGGTTTTCTGATGTCATAGATTGGGTTGTGGAAGAAGTTTCTCATGTTGTAAAAGTAATCATGGACACTTTTAATAAGATTTAAAAATGGAAAGGTAAAATGCGACATTAAAGCAAGTATCTAAAAATTGAGGTATTGGCTACAAGGGAGAATTAATGGAGGGGTGGAATAAAAAAACTGCCACCTGTGATGAGGTGGCAGTTTGGTAAGAGTGAGTAGTAATTTTTTTTTGAGGGGAAAAAAGTTAAGCCTTAGACTTCGGAGAGAATAGGCGGATAATTTCACCTACCCAGAGGACGATAGAGGTGGCTGCGATGATGATGCCCCAATCCGTCCATGATAGAGGAGTAACCTGGAACATATTGCCCCCAAAAGTGACGATAAGGTACTGTCCTGCAAGGATGAGTAGAGCGACAAGGCCAAAGCCTTTCAAGCTACTGAATAAATTAGCAAAGGCACTACGCTGGGTATTAAATGCCTTTGCATTAAACATATTCCAGAACTGAAGGATAACGAAAGTCGTGAAGAATACAGAAAGCTCAAAGTCGGACAGTTTTCCTGAATTAGAGAACACGAAGAATGAATTCATGTAATCAGAAATAGAGAATTCTGTAAGAGAAGTGAGGTCTGCATTCTTGAAGTACTGCAACAACCCGAATAAGAAAACAACAAAGAAAATACCCGTGCCCAAAATGGTTCGACCCATAGAGGGGGTAATGATATGGTCTGTAGTTTTACGCGGAGGGTCCTGCATGACTCGCATATCCGGAGGAAGCGAAGCGAGAGCCAGAGCGGCAAAGGTATCCATGATGAGGTTTACCCAGAGCATTTGAGTAACCGTCAGCGGAGATTCTGTGCCGAGGAATGCCCCGATAAGCACGATTAGGCAAGCGGCTACGTTAATCGTCATTTGGAAAACGATGAATCGCTGGATATTGCGGTACAAAGAACGCCCCCACATCACGGCTCGAGAGATACTCATAAAAGAGTTATCGAGGATGGTGATAGCACTAGCTTCTTTGGCAACAGTAGTACCATCGCCCATTGAAAGCCCCACTTGAGCGGCATTGAGAGCCGGAGCATCGTTGGTGCCATCACCGGTAACAGCCACTACTTGCCCTTTTTGCTGAAGAAGTTTTACCAAGCGTTCCTTATCCATTGGACGAGCACGGCACATGATTTTCAGCCCCACGACGCGGTCTAGTAATTCTTCGTCAGGAGTTTGTTCAAATTCTACACCAGTCATGAGTTTATCTGGGGTGTCGTCATCCTTCCAAAGCCCTATTTGTCTGCCAATTTCACGAGCAGTACCAGGGGTGTCACCCGTGACGATTTTAATACCAATGCCGGCGTTCATGCAGTCTTGCACAGCCTGAGGCACATCATCGCGAACGGGGTCGGAAATAGCCGCATAACCGAGGAAAATAAGGTCATTGATGGCCAGTTTGCCGTCACGGAAAAGCTCGACATCATCCTCAACGATGCGATAAGCCATGCCCAGAGTACGCATGGCTTGGTTTTGATAAGCAAAGAGATTCTCGTCGATGGTGGGACGAAGAGCGGCAATATCGGTGAAGCCCTCAGCAGTACGTACTTGAGAGCAGTGATTCATGACAATTTCCGGAGCACCCTTTACATAGAGAACCTTTTTATTTAGCAAAGGAGACTGTACAAAGGTAGCCATGTACTTACGTTCGGTAGAAAAGGTAAGCTGGCTGAGTACAGAAGCGGCCTCGCGGAGGGGTAAATAATTTGAGCCTTGTGAATTTAACCACAGAAGAAGAGCCCCCTCTGTAGGATTGCCGAGTACTTTTAGTTTACCACCATCAGCATCGTCAAGGAAAGCCGTCGAGTTAGCAGAGATACCTTCACGGATGAGATTGCTGAGTTCATCATCTGAGAGAGTCTGATTTGGCAGAGCCGGGAACTCAGCACGATGAACGGTCATTTGGTTGCGAGTGAGAGTACCGGTTTTATCTGTACAAATCATGGTGGTAGCACCCATGGTTTCGCAAGCGTGCATCTTACGAACCAAATTATTTGACTCAAGCATACTTTTCATGCTTAAAGCCAAGCTAAGAGTCACACTCATAGGCAAGCCCTCTGGTACAGTCACCACGATAACCGTTACGGCAATCATGACGGTATTGAGTATGAATTGACCGGCACTAAGCCAATCAATATCCCCATTGAGACCGGAGAAGTAAATATATAAGCGACCGAAGATAATAAGAGCGGCAATGGCATAACTAGCCCAAGTAATCAAATCACCCAAGCGAGAAAGCTGGATATTAAGAGGAGTTTGAACCTTATTATCAATTTGTGAGCCTTCGTAAACTTTACCGTATTCAGTTTTATCACCAACAGCTGTGACCACCATGATGCCATGACCATCAACGACAGTAGTACCCTTCATTACTTGATTAGAAGGGTAGGTGGCATCGTGATGAAAATCAGCTTCGACAGTAGTTTTGCTAATTAATGGTTCACCAGTTAGAGTAGACTCATTTACTTGAAGAGAAACAGCTTCAAGTAAAGTACCATCAGCGGGGACTTCCTCACCGGTATTAAGAACCACAATATCGCCAACCACAACGTCACAGCGAGGGATTTCGCAGATTTTGCCATCGCGAATAACCTGCACCATGGTTTCATCGTTAACTTGATTGAGAATCTCAAATTTGCGATTAGCACTTACTTCGAAAGCAAAACCGACACAAGTGGCAAGCAAGATAGCTACTAGGATGCCGATGGGTTCAAAGAATACTTCAAGCCCTTGCTCCACACCGGATTCTGCAGGAGTAAAGTAGTGGTAAAATGATACCCCAATGGATAAAACAAGTGCGAGAAGCAAAATCTTGATAATGGGATCGGAAAACTTCTCTAGGAATTGTTTCCATAGAGGGTCTTTTTCCGGAGGGGTCAACACATTGACCCCATATTTTTCACGATTTTGCCGGACTTGAGAGGCTGTTAAGCCCTGATGATGTTGTTGTGTCATTGAATGACAAAATAGTTTTATTTAATAGCGGAACCTTCGTAGACGAGGACCTCAAAAGGTTGGAGTTTGAATTCGAGTACCTTGTCAATGTCGATAGATTGACCGCTAAAGTTAGACAATGTTCTTTGGTCAGAATAGGAATCTTTGAACGTAATACTACCCTTTACAGACTCTGGAATGTCTAAGATTTTTCTGAGGCTGGAGCTAAGTGTTTTTTCTTCTTTAGATGAGTTACGAAGAGCTAGAGTAGCCTTTGATTTATTCCAGGAAGCCCAGCCGTAGATATCACCTTTCTTGGTAGTTCTATTCCAAGGATTGCCACCAACCCAGTGAACGTCATCAAGGACATCTGCATTTCTGCGTAGCCATTTGATACCTTGAGCTAGTTCATCCCAAAGTACGCCATTATTTGCTCCCATGATATCGCGGTCTATATAAAGCTCTTGAAGAGCCGTACCGCAGGCAACTGCACAGCGAATTTCCTTTTTGATGTTTTCCGGAGTTCTGGGCATGCAACTTGGCGGGCCGAATTTAGTTACCATGAGACCATGAGTCATGACAGAGTTGATGGGCATGAGTGGGCTTCCCTGCACAAATACTTCGTGAACTAATCGGTCGCGGTAGGTAATCCATTTATCGCGATTGTCGCCTTCACCCTCTGTACCAAAGTCATTTTCCTGACGCCATACGCAGTCCGAATATCGGAACCAGAAAGGCGATGCCCAAGTACCGACAGTACAGTTGATGAAAAGGTCGTTCTTTTTCTTACGAAGAGCATTCAGAACACGAATAATACCCTCTGCATCTTCCTCATTACCCGGGCCTTTGGCATGGAAGTGTGTACTGATACCATCGAACTTAAAGTATCTCATATCGTAGTCATCCACCATTTGAGAGCAACGCCCTACGAAAGCATCGAAGTACTCCTTATTGGAAAGCTGGAAGTTACCAATTTGATTGTCTGGGTGTGTTTTATTCCAGTAACCGATACGCTGGCTTTTAGATGAGCCGTAACCACCGACTGGGCCTAACCAAGCACCGATGCCAGCGTTTTGTTTTTTAGCGAGAGCATCGATGTTCTTGAATCCTTCCGGGAACATTTTGTGGAATCCCCAGAGACTGTTGAATTCATCCCAACCATCGTCCCAAACGAAAGCATCAATAGTTATGTTACGTTTTTGGAAGAATTCTTTGTGCCATTCGTTGATAACGTCTAAGCACTGCTTTTCATTCATGCGTTTAGCCGGGTCACTATCATTGTTTCGATTGATATTAAGTTCGTACCATGAATTGTAGTGAACAAATGGGCGATATGGCATGACACGTTCGCGTTCAACGTAAGCGAGGAATGAGCGACGCTGTTGCCCCGGAACAAATGCACCGAGTACGGAAGAAACTACCCAAGTATCGTGAGGTTGAAGGGTAGTGTTTCTACTCCAAATCCCCTGAGCTAAGGTGTCTGCTAGTGATTCTTCTTTCTTCTCAGTTGTTAAGGTTTCTACGGGTAATGAGTAAGAGATGTTACCTTTTGATGCGATGGGCTCAGATTTTGTTTCAGCCCAAAAGCGAAGGGTGTATTCACCTTTTTCCGGAACATTTACCGTGTAGGTATTATTGTTGCTGGAATCGCCTGTGCTACCAGCATGGAAATCTTGAGAAATTACAGCTCCTTTAGGAGATAGAAGCTGAACCCCGACGAGGTTTAATTTATTATTACCACCATCACCGCCTTTGTATTGGAAAGTGATTTTGCAATCACCGCTAGCATTAATGGAAACAGGTCCTTCGGCAGATGAAACATTTTCGCCATATTTGTCCTTTAGGTTGGTCGGGATGTTGAAATTACCTGTCCATGAATTTTTCATCCATGATTTAGCATTCCAAGCGACGCTGCTTTCTTCAATACCTTTATCCCCTACTGAGTTTTTTCCCATTGGGGTTTCGAGTGCAGTAAAAGCGAGGTCATTAATGATTAAAGCACCGCGGGCATTTCCGGAAATTGTAGGCATGCCACCCTTAGTTGGGTCTAAGTAGTACTGCATGGCGACGATTTCTTTCATCTTCAAATCAGAATCTGATTTGAGTTTTAACTCTTGGCGTAGATAATGAGAGTTGTCTCTAAGGATGGCTCGCCATGAAATAGTAAGACCATCGGGAGTTTTGAAAGTTGCTGTCAGAGCCTTGCCGGGAAAACGATCTGCTAAACGGTCTGCTTTTGGGTTGGCTTGCAGAGAAATGGATTTGAAATTGGAAGCAACAAGGTCAGATGCTTTATAAGTTTTGCCATTTTGAAGCTTGATGATGAAAAGTTCACCGCCTTCTTTTGCAATGGGTCCCCATTTGGACTTCATGCCTTTAAAGGTGATTTTGCCGTTTTCGTTGATAAAACGAGCTTTGACAAGGCTGTTACTAAAAGTAAAAGCTTCTTTCTTTTCTGTAAGCTTGGCCGGACCACTTGGCTTACTTGGGAATTCTACATAAGCAAGAGTGGACTCAATGCCAAATAAGAGAGCAACGATGGAAAATACGGTAGGTAATAATTTCATACACGTGTAATAAATTTGTAAGGAGCTTACTAAAATGCACTATATAATCAAGCAAAATAATGACCTTATACACTAGAATTTCGTAGGTAAAATAAAGTGAGATAATAGGCGAGGTGAGGGAGATTTGGGGTGTCATTTTTGTGAATGAAATATGGGAATGGAGTGTCTGAAAAATGATGAATGAAATAAAGAAATTATTTAAGGTAGACAAAAGAGTTTTCCGCGAACAATGGACAATGTGGCTGGGTACACGAATGTCTATTGATTTTGGTTTATTTTTATTACGCATGGGGATAGGTGTGATGATGTTGATTCATGGGGTAAATAAAGTACAAATGTTATATCGAGGAGAATATACAACATTTGCAGACCCCTTGGGAATAGGAGTCATGGCTTCTTTAATCTTATGTGTGTTTGCAGAGGTGGTATGTTCGGTGTTATTGATGCTGGGGTTTTTGACTCGATTAGCTACTGTGGTGCTTATCCTAAATATGAGTGTGGCTCTATTTATCGTATTGGGATTATCGGTGTGGGGGGTACAGGAATTAGCTGCTGTGTACTTGTTGATTTATTTGGTTTTATTATATACCGGACCCGGGAATATTTCTTTAGATGCTTTTTGGATTCATAAAAAATGGAATCGTCGAAACATAGCTAAGAGAAAAATTTGATTCTATGGCGAAAAAATCGCATTTTTCACTCGCGCAATGAGGGTGATTTGCGTATGATGTGTGCTGTACCTATTTCAGTTCATGTCTGGCAAATTAACCTACAAGCAATCAGGCGTCGATACAAAGGAAGCACAAGCTTTTGTATCAGACATTAGTTCACACGTAAAACGAACCCAGAAGAATCGTTCTCTTCATCAGGCTTTTGGCTTATTCGCGGCAGCTTATGATTTAAGTTCCTATAAGGAACCAGTCATTGTAACAGGTTGTGATGGCGTTGGTACAAAGACTGAAATCTTGTTCGACATGGACATGATTGAGACGGCTGGTAAAGACCTTGTGGCAATGAATGTGAATGACATTTTGACCACAGGTGGTGACCCGCTTCTTTTCTTGGACTATCTTGGTATATCCAATCTTGAAAAAGAACGCACACGCATCACACGTCTGGTAGCAGGCATGTGTGATTACTTGGAATCATGTAACTGTATTTTGGCAGGTGGTGAAACAGCTGAAATGCCTGGGGTCGTGCCGGAATCAATTGTAGAGTTATCCGGTTTCTGTATCGGTTGCTGTGAAAAGAGCAAAATGATTGACCCGACTACTGTGCAGACAGGCGATGTATTTATCGGGTACAAATCTGATAGCTTCCATGCTAATGGCTGGAGCCTTATCCGCCGTGTACTTAAGCAGAATCCGGACGTCGTGACAGAAGACGAGTTGCGTTCCTTGCTGAAGCCGACTCGCCTTTATCACGATGTGGTAGCAGATATGCGAGCCATGAATGTCGTGCCTAAGGCATACGCCCACATCACCGGTGGTGGTTTGCCGGAAAACCTAGAGCGATTCTTAGGTAACTACGGGGCAGATTTAACTATTCCTTATTGGGATAATGAAGCTGCCCAAAAGATTCTGAAGCACGTTGATGCACAGGATAAGTTTAACACCTTTAACATGGGCATCGGCTGGGTAGCCATCGTGAAACCCGAAGATGTCGAAGCGGCCCTCAAGGCCGGTCCCGGTGGCGTGGTAATAGGCACGCTTAGGGAAGGAAGCGGGATAAACGTTACTGTCGCGGGCGAATAACTAAAACCACAAACAGAAGACGGTACGCCACACTTAGAGAAAACAATAAACCTCAAAAAACTATGAGCGATTTACTTCAACACGAGTGCGGCGTAGCCGCCATTCGTTTACTCAAGCCCCTATCATATTTTCAAGAGAAATATGGTTCTTCACTTTGGGCATTCAATAAACTGCTTCTTCTTATGGAAAAGCAGTTTAATCGTGGTCAAGACGGAGCCGGTATTGGTTGCGTAAAATTAAATATGCCCCTTGGGCAACCCTATTTGTTTCGTGAACGTGACCCGCATAAAGATGCGTTGCAAAATATTTTCAACGGGCAAATTAAAAAGCTTAATAAGAAAATCCGCCGTGGGGAAGTAGATATCAAAGACCCCATTGATATAAAGAATAACTTTGACTATGGTGGTGAAATACTCATGGGGCATCTTCGATATGGTACATCGGGGATGTTTGATCAAGGCTCCTGTCACCCATATTTGCGTCGTTCAAATTGGCCAACTCGCACATTGATGGTATTGGGCAATTTTAATATGACCAATCCCAAGGAGCTTAATCAGAGAATGGTTGACCGCGGTCAGCACCCTGTATTTGGTACAGACACACAAACGGTGCTTGAAGAAATTGGCTTCCATTTAGATGAAGCTCACACAGACCTTTATCGCGAACTTCGCAAGCAGAATTTACCCGGTCAGCAACTTCAGCATGAAATTTCTAATCGCTTAAATCTGCTAGACATTATCCGAGCATCATCACAGCAGTGGGATGGTGGTTATGTGATTATGGGGGCAGTAGGAAACGGTGATTATTTCTGCTTACGAGACCCACATGGTATTCGTCCGTGTCATTATTTGATTACAGATGAATATATAGCCGTAGCCTCTGAGAGAGTTCCGCTTTTGACTGTGTTTGAAGTTGAAAACGAACAAGTCCATGAGCTTCCACCGGCTAATATGCTTTCTATTAAGTCCGATGGTACTTACGGCATAGTAGAGTATACGAAACCTCTGGAACCTACTCCATGTTCATTTGAAAAGCTGTATTTCTCACGTGGTAACGACCCGATTGTTTATCGTGAGAGAAAGGCTCTTGGTGCCGCATTGACTCCACAGATTGTCAATTCCTTGGAAGATAGATTCGATAAATCCGCCATTACTTACATTCCTAATACAGCAGAAACTGCCTATTATGGTTTGTTGGAAGGTTTGCGTGTTTATCGCCGTAAGCGTGTGCATGCACAACTCTTAGAGGCCTTGCGCAATGGGACTCTGGACGAAGAAATGCTGGATACTGCTATTTTGAAACGCTGGCCACGTGGTGAAAAAATTGCACATAAGGATATTAAGATGCGTACCTTTATTACGCAGGAAAAGAGCCGTGCAACGCTCGTTTCTCACGTATATGACCTTACCTATGGTGCCGTTAGCCCGGAAGATGTACTTGTTGCTTTAGACGACTCTATTGTACGCGGAACGACACTTAGACAGTCAATTTTGCGAATTTTAGGTCGTGCAAATCCGAGAAAGATTGTCATCGCATCTACGGCTCCTCAGGTTCGATATCCGGACTGCTACGGGATTGATATGTGCGAAATGGACACCTTTATTGCGTTTAATGCAGCAGTATCTTTGTTGAAGCAACGAGGGAAAACTCACCTTTTAGACGAAGTGTATCGTCAATGTAAGTTGGAACTTAAGAAACCTGCTGAAGAACGTCGTAACTGTGTAAAACCAATTTACGATGAGTTAGATGTAGATGATATTACAAAGGAAATTACACGCCTTGTGACACCATACGATGCTACTTGTCCGATAGAAGTCATATTCCAGACCATTGAAAATTTACATGCCTCAATCGAGGGATCATGTGGTGACTGGTACTTCTCCGGAGACTATCCGACACCGGGTGGATATACCATGGTAAATATGGCATATATTCGCTGGTTTGAAGGAAAAGGTGGGCGTGCATACGATTTGCCCTTGTAATTTAGGTGGGAAGTTGGATATTCTCCAGCATCATGTCAGCCACCCTTGACTACAAAAATCTGGAAGACACACAGCTCGTCGAATTAGCACGCGAAGGAAACACGCGTGCGTTCGATGAGCTGGTGGTTCGTCATAGTCGCAAATTACACGCGACACTCTATCAAATGACGGATAGTTACGATGATGCCTATGATATAGCACAAGAAGCGTTTACCAAGGCATATCGAGCTTTGCGTTATTTTAATGGGCAAAGTGCATTCTATACTTGGCTACATTCTATTGCCATCAACCATGCACGGAATTTTTTGAAAAAGCGCAATCGTCGAGTTACCTTTAGTTTAGATGACGACGAATTTGGTGACCACGCAGAAAAAGATTCAAACATGGCAGATGAATCGTATAGCTCAAATCCTGAGCAAAATACGCAGATAAATGAGCTGAAGAAAAAAATTGATGAAGCATTAAAAAAACTATCTGACAAACACAGAGAAGTTGTCATTCTCCATGATATAAAAGGGATGAATCACACAGAGATAGCCGTTTTACTAGGAATTTCTGAGGGGACGCTACGCTCTCGATTACATTATGCACATAAAGAATTACAAGGACTCTTGGCAGAATATTTAGATTAAAAATTGAACAGAATATTTGGTAGGCTTGTCTATTAGATAAAGCGTAACAAATAGAAACCACACTACACGTAAATTAAGCGAGCATCACTATGAATAAACCTTCGACAGACACGAAAGAGGAAGCACTTGTCACCTTGTTGGCTTCATTAAAAAAAGAGCCGACGTACACAGATGATTTTGAAGACAAATTCCTCTGCGACTTTCATGCTAGAAAAGAGACCGATGCGGCTACACAATCTACATGGGAGTTATTACTGGAGAGATTGGACGATTTTCTTCAGAATTTTTCCGGCTGGAAATGGATTTATGGCTCGATGGGAGCTGTAACTCTTATAGCCGTTGGATTTATAGTGGCGGCAAGTGATTTCGGGACAGACTCTAATGGTTCTCATTTTGCCGTTAAAAGCAATAGCATTGTTGAATCTGCCACCCTTGTCAGTGAGGAATCTTCTGCTGATGAAGAAAAGAAACCGACAGACGAGGAAAATAAAGACAAATCACAAGATTCATCTTCTAAATCAAATCAGACACCAACGCGTGTGCTGATGGAAATGTAGAGGAACGTTGCCTGTTTATGAACCTGCCTGCCTATGTGGCAGGCATGGCTATCGCGTGCTTAGTGCAAGTAGCGGTGGCAATGCCTGCACCTCTCTCAATTTCAGTTATTACAGAAGAATCTGAGACGCCTATATATACGACAAAGGCGGCTCGAATTGCCAATGATGCCATAGCGGCCATTTTGCCCTATCGAGTATGTCAGCAGGATAAAGTAAAATATCAATTAGGGCAGAACAAAGAACACGAGTTACTCGTGCATTCACAAGAACGCCTTACAGGGTTAACTATCTTAAAGGTGCCGCGTTCTATTTTGAAAGGTGATGTTAGTCCCATGGCAACGACTCAGCCCTTAAAAATAGGCGACAAAGTTTCTTTTCAAACAGATGATAAGAAATTGACCCACGGAGTGTATGTTGGGCGAGAACATTTTCACAGTGAGGTTAGTTTTCCGTTACGAATGTTGCGAGTACAATTTCCGCAACTGGCAAAGCCAAGTTTAGGTCAGCCGTGTTATGATAAGCAAATGCGGTTGATTGGGCTAATTGTGGGGATTTCTCAAAAGGGAGTTTGTCACCTATTACCAGCAAAAGCCGTATCATTTTTATATACCAATCCGAAAGCCAAGAGAGTTCGGCTGGGATGTTTATTAGATATAAATTCAGCAACGCCAGTGATAGAGGGGATGATAAATGATGGACCATTGGCCAGAATTGGCGTTCTTACGGGAGATATACTCATTAGTATTAATGATACACCTATACGCAATTATGGCGATATGCTTGATGCTTCGTATTATTTAGATGGTAGTAAAGAAGTGAGTGTAAAGGTGATAAGAGGGACGCAAATGCTGAAATTTGATGACATAGCACCTAGTCTAGACGAGCGATAGAGCCACCAGGCAGAGTTTATTATTGATGAAAACGCAACTGTGGCTTGATTATTGCTTGAACTTCAAGACAGACAGACTTATAACATAAGGCGTGTTACAGATAGTATTTAACAAGATTAGTGCCGCAGAAGTATCTCAGATTCCGACATTGGAGCAGTTAGAGCTTCTTGGTGATTTTCAAGTTTCCGAAACAACTCTTCAAACATTGGAAGATGCTCGCTTTGGCAAGGTAGAAAAAGACGGAAAAATTATCTACCGATACATAGCCAAAGATTATAGAATTTATTTTGAAGTTATAGATAACCAGGTTGTTGTGCATCGAGTATTGCATGCAAATAGCCTTAATGATTTCCTTTTTAGAACGAATATTTCACCCACTGCAGGAGAGGACGAAATTTTATCTCAGTCAAAGCATTTTTGGAAACTCATTGATGAGGGGAAAAATGCTTCACGTGTTTAATTTGATTTACTACAGTATCCATCACCATCTAAGACCATGGCCTGTATTGTCTTAGGAATTACCGGCTCAATAGCTGCGTATAAAGCGGCAGATATTGCTTCAGCCTTGGTAAAGAAAGGTCACGAAGTTCATTGTGTTTGTACAGAAAAAGCACTTGATTTTGTGACTCCTATGACCTTAAAAACAATTTCTAGAAATGAAGTTGTTACTGATGCCGAGCCTGGGGACGGCTGGGTTCCGACGCATATTCGATTAGCACAAAAAGCAGATTTGTTGTTAATAGCCCCCGCTAGTGCCCATACGATTGCCAAGCTGGCTCATGGATTTGCACCGGACTTACTTAGTTCTTTGTATTTAGCTACGAGAGCTACAGTATTGATATGTCCGGCCATGAATGGGCAAATGTGGAGTCACCCAGCAACGATGAGTAATGTAGAAGTGTTGAAAACCCGCAGTAATCATTACATTTTTGGTCCGGCAAAAGAAGGTGTATTAGCATGTGGTGATGAGGGGGCCGGGAAGTTAATGCCCGTGACTGAAATTGTGGAAGAAACATTAAAATACGTGTAAGAAGAATGTTTATGAAAAAATTCATTAGTGTTATTTCGATATTAACAGTAGGGTTCCTGTCTGCTTGCTCAGAGCAGAAATTCCCGGTTACTTTTCACTTAGAAGCACCGCCCTCAGATAGCGGTAAGTTTACATTTTATCATCATGGCGTGTGCTATTCTAAAGCACCTTTTTTCTCACATAATCAAATAGACTCCTATTATTCATTCCCGGCAGGGGATAATACGTATGGGATTGTTGTCATTGCGAAGAAAGGGTACGCCCCTCGAATAGAAGCTATGACTGAGGAAAATAAAGGGAAGAAAATTTTGCCGGTAGTCAACGGTCACACCATGCAACCTATGCAAATTTATGATCGTCCTATTACTGGTGGTAAATTAGCTATTTTGGGAGGGTTTTCGCCTGCTGACTTAAAAGAGATGTCAGAATTCATATCGCCAAAAGATGAAAAGCGAGAAGAGCCCATTTTGAAAATGGCTCCTTACACACGACCTCTTTTAGAAAAAGAAGACCCGAATGACAAGAAAGCTGAGCAGAAAGAATCAACCAGCAAAAGTTCTGATGCAAAAGTTATCCGTAAACGACGAGGTCGCATTTAATGATGTAAATTTATGAAGTTTTTATTTGGTGTACGTAAATGGTTACTCATGACTCTTCTGTTAGGAGGTGTCAGTGTCCCAACGTATGCTCAGGTATTTTTGCGATTTCCGACAGACAATCAAGCTTTGCTCAATCCTCAGAAACCACAGGATTTCTATATGTATGTTGATAGAAAATTTGAGGGCTTAGTAAGCAAGCCTTGGGAAGGGGGAACTTATGGGTTTACCCGAACGATTGTGAGAACTCAAGCCGGACTCGTAGCAACGAAATTTCATGAGGGGATAGACATAAAGTCCATTAAGCGAGATGCAAATAATGAACCATTAGACGAAGTGCGACCTGTACTTGCCGGTAAAGTAGTTCACGTATCAGCCATTTCATCGCATAGTAATTATGGGCGGTATGTAGTTATTGAGCATAGAGTGGCAGATGGTGTTTTTTATTCATTATATGCACATTTGGGGGCGGTTACTTGTCAAGTAGGCGAGCAGGTGGGAACAGGCAATAAAATTGGAGTCCTTGGCTATACCGGAGCCGGAATCAACAAAGAACGAGCTCACTTACACCTAGAATTATGTTTGATGTTGCAGGATGAGTTTGAAGTCTGGTATAAATCGTTGAAATTTGGAACTCCCAATCGCCATGGTAATTATAATGGCCTAAATCTAGCCGGGTTTGATGTCGCTCCCATATTGAAAGAATGTGCTGAGGGGAAGCCCTTTCACTTAGGGGCATATATCAAATCATTGCCAGTTCATTATATCGTACGAGTTCCCGCGAAAAACGGGATGCCGGATATTCTGAAGAGACTCCCATTTTTAGCAGGTAGTGGGTCAAAGTCCCCTAAATCATGGGAAATAAGCCTAACTGGTGGTGGCGTGCCAACGAAAATCACCCCCTCTGCAGAGCCATGTGACGCTCCTGTGGTCATCTCTGCCAAATCATATCCATTTACGCAACTCTATCGTACAGTGAAGCGAGTTTCCGGATCTGGGAAGGCCCCCAAACTAACAGACTCGGGGAAGCGATACATAAAGCTCATTTGTCAGGATTTTGAATAATAAGTGTTTCTATATGTTACTATCATCTCGTTATATAGTTTTGCCATTGACACTATTAGTAAGCACTGTCATTGTAAACGTAGGCATAGCCGCATCAGATGGGGGGAAGAGCTCTCAGCAGTTAGCCTTGCATAGCTCGTTGAAAAAGAATAAGAAGTTTCAACAAGCATTAAAGAGTTTACAGCAGGGCTTACCCTTAGAAACAGAGGTGCTATTACGGGAATGTATGGCTCATAAATCATTGCCCAAAGAAGCCAAAGAAGTCGTACGTTGCTTATTGGCAGAGACATTGATACGAGTTGG
Organism: Akkermansia sp.; assembly: GCA_030525455.1. Lineage (GTDB taxonomy): Bacteria > Verrucomicrobiota > Verrucomicrobiia > Verrucomicrobiales > Akkermansiaceae > Akkermansia. The sequence goes on along the minus strand of JAUNER010000008.1, from coordinate 75,643 downwards.
AAAAATAGAAGAAGGCTTAAAACTGTGGAGTGAGTTGCCTGACAGCTCATTAAAGTCTTATTGGACGGCAGTAGGCTACATGGAGCAGGCCTACTATACCAAAGCCATGCAAGTTGTTTCGACAATTTCAGAGGATGATACTTTGTATGATAAGGCCTTGCAGTTAAAGGCTCGAATTGCCTATAAGCTCAAAGACCAACAGCTTTTGGTCAGTAATTTGACCAAATTGGCAAAATCAAGTGATGATGGTACGGCTCGTTCTGCTAAGTTGCTATTAGCAGATACACTTATTGATATAAAGAGTTTTGCAGATGCTTCTGAGATGCTCGAAGAGTTAAAGCAGGAACTTCAAGCAAGTGACAATTTGTCATCTACTTTAATTCCATGTGCGGCACTTGTAGAAGGGAAATTGGCGATTTCTCAACATCAATACGATTTAGCCATTTCTGTATTATCGTCTCAAAGTGAACGCTCTGCTTCGCCCAAGCTGTTACAGGATTTGGCAAAGTTAGCACTTGCCAAAGCTGAAATTGAAAAAGAAAAAGCCAATCCTCTGCAAGAAGAAGCAGAAACCCGTGCACAGGAGTCTGTAGATGACGATGATGTTAAGCCATTTGAGGTATCAAAAGTTGGTACCGGTTATGACCGCTTATTGACCTTTATTGGTAGTAATCCGGATTCTCCTTTGCTATTAGATGCACTAGATATACTGACAGCATCTGATGCATTTTTTACAAACCCGCAAGCATTGGAAAAGCTTACGGCATGGGCACAAACGAAAGATAATCGGCAAGCGGCCGCAATTTACACACTAGGCTCTCATTTTTTGAGAAAAAATGATTTGACAGAAGCACAGAAAGTTTGTCTTTCCGGAATTGAGAATCAACGCCAAAGTGTAGTGGTTGAGAAATTGTGTTTAAATGTAATCTCTGCATTGATACAAAAAAATCGCCTAGACGAAGCGGCAGAATTAATGGGTAAATATCCAGATTCGCAGACAAATATCATTTTTCAAAAAGCGGCATTGGCGTATCAGTCAAAAGATTACAATACAGCCGCAAGTTTATTCTCAGATGCGGCACATCATTGCTCAGAACCCACTGCCGCCGCAGCTATATTTAATGAAATGCTTAGTTTGCTTCATGCAGGAGCTGAAGAGAAGCAAATTTCATTAATAAATAAGGTTCAGGGGACCCCCCAATTTCAAGAAAATCTACTTTTTCAGCAAGCACACTACGCTGCATCACGAATGTCACCGCGTGCAGTTGAGTTATTAGATTCATATTTGCGGATAGCTTCAGTTGATGAGTTTAAGGTGCAGGCACAACTAGACCGAGCCAATGTAGCCTTAAATCTAAATCCACCAGACATAGCAAAAGTAGAGGAACTCATTCCGGTTATTGAGAAGAATGACTTGAATTATGAGCATCAGATGCAAGTTTGGCGATTAAAAATCATGCTTGCAGAACAACATCAGCAGTGGACAACCGCTATTCAGCATTGCCGAAGTGCAATTTCTGCTGATGATAAAAAAAAGATGTCTGATGCTCTAAATCTTAAATTAGGGGAACTTTTGTATAAAAACGGGGATTTTCACGAAGCAAAAATCATTTTACAAGCATTCCCAACAAAATTCCCGGAAAGCTCATTAAAAGCATCTGCATTATTCTTAGCCGGCAAGGCTGCTCAGCAAACAAATACAGCCACAGCATTAACGGATTCTTTGGCAATTTTTAAATCAATCTCTACAGAAGAATCATCGTTCAGCTTGCCTGCAAAAATTGAAGAAGCATCTATTTTATTACGAATGGGGAAGGCAGATGAATGTATTGCTTTGCTTGATGAGTTATTAAAAGAAAAATTGCCACGATATATGCGATTGCTGGCACTTTCTATACAAGCTGACGCATGGGTTACAAAAGAAAACACGCAGTCAGATACCCTGCAAAAAGCCATAGCTCTGTGTACAGAAATTTTAGAAACGCCCAATTTAGGGATGGTATGGAAGTTTAAGGCCTTATCTCAACGTGCTCAATTTTATGAACGCACAAATGAGCTTCAAAAGGCCCTAGATGACTATGCCTCTATTTTAGCCCATACCCCACAAGGTGTCGCCGCAAATAAACGCCGTGATTGGCATTGGTTTTACCATGCAGGCTTTTCATCAATTCGTATTTTCGGGCAATTACAACGCTGGAATGAAGCCTATGCTTTAGCAAATAAACTGGCACAGACTTCTGGACCCAGAGCCAGAGAGGCTGCCGATTATGTGCGTCGTATAAAGCTTGAGCATTTTGTGTGGGATGAAGATAAGAAATCACCAATCACGGAACCAACGGGAAATAAGTAAAATGAATCCGATACCGGAAACTCCGAGAACATGGCGAGCAAATGCTGCGGCCATTATTGTAGATTTAGAGGGCTTGGTGTTGCTGGGCAAGGACCAGGGCAGAAACCCCTATTGGCATTTTCCTCAGGGGGGAGTTTCAAAAAACGAAAGTGTGGAGCAAGCTTTGGCACGTGAAGTCTGGGAAGAAGTCGGCTTGCGACCGTCTGAGTACACTATTGTGGAAAGTATTTCCGGACTACGATACAAGTACCCGGACGACCATAAAAAAGTCAATCGTTGGATTGGGCAGGAGCAAACATATTTTCTGATTCAATGTAAGACATCTCGTCCAAAAACAAGCTTGCATCGAAGCCCTGAATTTTCTAAAACTAAATGGATTCGTTTAAGCGAGATTAAGCCAAGTATGTTTCCTCGCTTTAAGCGTAAAGTTATCAAACAAGCATTAGATCAATTTTTCGGGACTTCAACTAAGCGTGAAGTGAAATTAAAAGAAGAAAAGAAACCTCTCATTAACCAATTAACTAACGATATGAATCGGTACATGGTAACTCCGGGAAAGAAATTGAAATTAAAAGATTTCGCGACGGATGATAAATCGCTTTTTGCCGGGACTAAGGAAGAAGCTCTCGTAGAGTTTGAGAATCTGAAAAACGAACTCATGGAGCTTCAGAAGTGTTTTTTTGCACAGCATAAGCAAAAGCTTTTGGTCATTTTACAGGCCATGGATGCTGGTGGTAAGGATGGCTGTGTACGCCATGTTTTTTCACGCGTAGACCCACAGGGGCTTCATGTAGTACCATTTAAGAAGCCCTCGGCAGATGAACTCGACCATGATTTCTTATGGCGTATTCATAAGGAAGTTCCGGGGAAAGGGCAGATAGCTGTGTTTAATCGTTCTCATTATGAAGATGTCATCGCGGTTCGCGTGAAAAAAATCTTTCCGGACCCTGTATGGAAGCGTCGCTACAAGCATATCATCGACTTTGAAAATATGTTGGTAGAAGAGGGGACGATTATTATCAAACTTTTCTTGAACATATCAAAAGCTGAGCAAAAACGCCGTTTAGAATCCAGATTGCAAGACCCCAATAAGCTTTGGAAGTTTGCAATGGATGATCTAGATGACCGGAATCGATGGGATGAGTTCCAATCTGCCTATCAGGATTTGATAGAAAAAACCTCCACTCCTAACGCACCGTGGTATATCATTCCCGGTGATCGTAAGTGGTATCGTAATCTAGTTGTAGCTCGCTTGCTGGTCGAAAAACTTCGAGCATTGAATTTAAAATACCCACCGGCAAGTTTTGACCCGAGTAAGATTGTTATAGATGACTAATTGAAATTTCGTGTAAAACGAATTTAGATTCCCCTCCGTGAGTTGTGTTTATGCAATCATCGGGGGGGATAGAAAGAAAGCCCCTCATGCACCATGCCTGAGGGGCTTTGTAAAATGCTAAGAAATAAGTCAGCTAAAGATGGCTACTTTTTCTTAATAAGTTTTAGAGATTTCGGGGATTTTTTTGACTTGATGGTTAGTGGTTTCGTTGGGTCATCTTGGTTTGTTGCCCCCGTGGTGATAGTAATGGAGGCACCGGGATGAATAACAGTGGCGTTGCTGAGAGTCATCTTTTGACTACCGTCAGAAACAATGAACCCATCCAAAAGAATACCGGATGAACCAGGGTTAGAAATAGTTAAGCCATTTTCATCAGAGGTAATCTTTGGAGTTGGTTGCGAGAGTTTTAATGACTTTACAAGTTGGGTAAAGGTGATTTCTGCAATGCGGCGAGCCCCCTCCGCCAGAGGGTGTAAGCCGTCAGTGTACCACTCCGGATGATTAGCCATGAGAGTATAGGCGTCGAAAAGAACGACCTTGTGTTTTTTAGCAACACCTTTGATGAGTTTTTCTGCTTCAGGGCGTTTAGCGGATGACCCATTATCTACAAGACTGTATTTACGCACATCAGTAAAGCAATTACCCGGGAAAGCAGGTTTGTCTACCGGACCACGATAATCCGGACCTAACTTTCCCCAGGCGAAAAACTTTGCCTTCGGATTTGCTTGTTTCCAAGCGGTAAATAGGTCGTTATACCCTTTTGTAAATAAATCTGCATTCCACCATGCACCTGTGTCGTTGATGCCTAGGTTACAAATGTAAATATCTGCAGCATAGTCCACGGCTTTTTTATGCTCATTAGTAGAACCATACCAGCGGCCTTTTTGCCCCGGGTAATCACCGGCAGTTTTACCGGAGTTACCGAACCCTTTTACGGCAAACTTATCCCCTAGAAGTTCTTGTAATACTTGAGGGTAGCGTTTATCTGCCGGTTTGAGTCCATAACCAAATGTGATACTATCACCTACACAAGCAACAGTTGTCGGTGATTGTTTGGCATCAGAAGCAGAGCTGATGGTAATGAGTGCTGTGAGGAGTGTAATTAATCGTTTGATAGACATAGTAGAATTAGCGTGAGAGATGTGTGCGGAACGGACGAGCCGGAAGTTTGTCGGAGTTGATGAGATTTGGTGTTACAAAATACTTCCAGCAGTATCGCCCTTGGGTGGGGGCTTTAACTTGTTCAGACGTAAGACTGATAATAGCGGTTTGGCCGTTTACCTTTTCAATTTTAGCAGTTGCCGGATAAAATTTGCCATCTGCTCCGGCTATTTCAAATTCAGTCGGTGCTTTTTTGTCTGTGGTGGTCAGTCCCTTTGCGTTTGTAAGTTGAATGAGTAGCTTATTCCCCTTAGGCTTACAATCTTTAAGAGCCGGACCATCGCAAGCAATTTTCTTCTTATAGATTTTGTTGAGTGCAGTGGCTGCTGCTCGTTCACCTACCGGACGTTTGAATGGAGGGTGAACGTTTGAGTTTGTGGATCCTAGGTCGATTGTATTGACGCAGTATACATTGGTGAGATATTTAGCAACGTCGTCTTGCATTTCGCGGAATTCGGGCCATCCGGCACGAAGTTTGGAGCCATCGTTGATACGAGGTAACTGAATCATAACGAATGGCAGTTTTGGATTATTGTATGCTTTTTTCCACGAGTTAATCATGGTTTCTAAGAGCATACTGTTTTGTTTATTGTCGATGATTTCCGCATCAGATTCGCCTTGGTACCATAGTACACCGGAAATAGGTAATTGTGTGGTCCATGAGATGCCAGCTTCGTAAAGGAAAGTGGGTTTATATGGATGGTCTGGTGTGCCGGAATTAAGGCGAGGAGTGATATTTTTTTTAGCACGACCTTTTACCCAATCAGAAATGAGGTGAGATTGTAGCCAATGATTACCACGAAGGGAACTGAATTTCTCATCGTTATCAACCACTTCTTTTGGGAACCAAGCAACGATTTCAGACCCACCAAGTGATGAGTGGATGATGCCTACGGGAATGTTGAGATTTTTGCATAATTCTTCCCCGAAATAGTATCCAACCGCGGACATCGTTGGGACTGTGCTAGGCGAGCATACCTGCCACTCACCCTTGTAGAAATTGGAAGTAGTGACGTTAGCAAAGTCTTTGTCCGAATAGTGGGCATTATTTGTATGAGACTGTGGTCTGTTGTTGAGGAAGCGGATTTTAGAGTTGGTGGCTTTTGGTATATCTTCCTTTTGAGTGTTTGTTTCATTCATACGGAAGAGCATATTAGACTGCCCGGAAGCTACCCAAAGCTCGCCTACGAGGATGTCTTCAAGCCTAGTTGTTTCTCCATTTTGGGAGGCACTTAAATTTCTTCCCGTGGCACTTGGTTTCATCGGCGGCAGGATGACTTTCCATTTTCCATCGGCATTTGATTTGGTAGTGATGGTGGTTGAACCAAAGTTAATAGTGATGGATTCTCCGGGGTCTGCGGTGCCTGTGATAGGTACTTTGACGCTGTGCGGTAAGACCATGTGAGAACCGTAAACCCTGTCGAATTTAGGGGCGGCCGCCCATGCACAATGCAGAGCAATGGCTGTAGCGATAATGGGAGTGTAGTAGGTCATGGCGGTATGATTTATTTGAGAAGTATGTCGGTTCTGGTTAATCCGGTAAGAGATTGGAGTTTGTTAACAATCATGGTTATGATGAAAACACAAGCGGCTAGGCAAGGAACCCCAATGATGAGGAATCCCCACCATGTAATACTACCAATAGCTTCATTATAGGCTACTTGCTGGCTAGATAGCGGTTCGAGCATGACGGCACTCATGAATGAATAACTGAGAAAGAAATTCCCTATGGATGAAGCAATGAGGGTTCCTGTCAAAATGTAAGTGGAATTTGCTAAAAGTTTATTGTAGTTTTCCTGTGCCCCCCGGGTAGTAATGGCTGATTCAATGCGATTGACGTCAAATAAATCCGGTGTGTAGATAAACATATTTAGTAGAGGCGTCGCTGTGGCGCGAGAGACAAGTATTGCCGATGCGAAAATGAGGGGAATCAGAGCTTCTTTCCCGGCAAACAACCAAGGTGTGGCTTGGTGAATTTGACCATTTTCGCCAATGACAAAAATGCTGATGATGCCTGTGAGTAATACCCCAACCAGACCAACGATAGACATGAGGTCAAACTGGCGAGTTTTTATGAGTGTTTTTATTCCATAGATGAGGGGAAGTGATAGTGCTAAGATAAGCGAGTAAACAGGACCAATGTGCCAAAAGCTATCGGCACTTGTGCGTTCTAGGGGATTTGAAGGACCGGCACTACAATAATCCAGTATCAACACAGGTAGTAATATATTGATAAATATACCAGAGAGGGATGAGGATGGTTTTGCCTTGGACATACTTGCAAATTCAGCGTTATCTAACATTATTCAATCGCAGTCGTCAAGCTGATAAGTCCGTAGGAATAGGAAAGACCAGATCTGAGTTTGTCTATAGACGCGAAATTAACAAAATGGGTTAAAAATTGTGGCATGATTGAATGATTTGCATCTTTAGGCTGGACAGATGGCTACAGAAAAGCCATCTACTTCATGACCTCCAAAAAGGAAATTAGCACACATGATACAGACAACCTCTTTTTCCGATCTTGGTATTTCCGGAGCCATTCTCGAAGCGATTGAAGTTTTAGGTTTTGAAACGCCTTCCGCTATTCAGGAACAAGCCATCCCTGTTGCTTTGGGAGGGGCTGACATTGTGGGGCTTTCACATACAGGCTCTGGTAAGACATTGGCTTTTGCCATTCCTGCACTTGAGTGCATTGACCCGGATGTAAATGGTGTGCAAGTTTTAACTCTTTGCCCGACTCGCGAGTTGGCTGTGCAAATTTGCCGCGAGGTTGATAAACTGGCCTTGTTTTTAGATGGTGTATCTGCTGTGCCGATTTATGGTGGTGCATCATTTAAACCTCAGTTAGATGCTCTTAATAGAGGTGTGCAGTTTGTGGTCGGTACACCGGGGCGTGTTATGGATTTAATGGAATCCGGTGCTTTGCAGTTAGATAACTTGCGGATGCTTATTTTGGATGAAGCTGATGAAATGCTCGATATGGGTTTTTTGGAAGATATTGAGCATATTGCAGATGCGATGCCGGATGAGAGACAAACTCTGTTTTTCTCAGCCACAATGTCCCCTGAAATAAATCGCCTCGTTGGGCGATTTATGGACGACCCGGTACAGATAAATATAGAACGCCCAACCTTAACCGTTCCGACGATTGAGCAGATTTACTATGAGGTGATTTTCTCTTCTCGTATTGAAGCACTCAGCCGACTTTTAGATACAGGAAAAATCAAGAAAGGGCTCGTTTTCGCAAATACGAAAAAGGTCGTTGATGATATTGTAGATGGGCTGACCGCTCGTGGTTATGGCGTAGACCGATTACATGGTGATATGCCTCAAATTATGCGTGAACGTGTAATGGAATCATTCCGCCGTGGAAATTTACGCATGCTTGTAGCCACAGACATTGCTGCCCGTGGGTTGGACGTGGATGATGTGGATTCTGTGGTCAATTTTGAATTACCGCGTGACCCGGAAGATTACGTTCATCGCATTGGGCGTACCGCTCGAGCCGGACGAAAAGGAAAGGCGGTGACATTTGTGGGACGACGGGATTTTGCATTATTGAGTCGCATTGAGCGATTCATTGGGGTAAAACTTACAGAAGAACCGGTATTGACTGCTTCTCAAGTAGAGCAACTTCGGACAGAATCATTGGTTGACGAGGTGCTAGAAAAACTAAATCCGGACAGTCAGTTGCCGGAAGAGTTAAAGGAAGTAGAAGCAAGTCCGGAATCTCTTGCCGTGGCACTCTTCAATTTGCTTCGAGAAAAGACGCATCGTGAGGTTCAGCCCATCCCGGAAGATAGACCAATGAAAACACGCCGTGTGCGTATTGATGGTAATACTGAAAAAGGCTCTCATCAGAAAGGGGACTCATGGACACCAAAAGGTGATACTGTAACTCTCTTTATGAATGGTGGGCGTATGATTGGTCTTCGCCCGAAAGATATTGCCGGACTTTTCTACAATTCCGTAGAGATGGAAAAAGGTGCTGTCGGTGATATTCGCATTTTTGGTAAACATTCCCTTATTGAGGTAGATGCCAATGTGGCTCCTCAATTGCTCGAAGCTCTCGCTACGGCTACCATTTGTGGTTACGAAGTAAACGTCCGTGAGGATAAAGGCGGTATGGGAAGTGAGCCAGGGAGTTATCGCTCATCTCGGCACGGTGGGTTCCGCAATGGTGGCCGCCGCGAGCATGGACAAGGAGAGCGTCGCGGTGGTCGCGGCGACCGTCGTGGCGGTGGTCGCAAAGACTTTGGCGGAGAACGTCCCAGACGTAAGCGATATTAATTTATGGGATAGTCTGTAAATTTTTGAGACTGATTAAGCACAAAGCCGTTGCTTTATATATGAGCAACGGCTTTGTGTTATAGGAAACTTTAATTTTGCTTCTATGTCTGAGGGTTTTTTCCCGTTGAAAATGGGGGGAGTTTTTGGTAGAATTAGTAGAAAGTAAAGAGCAATTTGTATGAAAGTAGGGACGTTGATTTTAAGTTTGATAGTTGGGATGTTATTCCAACATGAAGCCGTGGCTCAAAAGGCTGTGAAAAAAGTGGTAGGGAAACCCAATATTATCTTTGTCCTTGTTGATGATATGGGGTGGGGCGATTTGGAATGTAATTGGAATCAGCAAAAGTTAAATGGTAAACAGGTTCGCCGAGAAAACGAACTAAAAACTCCGGCACTTTCAACAATGGCAAAAGAAGGGGTGCAACTGCGACGTCACTATACAGCAGCCCCGGTATGTGCACCGGCACGAGCTTCATTGATGCTGGGGGTTCACCAAGGTCATTCCAGAAATGTGCGGAATAATCGTTTCGATAGACCGATAGAGGATTCTCACACCTTGGGGTCGATGCTTAGGGGTGCCGGATACGATACTGCGGCTATTGGTAAGTGGGGGATAGGTGGCGGTGGGGAAAGTAAAGTGCCGATGACCGCAGGCCCACACCAGCGTGGATTTGATTACTTTTATGGGATATTAGACCATTTAGCCGGGCACTTCCATTATCCGTCAGAATGTCGCAATGTGTATGAGTACGATGGTAAGGAATGGAAAAACATAAAAAATGACGTGCCTAAGACGGCCTATTCGACAGACCTATTTGGAGCAAGAGCTAAGCAATGGATTATTGACCAGCAAAAATCCGCTCGAAGCACCAAAAAGCCATTCTTCCTTTACTTGGCTTTGCCGGCCCCTCACGCTAGTTTAGCCGTGCCGGCTGTACCATATCCAAAGGGATTAGGTCTAAAGGGCGGCTTGCAATGGGTGAAGAAAGATGGTGTATACTCTGCTAATACAGCCTTTGATAAGGATGCAGAGAAAAATAAAGATAAGTGGATTTACCCAGAACATAAGAAGTTTGATAAAGAAGTGGCACGCCGCCATGCGACAATGATTCGCCGTGTGGATGATTATGTGGCAGATTTGGTAAAATTATTAAAGGATTTGAAGATAGACAATAATACGCTGATTGTCTTTACATCCGATAATGGCCCTCATGATGAACCCGGGTCTGACCCTGGGCATAATCATGGGGCACAGGACCCTCGTTTCTTTAAGAGCTATGGGATGATGGACGGCATTAAGCGAGATTGTTGGGATGGTGGCATCCGTGTGCCTACCTTGGTTCGCTGGCCTGCTCGCATTCCTAAGGGGCAGATAAGTATGGAACTAGGGCAGTTTCATGACTGGATGGCTACTTTAGCAGATGTCGCAGGTGTGCCTGTTCCGGCTCGCAGTGATGGTGTATCTCTGCTGCCCATTCTTACCGGGAAAGGCAAGCCGACAGAAGGAACCGTGTATGTAGAGTATAATGGCCCAGGGCAGACTCCCGGCTATGATGACTTCCTTGAAAATCATAAGAAACGTGCTCGTGGTCAGCAGCAGGTGGTTTATGTAGATGGTCTGAAGGGAATTCGCCGTCAGGTAACTAATGCTGACCAAAATTTCATGATTTTTGATACCCTTAAGGATCCTCAGGAAAGTGAAAACTTGGCATCTAAATACCCTGAATTACAGGAAAAAATGAAGGCTAAGGCCTTGAGAGGGCGTCGTGCTTGTAAAGAAGCAGGAACGGTTTTTGATAAGGCGGCTGTACCTAGCGTAGAGTTGCCAAATGCGGCTCAAAAGGGGCTAAAATGGGTAGCTTACAAAGGTCAGTTCCAATGGGTTCCTGACTTCAGAAAGATGAAGAATGCACCACACGCACAGGGGCGTGTTGATGGGGTGCTGTTTACTGGAATTCCAACGGAGAATAATACCGGTGTAGAGTTAAGCGGCTATGTGAAAGTGCCGAGTGATGGCGAGTACACTTTCTATTTGACAACGGATAAGGGCGAGGGGACGAAGGCTTTTGTGCGTTTGCATGATATGGAACTTATCGATGCGGATAAGAACTATGTGCCGGGTACGACCGTAGATTCTACGTTGGGTGGGTATTCTTTACCTGTTAATTTGAAAGCAGGTTGGCATCCCATTCGCATTAGTTACATTTGCAAGGCTGCCAATTCCCCTGCTCTGAAGTTGGAATGGAGTAAAGCTAATCAACCTAAGCAGGAAATTCCGGCAGAGGCATATATGCACACAGAATAGTAAGTATTTTGTTTCTTTTCTGTAAAAAAATAAGAAACGCTTGCCTTTATCGGCAGGCGTTTCTTGTTTTTTGTGTATTATTGCTTGTCGTGTATACGTGATGAAATGAAAAGAGCCGTACCCCTACGAGTACGGCTCTTTTTTTGAAGAAGACAATTTTTTAGTTTTTAAGCACGACGACGGCGAATCATCAATGCTGCCAAACCAAGTAAGCTAAGTGACGCTGTAGTAGGTTCTGGGATTGCTTCTTTATTGAGAGCAAACGCAGTCTCTTGCTCAACTGTGCCGGCAAATAGGTAAGTAGATTCTACATGAGAGGAGTTAACATTTACTGATTCTACTGAGCCAATACCAGTACTCCACTTCAAACCGTTTGCTGTTCCATATAATTCAGAGCTTGTACCATCTGCAAAGTTGATAGTAACATAAAGGCTAGATGAATTCTTATCGTAATGGCTTAATGTTAGAGCAATATCTGTGATGTCGCCGAGCTTAGAATTCAAACTATTTGCATCATTATTAGCAAAAGCATTTGTTGCCGGGGTGGAGCCATTAGAAGTAAAAGGTTGTCGTTTTCTCCACTTGCTCCATCTGAAGGATGATAATTCAAGCCCTCAACCGCCATCCTGACAAACCCAGTATTAGAAATGTTGTACTTCGACTTCAATGACTTAACTTTTTATTATAAGTGGTTATTATGTTATTTTATCCCCGTAAAATGGGAATTTCGAGGGGGAAAAATCCACTCTTCAAAAACAAAATGTTGTTGTTCAACAATTTTTTGAGCAATAACATTGACTCAGCATTTCTAATGCTGTGTATTAGGTAAATTGTAAGCGTCGGATAATTTTATTATTAATGTTTTATAAAAGGGAAGGAATGGGGTAAATGATAGTGATTTACTAGTGAGAAAAAAATCCCACTCTACCGAATAGCGGTGGAGTGGGATGAGAAAGAAGCGAAGTATATTTATTTAGTCTTCCAGAGATTTACAGAACTCCTCAACAGTATCACAAGTGCAGACGAGGTTTCTATCACCATAGACATTGTCTACGCGACCAATGTATGGCCAGAACTTGTGAATGCGAAGCCCTGTGACAGGGTAAGCCGCATCGCTACGAGAATAGCTGTGAGACCAGTTGTCTGCGGCCACCATTTCAGCGGTGTGAGGTGCATTCTTTAGCACATTATCTACCTTATCGGCAGTGCCATCAATGATGGCGGTAATTTCTTTATGAATGCAAGTCATGGCCTCAATGAAGCGGTCAAGTTCAGCTTTTGGTTCAGATTCTGTAGGCTCAACCATGAGAGTGCCCGGAACGGGGAATGACATGGTAGGAGCATGGAAGCCGTAGTCCATGAGACGCTTAGCGATGTCATCGACAGTTAGACCGGCATCATGGGTGAGCTGACGTGGGTCAAGGATACATTCGTGAGCAACCAAGCCCTTATTGCCGGAGTAAAGAACCGGGTAGAGGTGCCCTAGTTTTTTAGCCACATAGTTGGCATTGAGGATGGCCATTTCAGTAGCTTCTTTTAGACCATCCGGTCCCATCATAGCCAGATACATCCAACAAATAGGAGCGATAGAAGCACTACCATAGGCGGCCGCAGCCACAGCTCCTTCCTCATTACCAAGGCTGATATGCCCCGGTAAATAAGGAGCGAGGTGTTTAGCAACACCGATAGGTCCGATGCCGGGACCACCACCGCCGTGAGGCATGGCAAATGTTTTGTGAAGGTTAAGGTGGCAAACATCTGCACCAATAAGCCCCGGACAGGTAAGCCCCACTTGGGCATTCATATTAGCTCCGTCCATATAAACTTGCCCACCATGAGCATGGATGATTTCGCAGATTTCGCGGATGGTGGTTTCGTAAACACCGTGAGTGGAGGGGTATGTTACCATGATGCAAGATAGGTTATCATGGTGAGTTTCCGCTTGTTTTTTTAAGTCTGCAATGTCGATATTGCCGGCTTCATCGCATTTTACAGGCACGACCTTCATTCCCATCATAGCAGATGAAGCCGGATTGGTGCCGTGAGCGGATGTGGGGATTAGGCAGATATTACGATGAGCTTCGCCCTGAGCGACTTGATAGCGACGAATAGCCAGTAATCCGGCGTATTCACCGGCAGCCCCGGCGTTTGGCTGAAGAGAAACAGCCGCAAAACCTGTAATTACTGCCAGACGGGCTGCTAGGGTATCTAGCATTTCGCGGATACCTTCCGTTTGCTCAGCAGGTGCAAAGGGATGTAGAGAAGCGGCTTCCGGCCAGGTGATAGGCATCATTTCTGAGGCAGCATTTAGCTTCATCGTACACGAGCCAAGTGGAATCATAGCCTCATTGAGAGCTAAGTCACGAGACTCCAAGCGGCGAATATAACGCATCATTTCCGTTTCTGAATGATAGGAATTGAATGCTGTTTCTGTGCAGAATGGAGATTTGCGAGTAAGTTCCGGATTCCACACCGGAGCAAAATCCTTTTGGCAACATACATTAGCTTTGCCATCAGTAAGAGCCTCGGCAAGTGCTTTTACATCGTCGCAGACGGTTGTTTCATCTATGGAAATAGAAACGCGGTCGTCATCCAACTTTAATATGTTGTAGCCGGCGGCTAGAGCTTTGGCAACTAAGGAGTCTGCTTGCTGAGGTGCAGTAATGACGAAAGTATCGAAGAAATCACCATTGCTTACTTGTAATCCTGCTGCGGCTAAAGAGCGGTTAAGGGTGCAAGTACGGCGATGAATAGATGTGGCAATGTTCTTTAGCCCCTCTTGACCATGATAAACGGCATAGAAAGCCGCCATAATAGCCAGTAGTACCTGAGCGGTACAGATGTTTGAGGTTGCTTTATCGCGGCGGATGTGTTGTTCACGTGTTTGAAGAGCCAGACGATATGCCGGGCGCCCCTGTGAATCTACAGACATACCAATTAAGCGACCGGGCATACGGCGCTTTAATTCATCTGTGCAAGCCATATATGCTGCATGGGGACCCCCAAAGCCCATGGGAATACCAAACCTCTGCGTTGTACCAATACAAATATCAGTACCGAATGCACCCGGTTCTTTGAGCAAGGTCAGAGCCATGAGGTCAGCGGCAACAACGCAAAGAGCCCCGGTTTCGTGAACGCGTGCAAAGAAATCTGAATAGTTGCTAACTGTGCCTAAAGTGTCCGGATATTGGACTAACACACCGGCTAAATCTGCTCCCACAGAAGCCGGGTCAAAGCTTTGCCAGTCACCGACGATGATATTTACCCCTTGGAAAGAGGCTCTTGTCTTGATAACGCTAATAGTTTGCGGATGGCAAGTGTCTGCCACAAAGAAGCTTGTTGCTTTTGTGCGAACATTTCGACACATAGAAACAGCTTCTGCGGCGGCGGTGGCTTCATCAAGTAAAGACGCATTTGCAACGGCAAGCCCTGTAAGAGAAGAAATCATAGTCTGGAAATTCATGAGCATCTCTAGACGCCCTTGAGCAATTTCCGGTTGATAGGGAGTGTAGGCGGTATACCATCCCGGATTTTCCAGTACGTTTCTGAGAATAACCGGAGGGGTAATAGTGCCGTAATAGCCACGACCGATGTAGGATTTTAAAAGCTTGTTTTTGCTCAGAATGGCACGCAATTCATTGAGAGCATCTGTCTCTGATTGGGCAGATGGAATGTCTAGCGGAGCGTTCATGCGAATGTCGGCTGGAACAATGTCGGCGATGAGGGCTTCTAGAGAATCATAGCCGAGGGTTTCGAGCATGGCGGCACGCTCTGCCCCCTGTGGGCCAATGTGGCGGCGAGAAAAATCGGTCGTATTGGGCATGGTATGAAATGGTAGGTTTGGCTTCTTTGAAAGAAGCACATGATTTATGTGAGGGGAGGAGCAAAATGCCCCGGTAGATGGCCGGGGCATGAACGATTGGGCTGATATTAAGAGCAGTACTCTTCGTAATCAGCCGCATTCATTAAATCATCTGTTTCACCGGGTACATCTAAGCGAATCTTGTAAAGCCAGCCTGCACCGTAGGGGTCAGAGTTAATGAGAGATGGGTCATTTGCAAGTTCTTCGTTGACTTCCAGAACTTCACCGGAAACCGGAGAGAATACATCGCTGGCGGCTTTTACTGATTCAACAACAGCTACGGCATCGCCGGCGGCAATAACTGTGCCTACTTCCGGGAGGTCTACGAATACTACATCAGATAATTCTGCTTGAGCATGATCAGAAATACCAACAGTACCAATGGCACCATCGAGTTCAATCCATTCATGGTCTTTAGAATAAAGTAGGTTTTCTAGTACTTCGTGCATAAATAAAATATGGTTAAGTTAAAAAGTGGTTAAATGTGTGTTAAGCTTTTTTGTAGAAAGGCTTTTTGACGACAATGGCGGGGAATTTCTTCCCACGAACGTCAATTTCTAATAATGTGCCAACCTTTGTGTAATCCACCGGAAGGTAGGCCATGGCAATGCCTTTCATCATAGATGGTGAAAGGACGCCACTGGTAAGTTCTCCGATTGCATCGCCTCCTGGGGTGTGAACTTTGTAGTGAGAGCGAGGTGGAGCCCCTTTATCTGTGTATTCCAGAGCGACGAGTCTTTGAGAGAGGCCATTGGTCTTTTGGTCACGTAGAATCTCAACACCGATAAAGTCAGTATCTAGAGCACAGAAGAAGCCGAGACCGGCTTCGAGAGGGGTTTTTTCCGGGGAGAGGTCTGAGCCATTGAGCGGATAGCACATTTCAAGGCGAAGGCTATCGCGAGCCCCTAAACCACATGGTTTAGCCCCAGCGGCAATAAAGGCTTCTAGCCAAGCAACGCCGTCTGCGGCCGGGCAGAAGAACTCAAAGCCATCTTCACCGGTATATCCCGTGCGGCAAATGATGAGATCTTGCCCATCAAGGGTAATGTTTGCAATGCCATTTCGTGGTGGCAGAGTGACCCCGGGGATGACTTTTGCAAAAACTTCACTGCTAAGTGGCCCTTGCACAGCTAGGCCAACGTAGTCGTCAGAGTGATTTTCTAAGCAAACATCTGCAGGTTTGTGTGCCATCAACCAAGCATAGTCTTCGTCGATTTTAGAAGCATTGACAACCACAAAGAAAGTATCGGGCTCGCTACGATAAAGAATTAAATCGTCGATGACACCTGCTTTTTCGTTGAGCATGATGGAGTATTGCCCCTGGGCGACATCAAGCTTGTTGATGTCGTTGGTAAGCATAGAGTTTAACCAAGTTGCTGCATTGGCACCGCTCACGAGGAATTGACCCATGTGAGAAATATCAAAGACGCCACAAGCTTCGCGAACGGCCTTATGTTCGTCTAAGATACCGGTATATTGCACAGGCATATTCCAGCCTGCAAAAGGTACCATTTTAGCACCGAGTGAAAGGTGCTTATCTGCCAGAGGTGTAGATTTTACAGCGGAGTCAGACATAGATAAATGTTCCAGTTGATTTCATTCTTACAAATCACTTAGAAATGTCAACGGAAAAGTTGTTTCTTGGCAATTAAACATTGAATCGGAATTCCACAACGTCACCATCTTTGACAACGTATTCTTTCCCTTCGATGCGTAATTTTCCGTGTTCACGTGCGGCAGCTTTGCTACCAAATTCTACAAGGTCGTCAAAATGAACAACTTCTGCTGCGATGAATCCGCGTTCAAAATCCGTATGTATGACGCCTGCAGCTTGCGGAGCTTTTGCCCCTGCAGGGATAGTCCAAGCACGAGTTTCTTTTACCCCCGTAGTAAGGTAAGTGCGTAGCCCTAACAGATGATAAACGGCACGGATGAGTTCAGAGACCCCGGAGTCGGAAACGCCGAGAGTTTCGAGGAATTCGGCAGCTTCTTCGTCAGAGACATCGATAAGTTCTTCTTCAATGCGGGCAGAAATCACGATGGCTTCTGCATTGTGATGTTCAGCAACGTATTTCTTCACCTGAGAAACATAGGGGTGAGCATCCGGGTCATTGATAGCGTCTGCAAGTTCATCTTCGTTTACATTGCAAGCGAAAATGCTCTTTTTCCCGGAAAGGAGCTGGAAGGAATGAAGCAACTTACGTTCATCATCGTCTAATTGCTCTTCAAAAGTAATGGCCGGGAGTCCTTCATTAAGATGAGGAAGGAGTTTGGTAATGAGAGCAACTTCAGCTTTTGCTTCTTTTTCACCGCTTCTGGCCTTACGTTCACGAGAAGTAAGACGTTTTTCCATGGTGGCAATGTCAGCAAGGATGAGTTCGGAATTGATGATTTCAATATCACGCAATGGGTCTACGGAACCAAGTTCGTGAATAATATCATCGTTATCGAAGCAACGTACAACCTGAACGATGGCGTCAACTTCGCGGATATTGGCAAGGAATTGGTTACCTAAACCGGCCCCTTCGGAAGCACCTTTTACTAAACCTGCAATGTCGACAAATTCAATGAGAGTCGGGATGATTTTTTCTGACCCGGAAATATCTGATAACACTTGCAGACGAGCATCCGGAACAGTAACAACCCCAACGTTTGGGTCAATCGTGCAAAATGGATAGTTTGCAGCCTGAGCTTTGCGAGTGCGAGTGACTGCATTAAAAAGAGTAGATTTACCTACATTTGGGAGACCAACGATACCTGCTTGTAACATGCAGGATGAGATAGCGACTTATGAGGATAAAGTCAAACACGAATTAGGGATTATGAACCTAAAAGTCCCCATTTGAGGAGTTTTTCTGATTCATTCCATATTCTGGAGGGGTGACAGCCCAGGACAACGACAATTACATGGCGACCGTTAAAGCCACCTGATGAGACCAAACAGCGACCTGCGGCACGGGTGTAACCGGTTTTCATACCTGTTACCCAGGAATGGCGGGTAAGAAGTTTGTTTGTGTTGTTCATGGTGATGACTTTGCCGTTGTGCTTTTTGAAAGTGGAGCTTTTCTGGCAAATAATACTGCGTAAAATGGGATTCCTGTAAACAAAATAGCCACATTTAGCCATGTCTTCTGCCGTGGAGTACTGATCTGCCGGTAAGCCGTTGGGGTTGGCAAAGCGAGAGTTTTTCATGTACATTCTCCGTGCTTGAGTATTCATCATGCGTACAAAGCGTGGTACTGAACCCGCACAATCGCGTGCCAGTGCTAGTGCTACATCGTTGTAGCTTTTAACCATGAGAGCATTGAGTAAACTGCCGCGGGAGTACACTTCTCCTGCACGGAAGCCGAGTTTGGTTGGGTCTGCTTTTGTATCAGAACTTTGGATGGTGACTTTTTTATTGAGATTGCCTTGTTCAGCAACGATGAGCGCTGTAACGAGCTTTTGAGTGCTGGCAACTTGGAGTTTTCTTTTGCCGTTGTGGGAATAGAGAATTTTTCCCGTTAGGGCATCCATGACACAGGCGGCACTGCATCTGGGGGTGCGTGGAGGGGTTACCGGCTTTACGCATGGGCGAGTCGGGAAGTTTGCCGGAAGAGTCCTTTGTGAAGGTAAAGAAATTTGATAAGGGACGGGGGTGGCATCCGGGATGTATTCTGCGCTACCAAATGACTGGCATCCAATAGTGCCTAATGATAGGAAAATGCTTGTAATGGTAGCAAAAAAACGCATGAGATATAGCTACCGCATGAGGCCTCACTCATCAAGAATAATTCCCCATCATGGCGAAAAAACTAGGAATTCATGCGGATGTAGAGGGGGAATGCAGGTGCATGATAAGCAGAATTAATCATCAATAAAAAAGAAGCCTTCGCAATCGGAGACAATGCTTCCTTCACTTTGAAGTTTATTTAGGATAGGGGCAAGGTCATTAGTTGATAAATTAAGGGAATTACATAGAGTATCCATGTTATTGTACCCACGACGAATAGTTGATAGGATGGTTTGCTCTTTTTCAGAAAGGGGGGATTTTGCATCATCTGCCATCTGAGCGGAGGTAATAGAAAGGGGGATAGTTGTATCATCGGTGCTGTATTGGCTCCAGTTCATATCATGGATGATGTCTTGAGCGTCTCTGATGAGAATCCCACCATTGCGAATTAAAGTATGTGTACCTTTAGAGGCAGGACCTGTAATACTGCCAGGTACGCAAAAGATTTTTTTATCTTGTTTTTTGGCTAGGGAAACGGTTGCAAGTGCCCCGCTTTTTATTGAAGTTTCGATAAATAAAGTAGCAGAGCCCCAGTTGCTAATAATGCGATTACGGCGTGGGAGGTTTTTTGATTTAAGTGGTTGATTCATGGGGTATTCGGTTACGATAGCACCCCCCATATCAACAATGCGATGAGCTAGGTCTAAGTTTTCCTTTGGGAAAATGTGATTCAGACCGGAGCCAATGACGGCAATGGTTCTCCCCCCGGCATCTAGTGCTCCCTCGTGCCCCATAGTGTCAATACCCAGAGCAAGTCCGGAAATGATAGAAATATGATGCTCTGCTAAATTACGGGCAATTGTTCGGGCACAAATACGACCGTATGATGATGCCATACGAGTGCCGATAAAAGAAATAGAACGCTCAGAATCAATTGGGAGCCATTTGCCGTATGAATACAGTACGATTGGGGCATCCGGGGTGTTTCGTAGGGCTACCGGATAATCATCATCAAAAATAGTGGTAACATTGGCTCCTGCAGAGTAGATGCTTTCTAGTTCCTTATCTAAATCAACAATGCTTTTCCACGAGGCGATATTTTCTGCGATTTGTGGCCCAATGGTGCGGATTTTGCAAAGTTCTTCAGCGGGTGTTTCTAAGATGGCTTCGGGAGTTCCTAATGTATTAAGAAGTTGGGTTAGCTGAGGGTAACGTACCCCGGGAATCATGTTGAGAATAAGGCAAATTTTTGTCGGAGTCATAATGAGGATAGGTGTGAATTATCGCTTGGAAGGAAAAATTTAGAAAGTAAACTCGATGGGCAGAGTGGGGGTAAAGCTAATCGTTCATAAAGAAGAAGCCACCGGGGTCTGGTGTAATATGCCCACCAATCTGAAGTTTGGCAAGGATGGGGGTAAGCTCGTATGCAGGTAAGCCGAGGGCAGTGCATAAATTATCAATAGTATTATAACCGCGGCGTATGGCAGTTAGAACATTTTGTTCGTCTGATGAGAGAAGTGATTTTGTGCGTGTGGGTTTTGGGTAATTGAAAAGAGGAAGGTTTTCTTCGTTTTTCTCAGATGTTGGGGGCTGAGTCCAGCCCATATCATCAATAATATCTTGAGCATTTCGGATGAGGATGCCGCCATCTCGAATTAGAGCATGAGTTCCTTCAGAGGTGGCACTGGTGATATTGCCCGGAACACAAAAGACGTTTTTGCCACGGTCATTAGCCATTCGGGCTGTGATGAGTGAGCCACTTTTTATAGGGGCTTCGATAAGCAAAGTGGCACTCCCCCAGCTGCTAACAATGCGATTCCGACGGGGAAAATTTTTGGGTTTAGGTGGTTGATTCATGGGATATTCTGTAACGATAGCCCCCCCCATATCAACAATGCGATGAGCTAGGTCTAGGTTTTCCATTGGAAAAATGTGATTCAGACCGGAGCCAATGACGGCAATGGTTCTCCCCCTGGCATCTAGTGCCCCCTCATGCCCCATTGTATCTATGCCGAGGGCTAATCCGGAAATAATCGAAATGCCATACTCTGCTAAATCATGTGCTATTGTGCGGGCACAAATGCGACCGTATGAAGATGCCATGCGAGAGCCAACGATAGAAATAGAACGTTCTGAATCAACGGGGAGCCATTGCCCATAGGAATAAAGCACGATGGGTGCATCCGGAGCATTCCGGAGAGCGGCAGGATAGTTGTCGTCAAAAATGGTGGTGACATTTGCTCCTGCAGAGTAGATGCTTTCTAGCTCTTTGTCTAGATTGACTACACTTCTCCAAGAGGCGATATTTCTAGCGATTTCCGGACCAATACCGTGGATTTGACGGAGTGTTTCAATGGGGGCTTCGAGGATGACTTCAGGGCAGCCAAAGACGTCGAGAAGTTTTAATAGGCGAGCAGAGCCCACCCCTGGAATCATGTTAAGAACAATGCAGGTTTCGTTTGGCGTCATGACGAAGTAGTGGGCGAGATTTGTTGGTAGAGTTCTAAATGAGCTAGGATCATATCGTCCATGTTATAGGGAGAAGGTATGACCGTTGGGAGAGTGGGGGGCTGATGATACCATGAGGCAAGTAAATCAACCATGCTTTGTGTGTCGCCTACTTGAATTTTCCCGGAGGGGAGGAAAGCGTTTAATTGTTCAAGCACACCACCATGAGCATAACCCGCTACAGGTTTGCCAAGGGCGAGAGCTTCGAGGGTTGTTTTGCCAAAGGCTTCGGGACTTTGTGTAAGCGAGAGTGTTACGGAACAGTATGCTAAAATTTCACGCAAATCATGGCGGTGTCCTGTCCATGAAAATGAATTTTCAAGCCCTGCGGCTTGTATTTTATCTATAATTTCGTTTTTATAATCTTCTTTGCCTTTTTTAGCTTCACCGACGATAACGGCGTGAGCCGGAATGCCCATATCGAGGAGTTTTTGTACGATAGGGATGAGGTCTAATTGACCTTTAAGACGAGTAATTCGCCCCGGTAGGCAAAGGGTGAATTTGCCTTGGAGCTCCGGGTGTTCTTTGTGCCAACCAATAAGCCATTCCTTAGAGGGTTGATAGCCGAAATAGTGGTGTTCCGGGTAGATAGCGTTAGGGATGACCTTGATGTGTCTGGTTGGGGTATTGGGGTAGTTTTTCAGAATGTAGTCACGAATGCAGTTTGAAACAGCGATAATGCGTTCCCCCTTTGTCATGACCGCGGAATATCGATTGACGGAGTAATACCCATGAACGCTTGTTACTAAACCCGGACGTTCTTGGACAGGGAGTTTTTTCCATGCTAGATAACCAACCCATGCAGGAACGCGTGAGTGAAGATGTAAGATGTCAGGTTTTAATAATCGCAGTAAATTGCGAAGTGGGGCTATTTGAAAAAAAGTGGTGAGACTTTTTTTCCCGATGGGCATTTGAATGTGTTGTGAGCCATCTGCTTCTAATGTTGAGACAAGCCGCCCCCCTGCAGAAATAACGATATTTTCTACACCATGGGCAGAAAATCCTTTGCCAAGTTCGAGTACGACTTGTTCAACTCCGCCGGATTCCATAGATGGGACTAGATGGACAACTTTCATAGTAGTGGTGCTAAAAAGTATGGTTAAAAAGTCTGGTCAAAATAAATTCTGCGGCACGATCGGCTTCGATAAGGGGCTCTGATGAAGTAGGGAGGGTATATCCATTTGCCACCCAAGAATCAAAGTTAGTGACAAATCCTGCTTCTGTAAGCATATTAAGACCGGATAAAATGCGAGATTGGCGTTTATTTGATTTTTGAGGAACGGAAATAATGCCAACAGGAGCGGCCGACCCCAGAGCTTCATAAACCATCGAAACACTATCGCGACTTACCCAAACGGCATTGGCTCTGGCTAAGTGCTCTGCAACCCATCCGGGTTGAGTTTCTTCAACGGGTATTGTAATGATTTCCGGTATGGCTTCTTTGATTTTATCTGCGACACCTTGAGGGGTGCGGCGTGAGGTAGTGAGGATGATTTTTTCGGGGGTGTGAATGCTGATTGTGGCTAATTGATTAAGCAATTCCTCAGTATCCCAGTCGAAGTCTTTACTTGGTCCGCCAATGAGAATGAGGACGATGTCTTTTTGGGAAGTGGAATCTGGGCGAATGGGGTGTAATGCTCCCCATGTTGGAAAAATGTTAGTATCGGTATAGTCTCTATCGGCAGATAAATCGTGTTTTGGTATGAGACATAAATCGAAAAATGATAGTGGAAGAGTCGGTTTCATGCACAATACAACTTTCGATTTAAAATGCTGGCGTGCACAAATAAGTGGAATGTGAGTGGCATGTCCGGCTGAGATGAATAAATCCGGTTTGCTTGTATCATCCTTGACGACAGTGCGGATTTTATCCAGGAAGGAAAGCCCTTGGAGAGAAATAGTTTCGACAGAGCCGCCAACTTTTTCAATGAGTGCATGAGCCAGCCCCAAAGATTGATTAAGGTGACCTTGTTTCCCGTCGCTTAGTATCCGTATATGCATCTTGGCTCTATTATGAACCACTTTCGTAATCTAGCAATATAATTTACCGACTTCATCAGAAAAAACTTGGAGATAGGCATCAAGTTGGTCATTATAGTGATGTGATGCAAGTTGACCCGCAGATGATAAAAGAGGCCGTGTGTGATGTGGCCGGACAATTGGGGTTTTCTGATTGTCGTGTGGCTGTGGCTGAGCCGTGCTTGTATGGTGAAGAGTTTTTATCATGGTTAGGGGCAGGGATGAATGCAGGAATGGAGTGGTTAGCTAGGACTCCGCAAAGACGGTTGGACCCAAGGATGGTATTGGAGGGGTGCAAATCTGTGATTTGCCTGTCGTATGACTACGGGAGTTTAGGTGGAAGATCTGATGAGGACGGCCAAATATGTACCTATGCTCATGGTAAAGATTACCATGAAATTATAGAAGAGAAATTGGCGGATGTAGCAGAATTGCTGGAGTTATATGGTGGTTGTCAACGTTGCTACGTTGATGCAGGGCCGGTCTTGGAACGTAGTGTAGCTCAGCGATGTGGGTTGGGGTGGCGTGGTAAAAGCGGTATGATTGTAAGGAAACAAGGTGGCTCTCGATTCTTTATAGCCTGTGTGCTGACGACTCTGAAATTGCCGGCAGATGCTCCGGCAAAAAACTATTGCGGACAGTGTAGAAAATGCGTAGAGGTGTGTCCGACAAATGCGATTTTATCAACGGGGTTGGTGGATTCTCGACGTTGTTTGTCTTATTGGACCATAGAGCATAAAGGGAGTATTCCGGTAGAAATGCGTCCTTTGATTGGTAATCGAATTTATGGATGTGATGATTGTGTGGGCGTGTGCCCATGGAATAAGGGGGGAATGGTTTGCAAAGAACTGCGGTTCTCTATGTCAAATAAATTGAAAATGATGTCATTGTATGAATTATTGGCTTTGGATGACTCTGGGTTTGCGACTCTATTCCGAGCAACCCCCATTAAGCGAATCAAAAGAGAAGGCTTGTTTAGGAACATTTGTGTGGTGCTTGGTAACATTGGGACGGAAAAAGATATAAAAATTTTGAAAAATCTTCGCATAAATTCTCAGATGGTGGCAGAACATGCCTATTGGGCTATAAATCAAATAGAAACGAGATGTTTTGGAGAGCGTGATTTAGGGCAGTAGGACACAAAAAAACGAAAAAATGGCGTTTTGGTCTTGTCAAATTCTCAAATTATGGTATCCATCTTGCCCCAAGCAATCCCCTGCGCGAGGTGGGGGACAAATAAACAAGAAAGCAAATCCAATTAATTATGGCACGCCTTTTCGGTACCGAAATACCTAACGAGAAGCGCATTGAAGCATCTCTCCCATACATTTATGGGATTGGTCGCTCGACTTCTAAGAGAATCCTGGAACAAGCAGGTATCAATCCCGATATTCGCACGGGACAACTTACGGATGAACAGTTAACGAAGATTGTTCAGGTAATTACAACGAATGGTTTACTTATTGAAGGTGACCTTCGTCGTGAAAAGCAGACCTTCTTGAAGGCATTGACTTCTATCAACTGTTATCGTGGTCAGCGTCATCGCCGTGGTCTTCCTGTTCGTGGTCAGCGTACTCGCACAAACGCTCGTACTCGTAAGGGTAAGAAGAAGACTGTTGGTGCACAGGCTAAGAAGAAGTAATCCGTAAACCGACAATTTGAACTTTTAGCTTATCATGGCTAGCGAAGAAATTATTAACGAAACTGCCGAACAGACTGTAGTAGCTCCTGTAGCTCCTGTGACTGAAACTCCGGCAACTGCTGAAGAAATTAAGAAGCCTGAGCCTCGCAAAGACATCTTTGCTGAACTTGGCTTGGCTGGTGATGAAGACAAGCCCAAAATTTTAAAGGCTAAGGGTAGCAAGAACGTATCTACAGGTATCGTTCACGTTTCCTCAACATATAACAACACCGTTGTGAGCGTAACCGATCTTTCCGGTAAGGTGATTGGTTGGTCCTCCGCCGGTAAGATGGGCTTTAAGGGTTCTCGTAAGAGTACTGCTTATGCCGGTCAGGTTGTTTGTCAGGACGCTTGCCGTCAGGCTATGGGCCACGGTTTGCGTGAAGTTGAAGTTCGCGTTAAGGGGCCAGGCTCCGGTCGTGAATCTGCTGTGCGTGCCGTTCAGGCTATCGGTATCGAAATCACTTCTATCAAGGACGTGACTCCGATTCCTCATAATGGTTGCCGTCCTCCTAAGGCTCGTCGCGTATAATTTGAATTTTCACATCTAGATTTTAACATATCATGGCTCGTTATACCGGTCCCCGCGATAAAGTGTCTCGTCGTTTTGGTGTAGCACTGTTCGGTTCTACAAAGTCTATTGAAAAGCGTCCTTTCCCTCCCGGTCAACACGGGATGCGTGCAGGTCGTAAGAAGAAGTCCGACTACGGCGTGATGCTTGCTGAAAAGCAAAAGCTTCGCTTCCAGTATGGTATTCTTGAAGGTCAATTCCGCAAGTACTATGCAGAAGCTGCTCGTCGTCGTGGTATTACAGGTGATATTCTTCTTCAGTTGCTTGAATTGCGCTTAGACAACGTTGTATATCGTCTTGGCTTCAGCAACACTCGTGCAGGTGCTCGTCAGCTTGTTTCTCATGGTCACGTAACAGTGAACGGTAAGAAGACAAACATTGCTTCTTTCTCCTGCCGTCCTGGTGACGTTATCGCAATTGGTGCAAAGGCATCTTCTCAGCAACTTGTCATTCGCAATTTGGAATTGGCTCAGACTGTAGTTGTTCCTGATTGGTTGGAATGCGACCGCGACAAGCTTACTGGTAAGATTGCTCGTGTTCCTTCCAAGGAAGAAATTGCTCCTATTGTGAACGAACAGCTTATCGTGGAATTCTATTCCCGTTAATATTAATCCTTTACTGGATTTGCTTGAAACCCTGGTTGTTCTCACGACGACCAGGGTTTTGGCGTATAATTTACGTTCCTCCGGATTAGCATAGTAGTACCCCTTATTATTTGAAATATACGATGAGTACAGAGGATAAAAAGAGGAGGGTTGTTTTGTTTGATATGGACGGGACTCTTGTCCCGTGGGATACTCAATATGTTTTTGCCGGCTATGTGGTGAGAAAACACCCATGGCGAGTTATGTTTCTTTTCTATTTTCTTCTGCATATTCCACTTTTTCTGCTGAAGTTTGTTAGTGAGGAGTATATGAAGCGAGTTTTTATGAGCTATTTGTGCGGTTTATCCGCAGAAGTAGTAAGTAAGTACGGTGAAGAGTTTGCTCGTAGATTGGCAGAGAAGGCCGTATTCCCTGAAGTTTTGACTGAGTTAAGGGCTCATTTGGCAAATGGGGATGAGTGTTGGTTGGTGTCTGCATCGCCGGATTTTTATGTAGTTCCATTTGCTAGGAATTTGGGCTTTTTCCATGCGATTGGTACAGAAGTGAATTTAGCTGTGAAGATGCCGATTTGCCCTGAGTTGATTCATGGGAATAATAAAGGGGAAAGAAAAGTTCATCATTTGCAAGCACTCGGTGTACTGCCCGAAGATGGGGGGCTTATTAATTCTTTGGCTTATAGTGATAGTCGAGCAGATTTGCCTATGCTTAAAGCGTGTGAAAGACAAGTCCTAGTAAATCCTTCTGAGGCGTTGAAGACAGAATTCACTAAATCAAATGTGAAGGTGCTGTGCCCTCCTTTGCCATGGAAAAATAAAAGTCAGAAATTTTTAATGATTCTCAGTTTTGTAATGGGAATGCGTTCATTATAGATGGGGTTAGCCTTATTGTTCATTTCCGAAAAAATATTTTTGATTTTGATGGAAATAGAAGAAAAAAAGCTTTACATTTCTAAAAAAAATGTTTTACTTTTCCTAACAAGTGGAGGTCCTCTACTTGAACATGCGTTAAAATAATATCATAGATATAGTCATGCAAACCAAACACATCCTTAGCGCTGCTGTAGCAGTTGCTTCTCTTGCAGGTGCTGCATTTGCTGGTACAAAGGCACAAATCGTGCAACCAACTCCGGTTGCTCCTGCTGAATGCGCACTTTCCGGCGAAGTTTATGCCGGTTATGTTACGAACTACACTTGCCGTGGTATCGTAGCTTCTCACGCACTTGTGGAAGGTGACAGCGTCATCCCCGTAGGTGTGGCTCTTAATTACAAGCTTGATGACGCTGATGCTATCGTTGCTAGCATCGACTATAACATCCTTACCTCTGGTCATGACTTGATGGGTTATGACTATGCTGACATCCACAACGAATTGGATATCAAGCTTGGTTGGGAAAACAAGAACGGTCTTGTAGACGGTCTTACCACAACTGCTGGTTGGAACCTTGTCTATGGTGGTCTTCTTGGTCATCTTGCAAACGAAAAGAACGCTCACTCCGTAACTCAGGAGTTCTACGTAAACGCCAACTACGACATTAACGAAAACTGGTTTGCCGGTATCACCACAAGCTATGCTTTCCAAGGTGTAACAGGTTGGTGGTTCCAGCCATACGTTGGTTACAAGACCGCCGTATGTGACTGTGCTGACGTTGTTGTAACAGCAGGTATGTCTGCTACAGCCGGTTACTTCGATGCTCTTATGGCAAATGCTAACGGTGCTCAGGCATGGTGGTTACAGGCTGAAATGCCAATCAAGGTTGGTGTAGAAAACCTCACTGTTTCTCCATTCGTAAGCCTTAACTGGGCTGGTTGCGGTGCTTTGAAGGCAAACAAGGGTCTTGACAAGGGTTGGAAGCCATACAAGAACTTTGGCGTCGTAGCAGGTGCTAAGGTTTCTTACAGCTTCTAATTTCTGGAAGATAACCTTCATTTGAAATTTTCAGGCGGCAGATTTATTCTGTCGCCTTTTTTTATTGTCAGTCGGGGGAGAAATAGGTACACAATAGGTAGACAATATGAGGATAATAGATAAAATTATTTGTATAGCTACTTTGAGTAGCATAAACATGAGTTATGGAGATTTGGTGATACCGACAGAACCGGGGACTCCGCCGTCGCCTTTATTTAGTGGGATGTTGCAATTTGGGTACTCTACGAATTATGAATTTAGAGGTTTGATTCCTGCCGGGGAAAACCCTGTGGTGCCTGTTTATTTGGATATGAGGTATGATTTATCAGATACAGATGCTATAACTCTGGGATTCAAAGAGACAGTTTTTATCGGTGATAACAATATGCGGTTAGACGATGAACTTGTATTTGATTTGAGTTATCAAAAAACTATTCATACAGAAACATATTTATCACTCTCCGGGCGAATTCAAGATGGTGGCTTTGCAGAGCGTGTGTCGAGTGAGTTTTATAATAATTCAAATAATTTGTATGAAGTGGCATTGGCTTTGAGGCATGATATTGATTTTATGCCTGGTTTTTATATTCAGGGAAGCGTGGCGTATTCCTTTACCGGGCTTCAGGGGTGGTGGTATGATTTGTGTATTGGGTCGCGAGCAAGGGTATCGCAGGATGTTCATTTGGGGTTTCAGTTTGGTGCGGCAGTGACAAGTTCCTATTGGCCGGCTCGTAATAACGGATGGCAGTCGATGTATTTGCGTATCATTGGAGAATATGCCCTAACGAGTCAAGTTGGAATAAAAGCTTTTACCGGTGTTTATTGGCTTGGTCATGGTGCACATAATGTTAATAAACGCTATGGGAGTCAAGTTGTTCAAGGCAATCGTTGGATAGCCGGTATTGGTGTGTGTTATAGTTTTTAGGGGATTTGAGTAATACATTTTAATAAAAAAGCCTGCTGCGAGTGAATCGCAACAGGCTTTTGAAATTTATCAATAAGAGAAAGGTGTGTAAATTCCTCTATTACTGAGCGTTTTCTTGAACTTGAACAACGCGGAAAGGAATGCGAGAAACAAGTTCGCCATCTACTGTAAGGTCAACAGAGTAGTTACCGGCTTGTTCAAAACGTAATCCTTGGAAGTTAAGAATGAGGTTGCGAGTAAAGAAAGCAGCACCTTCGGGAAGAGCTGGTACAGGGAAGTCAATGCTGATGGGCATGCGTTCCTTATCAATAGGAGAACCTGTTGGGTCTACAAATGACAAACCAAGCTTGTGTTGACCTTCGTCTTCCGGAGTAATGCAAACACGCAATGCAACTGCACATGCAGGGTGAATAACAGGGAATTGACGAGTAACTAATGAGTCAAAGCCACCTTGAATGCAAAGCTTGCCTTGGTAGTCTGCGGCAAAGTCACAAAGCGTTGAAACGAGAATATCCATATCAGATGTTTGATGTATGTGATTAATGAAAAAACTTCCGCATGGGAAGTATGTGATGTTAAAGAATTATAATTTTTCATATCTCTTTGCAAGTATAAGCTGTGAAAACATTGTCATTATATCGTTACAGAATACTTGGACTTGAGGGGGAAGTCGATTAGGGGTAGAATGAGAGATAAGTTTCCAGAGTAAGTATGATACAGAGGTTTTTAGATATTCCTTCACGAATTATTCATTGGAGGTTAAGTTTATTAAAAATCCTAGGTGGGTACATTCCGTGGTTAAGACGGGATGACGGCTCATTGAAAGTATATGCTGGGACATTGGTTGACTTGTTTGCGACGATATTAAGTGGAAGGCGGCATCTTAGTGCGAAAGATGCGGATGCCGCACTCGATATATTACGCTATACATTCCCGGAAGTAGAGCATAGGTGGTTAGCGACAAGGTTTGAACGAACCATGCGAGCCAATTTGACGATAGGCGACGTATTGGCATCTGCGGCATCCGGCAGAGATGAAACAGCCCGAATGGCAATAGCGTTAGAAGTATTGTCGTTGCTTATTAATACTGGAGATGAAAAACTAATTGGCGAACTTTTTAATCAAGTTACCTATGGTCTAGAATTGCCCGGTACGGCAGATATGCTTAGGCAGCTACTTATGCAACCGGATGTCGAAGCTCAGGAACCTGCGTATAGTGTCAGTTTTTCTGCTGGCATTGGGGGAGAGGTAGCCCTTCCGGATGTGGACCAAGGCGTGTCATTTCGTCTTATACGATGTTCGCGATTGGTGCTTATAGTTAATGATGGGAATAAAGAGTTTGTTGTACGTGGGCGTGTGTTAGCACCACGAGGAGTGATGCCGTTAACGGACGGGCAGTTGGTTGCATTGCCATCCGGTATTTTGAGTTTTGAAGATTTTGAATTTTTCCTAAACTGTAAGCGTTCCGGAAAGCTTGAGTCGTGTTATATTTACTTGGAAAATGGCAGTTTGCAAATAAGTCGCATCCGTACTAGAGCCAGTGATGTGCGAGTAAGTATGGGCTTATCGTGTGAAATTGAAGTCTTGCGTCCGGATGTGGAATTTGAGCTAAATGGTCAGCGGATTTACCCTGGGGAAAGTGTACAAGCTACATACTATTCATCATTTAGAATCGATAAAGAGGGGCCGTTTGATATAGGAGAAGTGCTTAATGCCATGTCTGACATTGGGCGACGATTCCAACTAGACCCCGGTACGAGAAAAATACGAGTCACGAATTTATCAGAAAAAGCTCGTAAAGGCGATATGCTATTGACGCCAGGCTTGGCGGGTGGGGTTGTGCTAGAAGTGGAGTTTTCAAGTGCCACAAATTCAGGGTATTTAGATGTAATAGAAGCGGCCATCCCACTGTGGTTAAATGATAAGATTATACGAGGTCGCGTATCTCTTAATGATGGCGATGTTATTCATTTAAATGCGTATCATGCTCTCAGATGTCGTTTTTCAGCCGGGGTATTAGATGAAGAATATCATGCTATACGAACCTTAAGTGTAGAAGGGGTAACGCGTGAATTTTTGAGAGCAGGACGAGTTGTAGACAACATTGACCTAACTGTAAAACGAGGCGAAATGGTATGTATACTTGGACCTAGCGGCTCTGGCAAAAGTACATTGCTGGCAATGCTGGCAGGGCATTTGTCACCGACGCGTGGGTGCATTCGCTACAATGGTCAGTTATTGTCTACGAAATCAGAAGAAATTCGCCCATATATAGCCTTTATCCCCCGAGAGGACATATTAGATGCCGGCATGAGTGTTGCTGAGCATATTGCACAGGCAACTATTGTGAGACGTCCCCGGTTAGGGCGCTCTGAACGCATGAGACGAGTCAATGCGATTCTGAAATTTTTAGGGCTTACGCATATTGCTTCTCGTCGGGTTGGCGAAGTAAATGCTCGAACAATTTCTGATGGTGAACGAACTCGATTAAATCTAGGGTTGGATTTAGCAGGTATAGCAGATGTCTTTTTGCTAGATGAGCCGATAAGTGGGCTATCCTCCTCAGATGCGAAGTTAGTTATGCAGACACTTCGTAGTATGAGTAGGGATAAGATGGTGATAGCCACGATGCACCGACCTAGTACAGCGATATTGAATCAATTTGACAAAGTATTGGTACTCGACCATGGGGGGCAAATGGCCTATTGGGGGAATGTGAAAGGCTTGCTACGATATTTCAAAAAAGCGGCTGCCGATATGGGGATTGAGGTTTCGGAAGAATCTCGTATAGCCGGTGGTGCAGACTACGTGTTTGAGGTATTAGATGCACCGCAATTATGGCATGACCGCCGCAGAAAACAACACCCCAGACTTTGGCAAGAAAGATTTGAGGGATTCCGATTTAGAAACGTACTCGGGCAGCGGCAAAATGCCAACAATGTGAGAACCCTTTATGGTGATGAGCATGAATTAGAATTTACTGCTCCTCCTAAACGCGGAGGTTTACAGTTATTCCGATTGTTTAGAATCTGGATGACCAGAACATTTTTAGGGAGAGTTCGCAGTCGCATGGGGCTGTATACCATGCTCTTGGAAGGTCCGGTTTTGGCCTTGTTAATATCGTTGACATTGCGTGCTTCATCCTCTCCGGAATATAGCTTTTCCACGGCGTTACATATTCCATCGTATTTATTTCTAGCGGTAATAGTTGCCATGTTTTTTGGGCTTACAGGAGCTGCGAGCGAGGTGCTTAAAGATAGTGCATTACTGAAGCGAGAAAGCAATGCCAAGGTGTTTGTTAGTGGGTATATTTTGGCAAAGGCTCTTGTCCTTACCGGCTTATCAGTAGTGCAATCTGCTTTATTTTTGTGGGTTGGGAATGCTATATTGGAAATTCATGAGATGTTTTTGAGTTACTTGGGCATCATGACGATAACTTCATTTATTGGGGTAAGTTTGTCGTTACTGGTGTCTGTGTATGCAAAAACTGAGAGAGCGGCGCTTAATATGGTTCCTTTGTTGCTCATTCCGCAGATATTATTGGCAGGGGCTATTGTTCATTTCGATGAAATGAACCAGTTTATCCCTTGGTCCGCACACAGAGCTGATGAGCATGGCCGTTTAAAACCAGGACGAGTGCCATTGGTGGCGGAATTGTGTCCTTTACGATATTCGTTTGAAATGATGATTGTGGCTCAAGCTACCAAAAATATCTGGGAGCAGGAAAGGTTAATCATTCAGGAACGAGTCGATGAACTTAAGGAAATAGAAAATCTGTCAAATAGTGAATTCCAAGAGTTTAAGTTGCTAAAGCTGGCATTGCTCCATATTGCTGCCGTAGGGGGGAGTGATTATCTCGATGCTAAAAATGTGATTAGACGAGTGCGCCGAGCTGCCCAAAGTGGTGATGATGGTGAATATAATAAGGAAATTGAAAGACTTGAAGCACATGGTGCAGATAAGCCCTCTGTGAAATCATTTTATGTTAACGACCGAATTGTCATGCTTGATGAATCAGCGGAGGTTTTGCGAGTCAGTCGGGAAGCCGTTGATAGACCGGAAATTTTCTTGGCACGTCGCCAACCATGGCCGTGGGCTAGTGGCGAAAGTGCGGATAATGCGGAGTTTAATGCAAACAAAGACACTATATCAACCTTATGGAAGAATAACTTTATTTTGTTGTGCATGGGCATTGTTCCTCTCTATGTAACAGGGCGAGTGTTAAAAAATCGATTGGGAAATAAGCAATAAAGGGATTCGTGACGCAATAATTCCTTATTTTCCCATGCTTATTCGTATTTCTTTGTTGACGTTTGGGGATACTTAGCTATTATGTCCTAAAATCATTTTTGCTGTTTTATGGATATGTTCAACAAAAAAGTCGTTTTTCCTTTGTCACTGGCAGTGATTTCTTTTGGTGTTTTTTCTTGCGGTGGCGGTGGTGACTCCGAAGTTAATGGTAGTTGTTTGCCTACCGGGCACGTCCTTAATTTAACAGCTACGATGGATTCTCCTGATGCAAATTCATTTGGCCTTACTTTCAAACTTGTCGGTAATGGCTCTGATTTGCCGGAATTCACGATTAATAATGCGACAAACGTAGATAATAGTGCTTCTGTTGAAGCACATACGATTTATCGTCGTACCGGGAAAAAGGCAACCTTGAGGACTAGCTATAAGGTTAATTCCGGTCAGTTTGTGGCTCCGGGACCCGTTGTGATGGTAAATTTAGACGAGTGCATGATCAAAGGCACCATTAATTACAATACAGGTGATACAAATGTTCCCACTTCCGGGTCTTTTACGGGGGTTATTGATTATAAAGGTGCCATTTTTGATGATGAAGACAATGTGCAAGAGGTGACTTGGACTGCCAATGATGGTACAGTTACATATCGCGTAAATGCTCTATAAAAGAGGTTGCTTATTTATGGCGGGATTAGCGTAGCCGCATGGTAATGCCTCGTATATTCTATACTAGTTTTTGTGTCGTTTTATTGAGTGGAGCTTTGGCTTTCTCTGCTCAAGTTGTCGACATGGGAAAATCTGGAGAAACCACCATTAATAATAATGGTGGCCCTTCTTTCATTAAGACGTTTAGGGCAAAGATAGTGCCGGAACGTATACGCACCTATACCATGCCTACGGATGGTGTGTTAGAAAACTGGGTGCAGAATGCGGGGCGGTTAAAAAAAGATGAGTTGTTTGCGACCATTAACAAAGAAGAGTTGGAGAATGAGCGAAATGAGCTGGAAGTAAAAATTCTTCGTGATAGGGTTACTAAGCAAGAAGAAATAACAAAATTAGAAAAACAGCTCGAAGAGGTAAAATTCTATGCTTCTTTGTCAAAAAAAGAGAAATCATATTCTTCATATAAACAAGACACAGGAAAGAAAGCAGTTCAGAACCTAAAGGATAAATTGGAACTAGCCAACAAGGAACTTGCTATTCTTGGTAAAAAGCAACAGTCGGATTTTCGCCGAAAGGAGGAAAAGTATATCCTAAAAATGCCTTTTGATGGGCGAATTCAGTATCAGATTTCATTCCCTAGCGATGGGAGTAAGTCGATGTTTCTAGATGCCTCTGCATTAATAGCGACGGTATGTGATGATTCTGCCTATTATTTGACAATTTCACTGGGTGATCCGGATTTGACGCGATTAGCACCGGAAGCATTTAGTCTAGTTGTAAAAATGAGTGATGGTTCTACATTGCGAGGAGAATACTCATTTAAGCGTGTAGAAAAGAATAGTTCTAATGGTGGGGATTTATTAGCCTATTTCTTTAAATTACCGGCAGAAAGTCACGAAAGAGCTCATGCGATGCTTGGCTCAAATTGTACGGCACAATTATATTATAATCCGGCAGAGGATGTGATTCGATTAAACAAGCTAAAATTAGCCAGTCGTCCTGAGGGGCGTGAGTGTAGTTCATGGCAGGAGCTATTGGAAAAGGTGCATCCGGAATATGAGCTTATAGTAAATGGCGAAACAGAATTGATTGTGCGGAAAAAATGAGCAATTTGGTCTGCGAGTCTGTTTATTTCAGTTATATCGGGAAACAGTGGATTTTTGAAAATTACACGCAGACGTTTTCTCCGGGCATTACTATATTGAAAGGGTATTCCGGCTGTGGGAAAACAACCTTGCTTAAAATTTTAGCGGGCTATTTGACGCCCAAACAAGGTGTGGTAAAAACACCTAGTGGTCACTCTATTACCAGTGCCTTGTATCGTCGTAGAGAGGTTAGTTATATGTTTCAGGGGATAAACCTGCTCCCTTTAGCAACAGTTGAGCGAAATTTACAGTTGTGTGCTGAAATGGCTCAACTCCCTGCCAAAGAATGGAAACCCCGTGCTAATGAACTCATTGATAAACTAGGCTTGCAAGAGTTACGCTACAAAAAAGCAAGTAGTTTGTCCGGGGGGCAGGCCCAGCGTGCGGCACTGGCTCGTACGATGATGAAAGATTCTGAGATTTTGCTACTGGACGAACCAACGTCCGGTCTTGATGATGGGAATACAGAGATTATCAAAAAACTCATTAAGGAATATCCTAAAGATAAAATTTGTATTTTGAGTACACACGATTCACGATTGTTTGATTTGACGGATGAAATCATTGATTTTAACAAGCTTGTATCTGATTAAAGATACCTTACATCGATGGAAAGAACGTCCGGCAAGTCCATTGTCGCGTGTGTTGGTGGCATTTTTTTTGTCACTGTGTGCTTTGTCGTTTTTGGCGAATTATGTGCTATCTGCAAAGATGCTGCATCAGGAAATTCGGCGGAATGGTGCAGATTTGGTGATGGTATATGATTCTGTGGGCGAGGAGAATTTTGATAAACAAAGATTGATTCAGCATGAATTGCCCAAGCAGTTTGATTGTGATGTGATAACGCTGAAATCACCGCAAGTTTCCGGAGCCAAAGTGGGCAATGTATTTGTGACGATTATGGAATATAACATGGAATCATGTTATTTTCTAAGAGACTTAGGCATAGATACAGCCGAGCCGATTTTGCTATTTAACCCACAATTTTCACGACTTACAGAAGGGCCTTGCCAATTAGAAATTGGGGATTTCAGTTTTAGTGTGCGGGCTAAGAAGTTACCAGATTATCACATGCTGGGGCGAATGTTTCAGCAAGGTGTTGTGTTGGTTTCAGAAGGGACATTTAGTACGGGCGAAGTGCCAAAAATTCAGAGTTATCGCTACGTTATTCGGGTGAAAGAAATGACCGCTGAAAATATACGAAACATCGAAGATGTGCTAACTCGTATCACAAATTATGATGAGGGTACGACGATGGTTCAGACATACGTCAGCTTATTAAATAGACTAGAAATTTTGATGAATAACCAGCTGGAATGTAGAACCGGCTTTTGTTTAGGGATTGCCTGTGTAGTGGGGATATTGCTAACAGCCTTGGCCTCGATGGAATTTCGGCAAAATGAATATGTGTACACCCTGATGAAGAGCTTTGGGGTAAGACCTATTTTACTGGTATTTACCTTCATATTTGAAAACATATTTTTGATATCTGCTTCGTTTGTAGCCGCTGTGTTCTCTTTTATGCAGTGCCAAAAGATAGTGTTGGGTGAATTTTTCAAGCTCGGGAATTCCGTTCTAACATTTGCCGATATTGAGCAAGATTTGATGTTGCTTGCTATATCATTGTTGTTGTGTGTGTTGTTGTCGTCTATACCGGTGGCATTTTCTGCTTATAGACCGATAGGTAAGGTGCTTAAGTAATTTGCTGAAATTAGCGGTGAGGACTAAGTAGGGGCTTGCTCTAAGAATTCGGTTGATGCACTCTTGAAAAATGACATCGACTCTAGCCCCTTTAGTTCATCGATTTGGGAATGGTTTGACGGTACTGATTCAAGAGGACCATGCTTACCCGGTGGTATCACTTCAGTATTGGGTAGGTACAGGTTCAATGAATGAGGGGCATTTGATGGGAAGCGGGATTTCTCATTTTTTGGAGCATTTAGTCTTTAAAGGGACGGAAAATTATTCTGCACAGGAACTTGCCAATATAGTTCAGGAACGAGGTGGACATTGGAATGCCTATACCAGTACGAATAGAACTGTTTATTATATAGACGGGCCATCAGAATCGTGGCAAACATTTCTAGAATTGCTAACGGAATTAGTCTTTTTGCCCAGTTTCCCGGCAGATGAGATAGAAAGGGAAATGGAAGTAGTACGTCGAGAAATGGCCATGTATGATGATGAACCGGACTCTGTGGGGTACCAACTACTCATGCAGACTCTCTATAAAAAGCATCCTCGTCGCTGGCCGGTGCTGGGGCTACCTCATTCGTTTTCTCAGCTCACACGCGAAGATGTACTTCGGTATCATGCAGAGCGGTATGTGCCCAATAATGTAACTTTAGTTATAGCCGGAGCTGTAAATTCCCAAGATGTGTTAATGCGATTAGAGTCACTGGTGAAGAATCTGCGACCACAGCCATTAATGTCTGGGAATTTTCCGGCGGAACCTAAGCAATATGGTAAGCGAGTAGCTAGAAAAGAAATGTCTCTACCATGTTCAAAATTGGCATTGGCATGGCGACTTCCGGTGATTAGCCATGATGATTCTGTGGCTATTTCATTACTATCAAGTATTTTGGGTGGAGGGCGTTCGGCTAGATTGTATGAGAAGTTTCATGATGAACTTGGCTTAGTCTATTCAATAGATGTATCGGTTCTGCAATCAGAGAAAGACGAAGGTGCTTTTGTTATTTTTGCTGATGTGGAGCGTGAGCAACGCGATGAAGTAAGAGACTTGATACTTCAGGAAATAAAGAACTTGGTGACAGCAGATTTTAGTGCCGACTTAAAACGCGTATGTAAACAGACAAAAATGTCGCGATTGAGACGGAGAAGCTCTGTATCCGGCTTGGCTTCAGATATGGGTGCTGATTGGTTTAATTGGCGAAATTTGGAGCGGGCACAAGAATGGCAAGAAGCCATCGAACAAGTGACCGTAGCTGATTTGCATCGTGTGTGCGAAACTTGGCTTGCTTCATCTGTGATTACCGAAGTGAGTTTAGACCCCATCGGTAGTAATGAAAGCCAAGAGGAATTACAAACAGCCACTCAGGGTATTCAAACGTATTATCGAAGCCTAAGTAATGGATTGCCCGTTGTTATTTGTCAAGATAAGAGGGTTCCTTTAGCTTACTTGAGCATGGTCTTCAAAGCAGGGTGTCCGACAGAAACGGAAGAAATAGCCGGTGTTACAGACCTTATGTCTGAGTGCTTGTTAAAAAGCACAAAGACGCGTACGGCTTCAGAGATTGCCAGAGAAATTGAAGATTTAGGAGGCATGATAACCAGCTCTACGGGGAATAATTCTATAAGCATAGCCTGTAGAGTTGCGGCAGAGGATTTAGCCGTAGGGGTGGAATTACTGGCAGATGTGGTACAAAATCCGACCTTCCCAGAGGAAGCTTTCGCCAAAGAACAGGCTTCTTTCATTTCTGCTGTTGAAGAGGAATTGGAAGACCCATGTGCCCTTGCTTTTAGATGCGTTAGAAAGGCCGCTTATGGGAATGTTTCTTACGGTAATAGCCCTGCCGGTACACCGGAAAGTTTGTCTCATTTATCTGTTGCCGATGTAAAAGCCCAGTTTGAGAGAATCGTATGTGCCTCAAATGGCGTTTTAAGCATAGCCGGGGATGTAGAGCCGGATGAAATTTGGGAGACACTAGAGCGGAATCTAGGCACATTAAAAGTAGGCGAATCACCTGAGTTTGTACCTACACCCATTCAGCAATCGGCCGAGATTACAAAGTATCTAGACAAGCAACAAGCTGTGTATGTGTTATGTTTGCCCGGTATTCAGGTAGACTCGCCTGCACTGGCAGAGCTGTATCTTTTCCATGGTTGGTGCAGTGATATGGCAGGACCTATTTTTACTGCTATTAGAGAAGAATCGGGGCTTGCTTACTATGCCAGTTCATCTGTTTTTGTTGGGGTGGATGCCGGTAATATTTATTTCTACTTTGGTACTTCATCTGCTCAATTAAGTGAAGCTATTGAAAAATTAGAACAAACCTTAAATCGCGTTTATGAGCATGGGATGACTGCGGCAGAGTTGGAGAGGTGCCGTGCGGCGACTCTGTCGGCTCGTTTGCTGTCCATGCAATCGAATGCACATATTTGTCAGATGCAAGCATTGGATGTGTTATTTGGATTACCGGAGAACAATATCCATCGCCAAACAGAGTTGATTAAGCAGGTGTCGTTAGAGCAAATGAACTTATTTATTAAGCAAGTGCTTAACCCTGCCAACCCACGAACCATTGCCGTAGTAAAGCCTAGTGAGCAGTAAGGTGAGATGAGGGAAATTTAATTCTCAGTATGCAGAGAAAAATCATTCATGTCGACATGGATGCTTTTTATGCATCAATAGAGCAACGGGATAACCCTTGTTTGCGGGGTAAGCCTATTGCCGTTGGGAATGCTGAGCTCAGAGGAGTGGTAGCTGCGGCCAGTTATGAAGCTCGGCAGTTTGGTGTTCATTCTGCCATGTCGTCCGTAAAGGCAAAAAAACTATGTCCGCAGTTGATTTTTGTGCCCGGAAGAATGAATGTGTACAAGGATGTTTCGCGGCAAATTCACCAAATTTTTCATAGGTATACAGATTTGGTTGAACCAATATCACTAGATGAAGCATTTTTAGATGTAACGGAAAATAAGCAAGGCATAGAACTCGCCGTAGATGTGGCAAGGAGGATAAAATACGACATTCGCCAAGAACTGGCATTAACGGCGTCAGCCGGGGTGTCGTATAATAAATTCTTGGCAAAAATTGCATCGGATTATCGCAAACCGAATGGTTTGTTCACGATTCATCCGTCAAAGGCAGAGGAATTCATTGCAAAACTTCCTGTGGAAGCATTTTGGGGAGTAGGGCGAGCAACTGCCGAGAGAATGCATAGACTAGGGATAAGGGTAGGGGCAGATTTGAGAGAAAAGGAGTTGTCGTATCTCTTACAGCATTTCGGAAAAGTTGGTTATGTGTTTTATTGTTTTTCCAGAGGGGTGGATGAACGTCCGGTGGAACCATTTAGAATCAGAAAAACAGTCGGGTGCGAAGAAACCTACGAGCGTGATTTAACCATGCAGGAAGCTCATGAGGTCTATCTGCCTGAATTAGTCACAGAACTGATGCGGCGTTTGAAAAGAACGGGATTTCAGGGGAATTGTTTAACTCTGAAAATAAAATTCCCCGATTTTGTGCAAAAGACACGTAGCCTTACTCTGCCGGAAAACCTTCAGACAGAAGCTCAATTTTTGGCGACAGCCAGAGCTTTGTTGGAACAGTTTGAACAAAGTAGCAAAAATATACGACTCATGGGACTAAGTTTGTCAAAATCTAGAGAAGAAAACCCGGAAACATGGGAACAACTTTTATTGGATTTTGAAAATGGCATTTGTTAAAATTGCGTGTATTTATGGGAAAATAGTTAGGAAATGTTAAAAAAAGTGGCTAATCTCGGGGGAGATGGACGAGATATGCTTGACCTTTTGAGAAATGTCATATACCTTAAGTGAACCGTTATCTGCAACACACATCACATATTATGAACGACCGTAGAATCGTTATTACCGGTATCGGAGTGATCAGCCCATTAGGCAATGATCTCGCTACAACATGGGAAGCTATGAAAGCAGGCCGTTGTGGCATTGACACAATTAAATCCATGGATGTTTCTGAGTACACAACTCAGATTGCTGGTGAAGTAAAAGATTTCGACCCTACTCCATATTTTAAGACACCAAAAGATTCTCGCCGAGTAGACCGCTTTACCCACTTTGCAATGGGTGCAGCCGGGATGGCTATCAAAGATGCCGGGCTTGATTTGGAAGTTGAAGATAAGACCCGCATCGGTGTTATGGTTGGTAGTGGTATTGGTGGTTTGGGTACATTGGAAACCCAGCACACCGCTTTGCTTTCCAAGGGACCAGGTCGCGTTTCTCCATTCATGATTCCTTACATGATTAGCAACATTGCATCCGGCCTTATTTCTATGGAATATGGCTTCGGTGGTCCTAATATGTCCATCGTTACTGCTTGTGCTACATCAAACCACAACATTGGTGAATCTTGGCGTATCATGAAGTTCGGTGATGCCGACGTTATGATTTGTGGTGGTGCTGAAGCTACTATTTTGCCGACAGGTGTAGCCGGTTTCAGTAATATGAAGGCATTGAGTACTCGCAACGATGACCCTCAGACCGCTTCTCGTCCGTACGATGTTGATCGTGATGGCTTTGTGATGGGTGAAGGTGCCGGTGTTGTTGTTCTTGAAACACTTGAACACGCTCAGGCTCGCGGTGCTAGAATCTATGCTGAATTAGTAGGCTATGGTATTTCTGCTGATGCTTATCACTTAACTGCTCCGGACCCGGAAGGCCGTGGTGCTGCTCGTTGTATGCAGATGGCTCTGGATCACGCAGGTATGAAGCCGGAAGACATCCAGTATGTTAATACCCACGGTACATCTACTCCGCTAGGTGACATTTGCGAAGTGAAGGCACTTAAGAAAGTCTTTGGTGACTACGCAACAAATGGCTTGCTTATCAGCTCTACAAAGTCTATGACAGGTCACTTGCTTGGTGCTGCCGGTGGTGTGGAACTTGCCGCATGTCTCATGGCTATGCAGGATAACATTGTTCCTCCGACCATTAACGTATTCAATCAGGATCCGGAATGTGACATTGACTGCGTACCGAATAAGGCTCGTGAAGCTCGCATCGATGCTTGCTTAAGCAACTCTTTCGGCTTCGGTGGTCATAACTCTTCTGTTATCGTGAAGAGATTCGCTTAATCTCTTCGCTAGATAAGTATTCTTTATAGCGGAAGGGCGACATTTAGGTTCAGACTGGAATGTCGTCGCTTCCGCTTTCTTTTCTATGAAATTAGCCGCCAAGAGTAAACAAGATAAAATGCTCATGTGTTGGGCATTATACTCATTTTTGGGGCTTGTTCTTTTGGTATTTCTTTATTATTTAGGCATATCCACACTCTGGGTGTATGAGCTACAGCAGTTGATGATGGGGGCTCCTATGTATTTGCCGGAGGATGCGGCGATGCTTTCACCCATAGCGGGATTCATACTGACCATTATACTGACGTGTAGCTTGACTGGTGCCTTGCTAATGATGCACACGATTTGGCGTCGATTAGGCATTTTATTATGGTTTTTGATTCTCTTAGCGGGTGCCGTGCCTGTGTTATCGCTATGGGGCGTGTTTTATAATGCTCTGTCTCCTATGATTTCATGTACATTTGCAGGGATGCTTGTTTTGATTTTTCCGGTCAAAAAGTGAGTTGAATTACTAAATTACCTTAGAAACATGAAGCAATTAGATTACCCGATTCCGATTATTGAACTCATCAATGCTTTAAAAAAGCTCCCCGGTATAGGCACGCGTGGTGCGGAGCGAATGGCCTTGTGGATGTTGCAAGGGCAGAATGCATCTGCATTAGACATAGCCAAGGCGATTCAAGAGGCAGTGGGTACGATGAGTTTTTGTCCGGAATGCGGATTTTTTAGCGTGAATGGGGAATTATGCGATGCCTGTAAAGATGAGGGCAGAGACAGAGAAACAATTTGTGTAGTAGAGAATGCTACAGATGTGATTCCCATAGAGAGAAGTAATGCTTACAAAGGCTTATATCATTGTTTAGGCGGTAAGTTGTCTCCCTTAGATGATGTTGAGCCGGAAGACCTCAATATCGAGTCTCTTGTACAGAGAGTTTCAAAAATTCCCAACTGTGAGATTATTTTAGCCACGGGGGTGGATTTGGATGGTGAGGCTACAGCAACTTATTTACATCAATTACTTAAGCCGATGAACTGCAGAATATCTCGCCCGGCTCAGGGCTTGCCTGCTGGTGCCGGGCTTAGTCATGCAGATGCGGTAACATTGATGAAAGCCTTGAATGGTCGTACATCTTTGTAGATGCTGGATGATAAGCGAGTAAGAAGCGAGAACTACGTTGCTAAACCAGGTTTATTCGCTGAATCGCAAAATGCACGCAGACTATGAGAGATAAGCTGAGTTATCAGTAGAAACTCAGTACTTCTATTTTCTTTTTAGGAAACGGAAGATATTGATTTTTTGGGTAGAACCACAAGCCGGGCAACGGAACCATCTGAATAGGACGATGTGCAATGCTGTAGACAGCACATAACCGAATCCGGGTATTTTGTGAGCGTTTTTGTTTCTTGTGTATGAGCGGAATGAGAAAAGTTTAGCCCTGCAAATACTACACTTCCTGCTACGAGAGATACATAGGTAAAGGATAGAGGATAGAAGCAACGGTGAGAATCCGATAATGATGAATTTTATCCCCTTGATGTCTTCTATGATTTTATCAGCAATAAAGGCTGCTGCAATTAGAATAGATAAGTAAAGGAAAATCGTACAAATAGCCCCAAGCAATGTCTTGAAAGGAGCGGGGTGCTTTATTCCTTTGCGTCGGAAATGGCTTTTTTCTTTGTGTTCACTATGCTCGCAATACTTAGCGGGTGCGTAGCAATTATTTTGCTTGAATGCTTTGTCAGATTTGTTTTTTAGCAAACCATGTTCATCAGCTAAATGCTTATGACCGTGAGGTTTACTTTGTTCCTGTGTTTCTTGAGGAATCGGCGCAATGAGCTTGGCCGTAGGGATTTCTTCAGGTGTCGGTATTTTCTCCGGTAACGAAGCTTTTTCGTCGA
Organism: Akkermansia sp.; assembly: GCA_030525455.1. Lineage (GTDB taxonomy): Bacteria > Verrucomicrobiota > Verrucomicrobiia > Verrucomicrobiales > Akkermansiaceae > Akkermansia. The sequence continues at coordinate 31,661 of JAUNER010000008.1, read as the reverse complement.
TGAGGGCACGTTCAATCCAGAATTTAAATACGTGGGCAACGGGAATTTCTGTCTCAATATTCAGCAAGCGTTTTGCCTGGTAAAGCTCCGGTAAAACTTTAGATGAATCAATTTTTGCAAAATCTTGAAGAGAAGTAATGCCTACGGCTTCCAGTAATTCCGGGAATTGTGGAAACTCGGAGAAATACTGTTTAAGGTTATTCACGGGTAGTCGGGGGTTGTGTTAAATACAGATTATGCCAGAGCTGCAAGCATAGCTTCCAACTGAGCTTTCTTTGATTCCCAAGTAGCCAGACGTTCGCGTTCTTGGTTAACGACTTCAGCCGGAGCACGTTCTGCAAAATTGGGGTTGCCCAGTTTTGCATTAGATTTAGTGATTTCCTTGGCTATTTTGTCTAGTTCTTTGGTCAGACGTTCACGTTCGGCGGCCACATCAATGAGCCCCTCTAATGGGAGGAATAACTCACCAAGAGCCGTAAGAGCGGCAGGTGTACCCTTAGGTGCTACATAAGTGGCATCCAGAGTAACAGCCTTGGCGTTTGCCAAAATAGAAAGTCGGTTGAGTAAATCCTGCGGAATGTTGTGTCCGGTTTTTAGGATAAAGCTGACGTTCTTATTCTTTGATAAATCGTATTCTGCTTTTAGGTTTCTGGCTTTGTTAGCAGTGTCGTAGAGGGCGGCCGCTTGAGTGCAAGCCAAGCTGATTTGGTCATCACTTAAGCCGGCCAACAAAGAATCCGGTGAAGGTAGGGCTGTGAGCATGAGAGGCTTACCATCTTCGGCAAACCCGAGAGATGCCCAGAGTTCTTCTGTGATGTGAGGCATGACCGGGTGAAGTAATGCCAGATAGTGACGTAATACGGTATCAATCGTATACAGAGTAGCGGCCTTGTTTTCCGGAGATGCCCCATCGCGTAAATCGCCCTTGATTGCTTCCATGAAGCGGTCGCAGTATTCCGTCCAGAAGAATTGATAAAGTGACTGGATGAGCGAGTTAAATTCGTAATCAGCCAGAGCTTTTTCAACGTCTGAGTGAAGTTGCTTTAGCTTAGAGATGATAGCGATGTGAACAGCAGAGAACTTAGGAGCTACCTCTTTATCCACATCACCTTGCATCATGCGGAAGCGAGTAGCATTGTACAGTTTATTGGCGAAATTGCGACCTTCGCTGATTTGGTTTTCGTCGAAGCGAACGTCCGTCCCTGTGGGTGCAATTCGCATCAGCCCGAAACGTAAGCCGTCTGCACCATAGTTGGCGATGAGGTCTAAGGGGTCCGGTGAGTTCCCTAGGGACTTACTCATCTTTCTGCCAATTTTATCGCGGATAATGGAGGTAAAGAAGACGTTGCTAAATGGCTTCTTCTCCTGGAAGCGGTAGCCGGCCATAATCATGCGTGCTACCCAGAAGAATATAATGTCCGGACCTGTGACCAAATCAGTTGTCGGATAGAATTTGGCACGAGTTTCATCATCCATGGTGGCAAATGGCCACAACCATGATGAGAACCAAGTATCCATCACGTCAGAGTCTTGAACCCAGTTCTCAGCATCAGCCGGGGGAGTAGTGCCAACGTAAAGTGAGCCGTCAGCCAATGCTTGTGCGTCCAGAGATGGTGCATTGCGTAATTCGTCGGCCTTATCTTTGCGGTACCAAACCGGGATGCGGTGCCCCCACCAGAGCTGGCGAGAAATACACCAGTCCTGAATGTTTTCCAGCCAGTGAGCATAGGTTTTTGCCCAGCGAGCCGGGCGGAAGGTAATGTCGCCATTAGCCACGGCTTCAGCGGCTTCTTTGACACATGGGTATTTTAAGAACCACTGCATAGATAAGCGTGGTTCGATTGGTACATTAGCTCGTTCAGAGAAGCCTACTTTATTGTCGTAATCTTCTACCTTGACCAAGAGACCGGCGGCTTCGAGAAGCTCTACGGACTTATCACGAGCGGCAAAGCGTTCCATGCCGTGAAGTTCCGGACAATCCGGGCAGTTAATGTGCCCATCCGGTGTAAGGATGTCGATGATTTCGAGGTTGAATTTTTGACCGATTTCAAAGTCAGCCTTGTCATGAGCAGGGGTAATTTTCAGAGCACCTGTACCGAACTCAATTTCTACGTACTCATCACCGATGATGGGGATGGGGGTAGAATTAAGCGGACGCATGACTTTTTTACCGATGAGGTGGGCGTAACGAGGGTCATTGGGGTTTACTGCCACAGCCACGTCAGCCATGATTGTTTCCGGGCGAGTCGTGGCTACATGAAGAGCTCCTGAACCGTCTTCGAGCTTGTAAAGAACGGTGTAAAGTTTGCTCTTTTGCTCGGTCATTATGACTTCTTCATCAGACAGAGCCGTGAGAGAAACCGGGCACCAGTTTACCATGCGTTGACCGCGGTAGATAAGCCCTTCTTTAAATAAGTCGATAAATACCTGACCTACGGCACGGGTGTACTCTTCATCCATGGTGAAGCGTTCTCTATCCCAGTCACAGGAACACCCTAGTTTGTGTAATTGGTTGATGATGATGCCGCCATGCTTTTCTTTCCATTCCCAAACTTTTTCAAGGAAGGCTTCACGGCCTAAATCGTGGCGTGTTTGTCCGGTAGTTTGGCGTAAATCTTTTTCTACACGCACTTGTGTAGCGATGCCGGCATGGTCTGTACCGGGTAGCCAGAGTGCTTCATAGCCTTTTTGACGAGCACGACGCACCAGAATATCCTGAATGGTGTTATTGAGTACGTGGCCTAGGTGAAGAACGCCGGTTACGTTTGGCGGCGGAATGACAACGGAATAAGCCGGTTTTGCAGAATCCGGGTTTGCTTTGAAACACTCTTCATCAATCCAGCGAGTTTGCCACTTCTCTTCCACTAGAGATGGGTCATAGGCTTTAGGCAGATCAGACATGGCGAAAATTCTATCACGGAATTTTTAATTTTCAATCCATACCTGTGTCTCTATGTGTCACCTATGACGAAAATTTCTGTCTTTTCGTATGAGGGAATAAAAGAAAACCGCCACCTGTATTTTTACGAGGTGGCGGCTACCATTAGAGAAATGGAGTAGCGTCTGCTTAGCTCTATTTCACGGTGATGTTTACAGCGGTCGGGGTGAGTTCCCCGCTTTCAGATTTAATTTGTAACTTCACCTTACCGGACTCTCCGCGGCGTGAGCGGAGCACTACTTGAGCCATGCCGTTAAAGGCAGGGAGTTTCATGACTTTCTTGTTGTCCGGGTTTGCCATAGTGATGTGCGAAGTTGGGTCGCCGTTACAAATACCGGCGATGTCGGCAGGACCACTTACCTTAAAGGCAAGCTTATTTTTGCTACGAGGAACCTGGCGACCTTTTTCGTCACATACTTCGATGGTGATGTATGAGAGGTCGTAGCCATCGCCTTTGATGACGGAGCGGTCAGCAGAGGCTTTAATTTGTTTTGGTTTACCCGTGGTGCTAATTGTTTCAGTAGCCCAGGGTTGACCATTCTTTTTAGCTACTACCTTGAGAGTACCCGGTTCGTACTTCACATCTTCCCAGACTAAGCGGAAGCGGTCTTTATCACCTTTGCCCTTTTTGCGAACGCCCATGGATTTACCATTGAGGAAGAGCTCAGCTTCATCACCGCTGGTGTAGACGTGAACCGGTGTGATTTCACCTACGCGGTCCGGCCAGTTCCAGTGGGGGAGGATATGAGCCATTTTGAGGTTGGGACGCCAGTGAGCTTGGTAGATGTAGAAGCGGTCTTTCTTAAACCCGCAAAGGTCTACAATGCCGAAGTAGGAACTACGAGATGGAGCTTTTGCCCCCAGCTTGGTGAGTTCTTTCATCAGCTTTTCACGTTCCGGTCCCGGTGGTACGTTCAGAGCATTTGTGGCGTCTAAGTTATATGGAGTAGGTTCCCCGATGTAGTCGAAGCCTGTCCAAACATATTCACCGGCACAGTTTGTGCAATCTTCCTGAGCGGCGAATTCAATGTCGGGGCGGTTTGCCCAGCCCGGAGCATAGAGGTCGTATGAGCTTACCTGATAAAGGTAGAAGCCCTTGCCTTTATTCCAATCTACGGGGAAGAAGTATTCACCGCGGGTTGATACGCAGGAAGCAGTTTCTGAAGCATAGAAAGGCTGATGAGGTCTATCCTTAGCAAAGTCTTTATATGCCCATGGTTTGTAGTTATAGCCATAAACGTCAAAGGTGTCGGCAAAGCCGTTGCGTGCGGCCCCGGCATTGTTACAGCCGTTGGTGACGAGGCGGGTGGGGTCTTCTCTGTGGAAGATATCCGTCAGCATTTGTGAAATGTGATGCTGATTTTTCATCCCTTGTTCCGGCACTTCGTTCCCGGTACTCCAAGCGATGACGCATGGGTGATTTCTGTCGCGGTGGCAGAGGTTAATGATGTCGCGTTCGTGCCATTCTTCGAAGAATTCGTGAGCTACACCTTCCTTGGAGTTTTTCCAAACGTCGTAAAGTTCATCGAGTACCAAAATCCCCATCTTGTCACAGAGGTCGAGCACTTCCGGTGCAGGTGGGTTGTGAGAGGTACGGATGGAGTTAACGCCGAATTCTTTGAGAATTTCGATTTGGCGTTCGTAGCCACGAGTATGAGCAGCACCACCTAAGGGCCCTAGGTCATGGTGTTGGCAAACCCCTTTGAGCTGTACGCGTTTGCCATTGAGGTAGAAGCCGGTAGGTTTCCATTCAATCGTGCGTACACCAAAGTTTGTGAGCTTTTCATCTACTACCTTGCCATCGAGTTTGACGATGGTTTTCATCTGGTAGAGGTGTGGTTTTTCGAGAGACCAGAGTGTTGGCGATGGGAGGTTGAGTTTGGATGTAACCTTACCTGTTTCACCTGCGGCAATGGCATCTCCCTTAGTAGTGACAGAAGCCACGACTTTCCCCCCATCCAGAATTTGCTCTGTAACGGTAGGAGAGACGGATTTTTCTGTGGTATTTTTTACCGTGGTATCTACCTCTACATTGGCGGCAGATTCGGTAATCTTAGGTGTTTTTACAAACACGCCCCAATGTTCGATGTGAACCGGGTTAGACTCAGTGAGCCACACATGGCGGTGAATCCCCCCACCCGGATACCAGCGAGAGGTATTCGGTGGATTGTTTACTCTGACGGCAATGGTGTTCTTTTCACCAAATTTTAGGAAGGGAGTAATGTCGATACGGAATGAGGCGTAACCAAACTTCCATTCACCTGCCAGTTCTCCGTTAACGTAAATTTTCGGGCGTGATTGAATGCCGTCAAAGTCTAGGTAAAATTGATTCCCCTTAGCATCTGCCGGAATTTCCAGAGTTTTGCGATACCAGCCGATACCAGCCCATGGGAGTTTTCCGGTTCTGTTTTCGATGTCCATTCGGAAGGGGCCTTCAACACCCCAGTCGTGTGGTAAGTTCAGGCTTCTCCAAGCAGAATCATTAAATGCCGGAGCAGAGGGGTAGAGCTCCTTAGCATTGGCATTGGTCTTTTTCGGGGCAATAAGCTCACCTTTGGCATTTTTTAGCGTGAGTTCTCTGATACTTGCCCAGTTGCCACCCTTGGTGTCTGTGACGGTAACTTTGTAGTAACGATAGGCTTTTGAATTGTTTACTGTATCGTCTTTGCTGTTCTCGCCCCCTTGTGCTTTATTGGCAATGATGTCCCATTGGGTGCGATTTGCAGACCCCTCTACCTTGAAATAGTGAGTGGCTTGCTTTTCCCATAAAATATTGATGGTCTTCGGGGTTACTGGTCTCCCCATATCTACTGTTAGGCTCTCGCCACTTCTCCCGCTAGAGGCACACCAGCGTGTAGATTCATCGCCATCAACGGCATTGTCGGCCACATTGCCTTTTTCTTCAGAGCTTGCGGTGGCAAAGCCTAGGGCTTTCCCCGGTTCGGGTAGAGTTTCGCCATTCGGCATCATGCCAAATCGTGCAAATTTCCAATCCCAGTCCAGACTTTCTGTCTTTGTTGCATTCAGCGGGGCGGCCAATAATGTCCCCATGGCAAATGCTGTGATGCAAAGAGAGGTTCTTGTGATGCTAGTAAACATATCACTATTCATTACGCCAAATTTCCCCCCATCTTTCAAGGATATAATTTAGGGTGCCGTGTTTTGTGTTTGTGACAAAACTCATTATTACATTGATTTGTACAATTTACTTGCTCTGCTTATGTAAATATGTGATGGTGCGTTTCGGTCAGATGGGATTCATCGTGAAAATAATTAAAAGTTCATTTATGCAAGCCTTTTTGGTTTGGGTGAGTTTATTGGCGACATCGGTTTTATTTTCACTGGTTAGTATGTGGTGGTTGAGTATGGATAATGAGAAAATACGTAATGGCTATTACATTGTGTTTTATTATCCCGCCATAGACGTTATTTTACTATCTTTTGGTTTTTGGTGTTTATATGGGATGTTTGAACGGCTGCGGTTGAAGTTATTTTTGCGTGTATTCTGCATTTTAGGGGCATTGTTAATCTGTTTGCATTTACTTGGTGATTCTCAAAATTCCGGACTTTTGGTTCGAATGTGGCAGACTCATCCTTATGTGTATTTTATACCGCTTGGTACTTTGAGCTTCATTTCTTGTGGGCTGTGTTATTTTATCCTTTATGTGAAAAAACTGTATAGTTCTTCGCAAAGCCCTATGAAAGCCTCTATTCCTTTGCTTCTCCATTGCTTGGTGCTTGGGGGGATTTTGGGGGGTATTTACTATACGCTGTGGCCGTATTTGAGTTGATTCCGGTATGGATTTGATTGGGGGGAGTATCAGCATTGAGAATGCTGACGTTACTATCAATGAGTTATATATTGATTATCAGTTGTCGATTTTCTTTTATGCCCGAAAATCGGGATTCTCCACTCTGTGCGAAAAAGTCGTTGACTATTTTAACTTTCCGTGACAAGTCCCTTGACTCAGCATTGCCAATGCTGTAAATTTTCGGATGAATAGCACATGCCGGTTTTTTTTTAGGAAAAAGGAACTGTATTGATAGACAACTACATAGAAGAAGGCGTAAATAATGAATAAGCAGAAAGTATTTGGCTGTATTATTATCTCCGGCATAGTGATAAGTAGCATTTTCTGTAACGCTTCGGCACAGGCAGACAGCGTAAAGGGTGGCTGGGGCAATAAGAACAGCGAATGGCAGAGCCAATGGGATGTAAAAACCTTTTTTCGTGCCATCCAAAAAGGAGATATTGCCGGGGTAAAGTCGATATTGAGCCAAGGGCTGAACCCCAATCATTACACAACCAGCATGGTGAACGATAAAAAAGCCTCTACAAATGCCCTCTACCAAGCCGCCGTAGCCGGGAATACAGAAGTTGTAAAACTAGCCTTGCAAAGCGGAGCCAACCCCAATGCCGCCTGTGGAATTGAGCCGGGAAGTGAACAAAAACTGACGGCACTCATGGCTGCCGTAAAAAACGGGCACACCGAGATAGTCGACCTGCTCCTGCAGGCAGGGGCTAATCTCTACGCAGACAATGAGCAGGGAGACACAGCCTTGTTTTATGCCGTGGAATCCGGGCAAGTGGGGATGGTTCAGCGACTTTATGAGGCCGGAGCTTCTCTTCAGCCGATGGGGCGTTTTGGTCTTTCTCCTCTCATGCACGCCTGTTCAGATAAGAGCATTGAGGCAGCTAAGTTCTTATTATCCCTTCGGGTAAATGTAAATGAAAAAGCCCATACGGGCACTACTGCACTCATGAGATGCGTCAATGAGATTGGCGATAATCGAAAGATGGCAAGCTTCCTCATCAAAGCCGGGGCAGACGTTAATGCCGTAGATAAAGATGGTCGCACCGCCCTTATGGATGCCGCATGGTATGGTGATTTAGAAATGGTAAAATTACTGGTGGAGCATGGAGCAGACATTGAGCTTGAAGCAGAGAATGGTGACTATGCCATTCTTTGTGCCGAAAAGCAACAGCATGCTCATGTAGTGGAGTTCCTGAAAAAAACAATTAAACAAAAAAATCAACATCGAATACTTGATTGTAAATAAGTGACTTTGCTTTTTTTGTAATATCACTTTCCGGGGTAAAACAATTTAACTCAAAAAGCAAAATGGGCAAAAATTTATTGAAAGTTTTGTATGTTATCGGCTTCATTATTCTAATGATTTCGACTAGTGGGAGTGCAGAGGGCTGGGTTATAAGAGGTATTCTTTTTGCCGTGGGATTAGTTGTTTTCATTGCCGCTTCTCGAGCAGAGAAAAAAGAAATAATGCGTATCAGTGAGGGCAAAGGGGAAGGTATAATTGCAGAATTATATAAGGCAGAAAAACGCAAAAACATCATGTTAGTGTTGAAAGGGATTGGGGTGTTTTTTTTGTTAATGCTGATGCTTGTTGGTATTTTTAGTATTTGTTTCAACTTTGATGTTGACCTTAGGGTTGGTGGCTTATGTGCCCTTTTCACCATTATATTGTATATAGTTATCCAGCTTGGATTAAGGAAACAGGGGAAAATTATTGCGGCACGCATAGAGCTATTAAAACAAGGCATTATCCCGGATGAAGAATGCCCGAAAAGCAAAGCTGAGGATGAAAATAATGATTGGTGGAGCAAGGAATGAGGGAAAAAGAAATAAAAAATTTAACTTGGAAGACTAAAGAAAATGACAGTAGATTACGAAGCATTGGATAACGGGCTAAGCATCCTAAGAGAAAGAGCGGAGGTTTTTACCAATATAGCGATTATTGTCGGCATACTGACCTTGCTATTGAGCTTGATTAGAGCTAATAATGATAGGCTGAAAGGTGTAAAAATCCCTTTTTTACTTACGGGTTTGAGTATCGCTGCCATATTGTATGGTGGGGTACAATCGAAATTGGGGCAGATGGCAAATGTGGATGCATTTGCATCCGGTAGCATGGATTTAACGGAGCTTGCCTTTGGCTCTGTTTCTATGTTGGTGGTGATTGGCCCACTTATCGGGGTTATTGGGGTGCTGTGTCATCGTCCTAGCCGTAGAATCATTTTATCGCCTTTAAGCATCATACTTATCACCGTATGGGCTGTTTTTTCTGCTTGCACATTTTTTAGTGGCATTGGGTTGCTTACCGGGGTGCTGGGCTTAGTTTTTCTATGTTTCGTCGTGCCATATATTTGGATATTTGTCTTGTGGATTATTCTGTTACTGAAGTTTATTTTTTCATCAGCCGATTCGACAAATTCCGGTGCCGGGCTTAGTGTGCCCGGTTCTGTTCCGGTGGACAACGAAGGGGATAGCACCCCTGATGATAAACACGGGGTGAGCCCCGACTGTGGTGATAGAAGTAATGCCCCCTCGAAAAAAGCTGAAGCGGATGAGAAAAAAACGGTTGTTTGTCTGCGATTGGAAGGGAACAGTGGGTATAGAGATATTCTCCCGGAAGAATGCCCCTTTGTGGTGACTCAAAAAGTTTATGCAGAACTATCAACTGAGTGGCAAAAAACCGACTTTTTCCAATTTGAATTAAAGGCCGGGAAGAATGGGGCTATGTGGATGATTTGCCCGCTTGCCGGGTGTAAAAATTCGGTTCGCGTTGGCGATAAAGCCTTGGACTCCGGGATGTTTCTTTCTCCTTCACAGAGTATCGTCCTTATCCCACCGCATGGTGAAGATGGGGTAGGGGACCGGCCTTTTGCTGAGTTAAAGATTAGTTTCAGATTAGGCATTCAACAAAAACAACTTGATTAACACGAAACATGGCTTGCGGTCACAAGGTGATGTATGGCAAGCGATACAAACAATTTTAACACAAACTAAAAATCATTTATTATGAATAACACGCAAAAATTATTCCAAGCCGTCAAAGACGGGAACTTCCAAGAGTTTATGCACTTGGTGAATGAAGGGGCAGATATTTATGCTTATGATGAGCAGGGACATAGTCTGCGCTACTATGCCGAGGGCTGTGGCTTTGCTTCGATTCTCGAAGCCCTGGAGATGCTCGAGTCTGTGAATGCTAAAAAAATTGAGGAGCCCGATGTGCGGCCTGTACAGCCTGAGGTAGAGGATGTCGCTGTGGTAGAGTCTGAGCCTTCCCGTCCGCAATCGATGTCTAAGGGGGATATTTTGCAACTCGTTAAATCATATTCGCCGAAAAATGATGAGCAGTTCGGGGCAAAAAAACAAGTGCTTGATTTATTGACAGGAAAAGAGTTGGATGTCAATAAATTGATTCTCAATGCTGTGCTTTTGAGGTCGCAGGAGTTGGTTCAATTTGCCATCGACAAAAATGCGGATGTGGATGTATGCGATGGTGATGGGAACCCTCTTATTGTTTGTGCGGCAAAACAAGGGATGGTTGATGTGGTGAAGATGTTGATTGCCGCCGGGGCTTATGTGAATGCTAAGGATAAAGATGGCTGGACAGCTTTAACTTATGTAGCGAGTTATGGTCACCTAGAGTGTGTCAAAGTACTGCTAGAGGCCGAGGCTGATGTGGATGCTAAGGATGAAGATGGCAGGACAGCTTTATGTTGGGCAGCTGATGATGGTCACGTTGACTGTGTCAAAGTACTGCTAGAAGCCGGGGCGGATGTGAATGCTAAGGATAAAGATGGCTATACAGCCTTACATAAAGCAGCTGATAATGGTCACGTTGACTGTGTCAAAGTACTGCTAGAAGCCGGGGCGGATGTGGATGCTAAGAATAAACATGGCTGGACAGCCTTACATGAAGCAGAGTGTTTTGGTCACCTGGAGTGTGTCAAAGTACTGCTAGAAGCCGGGGCGGATGTGGATGCTAAGGATAAACATGACTGTACAGCTTTACATTATGCAGCGGGTTGGGGTCGCTTGGAGTGTGTCAAAGTACTGCTAGAAGCCGGGGCTGATGTGAATGCTAAGAATGATATTGGCGGGACAGCTGTACATGATGCAGCGTATAATGGTCACCTGGAGTGTGTCAAGGCACTGTTAGAAGCCGGGGCGGATGTGAATGTCAAGAAAGATGTATATAATAACGACTTCTGTCCTTTTAAGAGTAATTTTAAAATGACAGCCTTGGATTTGGCTCATTTTTATAAGAAGAAGGAAATAGCCAAGCTGCTGAAACAAGCCGGAGGTAAAAGTTTTTGGTATGGACCGGTAGGATATGTTTTGCGAGTGTTTTCTAGGTTATTTTTATGGGCAATTGTTATTGGATTTTTTGCAGGGGTGATAGGTCTTCTATGTATGATATACGATGCGATTTTTGATTAATACATAAAAAGAACCAAGCATAGTTTTCCAAACCCAACTTAGCCCATGAGCTGAGTTAGGTTTGGAATGAGGGTGCAATTAATAATGCACCCTCATATAGTTGAAAAATAAAGATTTTTTGCTTGATTGGATTAGTCTCTTTTTGTACAAGTGCATTGTACACATAATTGAAACATGCATATCCAATGAAGACATGGAAAGGTGTACAAATACGGACCTAAAATTCACTTTATAATGCCCAAGGTATCTTAGGAAGTGGATAAACCCGATAATGATAACTATGCTAACACTTGTACTAAACATCAATAATGTAGCTCACTCCGGAACATGTGATTGCAATTGCAATTATGGTTGTGGGAATGTTTGGGACCCTCCATGTGAGCGGTATACCAGAATGGATTAAAACAGCAAAAGAAATTTTATTTATGATGACAATCATTCTTCAAATTCATAACCGAGCCCAGGCTTGTGGCTGTGAATGTAACTGTAATGGTTACGAATACGGTTGCAGTAATGTCTGGCAAGAAAAAGAATAAATTAATTTTTTCCGCCTCTCTGAGAAAGTCTGCATAGAATCTTCCTCAGAGAGGTGATGAAAGAGCTATGGGAGTGGTTGGTAGGCTTTCTCATTAGCTTGTTTATTGGAGTGGATTGTTAATTTTAAACACAAGTAAGAGAGGGGGAGTGGTGCGGTAAGAGAAAAAGAGGTAAATTAAAAAAATTATGTATAAAAACCTTGAAAAGAGAAATATTTTTGTGATTCCGGCAGGGGAGTATTTTGAGCACGAGTCTGAGGCATGCTGTGTTATTTATGCACCTTTGGCAGATAAATACTTTATCGCAACTCCTGAATTTGCGGCACAGCTGGAGATGGAAGCAAAGCAATTGATTACATCTGCGAGTGGGTTATCATCCAAATTGGAAGAATTAGGACTTTTAGAAGGCGATGAACGATTGTCTCTTGAACAGTGTGAGGATGAGAGTAAGGTGACGCACCTGTATTTATTGCTCAATGAGAAGTGTAATTTTCATTGTTCCTATTGTTATTCTGCGGCAGGGCGCTCATCTGCCGTTATGGAAATGCCCCGGATTGAGTACATGGTTCATCGTGTCGTTAATAATGCAATAAACTCCGGGCAAGATTTTATTGGTATTACATTTATGGGGGGAGGAGAACCTTTTCTATCATGGGAGCTTTTAGAACAGACAGTTGACTATGCTAAAAAGGTTTGCGGACCTAAAAAGCTAAAGATTGGTTTTTCTGTTAGCACCAATGGTTCTTTGTTAACAGATGAGAGACTTCAGTTTTTGAAAGAAAATCATTTCTCTTTGCAAGTTTCTTTTGAAGTACTGGAGGATGTCCAAAATCAGCAACGGGGTGAATTTGTGCGTGTAAATAACAATATAAAAAAGGCACTTACTTATTTACCGAAGCATGTTGTTATTCGCTCTACAATTACTTGGCTTAATGTTGAGCGAATTGCTGAGATGGTGGAAACTTGTATGAGAGAATATCCTGATATTCGCATACTTGTGCTTGAGCCTGTTATTGATACTGAGACTTTTAAGGATGCTGAATCGCTTAATAAATTTCTAAGTGTATTTTTTGAAAATTATCTGAAGGCAAAAAGTTTGTCTAAGGCGATGAATATCAGGATAGGCAATAGTTGTTATGATTCTGTTGATAGTCTAAAAAAACGTTATTGTTCATCTATGTATTGCCTTACTCCATATGGGAGTGTGATGGATTGCCCGAATGTATCTTCTCCAAATCAACCTGGCTATGATGATGAAGTTTATGGTACATTTGATAATGGCGAACTCCGTATTGATTCATCGGCGTGGCAGAGAATCATGACTAATTATTTACAAACGGATAGTCAATGTGCTTCATGCTGGGCAAAATGGAATTGTGGCGGAGGCTGTCGTAGTCAACGACTGGTTTACAGTGAATCACTTTTTAGAGAACTATGTGCCTTTCGCAAAAATCTGCTCCTTCATTCTATTATTGAGCGAATGACGGCTTCATTTTTCAAATCTACAGGACAGGATATGAAATCTGTCGTTATGAGTCAATTGAAGTAGAAAGAAAATACTTTAACAATGACTAATGAAGTTAGCAAAAACGGAATTACTCTATTTTAAATGGTAGATATGTTGAGTTAAAGATTAGTTTCAGATTAGGCATTCAACAAAAACAACTTAATTAACACGCAAAAATTATTCCAAGCCGTCAAAGATGGGGATTTTCTGGAGTTTCTGCATTTGGTGAATGAAGGGGCAGATATTTATGCTCATGATGAGTAGGGACATAGTCTGCACTACTATGCCGAGGTGGATACTAAGGATATAGATGGCTGAGTCTTCACAAATACAACTTAGCTCATGAGCTGAGTTGGGTTTGGAATGAGGGTGCAATTAATAATGCACCCTCATTAGCGTAAGGCCATCGGCCGGGGCACAGAGAGGGCTTTTGGCGGTGGGGGTGGGAGCGGTGATGAGGTTTTGGAAGTCGGCTAGGGGTAATTTACCCCTGGCGACGTCGAAAGCGGCACCGACCATGAGGCGCACCATTTTGTAAAGGAATCCGGAGCCGGAGAAAGTGATAAAAGTTTTTGAATCTATGGTAGAAACAGAAGCTTCGGTAATAGAACGCACGAAATAATCGGGCGGTATGGGGTCAGGTTCATTACCCCGCAGGGCGGCAAAAGCCCGGAAATCGTGAGTGCCCATGAAAAGAGCCACCGCGTGAGCCAGAAGCTCGGCATCCCAAGCATGGGGGCGATGCCAAGCCAGACCTGCATCGAAAGGCGAGAGGATGGGAGCGGCAGAGATGCAGTAGCGGTAGGTTTTTCCCGTGGCAGAGAAGCGAGCATGAAAATCCGGACTGACGGCAGAAGCCTCTAAAATACGGATAGAAGCAGGCAAGTGAGAATTAAGAGCCACGGGCCACTTGGGCATAGGCAGGCGAACGGAGTCCGGCACGTCGACATGAAAGACCTGCCCCAGAGCATGGACCCCGGCATCGGTACGACCGGAAGCATGAATGCGGACGTGGGAATGAATAATTTTGGTAAAAGCCTGCTCAATAGAGTCTTGGATAGTATTGCCACAGGGTTGGCTTTGCCAGCCTTTCCGGCATCTGCCATCGTAAGCCACGGAGAAACGAATACGCACCATGAGTCTATATTGAGCCAAGAGAGACGACGAGGCAAGCGGTAAGTGCCGTTTTAGGCGGCATGACAAAGCGGTGGGGAATTTGCTAATGAGGGAACATCATGAAAGCAATACGATTAGAAGACTTTGGGCTCGTGCGGTTAGCCCCGGACATGAGTGGGCAAATACCGCTTGATGCCGTAACGGCACAAGCCCGTGCCGTGCGACAAGTACAAGCAGGCATTAACGACGTGGTGCAGGTAGCAGACCGCTATCTCAATGAGCTGGCAGAAGTGAGAGACATAGGCCAATGGGCAGAGGCGAGAGAGGGGCTATACAAGTTTGAGCAAGAAAAGCTGGCAGAAATCAACCGCGAACGAGACCCGAATTTACGGCAGGAAAAATGGCGACAAGCCGTGCAGGAGCAGTTAGCTGATTATTTGCCTACGGGTTTGTCCGGCAGAGTGCAGGAGCGCGTAAATAGGGCAAAAAAAGAACTCTATGAGAGTGGGCAAATTTATTTGACCCAATCAGAGAAACTGACACAACTCAAGGAAGCCCGAGAATCATGGGAGCGAAGTGTAGCAGAGGCGGTGAGCTGTGGCGATGAAAGCCGGGCAGTAAGTAGAGTGAAAGAAGGGGCAGGCGTTTTCCTAAAGGAATCAGAAACCCCTGCCGCTTGCGAAAAAGTTAAACAGGAAGCGAAATTCCAACAAGACATAGCCAAACTGCATCGGGAGCCTAATAGCATTCAGCAGATGGGAATACCGGATAAAAAAGCAGAGCAGATAACGGAGGACGACATAAAACTTCTCTTAGAATCAAGTGAGTATAAAAAACAACTTAGAGAAAAATTCGCCCATGAAATGTTACGAATGGTCAGTAGTGGCATTCACCAACGAGAACCATGGTTGGGGAATGCAGAAAAATACGGACTTATCAGCCCGGAACAATACAGACGCTACAGCGAAGCCCGCGATAAACAAGAGCGAGCCTACTGGCAGGGGAAATCACTAGATAGAGATTTGGCACTATACTGCCGAATGGCGATGATTTTAGATGAAGATAGTGGCGGAGAAAACGACACCAATGCCGTGCTGGAACTGGCGACCTCCGGGCTATCTAAAGAAGACATCTCATCGCTTATGAATCGACGAGAAGCCATGCTCGGTGTGCCACAAGCTCTACGTAAAGAAGCCGCCCGCCGTGCCGCTTATATGTACAGAAATGGTGCTTGGGGCGTGCCGGGGAGCAGACAGGCTCTGGAGGACTGGCATGACTTCCAACATCGGTTGATGACAACGGCAACGGAAAATCCGGCACAGGCAGAAGCCGCAATAGAAGAACTTTTCAGAAAAGAAAAATCCATGCAGGATGCGGCATGGGTGCGGTATAGAGATATGAACCCCTTAAAACAAAAAAACTAAAAAAAGACAATGAACACAACACAAGAAAAAATACAAACAAACACCGCTTCTGAGAATGAAGCAGAAAACAAAGAACGCTACTGGAGCCAACTACTGACAGGTGATATATACGCCCTGCCGACAGAAGTACGTAGCAGAATAGAAGGCGATAGAGGCTTTGGTGGGAACGATGCGGAAAGATTATCGCGACTGGTGATGCAGTCGTGGGTGGCCGATATGGGGAATGTGCCCGGTGAACAAATTCGCAAAAATTGGGCACAAATACGCCAAAATGTAGGGAAACAATATGGAGTCAATAGTGACTCTGACCATGAGCTATATGTGGCGGTATCTATGCAAAATCAAGTAAAGAAGAGTCAGCAACGACAATTACTGGACTTATACCACAATACTTACACAAAACACCTGAGCAATCAACAGCAGGGGGATGATGCCGAGATGGAATTCCTCGACGATGACATCAAAGACTTAGCCGTACAAGTTTGCGACAAAGCACGACTGGAAGCCCAAGATGATAAAAATCGCTTACACAAACAAGCTGCTACATTACGCCGTGCCATGGAGTGGTTTGACGCGGTGGAAAATCCGCAACATGACGGTCCCGGTCCCGTGACCGCTTTTCATGTAAACAGGCGTGCGGTCGGGCAAATGGATGACGTTTTCCGAGCCGCTCAAATTCTAAACGAAGTCAGCGATGACGATAAACATAAACTATGGTGCATGATAAGTCCCAAGCAGGGTGATGAGGAATCACTACGACAAGTATTCAACAAAAGTGTGAGACGCGGTGTGATGACAGCCGGGAGCGGGATGGGGCAGGCACTGGCACATGGGGCGGTGAGTTTATTACCCGACGGAGAAATGGGGGATAAAATTGACCGATATGCCCGGAGTATAAAAGAGATTCAGGATTTTGCCAATCATGAATTTGCACCGTTGATTACAGAAAAGAATGATACATGGTTACGGCGGTTTATAGCCGATGTAGGACAGCAGGGGGCAAATGCCGCACTTGCTTTTTGTGGTCCCGTTGGGCTGGGGGCACTTGCTCTGGAAGAAATGGGCCACACAATAGCCCATGAGCGACAACAGAATCCCAATGGCACTCACGCTGTACAGATGAATGCCGCTATTGCCACCGGGCTGGCAAATGCGGCTCTGGCTGTCGGGTTGAATCGATTAGGACAAAAATTATTAGGCGATGAAATAAAAGCCTTTCGCTCAACTCAAGCGACAGACCGTCTAAACTTGCGAGATGTGGCAAAAAATACACTAGCCACCCTAGGCAAAGAAACGGCTGAGGAGCTGGTGGAAAATAAAAGTACAGAGATAAGCAGTATGCTCATCAACGATGCCGCTCATGCCCTAAGCGGTGAAGGAACAAGTGCAGACTGGCAAGCCTGGGGAGAGACACAGCTTGATATCAATAGGCAACTGTATGAAGCCGCGGTGATGATGCCGCTTTTACTTATCGGGGCAGGGAAAAGTTCGCTCGCTCATTTTCGTCAACCGCAGAGTGTATTGCGGCAGGGAACACCATTGCGAATCATGGGGGTAGAGGAGGAGAGTATCCGTGCGATATTAGCAGAAAAAGACCCACACCTAGCCAATGCCCTACTGCGAGAGGCCTTACAAGCATCACCCATGTGGGGGAGTTTGTATATCTCACGAAAGGCGATGGAATGGTCTCGCATTTTAGGTGAGAATGGTCAGCCGCTTTTAAGAACTGAGCAGGAGGTGTGCGATTTTTTGGATATGCCACCAACATTGCGAACAAATGCATGGAAAGCAAAGCAATTCCCGGAAACCGCTGCAAAGTTAGCAGAATTACATGGTGATGCGGACTTTATGGCGGCACGGGTAGGATGGCTTATGCGAGCAGGATTGCCCCGGATTGAGGAGAATATAAATCAGGACGGGACATCGACATATACGGCCATTCCGGCAGTAGAGTCGGATTATCCGATAGTCAGAGATGCCCGGAATATAGAATCTGCACTGAATCAATGGAATCGTGAGCAGAATGTGCAGGAAAGCCGTGATTTGGCACTATTGAGTGGGCAGGATGACTTATTGGCAGAAAAACTCGTTCAAGGGAATTTGTTTGAAAAAAATGCTGATATTTTACAATTGGCCTACCTGGAGGAAAGACTGCAACACCTTGCCTGGCGACCTGCCCGATTGTTGCTATTAGCGTATCCGGAGGAATTTGCCGGACGTCTCAAAAAATCACCGCAGGATTGGGAAGCCCTCACTGCAGAAGTTGATGCCGAAATGCGTGCTAACGTGGTAGAGGGGGTACTGGAATTGTTAAATGGCTCGGCGATTGAAACCGTACATAATCATATAGCAGAGAGATTCTGGAGTCACTTTTGCAGAGATGAACATGGGCAAACAATGGCAAAAAAATTATTAGAAAATGAGCCACATTTCAGCGGTCAGCTTCAGAAGGGTGAAATGGATGAGCACGCCCTTGTCGCAGAATTGGTGCGGCTGAGTCATCACTTTCGCAGATTAAGTAGCCGCCAACGAGAAGAAAGTCAGGCTGAGTGGGTAGAGCTAAATAGATTATTGTGGTCCACCCAGGCTGATGTGATGGCTCTGCATCAATTATTACCGAATATGAAAGAATTTGATGCCGGGGTGGCACGTGGGTATTTAGCACCGGAAATTTTTGGTTCTTTGCTTGCAAAGCATCTGGATATTCCTGCTGAAAAAATTCGCCTTCACTTTCGTCATTTATCCCCGGACAAGCTTCGACTAATGACAGATGAGCGGACGGTAAAAAACTATGAGGGGGCAGAGTCGATGATAGAGAATTTGGAGTTATTAGACTCTGATGTTATTCAGCAAATCGACCATCAGGGGCAGTCCCTTTGGCGAGTTCATTACCCTGATGGGCAATGGTCTGTATGGCATAAAACACGAGCCGGAGCCGTGGCCGACTTAGCATCTCATGTGTATATGGTAATGACGCCGTATCAATATCCGAAATGGATGATGGTAAAGTGGTGGAATAAAAAATTATTAGCAGATGACATGGACGCCACGCATTTGAGAATGCAGCAAGATGAGCTATTTGGCGTAGATGAAAAACGCTTGCCGGGGCCCTATGAATGCTTGTCTCGTATAGCGACTCATGACCTCATTGGTTTAGGGTATGGTAGGCGAGGAATGCTGGGACCGGGGGAGGAAATTTCTATCCTCGACAAGGGCAGAAGCACGGATGATATTCAGACCTTAGCCCCGGAAGCTCGTCGAGAAAGACAATGGGTGGCCGAGCAGTATGAGGCTTTGCCAACTGATGCCCTGATGGGGGTAGATGCCTATAATGAGCCCATCCTTTCAGCGGACGGTACGGTGCGCTCTCGCCTGGTGCTTAATAATATAGCTAGTCCAATGGCTGTGCTGGAGGATAAGGCAGAAGTTGTGTGGGATAGACTGATGAGAACCGGGCAGTTGCCCTTGAAGCAGGCACTTAGATATTTACAGATTCTTGGACGATTACCGAAGTCTGTCCGTAAATTTAATCCCATGCGAGTGACAGAGGAATTATCTCAATTATCAAAGGAATTTTATCTGGCACATAGGAATCATCCGCACGTGCCGGAAAGTATGCGTATTTGGTTGCGGTATTCATGTGCCCTCCCTGCCAGAGCCAATGAAAATTTAGTGAATTCCGTGCAGAGGAGTAAGCAAATGATGCAGGATTTAGAGAAACTGGATGACTCATTTGTAGAGATGCTAAAAGAGAGTGTAGGTATGAGTGAACTCGTGCGAACCGAGCGTCATTGGTCGCCTCATTATGACATTGGCTTACCGATGATGGAGCGGTTTTATCATAGCTTGAGAGCCGGAGATTTACTTGATAAGTTGCCCGTGCACGTGGCGGCAGATTTGGTAGAAAAACTTGGTTATTCTGATTCAAGGGCGGGAGCAGATGAGGCATTGGCACGCCAATGTTTGCATGAACTGGCAGAGCAGTTACAGACCAACCCTCAAATGATTTATTGGCGACCGGATTCATCACGTCCGGGGAAATTCCAATGCTTAATGCCAAAACATGAGGAGTTTTTATTGAATCATACTGCTTTACCCCGACTCAAAGGGAAAAAACTGCATCAAGAATTACAAAAGCCCATGCCGGATGTACCAACTGTGCCAACGGAACTAAGTGATGAGTACCGGCTACGAACAAATCTGGATTTACCAAAAGCTTGGAAAAATAAAGCCGAACTCACACGTGCCTTAGAGACTCTGGAAGTGATAAGAAATGATTTTGCCACCCGACCCATGGCAACAGAGCAGGGGATTATGTGGCAGGGCAAACGATATCACAGCGACAGTGAAACAAGACCTGCCGGAGTAGGTGCGGATTGGGCAGTTCGTGTGCCAATGCAAGAGGTTTTGCCCAAGCATAAGCAGATGGAAGAACTGGTGCTTTCCGGTCGAGCCTACCCACGAATTGCAGATTTAGGGATGCAGGTGGATGATGTCTTGTTAAAAAGCATGGCTTGTAATGCGGTGTACATTGACCCACAGGATGAAACACATACGATTCGACTCATGAGCGGAGCCCCGGATAGTATGGTTCCGGAGTTACAGCAACCATACGTCGTCCATGTTTGGAATGGTGTGTATTTAGATGCTATGGGAAAGATTGCCCAATCAGAAAAGGCTCGTTGCATTCCGTTAGAGCAGTTTACCGGAGCGGCAGAAATGCCTCACCCTGAACAAATGCAACAAGCTCGCCAAAAAGAACGAATGAGATTGTTGAAAATAATGACGGATTCAACGCTACAAAAGAAACGATGGCTATCCCGAAAGCATGGCTCGAGTAGCTTTTTTGAAGACACCGTGCGACTGAGTGAAGAACTGGGGCTAGGTGAGATTTTAGCCACAGAATCATTATCGCCTGCGGATGATTTGGTCATGGCTACGATGAATTTATTGGGCTATGGCTTAAAACACCCTAACCTCTTGAATTGGGAATGGCAAATTTCTGCCGATGCTCGCCGATTGCTTAAGGGACGAGTAAAAGAACTGATAGAGAAATTGCAAGCGTATGAATACAAATAATGTAGTGGCTGACCCTGCATTTGAGCGGTGGGCAAAGTGTTTGAGTAACCAGCTCTGGCGGCTGGAGCATCTCTATTGGATTGAAAATAAAGCCGGTCAGTTACAGCGGTTTAAGCTCAACCGTGCCCAGCGACGATTGCATTCAAATTTGTGGTATCGAAACGACATATTGAAAGCACGGCAGTTGGGTATTTCTACCTATGCGGCTATGTTGATGCTTGATATGATTCTATTCCGAGCAAATTTTCACTGTGGAATTATAGATAAAAGCCTACCGGATGCCCAGCAGAAGTTGGCCAAGTTATTATTTGCCTGGGAGCATTTAGATTATCTACCCGTCAATCCAAGCCCATTGGATGTAGCACTTGCCCGACTGGGTAGTCATCTGAAAAGGCATAGTGGGGTTGAGAAAAAAGGCGAGTGGCACCCCTGTGCCTCTGCACGTACGCACCTAGCCTTATCTAATGGCAGTGATGTGCGAGTCGGAACCAATTTACGTGGTGGCACGATGCAGTTTTTGCACGTTTCAGAGCTGGCTCATGTGTCTGTGCATGCACCATGGCGAGCCAGGGATATTCGTACCGGGGCAATTAATACAGTACCCCCGGAGGGATTTATCATCAAAGAAAGCACTCATGAAGGCGGACGCTTTGGTGTGAATTATGAGCTAACGCGACAAGCGATGGATAATGCCGGGAAAGAGGTGCTAAGCCCTTTAGACTTTCGCTTTTTCTTCTTTAGTTGGTTTGACCAGCTGGAGTATGCCCTTTCTGCCAAAGGTCGCTGGAGTGCGGAATTAAATGATTATTTTTCAAAGCTGGAAGCAGAATCCGGTATTTTTCTTAGCGATGACCAGAAACGCTGGTATGCTCGCATGGCTCGCGTGATGGGGAGTGCTATGAAACAAGAATATCCCAGTACGCCGATGGAGGCATTTTCTGTGGGCGAAGAGGGGAGTATCTACGGAGCAAGTCTAATGAAACTTCGTGAAGAAGGGAAAATAGGTTTGGATTTCCCTACAGAGGTAGATTCTCCTATTTTTACTGCGTGGGATTTGGGGTTAAGCGACCACACTGCTATTTGGTTGGTGCAGGTGGTCGGCGGTAGCATTCATTGGTTAGATTTTTATGCGGCCAATCAAGAACCCTTAGCTCATTTTGCAGAAAAAATGAAACAATGGGAATGTGAGTTAGGCTGTCGCATCACGGCTCATTTGTTGCCACATGATGCGGCCAAACGTGATGCTCATGGAGTGTCGTATGTGGAAAATCTAGCCAAACTTGGGATTTATAATGTGCGAGTGGTTCCACGGACGACGGATATTTGGCAGGGTATCAACTCACTGCGTGAGTTGTTGGAGCATAGTTATTTTCATGCCAGAACTTTAGAGAAATGCCATAATCGATTTGGTGAACCGGAGCCAAGTGGTGTCGAGCATTTAGAAATGTATCACACTCGTCCACCCGGTGCATCCGGGGTATTGAGCGAATCCCCTGTGCATGATGTGCATTCACATTCTGCCGATGCGGCTCGCACTTTTGCCGAAGCATGGTCGCATCATTTATTGTTGCAGGATTCTCTCAAACAAAAGCCACGACGAGCCAGAATGTGGCATTGATGAATGTGTAGGCGAGACTTATTTGGCCCCCCTGTTTATTTTTGGGGGGGCGTTTTGATTCTATCGCTTTTGAAGCTCGTCGTGCTTATTCTAAGATATTAAACTTGAAGTCGCGTAATCCGCTGGGGAGCTTAAATTCCGGCTTCCCGAATTCTGCCATGCCGGAGGAGGCTATAAGGGCGGCTTTGTTTGAAATTTCCGGGCTATAATCAAACATACATTGGAAAATATCCCACAAAAGCGTTATTTCATTGCGGAATTGATGGCTTTGAATAATGAAGTGTCTAAAGCCTTTATCATACAGAGTGCAGGCTTCCTGACGAGTGAGGTTACAGCTTGCTTTTTGATGTAATTGGCCGGGGTCTATGCTTTGACAACCTGCACGAGCGATGAGATTAGCACGCTGTCTCATGAGATCCATGTCGTAGGGATGGCGTCGCATTTCTGCCAATAGTCTCATGTGTTCTCTTCTCAATGAGCAGATTCTTAGGCAGGGGTCATTGATAACGATGTCGAAGTTTTCGGGTTTTTCGATGCCATCGATGATATTTGTTCGTGTAGCATCCGCCGGGTGAAGTGTTACTCGCAGGTATTGGGAAGCAAGTTTATTGTACAATGCCGCTGTGCGTTTGCCTTCTTCAGCTACAAGGCGATTCGGATGACAAAAGATGGGAATCTGTGGGAAGTGAGAGTGGATTTTTTCGGCTACTTTGTCATTTGCTACACAAACGGCATTTCTCTTATTCTCGTTGTGGGTACAGAGGTGATGAATGAGACTGAGGGAATAGTTGTCGTTGAGCTCTTCGCTCGTTACAAAGGGATTGTCAAAGACTAATGTGATGCCTTTGTCGTTTGCGGCACAATCTTTTAGAATGCGTATGTATTTGTCGTGAGTTATGGGGCGTTCTTGTACAAACCAGTCTAGTGACCAAAGGGTGGCAATGCTCCCCGACATCCGTGAAAATCCACGAATGCCTATGAGGTTAGTGAGAAATTGACTAATTGATTGAATGCCTTTTTCAAAGCGAAATATGCCGTCTACTGTCCATGTGGCTTCCGGTAGATAGTCTTTGGTCAAATAGGCCATATTGGCCAAAATTTGCTGTGGGTCTGTGCTGTCGTGTGTCATGGTAGATGTAACGGGTTATTGTGGAAGTATGGATTCCAAAAACATTTGACCGTTGCGATGCATAGCATTTTCATCGGCTTGGTCGGTGCGGAATACGAGCCGTAATAAGTCAAATAAAATGGATGATGCATTTGAGTGCCCTCGTCCTTGCATCTTAAAGTGCTTAAACCCCATGTCGCGTAGTTTTTGAATTTCCGGGGTATTGAGGGCAAGCACGTTTTTCTCCGGGTGCGTTAATAGGGTGTAGAGAGAATCGCAACCATTGTTAGCTTTCTTTTTCTCAAAATCAGATGAGTCGAAGCTCATGAAATTGAGTGATAGTTTGGAGAGGGTATTATAATGATAGGCTCGTAGCGGACAGTTGCGTATGCAGTACTCGTTAATGAGTAAAATGTGGCGGTCTTTGTCTTCTATTTTTTCGAGTAAATCATAGTTGAGCACATCGTCCGGGTGAACCATGACTTCATCGTATTCATCTGCTAGACGTTTATAGACATCTAATTTCCCTTTTCCTCCGGCAGAAATTTTGAGGATGGACGAGACTACTTTTAGCTGGGGGTATTCTTTACGGATGTATTCTTTTAGGATGTCGCTGGCGAGGATGACCGAGTTACGGTGAGTGGGATTATGCTTGCTAAAGAAGACGCATAGAGCATTTCCCATAATGTCGTTAAGGTGTTTTTCTGTGAGTAGGAGGTTGGTAAAAGTGAGGTATACGCTGATGTTTCGTTTTTCGTACTCTAATCCGGCGGTGCGTATTTCTTGTACACTTCTCATGAGATGTTCCAGTACTCGCCCGGAGTTCCACTCACATAGCGGTGCCCCGTGGACGATATGGAACGGCTCAAATTTGAGAAATTTCTGACAAAAATCATAAAATCCTATGAGCTCGCGGTCGTTGGCAAAGGCTCCGGATACGTCCCATACGGCATCCGGCCATAATGGATTTAGATAGGGAGAAATAGATTGCACGATAAGTAATTTTACAGAGGATTTTACCCTTTCGCAAGCGTAATTTCGGTAATTAAAATTGTGAGGGGGGCTGTTTTGAAAGACACCGCTGCACCGTCGTTGGCAATGAGCCACGTTCCCGTGTCTCAGTAGGGCGGGGGCTTCCGTCGCTGATTTGACCTATCCGGCATGGGACCTGATCAGCACAGCGTCGGGGTCACCCCCATTAATATATAATATCGGTTCGGGCCACCTTGCCAAGTGATGACGAATGCAGCAGCCATCGGTGAAGATAGTGATTTGTTTGAAAAATTTCAAGATAATTTTTCTCTTTTGGTAGAGCGGTGTGCTTTTTGTTTGCCAGGGCGGGGGTAATTTGGTATAAATATCCTAATCATTCTCAGAATTTGTTTGTATTAATGACGGTACAAACGGAAAAAGTTCTCTCAAAACACTAACTGTAAATCGGAAATGAAGTTACATCTCCCCTCGAAGTTATTGGCAGCATTAGTTGCCTCATTCACTAGCATTACTAGTGTTACAGTCGGTACAACCGGCCTTATTGGTATGTCTGCTGTTGTTATCTCCGTGTCATCAATGGCACAGGCTGCAGATGATATTTCGTTGAACGGCTCGAAAGTGACACTTCCCAGCCAAGCAGATGCGGCCAATGGTGTCGCATACGGAACAGCAACAGTTTCTGCCAGCACGACAGTTGAATTTGGTGGCCGTGGGACAATTACCTTAGAAAGCCTTGTTGGTGATGCAGCCGATACAGAAGTTTTGGTAAGTCGAATTGCAAATGACTCCGGAAATGTTTCTACACTTATTTTGAGCGGAGAAGGTACTTACAATGGTACAGTGACACTGCAGTCTAATACCAATGTACTGGCAAACAACATGGTAATGATTTTGCAAGATGGCAAGGCCTTGCAAAATGCTTCTGTAAAACTCGGTGGTGGTGATAAAGCAGGTAGAAGTGTTTTACAAATTGATGAAGATGCTACCATTGCGGCTCTTCTTTCCGGTGGTGCAAAGTCTGTTCTTTCCGGTAATGGGAAAACTCTTACCATTACAGGTGGTGATTCGGTATTTGGTGGTGATTTTGCAGATGCGATAACAGTTGATTATACAGGTTCCGGGAAATTTACACTTGGGAATCAAACCAAAGATGCTTTATCTAATAGTTCCAGTGCCGGAGCATTACTTAAAATCAGCAATGGGACATTAAATCTCTATTCCGGTCTTGTTTCTTGGAATCAAGGCATCGAAATGGGTAATGGTACAACACTCAACATCGAAGATGGTGCCGCTGTAAGTAACTGCTATAATTATGATGCTAATAACTCAGCTGACAATGCCTGCTTCAAATTTAAGGGCAATGTAAAATTAGGCCAGAATGTGAATTTTACTTCCTACTGGGGTAAAAATATGTCCATTGATGGCGTGCTGAATGCAGAAAATGGCTTTGCTATCAATGGTACAGATGGGGAATATTCATATTTCCACTTATCAAATACCAATAACGTGATTGGTGGTACGGTTGCCATTGAGCGTGGGCGTACCGTTCTGGGTATTAAGTCATCCGGTTCATTAGGCAATGCTGCTGTAACTACAAATAATGCATCGCAGTACATTGCTTATTACGGTACTATGGGAGCAAGTGCTGATGTGATTGATAATTCTATCACAGGTGCCGGTAGTTTTGGCGTTGTTTCCGGTTGGGTTCATTTAGCAGACAGTGTCCTATTGGAGGGTAATTATTCTGTGGAAGATGGTGCTATTCTTTCCAAGGGAGGCACAATTTCTAAATTGACTCTTAACGGTGGTCGCATTGATGCCGGTAACGGTGATTTAACTGTGACTGAAATCAATGGTTCCGGTATCTTATCTGCTACCGGTGGTAAGCTTACGACGGCGCTAAGTACATTGGATGCTACTTATGGCGTGCTGGTCAATGGTACCGGGTCACTAGTTTCCAGCACAGGGGATATTGTCATTGATGGTGCTACCTTGTATTGGAATTCTGTTGATAATACAAATTCTGTTTTGGCCGGGGCTGATTTTAAAGCCGGTTTGATTGATTTGAATGGGTATAGTGGTTTCTCTGATGCTTTAGGCACAGATGCCTTGAAAGATTTGACAATTGATTTGGGCGTGGACTTATCCGGCGGGAATTTCAGCATTGTCGGGTTAGAGGAATCTGCATACCAATTGGACAGCACTTCCGGTACGACAGTAGTGAAGTTCCTGACGTCAGGTGGTGTTGATTTGTCATGGCCTACGGAATGGGGAATTGCCGATGGCCCAAGTAGTGCCTTGGGGCAGACCGTGACTCAGGAAGCCAGCCCTATGTACAACCCTGCTAAATTGGATGCTACTTATGGTAGTGTGAATTTAGTATTGTCAACGGGAACAGCCACCGGAATCGGTGTATATGGTGGTTATGCTTCTGACGTGCAAGCCGGTGCCGTTAACTCTGATATCTGGTTGGCTGTAAAGGGTGGTAATTACAAGCGAATTGTCGGTGGTAGTTATGCCAATAACTGGGGTGGCGGTACGAAGTGCGACGTAACCGGCGACATTCATCTTTTGGTAGGTGGCGATACCAAGACAAATTTTGTCATTGGTGCCAACTACAAGGATGGTCAGAATCCTACAATTGACGGCAGCGTATATGTATCAATTGAAGATAATGCCGTTATTAATGGTTCCTTGGTCGGTGGTGTCGTTCATATGCACAATGGTACTTCTTCAATCTTAGGTGACGTAACAGTTGTCGTTAAGAATGTACAGAGCTATACAGATGGATCGCTAACAGATTCAAATTTGAAGGCCGGTTACATTGTCGGTGGTTCTGCCCATGCATCTAACTATACATCAACAAGTGCTATTGAGAATACTTCTGTTATTATTAATACAGGTGACCAGACCGGTAAGTTTGTAAAGAATATTATCGGTGGTCATTTGCTTGATGAAAACTGCGGTCACTGGGGGGCAAGCCATGGTAAGCATGTTATTTCCGGGAATTCCACAGTGAGCATTACAGCTCTTAATGACGTCGAATTTACCGGTAACATTACAGCCGGTTCTTATGGGGAATCAACGGGGGTTGCTTCCATTACAGGGAATACAGTCCTAACGATTGATGGGGGTACATATTCCGGAGCTCTTTGTGCAGGTACCGGTAAGAATGGTACCAACTTGGGCGGTGATGCTACGTTGATTTTCAAGAGCGGTGTGCTCAAAGATACTGCCAGTCTTACGGCCTCTATTGGGTCTGTTGGTGGTTCAACTTTGTTAACATTGGGTAAAGATGGTGGTTCAATTACCTTTAATGATACAAAGGCAAGTGGCTTTGAGCTTATAGAATTTGTACAAGGAACGACATTTGCCGGGGATTTGAATCTTGGCGATACAACGACGCTGGCTATTCTGGGGGATGCCGGTACGGGTATTGTCCTTGACGGTGAATTATCCCTCGGTACTGCCGGTGCGTTAAAGCTTGATTTGACTCAATACGGTACGCTTCAGGGCGGGGATGTCGTATTTAGTACAAGCGGGTTAGTAGACATTACCGGTGTATCTGCTGAATTTGCATCCGGAGTGAACGGTGTCTTGGAGATTCAAGGCAATGATATTGTTTTCTCTAATTCCATATTGATTTGGGATGGTGGAACCGGTGCAGAATGGGGTGCTGACAATGTATGGAACAAAGGTGATGCTGATGCGACATACACACAGGACAGTGCCGTTTTGATTGGTGATATTACCGGAATTGATAAGACTTCCATTGTTGTAACATCTGACGTTGCACCCGGAACCATGACTGTTAATAATAGTGCCACCACTGTTGAGTTATCCGGTGAGGGGGCTATTAAAAATACTACTATCACTAAATCCGGTAATGGTGTGTTAGTTCTTAATTCTGATGGTATTTTGGGTGATGGTACTACCGTTGGTGTTAATGGTGGTGTCTTGGCTTACGGATATGATGCTACTCCGGATTTAACCAAAGTAAACTTTGCTACCGGCAGTGCTTTAGGTGCTACTAACGGGGCTACAGTTTCTATGGCTATGGTTGATTCCGCACCTACCGTTGGGTTGTGGGCTGATACCGATAGTACTGTAACAGTAAATGTGTCTGTATCAGGCGAGTTAACAGGCATCGTTTGGGCCGGGGATGTACTTGCCGGTGATGGTGTAGTAGAAAAAACAGGCTCTACCGCATTAGCCGTCATTGGTAAAAATGCCGGGAATATTGTTGTATCCGAAGGGGAATTACATATCGGCTCTGCTGCTATAACCAATGTTGTTTATGCTGTAAATTATGGTGAAGCCGGGTCTACTGTTACCATGAAGAATGGGACTACTCTCATTATTGGTGGTAAGGGGGCTCATAATACCATAAATTCAGATTTGATTTTGGGTGAAAATGCCTCTGATGCCGTTACTGTTCGTTGGTATGATGCCACACAAGCTAATAGTACGGATTATCAGCATAATTTGAAAGGTAATGTTACCATTAATGGTAATGTTACTTTAACCTCTTATGATAATGTAAATAAGGCATGGGCTAAGGAAGTAGCCTTGCTCAATACCTTGTTGGGTGAGGGGACTCTTATTGCCGGACGTGCTGCCGGGGATAATCAGTATAACTCTAATGGTAAGCTGATTCTTGATTGTGATGCTTCCGGATTCACCGGGACTGTGACAATTGATTCAACTAATAATTACAGTTATGCTTTAGATTTATACCAATCTTTAGCTAATGCTACTGTTAACTTAAATTCCGGAGATAATGCCGAATATCGTGCATTTATTCGAGTATTGGGCAATGTAGAAATTGCTGAACTTAATGGTACGGCAAATTCATTGATTGGTGCAGATGGTGGTTATAACCGTGTATTAACAGTAGGTAGCGGTAACTATTCCGGTACTATCCAAGACCATGGTATAGCCCGTGCTTTTGGTTCTACCAGCATTGCTTGGGATACGCAAAGTACTCTCGGATTAGTGAAGGTTTCTGCCGCAGATTTAACACTCGGTGGTACAGTGAATTTGAGTGGTGCTGTGTCTGTGAATGAAGGTAAGTTACTTCTTACAGGAACAAGTGCCGCCTCTGTTGGTGATTTGACTATTGCCAAGGGGGCTCAAATGACCACAGCCGGTGATTTGAATCTGGGCTCTAACTTGAGCTTGGGCGTGAATGCCGATATGGCTTCATTGATTGTTGGCGGTGCGTTTGAGGGTGGGGTTTATGCTCTTACTCTTGAAGGACTTGCTGATTTGACAGACGAGGGTGAATATGATCTTATTACCGCACTTAGTGGGTTATCGACGGACAAGAGTTCCTTTAACTGGACTGATGCCGGGGATAATGACTTGCTGGGCTTTACTCTTGAGCAGACAGCCACCAGCTTGAAGTTGGTAGCTACCTCAAAGGGTGAAACTTGGGTCTATC
This sequence comes from Akkermansia sp., assembly GCA_030525455.1. Lineage (GTDB taxonomy): Bacteria > Verrucomicrobiota > Verrucomicrobiia > Verrucomicrobiales > Akkermansiaceae > Akkermansia. The sequence goes on along the minus strand of JAUNER010000008.1, from coordinate 1,650 downwards.
AAGCAGATAATGCTACTTGGTCAGATGCAGATTTAGGTACTGAATGGGGAAATACAAATGCTGTAGATTCTGTCGCAGGTAAGGATGTTGTCTTTAACAAGACTGCCCTTGAAGATGCTTCCTTTGATGGTACTGTAACAATTGAGGGAAATGTAGCCCCCAATTCAATTTTGGTAAATGCTCCGGATGATAAGGCCTATACTTTCGTATCTGATACGACAACTCCGGGTGCTATTACCGGTACTGCCGCTCTTACGAAGAAGGGTAATGGTTCGTTGACCATGGATTTGGCTAATACCAACTGGACGGGGGATATTTCTGTTGCCGCCGGTGAACTTGTTGGTAATGTGGCTAATTCCTTAGGTTCCGGTGCTATCACAGTAGATGGTGGTGCATTGACTCTCAATGATGCCGCCGCTACTGCCGGGCAAGTTGATTTGGTCTCCGGTGCATTGAATTTGACTGATGGTGCTTATGCAACCAATCTCATTAAGTCATGGACCGCTGGTACGTTGACCTTAGGGGATGCTGATTCATCGGCTTCTATCACACTTGGGCGTGATTTGCTCAATGGTAAGACGGCAGTAATTAATGAAGGCTCAACCCTCAGAATTGATACATTGGCTCAAATGGGTGCCTTTGCTATGGAAGCTTCCGGTACGGGTACTATCATTGCCAACTGGACACACCAGGGTAATTACTCAGCTCAATCAATGAACCTCAGCACAAACTTCCAAGGTACTTTGGAAATAGAGGATGGTTGCTTCCGTCTTGATGCCATTACCATGGGTGAGAATGCTGTCTTGAAGCTCCACAATGCTGTCAACGCAGAGCAGAATCGTGCTAACCACACTTATGTCAACGACATTGTATTCGCTGATGATGACGTGCGTATGGAAACCACCTCATCTGCATACACCTTATCCGGTGATTTGAGTGGTAAGGCCTTCAGTAAGTACAATAATGGTCAGCTCATCATGGATGGTGGCATTGATTTGGCAGGTTCCTTGCAGGTAAATGCAGGTACACTTGTTGTCGGTGCTAATGCCACAGTAACGAAGCTTGCTGATTCTGTAGAATTGGCCGGTGGTACGCTTTCCATCGCTCAGTCTGCTATGAGTTACGATGGCGTTGTATCCGGTACTTCCGGTAAGCTTTCTGTAGCTGATGGAGCTAAACTTACATTAACTGCCGCTAATACTGCTACTGCCGGGCTTGAAGTAGCTGAAGGTGGGGAAGTCTCTCTGAGCGGAGATTCCGTTGCCTGGGCAGGGGCACTTAGTGGCGCAGGTATTGTGAACCTCGAAGCTACTAATGGCATTAACATTGCCGCCGGCAACACAGGCTTGACCGGTCAGGTAAATGTGAACTCCGGTTCTGCAACTCTTGCCGGGGCTGATTCATTAGGTACGGCAGATGTGTCTGTGGGTGGTGGTTCTCTGGATATGGCGAGTGCTGCCGTAGCTAACGATGTAACCATTACTTCCGGTAAGTTGGTCAATGCCACCAACTTTGCAGGTAAGCTTACAGTTAATGCGACAGCTGGTACAGCTGATACAGAAAACTCCATCGCACTCGGTGGTGCAACAGCTGTGGATAGCTTAACCCTTGCCGCAGATAGCTCTATTACCGGATTGGGTGGTGCTCTCG
>JAUNER010000028.1 GCA_030525455.1 Akkermansia sp. | reverse complement strand
ACCTTTTGCAAACCTTGACCATGCCGAACAACATGAGCCTTACGCAAAGCTTTGAAGAGAAACGAGATTTGCTCATTGGCATGGCTTATCATCGAGGCACAACTTTAGTGACACAGAGAAGCTATACTTACGACACTTTAGCTCGTCCGCTAACTCGCACAACCTCTCGACAGGGGCAAACGATAAACGATAGCTTCGTACATACCTATCGTTCAGAACTTGCTAGTGCTCAAGTGAATGGACAAACTTACGCCTACGATTACGATAATATCGGCAATCGTCGTATGTCCATCGATGCAAGTGATTATGCTTTCTATGATGCGAATGAGCTGAACCAGTACAGTTCTATTCGTAAAAATGAGGAGTCTGCCTTCGTGCCGACTTTCGATACCGATGGTAATCAGACACTTGTGCGAACGTCTACGGGTATTTGGTCTGTAAGCTACAATGCGGAGAATAGACCTGTGATTTTCCAAAAAACCACAGATTCCGTCACCACACGCATCACGTGTAGCTACGACAGCATGGGCAGACGTGCCACAAAGAAAGTGGAAGAAATCACCACCGATGCGGATGGTAATGAAAGCATTACTGTTATCAGCAACTACCGCTTCATTTACCGTGGGTATTTACAGATAGCGTGTTGCGACCTCACTCGCACTGCTCATCCCTGCTTATGGCTCATCACCTGGGACCCGACACAGCCTGTGGCTACCCGACCCCTTGCCATCCAAAAAGACGGCACATGGTTCTGCTACGGCTGGGATTTGACCAAGAACATCTGCGAAGTCTTCGGGCAAAACGGCTACATCCGCACAGCATATAGCTACACCCCCTACGGCTCCGTGACTGCCAACGGCGACATCACTCAGCCCATCCAATGGAGTAGCGAATACGCCGACACCGACCTAGCTCTAGTCTACTACAACTACCGCCATTATAATCCCATGGATGGGAGATGGCTTAGCTTAGATCCCCTAGCGGAACTTCTCAATTTATATGTATACGGGAAAAATAATTTTTACCATTTCGATATCTTGGGGTTGTTTACAAACTATAAAAACAACTTGGATAGAGTTAAAAATACTATAGAAGTTGGGGTGTATCTCGAATGGTGGGATGATGATGGTGGTCCTGGAGGAAACAAAGGAACATTAAGGATTGGTCAACAGGATGAACTGATTACAAAAACACGAATTTCCGCAAAAGGCACATGTAGATGCGGTGAATATGAATTTATCGATGCTTCGGTAAAAGCAGATTCTAGAAGCGTGGACTTTTGGTGGGGTACAATGCATTACTCTACAGATGTATCCATCTCCAAACCATTTGAAAATATGGGTCTCTTTGTATTCAGCTCTGAAATTACTTCGGAAGGCACAGGAGGAGTTCTAACCAACATAATTGCAGCATCTATTGGTTTCACTATCACATCTATCGCTTCCACTTTTACTGCAGGGCTTGCAGTAGCAGTAGCTACTGCACTTGCGACGGAAATAATGGAAAGAATAGGTAATGCAATTGTTGCAGACGATAAAAACAAGTGGAGCACATCTGCTGTTTTATTGTGCAAAGAATACAAGAAAGGTGACCCATCCTATTCCAAACCAACAGTAATATGGGGACCGATAAAACCAGATAATATAGGGACAAGAGAATCATCTGGGACTAATCGTGGATATGAACATTATGTTCCAATTTTTAAGAGAATAATAAAATAAACATTTTCTCTATAAACGTGCAGGGTGGAGTTCCCCCCTGCACAATTATATACTTTCAGCTTTTAATTTATAAAAACATAATACCAGTAATAATCCCATATATTTTGTTGTAAATTCACATCTTATATAAGCACAAAGTCATGACATAAAGTAAAAAATGATATATGAAGCACATATTAGATTGCTCCTCTTAAGGAAATCTGATAGAATTTGATTTATAAACAACCACATATAAAAACCTCATAACAATATGAAGAGAATTGTTTATATCATCCTTTATCTGATGGTAATATTTGCTACGAGTCAACTCATCAATCTTAATTATATCTGTAAATATTATTGGCCTCCCGAACAATGGCAAGAGTGGTGTATCATAGGTGTTCGCGGCTTCGTTTATGGCTTTTTAATATACATAGGAGCCAAAATATATCGTAAGTATGTAATAAAAAAAGAGGCCAAAAGAGAAACTTTATTTCATATCGGTATTTATGAGGTAACGGCATTATTCTTTATTGTAAACATTACCTGTTTCATCGTTCAAAAACACAAAAATTTTCATTTCTTTGTAGAACGAGGGTATTACCTTCATGCGGATATTTGCAGACTTGTGGGAGCAACTCCCAATGATATGCTTCTATTTACCCAACATAACACACCCCGATTGGATATTTCAGATAAAGTTCACTTCAACCAGCGCATTAACTATGTGTTGCAAAAATACGGCGTTAAGCACGTATTGGATCTGCCAATATCTATGCGATCGGGAGAAGTTGATTTGACGGCTAAACTGAAAGCCGCTCCCCCAAGTGATACAAATTCTCGTTCCATGTGTGGGGTGCTTGATATACATGGTGAGTTGGTTACTTATTCATATTATAAGGTTGCTCAAACAGCCTGTATTACGCTCCCGGCAAAGCAAGGATGTTTTTCGTTTAGCTGTTATATGGCATATAATGATGTATTCTTCCGTGATGGCTGGGCTCAGATCAGCCTCAAAGACACAAATGGAGATGGCTATTCTGACATAGTGGTTGAATACGTTTCGTGCACAAAAAATAATCCGGAGGGAATACAAAGACGAGATGTGTATATTTATCATCCTGCAGGAAGATATTTTACACCAGTAGCAGATGCTCGTGCCATATACACAGGTATGAACTTCTTGCATATATGACCGCATTGGTTCTGTACCATGTCATAGAGCAAGAGCCAAGCTCCTGTGATGTATTCAATAATATGTACTTAGTTCCTCCAAAGAACACAACAACTACACTAAGGACAAGAAAATTTATATCTACCATCAATTACAAACTTGACGGAAATGGTATTTTCAACGATTCTGTGTGAGGAAGTAATCCGTTCATCTTGGTAAAATAATTTATTTATCATAAACTACTTGTAATTGGTGTTACAAGCTTTATCAAGTAAGGATTGCTTCTTTTTGTATCATCCTATTTCTCTCTTCCCACCCAGCAAATCTGAAACAGACCCACAAATGATAAGGCACAAATAAAAATACTTGATATTTTCAATAAAAAACTAAAGATTAAAAGCTATGACAACGAAACTATTGACAAATCACGAAGATTTGCAATAATAAAAATCAATTAAGACCAGCTATAAGAATGAGAAAAAATACATTGACCAAAAACTGCCACAGAATTGAATTATTCTCTCTCATGACCCAAGAGGGATTAGAATACCTATATCAACAATACGAAGATATATTTGGCAAAGAAAAGACAGATAGAGAAGACACACGATGCAGACAAACTCTTATTGACCAAATAGTAAGAAAAATTAAAAGCATTTCTAGCGCATCCGGCCAAAGAGAAAAAGAGTTCCTTGAAACATATGAATTTATACAACTACTCTATCAAAACAAAGAAAGCGTCAGCAATAGGCTTGATGAAATAGAAAGACATCACCAAAAACTATTAAAAGAAAAACTAGACACGGAAGATTTACTTAATCAAATTATACTACTCTGTGCGACGCCAGAAACAAAAAAGGACATATCAAAAATCATAGCTTCCATTGAGCTCTTGGACTCCACGTACACAACTGAATACCAATGGAGTTCAAAGAACAAATTCCCCTATTCTCCAGATTCTCTCCCCACTATCAGCAAACATAAAATAGAGACAACAGTTCAAAACCTCACCCAGAAACTTCAAGAACACAAACGGGCTCCATATTGTGAAATAGATTATTTCCAAAATGAAGAAAATCACGAACTTACTTTTATCATAAGTAGCACAAATAGGAAAACAAGTCTAGAAACATTGAATGAAAAAACACAATATGAAATCATTAATCTACGACCAATTGAACGTAGCTACGTTATTCTAGATATAACAAACCAAAGACTTCGAATACACACAAAACAAAATTGGCTATACAAGGTAATTTTAGAAGAATTTTCATACCTATTAGCCGGAGACAAAGCTGCATTTATAATGGGAGAAATTTACAATTTTACTCCACTTTTCGAAAAAGGGCCAAAACAGGCTCTAACAGTACCGCTGACTCATCCGGTAATAAAATCAGCACAGCTCTACAAAGTAGAATTCAAAGCATATAATAACAAACAAACATTAAAACTCGATGGCCCCCAGGTAGAAGAAATATGGGAAAAAGAAAACTACTCTGAGAAGTATAATGAATCTGAGCTTTTATCGATTACAATACGGTTCTGCTTCAAAGACGGAACTATGCCGATAAAATTTGTGGTCGATAAATTCAAAGGATTAAAGAAAAACAAGAACATACACCGTCGAGAAATCCAAGATTACCTAAAAGCAAATGGATTTGATATACATACCCCACCTAGCATTACAGATGATGAATTTTCTGAAATCAACATTGAAAACCTGCAAAAAGAAAATAAACAACTATGGATGTCAATACACCGATTACTAACAAACGAAACTTTTACAATCTCAGAACTTTCTGAACAATGTACACCTGAAGTGATAAATTTTATAAAAAGCATAGCCCCCCAAGACCCAGACGAAACAAATTATCGAAAAATAATCTATGATAAAACAGGGACCATACATAAAATTACTAAAGGAGAAGATGAAAAGTATTATAAAAGCGATAATTTTTTTGGCTGGCCAGACTATGAACCAGTTCATCCCGATGATGTCATCTTATATCGAATTGATGAAAAGAAGTTTGTCAAAGCCATTGCACAAGCCCTTTTTGCACATAAAAATCATCAGTATCCGGAAAAATACGGACTGATAGAACTTGGTCGATGGTATGAAAAACACCTTGACTGCTACCTCATGATTACTAATAAAGCCATAGACTATCATGACTTTATCAAGACATACAAAGGCACAGATAAAAAAGCGATAATCATATCATTTTCAGAAGATGCTCCTGTAGAATTTAAAAAATCAATAGACTTAGGAGAAATTCAATTTTTCTCATTATACAAACTCATGTATTTGTATAACAACAAACTAGTGCTCTCAGATGGCATTGATGAAATTTACGCGGCACCAGCCGGCAATGACCCCCATAATATAAACAGATGGACAGATGACACACCGAAGACTAAACGCTTTGAAGACATGTCAATTCGTGTTCATGATAATTACCTATCCATTACATGGAACGACATCAAAAAGACATATGTAATATCAGACCTCACTTATCTACGGAATCACAAAGCCGGAAAAGAAGTAAATGAATCTGCGGCTTGGCAATTTCTTATAGACTTGGCTAAAAAAAACAAGGAAGGTGTATACAAAATAACTCAGTTAGGAGAAAGAAACAACTTAGGAAAAATCACAGAATTTTTTTCTGAATTCTTCGGCATTGATGATTGTTTCTATAAACCAGATAAAGCAAATACAATCCGCCTAAAGTTCGCACATTTTTCATACACAAAAGACGAATTATCAAATAACGATAAAAGCGAGGAAAAAGCAAAAAAAATTAAGAAAACTCCCAAAACAAGAATAGAGAATAATACGCTCAAAGAATCTGTACTCGAGCCAAACAGAAATGCCAACATTGTTATTTCTCAACGCTCCAAAGCCATTTAGAATCAACAATATATAACCCTCTATCTTCACACAAAGCCCCTGAATTAAGGGGCTTTGTTATTTGACACACATGATGGATCTGGTTTTTCTATAATGATAAATTACAGTCAATCTCTCACCATGCTCGTTGTAAACAAAGGAATACGATATCCGCATATCCCAAGAGCTTGTCGGCAGGGGTAAACTCTCTAGACTAAAATCCAGGGAACAAATTTCTTCATGTCGTGATTGCAAATATTCTAGAATATCCGCAACTGCACAATAATGGATATAGATAGAAATCAGAGCATAACAATAAGCTAGTACCCCTATCGATGCGAGTAGAATTTTTAGAAATTTCTTGGAACAAAAAAGTACAATGGCTCCTAAAATTACTAAACTTTAGACTATCTCTTCATGTGCAAAGAATGCTACGACATTATCCTATTCCCATTCTGTAAATTTAATAGCACTAGCTATTCGCTCAATATTGGAGCGAGTAAGTACCCCTTTATAATCGGGTGCAGTGATGTAGTCGATTTCTGAGCTTGATTCCGGGTCGTACTCATCGGCATTATCATTGATTTCGGGCAAGCCTAATGGCGAGTTTTCCGCATCAAACATACCAATTAAACAACACACCGTAATAATTTCTGCTACATTCCGGCATCCTCTAAGCAAATAAAGCACTACTTCCTTTTCATGATATTGCATCCACACATCTTCCGGAAGCACATTTACGGAATCCTCTAGCTCCTTAATAAGAGCAGGCATATCCACATCCCCCACGCACGTGGTGGAGATGCTCAAATCCCAAAAATCAGCTTTGTTACGACGAAAAAGCAGATTCCAAAACGTGGGCTTTTGAGGGGACGTCACCGAATCAATTTGATACACCCCATCTACTGTATACAAACGAGCACGTCGAAGATTATCACCTCTAGACGTCAACAGAATAGGGTCTGTAATAATTTCATCATGCAATCGAGTTATTAAAAATGGAATAGATTCCCTACCCTGCGGGATGAGCAAAAACGGATATTTCACACTAAATAATTTATCCCCCCCCTCTTCCTAAGTCAACCACTTCTGCTACAAAAAAACACCCCGAGCTTTTCAAAAAGCCGGGGTGTTTTAATTAAAGAGAAGGTAAGGCTAAAAGCGACCACTCTTAGTGAGCCTGGCAGAAAGCCTCGAAGCGGTCGAGGGCTTCCTTAAGGATATCGAGAGTCGTGCAATAACTGATGCGGATGCAGTTATCATTACCGAAAGCGATACCCGGCACAGCGGCAACTTTGTAGCGTTCCAAAAGCTTATCGCAAAGGTTCAGAGAAGTAAGGCCGAGCTTACTGGTATCTACGAAGAAGTAGAAAGCCCCCTGAGGTTCTACGACAGAAATATTTGGGATGTTAGAAAGGCGAGAGAATACATACTGACGGCGCATATCGTATTCCTCACGAATGTCAGAAATAAAGCTTTGGTCCCCGTTCAGAGCTTCTAAGGCACCATACTGAGCAAATGTACATACATTTGAGGTGGTATGGTCCTGAATCATCTGAATAGCCTTGGCAATGTGAGCAGGAGCGGCAGAATAACCGAGACGCCACCCGGTCATGGCATAGCCCTTAGAGAAGCCATTGATGGTGATGGTCAAGTCATAAAGCTCCGGGCTGAGAGAAGCAATAGAAACATGCTTTACATCGCCATAAACGAGATGTTCGTAAATTTCGTCGGCAAGAATCAAAATATCTTCGCTCAAGGCAACTTCACCGAGGGCACGAAGTTCTTCCTCTGTATAAACAGCACCTGTCGGGTTATTAGGAGTAGTAAGCACAACCATCTTGGTGCATGGTGTCATAGCTTCTTCAAATTGCTCAGGAGTAAGCTTCCAGCCGTTTTCAGCAGTCGTTTCTACGATAACGGGAGTACCACCGCACATACGAACCATTTCCGGGTAACTTACCCAGTAAGGAGAAGGAATGATAACCTCATCACCTTCGGAAATGACAGCCTTCATGGCGTTATAGCAAGCGTGCTTAGCCCCGGCACCGACAGTAATCTGAGAAGGTGCATAAGAGAGGTTATTTTCACGTTGCAATTTATCGGCAATAGCTTGACGCAAAGCAGGAATACCTGCAGAAGGGGTATACTTCGTTGCACCGCTTTCGAGGGCGGCGATAGCTGCCTGTTTGATGTTTGCCGGGGTGTCCATTTCTGGTTCTCCACCTGCCAGGCCGTAAACTTCTTCTCCGGCTGCTTTCATCTCCTTAGCTCGGTTTGTTACCTTCAGAGTCAAGGATGGTGTAAGTGCAGCAATACTGGGGGAAATGATATCCATTGTGGTGCAATCGTTTATGTTTAATTCAGAAACACACACTTATCGTGTGCATAAATGCGGGCAACATTCTACCCTTAATCTACTTCACTGACAAGCATAATGAGACAGAAAGACAGTCTTTTTTCTTAATAAGATAAAATAGCCAATCAGATAGGAGCAGAAAAAGCCTTGGTGCGTCTCTCGACGGACCAAGGCTCAAATAAAGAGGAGACTAAATCGAAATTAGCGATTAGCGGACTTAACGAGCATAGCGTCCTTACCAACACGACCACGAAGGTAGTGCAACTTGGCACGACGAACCTTGCCACGGTTTACAACTTCGATTTTAGCAATCTTGGGAGTATGAAGAGGGAATACACGTTCCACACCTTCACCATAAGAAATCTTACGAACGGTAAAAGCTTCGTTAATGCCGGAACCGCGCTTTGCGATTACGATACCTTGGAAAATCTGGATACGTTCCTTGCCACCTTCAATAACACGAGTGTGAACCTTAATTGTATCACCTACGTTAAATGCGGTCACATCCGTCTTGAGTTGCTCCTGCTCGATTTTGTCGATAATGTTCATCTTGTGTTATCTTTCGTTGAGAGTTCAGTAAAAGGAAAACTTACGGGAGACGAAGTATAGGCATCAATTGTCTAAAAAGCAATCCAAATTTCACATAAAGACACATTTTTATTTTTTATTTGGATTAGGTGGAGGAGGAGCGACACGTTTATACCACTCATTTACAGCAGGTAACCAAGGAGACGAGAGCATACGAGATTTCAATTTTTCCAATTCCGAGATAAGAGATTTTGAGCCATTTTTACCCATTATAGGCAAGAGAGCAGAAAGAGACAAGCGAGCGAAATTACGAGAATCGGTCGTTTCTGCTAAAGCCGATTGGAAGAAAGAAGCCGCCTTATCCCACTCTTTACGCAAGAGGAATTCATGAGCGATAGCCTCGTACAAAAAAGACTGCGGAGCCTTTTGAGCCGCCTGCTCGAGTCTTTCCACCCGAGAAGCCCAATCATCCTCAAACTGGACCCGAGACGCCCACCAGCCTTGGAAAAACCTATCAGCATCATTAGGCGAAACATCCATATTTTTCATTTTAGCAAATGGACGGTAAAGAGGGTCACCAAACACCACCCCCTGCCAAGAACACACCGGCATACTCATCCAAGCAGCCTCAGCCACAGAGAATCCCTCTAACAAACGATCCATCATTATATCAAAGCGATGCGTATTCCCCAAAAAAGGCTCATACACATTCCCTATCGTCACAGCGGCACCCTTTTCCAGCAGAGAACTGCTCCAACCCTGCGTGAGATTTTTGAAATTCGCCGCACTAAATGAATGCAAGTGCATTGCAATCGCCCCGGGACGAAATCTAAAAGCAGGGTCTAAAAACGGGCCATTCGCATTCCGAGTATACCACCCACAGTACACTGCCACATCTAAGCTCATCGGGAAACGCTCCGGCAATGTAGCACTCCATGTATCTAAATACACAGGCACACCGGCCTTACGCATTCGTTCAACCACGGCATCCAGCCAAGCATCACCCTGTTTGTATGGTCCCCCTCTATCTACCACAGACCAGCCCCATAAACCACGAGCCTCCACCTGAATCGGCACACGAATCATATCCATGCAAGTTTCTTGGGTAATAGCATCTATTCGCGTCACCAAAAGCACAGGAGCACTACACCCCACAATGCTTTCCACCTTATTAAAATACAAATTCTTTGCCGCCCCCTGTAATTGATACTGCCCCACCATTAGCATAGACAACTCAGAATCCACCGATGCTTGGTCTGTACTCACCAAATTAATAGGCTTCCCCTGCCGTGGAATAGGTAGCTCATGCTTAATTTTCATGGGTAAATCTGCCATCAGTACCATTGCATACACACGCCTAGAAGTCACCACCGCCCCGGAAAATGACGTTCGCCACCATTCCCCTCGTACAGCGGCTAAACTCAAAGGTAACTTTATCAAATCCTCGTACTGAGATCGCGTTATCTCATTAGTAATCGGGCAATCAAGCTCCACCACATTTCCCGCCGGAATCCCCCTCACTTTCACATACTCCTCTGCCATACGCTTACTAAGCACAGACCGCTTATTATACACTACTGCCACATGCTCAGGCAGTAATTCTGCCTGCACTTGGAAAGTGATACACAAACAAATCAACACCCAAAATAGGTAAAGTCCCCACCGAATCATGCTCCTTATCATACAAAATTCATCCCTAATTAAGCAAGCTTTAGAAGCAGACATAAAGAAACCCTCTTCAGGAATTACCTAAAGAGGGTTATTTGGTGCTCGAAAGGGGACTCGAACCCCTACGGTTTATCACCACTAGATCCTTAGTCTAGCGCGTCTACCAATTCCGCCACCCGAGCATGAGTACCAGTCGGCGAGGACTTTTTACAGCAATCCTCCCCGAATAGCAAGCATTTTCTTCAGAAATTGTCAGATTTTTTATCAATCGACACCAAGGCAAATTAACAAAAACAATATATCTTATTCACAATAAAACAATTAAGCTAATCAACAGGCGTATTCAAATCAGGCATAATTGACGGGCGGAGCGACACAAACTTCTTTTGGTACTTCTCTGAGGGCTTAAATAACCAGCCGGGATTCGTATTTGTCTGCTTAAATTTCGTAGGCTGAAACACAGGAAGCTCCATATTTGTATTTGGCTCATACGCCTTTGTCCCGGTATATTTCCCATACACAATGTACTCATAATTTTTATCATACGAGTAGCATTTTCCCTCGCCTCCTTCCGGCAATCTATCCGGAGTACGGCACTTTGATTCCTCCATAATCACCAGCTCTGCCGTACGCCATGACTGCCCCGGACGGCGCAAATACCCCCAAAAACGAGTCGAGGGAATGTAATACCGACGCCCGATATAATAATCACCACGCGGTTCTTTAGCTATCTCAGCCTCTCTCAGCTTAATAGCCTCAATATCCTTTTTTAGTGTATTACACTGCGTCAACAGCGGCACACACAGCAAACACGCCCCTATAAAAAGAAACTTTTTCATAAATCTCCTTAATTATTTTTAGAAAGATAAAGCTTTATCGCCTCAGCAGCGGCAAAAAAACCGAAACTTCCTGTGATATGAGTCACAGAACCAAACCCGGCATCGCAGCCCATTCTACCGGAAAACTGTGGGTCTTTCGATGCAGAAGTCTCGCCCTCACAGGTAGGGTACACTGGTGATTCCTGAGAAAACACACACGGAATATGCAACTTCCGAGCATTTTCCCCCAAGGGCAACCCATATTCTTTGCGAAGTTTTTTTCGCAAGGAAGAAAGCATTGGGTCGCCTTTTGTTTTCGATAAATCAGCTACCTCAATCCTCGTTGGGTCTATACGCCCGCCTGCTCCGCCACAAGTCACCAAAGGCAACTTTTGCTTATAACACATCTGAATCAGATATGCCTTTGGTCCCATGCTGTCAATAGCATCAACAATCACATCCGGTTTCGCCGCCAGCAACTCATCAGCACTCTTGACAGAAAAAAACCTATCAATGCACAGAACCTCACAAGCAGGGTTAATCGCCTTTATTCGCTCGGCCATTACTTGGTTTTTTGAACGCCCCACCGTATCTGCCAGGGCATGAATTTGGCGATTTGTGTTGGTGATACACAAATCATCTAAATCCATTAATATCAAACACCCCACACCGGACCTAGCCAACGACTCAGCCACCCACGACCCTACACCGCCTATACCAATGACAGCCATACGGGCTTGGCTCAGAGACTCTAAGCCACGTCGTCCATATAATCGGCCAATGCCACCAAATCTATCAAAATCCATCATGCTTGTGATTCTTTTTCCACCAATTCATTGATGCGAGAAATAGCCACGGCTCGCCCTGTCGATTCATCCACCTGAATCACCGCCCCACATACCTGCACCGGCCAGTTAGCAACCGGAAACTTCGTGGGCATGGAGCTTCTGAATCGCTTGATAAGAGGCTCACGCTCACGCCCCAAAATCCCCACAAATGGGCCACACATCCCGGCATCTGTCAGATAAGCCGTACCACCCTCCAGCACTTTTTCATCAGCCGTCTGCACGTGAGTATGAGTACCCACTACCGCAGAAACAGAACCATCCAAGTCATACCCTAAGGCTATTTTTTCGCTGGTTGTTTCTGCGTGAATGTCTACAAATATCACCTTTACCCCACTCTCCCGCATCTTTTGAACTTCTGCCTCTGCCGCCAAAAATGGATTTTCTAATGGTGGCTGAATAAAAGAACGCCCCTGCACTTGAAGCACCCCCACCTTTCCCCAGGGTCTTTCCAGCACCACCGCCCCATTCCCAGGGGTTCCTACCGGATAATTCAGAGGTCTCAGCACTCGCGGCTCTGTATCTAGCCATGGGGCTAAGTCTACTTGATCCCATACATGGTCCCCCATAGTAATCACATCTACTCCACTATTAAGCAATTCAATAGCCAACTTAGGCGTTATGCCTCGCCCGGCGGCAGCATTTTCCCCATTAACCACAACAAAATCCACTTGGTGTCTGGACTTTAGTTCCGGCAACATTCGCTTTAGGGCGGTGCGACCGGGTTCTCCGACCACATCGCCTATAAATAGGATGGTAATCATAATTCTTTAGTCTTCCTTAGCCACAGGCACGACTAGCACAGGCACAGGAGAACGACGCATCACAGAACTTGCCACACTCCCTAAAAAGACAGATGAAAGAAATCCGTGATTATGCTTACCCACTACAATCATATCTATACCATTATTTTCCACGTAGTTAAGTATCGCATCACACACTTCAAACTCATCCTCTACTGCCTGAACAATCTGAGCTTGAGAAATCTCTGCCAGCTTATCTGCGGTCTGTTGCAAATGCAACTTAGCCATAGCCAGCACTTCATTCCCCTCTTCGTGAACTACCGGCACGGCACCTTCATCGGGAATAATACCCGAAACATCGTAGCAAATACTTGGCTCTACAACGTGCAGTAAATGAATAATACTGCTATTAGGGCAAGCCAAGCGACCAATCTGGCTGATGACAGCATCCGTAGCGTTAGAAAAATCTATGGCAACTAAAATACTCTTCATACCACTACTTATAGCACGCCAGATGCTTTTCTGCTACAAAAATCATCAACTCTTAGGGGGAAATGTGAGTTTTTTCCTCAACTCCCCCGGAGTCGCCCAAAAACCACCTAGCACAACCCCACAGCTCTACGCACTCTATCGAGCACCTGAGTAGCTGTTTCTCTAGCCTTTATGGCTCCATTTTGAAGCACTTGGTCTACATAGTCAGGGTTGGCTATCAATTCTTCTCGGCGAGCACGAGCCGCACGGAAATATTCCCAGTATGCATCAAATAATCGCTTCTTAAAGTCACCATAGCCACAGCCCCCATTTTGGAAATCCTGTACCATAGCTTCATACCCTTCTGCATTGGCAAAAAGCTTATACAGTTGCAGAATGATAGAGCCTTCCATGGGTTTGGGGGCTTCTATCGGGGTTGAGTCTGTTGGTATACGCATGATGAGTTTACGAAGTGGTTTTTCGTCGCCAAAAATCGGGAGTGTATTATTATAGCTCTTACTCATCTTTTGACCATCCAAACCCGGCACGACGGCGGTGCTTTCTGCAATGAGTGGTTCGGGCATTTTACAAGTGCCCTCGCCAAACTGGTCATTCATCTTCCCCGCTAAGTCGCGTGTTACTTCTAAGTGTTGTTTTTGGTCTTTCCCTACGGGTACTAAATCTGCATCGTACATCAAAATGTCTGCCGCCATCAGCACAGGATAGGTAAATAACGCATTGCTAGGCGAAAATCCCTTTGCTATCTTATCTTTGTAGGAATGGCATCGCTCCAGTAATCCAACAGGACATACCGTCCCCAATATCCATGCCAGTTCATTAACCTCCGGCACAGCTGACTGACGGAAAAATACACATTTCTCCGGGTCTAAACCTACGGATAAAAAGTCGATGGCTAAGCCCTTACAGTTCTCTCGCAATTCCTCGGCTTTGTTTACCGTACTCATAGCGTGATAATCTGCTATAAAGTAGTAAGCATCCCCCTGAGCCTGCATTCGTACTGCCGGCTCCATTGCTCCGAAATAATTACCTATGTGTAATTTGCCGCTAGGTTGTAATCCTGTTATGATTCGCATGGCCGACAAATTATGCCTGCTCTACCCCCATAAGTCAAGGAGCCTTACCCGTGTGTACACGGATTCTTTTTTCCCGCATTGCATCAAAAAATGGAAAGTTAAGTTCTCTTAGTCTCTGTAATGGTTATGATCCGGGGTAAATGAAATCACTTGTTCATTCCCCTCGATGATTTTGTTTTTGGCGACCAATGAAAATTTAGGGGAAACATAAACTCTGTGCCCATCCTCCACACACATTCTTAATTCAAAAAATATTACAGGGATAATAAAATTCTGTAATAAGCTCTTTGCTCGTTCCTGGCTTGAGTCTGTATAAATGATATCCATAAGACCAAACTGCCTCATCCCTCTACTTCTTACACAATAAACTTCATTTCCTAAGCTTTTCCCTTCTATTGAAACGAAAAATTTATTTAGCATTCCGGGGGAATCTTCGAGTTCCCGCAACTGCTGTACAGAACAAATGTTTTCCCCACAATCAATCCCCACACACCAGCAAGACCGAGCAAGAGTTAACGCCAGTTTCATTAGCCGTGTGCCCAACTCTATCGGGTCAGCTCCGTATTCTTCCAAGTGTAATTCTATGTAGCAAGTATGGGCTAAACAATCTTTTTGCTGAGTCACTTTCATCTCTGATTTCAACAACAACGCAGCTAACCCTTCCTGTCTGCATGATTGATGAAAACACTCAACTCTTGCCTTAGGTTCAGATTGGCAAATTGAATCAATCTTCTCATCCGTCGGCAAATCGCCCTTTATGTACAATCGAACATCAAAATGAGGATTTGGTTCCATTATCTGAGCCCCCCGCAAAGCTCCATGAGCGCGAAGTAGATCTAATAAATTGTAATACAAAGGCATTGCATTTACAGCCTCATTCATGAGTTTCTCTTCGTCTGCCTTTTGCTCAAGGGCTACGTCCAATGGGGTAAAATTTCCCGCCGTCATGGCGTTCACATTAACGCCAGAATCAATGAGTTCCTTGGCTCGTTTGAGTACAATTTTTGAATACGAGTCTCGCCGGTTAGAACACAATGAATGCAATGGGGTATTATTCATTGCATTTATTTCTTTCCCCATCCCCCCGGGTGTAGCTCCGTAACTAAGTAATAATTGTATCAAATCTTCATTCCCCCATGCTAAGGCATTTATCATAGGAGGGAATCCACTACCCAAATCAGGATCAGCTCCATGCTCTAACAAAAACTTAATGGAATACAAATCCGGATGCGGCTCTAGACATAAAGTTTGAAGCAATGTCGTTTCAGAGCTATCAGCTCCTAACTTAGCATTAATATTCATCCCTAATTCAAGAACAAGCTCTGCTCCATGTTTATTTTTCTTTTGTAGCAACAGATACAAAATACCAATTTCTTCTCTAAAAGATGCTTTGCCGGCTTCTTTCAGCTTTGAAAAAATCTTTTTTACACGAGTCGGCTTATATGAAATAAGCAAGGAATTTATGAGCCTTTCATATTTATATGACTCCGCACAAGCGTTCTTTATCCAACTAATAATTACCCACAATGCTACTAGTGGGAGTATAGATACCCCAATTCCCCAATCAAATCGAAAACTTTGAGTCCACCCATACAAAACAATTATAAGAACAAACGCATACCTCACATGCATAAAACCAGCCTACAAAATCTTCCAACCTCGTCAATTATAAAAATTACATTAAATAAGCTACTTCCCTAGTCCTAATCAATAAGAAGAAAACCTATATACCAACCATTTACACGCCTCTCTGCACGCCTACCAAGAAATTCTCATAACGAGGAATCCAGCCTAATTGGCATAATTTTTGGCACGAAATACGATGATTCGATTTAGCCCTGGCACCGGTTCCCGACGTAGATTGTGCAGATGGCATAGGCTTATCCAGCAACGAAGAGAGCCCCTCATAAATATCACATAACCGCATAGGAGCCATATCGGTAAGATTCCAAATACCACCGCATTCCTTTTGCTGAAATAAAAACGCCACAGCAGACACCGCATCATCGCGGTGAATATAGTTACACCACCGCCCCCAGTCACCGGAAAGGGCAATACCAGATAAAAATTTCTCTACCAACACGCATCGCCCAGGTCCATATAATGCCCCTAAACGCAACACCATCCCTCCGCTCTCACAAACACGCCGTTCTGCCTCGCACAAAGGTATATGCAGAGTGCTTGGATGCAATTCCGCTTCTTCAGTACACCACCGCCCATCGCCCCCACCATAAACAGCCGTACTAGAGCATAAACACACCCTACTATTAACAAACACACGGAGCAAATGCTCTGTACCATCTAAATACAGCGACTTCCGGTGAGCAAGGTCACCGCCTTTCGTGCTTACACAAAAAATCACCCAATCAGGGACACACGGCAATTGAGATGCCAAAGCCCCCACCGAAGCAAAGTCTGCCACATCCACAAATTCCACCCCCTCAGCAAGGCACACATCTGCCCCATAAACAACATAACCACATGAACGCAAATGCCGAGCCAGAGCAGAGCCCAAATAGCCCATCCCGACAATAAGAATGTTATTCTCAACTCTACTCATAACTCCGGGACTCGACATCCCCCCTCAAAAAAAACTAAGACCGATGCTGCAGCAGAATCTCTGCAAATTCAATATCACCTGCCCAGGTAATTTTGGGATTTTGGGTGTCGTTATCTACAAATTTGGTTTTTTTACCGATTAGCTGCAGAGCAGACACTTCATCCGTAACGAGCTTGTTTTTTTTAACCACTTCGGCATAGGCCTGCACAAGCAAGGAATAGCGGAAAACCTGAGGGGTTTCCATCGCCCAAAGATTTTCACGTTCCACCAGTTCCGGCGTACAAAATCCCGCATCATCGCCACGCTTCAGCGTATCAGTAATGGGATGAGCCGATGTAGCACAGCCACAGTCCAGAGCCACGGCGATACATTTCTCTATCTGCTCAATGCTAATAAGCGGACGAGCACCATCATGCACCGCCACAACGTCAGGTTCGTAGGACAATGCGGCTAAGCCATTCTTTACAGAATCATGGCGTTCAGCCCCACCATCTACACGAATAATAGCTCTGTGGGCTAAATCAGAAAGCTCCAACTGAGCAAATCGCTCAGCCGGACACACCACAACAATTTCGCCTACCGAAGGACTAGCGGCAAAAGCACGAATACTACGCTCCAGCACACGTTGACCGGCAAGCATAGCCAACAATTTATCAAACCCGGCACGTCTAGACGAGCCTGCCGCAACGATGATAGCCGCACAAGTACTCATGATAAGCGAGCAGAAACCATCTGTGCTAATTTTTTACCATCCACGCGACCGGCACAGCGTTCCTGCATGAGCTTCATCACTTTACCCATATCTTTTTTAGAAGCGGCACCAGTTTCTGCAATCACAGCATCCAGAATAGCACAAACCTCATCATCGCTCAGAGCCGCAGGCAGGAATTTTGCCAACACGGCCATTTCAGCTTCTTCCTTTTCTGCCAACTCCAGGCGACCTGCATTACGGAATTGTTCCACAGAATCTTCTCTCTGCTTTAACTGCTTACGAACCACAGCCAGTTCCTCTGCCTCATCCAGAACAGTACCTAAGCCCCCTTTAGCAATGGCGGCATTAGTCATCGCTGTCTTTAAGGCACGCAGCGTATTCAAGGTGATGGTATCTTTTGCTTTCATCGCAACTTTCATCCCTTCCATGATTTGTTCTGAAATTGTACTCATACTCCCAACTTAGTAGCCCAAAACCCTCCCCTACTGCAAGCCTAAATTTAGCAATCAGCCTACAACTCTCATTCTATGACGAAAAGCATGATGCTAAGTCATCGACATGAGAGGCTAATCCGTGTTTAATGTGTGCATTGAAAATCGTCATGTACACTATGATTTGTCGCACCTATTTACATACCCTGCTCCTCTTTATTATTTGCTTTGCTTCATTCACTTTTGCATGGGATTCTGCTCGCATTTCCGTTCCGCCGGCAGCCCAAGAATTTCGTGCGGCATGGATAACAACCGTCCATAACATCGACTGGCCATCAAAAGCCGGACTGCCTGCGGCCACCCAACGAGCCGAACTACTAAAAATCCTCAACACCTGTGCCCAATTACGGCTCAACGCCATCTTTTTACAAGTACGTCCAAATGCCGATGCTATTTATCGTTCAGCACTCGAGCCATGGAGCCAATGGCTATCCGGACCGGGTATTAACCCAGGCTATGACCCGCTTGCCTTTGCCATTCACGAAGCACACCGCCGCGGAATTGAAGTACACGCTTGGTTTAATCCCTTTCGAGCAAAAGCCAATATCTCTCACAAAGTTGGTCGCGGGCACATTTCTCTAACAAATCCCGGGTGGATGAAAAAAAGTGGTTCTGTTCTACTCATGAACCCCAGCGTTTCTTCATCTCGTAGCCATGCTCTAAAGGTCATTATGGATGTCGTGCGGCGCTATGACATTGATGGAGTGCATCTGGATGACTACTTTTACCCCTATCCCTCACCGGGAAAAACCTGGAGTCATCGGAGCTTTCCGGATGGCAAGACCCCTGCCCAACGACGGGCCTATATAGATGACTTTGTAAGTGATATGTACGATGCAGTAAAAGAGGCAAAACCATGGGTACGCGTGGGTATCAGCCCCTTTGGTATCTGGCGACCGGGGGTTCCGGAAGGCATAGAAGCCGGGGTAGATGCTTACGAACACCTAGCTTGCGATGCCCGTAAATGGCTGGCTAAAGGCTGGGTTGATTACCTCGCCCCCCAGCTTTACTGGCGGTGTAGCCCGGAGGCTCAAAGCTTCCCCTCTCTCATGCAGTGGTGGGCGGCACAAAACACACGCCGCCCGGTATGGCCGGGCATTGCTACAGCTCGCATTAAAAGTAGCGAAGACCCGGGACGCCCGGCTTCTGAAATTGCCAAACAAATCAGATATTCTCGAAGCTTAGCTAAATCAGCTCCGGGACAATGCTTCTGGAGTGTCAAATCTATCATAAAAAATGCCGATGGCATCCAATCTCACTTACGAAAACTTTACCCTACTGCCGCACTCCCACCTGCCATGCCTTGGTGTGGGTCAAATGCCCCGGGGGCTCCGCTCAATTTCCGAGCATCTGATTCAGATTCCTTAGTCAATCTAACTTGGCAATCCCAGGGAAACACTGCCCGTAAATGGGTTGTCCAAGCTCGCTATGGGAGTAAGTGGAGTACCATTATCATCATACCGGGTAAACAAACCAAACTTAGCATTCCGAAAAAATTCCTAGGTTCAGCCAATGCCATCGCCATCCGAGGCATCAGCCCATACGGAGCACAAGGACAAGCCGCTTGTGTAACTCGCTAGAGACTAATCTTGTGTTTGCAGTGGGTAGAGCGTTCTTTCTCCCTTACAATAGCGAACTAACTCTTTAAATCCAAGCTTTTTAGCTAATTGTGCGGCTTTAGAAAAATCGCGAGCCACATGCTCAGGTTTATGGGCATCGGAACTAATGGTTAGAGGGATGCCGGCCTGTGCAGCCATTTGCAAAAATTCATCGGCAGGATATTGTTCAGCACATTTGTTATACCACCCGGCGGTATTGAGTTCTAAAGTAGCCTTAGCATCTAGCATCGCTTGAATCGCTGGCTCATAATATCGTCGCAAATCCCCACTCGGCCGAAAGCCAAATTTCTTTATCAAATCCGCATGACCTAGGATGTGAAATTGCCCAGAGGCAGCCATTTCAGTAAATAACTGCCAATACATAGCCCACGCATCCTCTACTCGCGTATTTTCCCAAAATGACATACGAAATGGATTATCAAACTCTTTTAAGCCATCTAAATAATGCACCGACCCAATCAAATAATCCCACTCATAACATCCGCGTAATTGCTCCGTCCATGATTCCCCCCCTTTTACCCAATCGCATTCTAAGCCGGCTCGAATGCTCAACGCCTCTCCGGCCGCTTCTTTTGCTTCAGCTATCCATTCATAATATCGGGGTAAATCTGCCTGCTTCATGCGCCAGTCATCAAATGGTTCCCGGGGCATAGGTGCATGGTCAGAAATTCCGTACTCTAATAAGCCTGCATGCTTTGCGGCCTCTACATACTCAGCCGCACTTCCTTCTGCATGAAGGCACAATGGTGTATGGGTATGATAATCACAATACATCTGCACGCACACTCTACCACATCCACCAAAAATTTTCCATGGTTTATATGAACTTTTTCGAGATTTCAGAAAATTAAAAAACTATCTCTAGCCCATAAATTTTTAGGGTTGATTCCCACAAATGAATATTATAAAATGGGAATACTAAGATACGCTACTAGTATGAATGATTGGAACGGCTTTGCACCTCTAAATAACTTTACAGCTCCACTTTTGGAACACCTAAAACGCCACCCGAAACGATTGGTTTTTCCGGAGGGGGAAGACATTCGCGTACTTCGTGTGGCAGAGTACTTAGTAAAAGAGGAAGCCGCCGCCCCTATTCTTCTTGGTAAAAAAGAGGTAATTCAGCACATTGCTGAGCTTCATTCTATTTCTCTTAATTTTATTCGCATCATCGAACCGGCACATAGTTCTGATTTACATCTCTTCTGCGATCGCTATGAACGTGCAGAAAAAATGTTTGGCAATGGGCTACCTATCAATACCTTGGAAGTCGTTTCCGAACCAATGCACTTTGCTTCTCTCATGGTTCTCTATGGTCAGGCAGATGCTATCGTTGCGGGTAACTTAAAGCGCATTGCATCTGTATCTAGAGCAGTAAACAAATACCGCATAGACCCCATTCCAACCAAACCTTTATTTGCTATATCTATTGTCAACATCCCGGAATTTATCGCAAAATTTGGAGGTGATGGCATTTACTTCCTAGCAGATACCGGGCTAACAGCAGAACCTACCGTAGAAAATTTAGCATATTTTGCCATTGAAACGGCAAAAATGGCTCGCCACATGAAGGGTAAAAGCATTCGCGTCTCTATGCTCAGTGCTTCTACTCATGGCTCTGTTCCGGAAATGTCTGCCAACCGCGTGCGTGCTGCGGCCGCTCTGGCCAATAGTCTACTGGAAAAAGAAGGGCTTAACCAAGAAATCACCGTAGAAGGTGAAATCCAAATTGATGCTGCTTTATCAACAGACTATTACAGTGTTCGTGTGAACCGCAATGCCACAAAAACACCTAGTGATGTTTGGATTTTCCCGACCTTTGATGCTGCAGATATTGCAAAAAAACTCATCTGCCTCATGCCTAGTGTGCAGAACTATGGCTTAATTTTAGGTGGTCTCAGATTCCCCGTAGCACAATTACCCAGATTAACCGATGCGGATAAAATGCTAGGGACTGCACTTGTCGTGGCTAATGAAGCTATCAAATTCCACGAACTTTATCCTCAAGGGATTGCTCCGCTTTACTAAGCAAAGAGTCTATTATCATCATCTCTCTCAAATACCCACGATGCATAATTATCGTGGGTATTTTTTTGTAAAAAAAATCCTCTCTTCTCGAGCAATCGCCCAAAAAGAGAGGAGAAAATAAGAATATAAAATAACTAATTATTCCTCAGAAGCAGCAGCGGCCTTAGCGTCACGCTGAGCGGCACGGATAGACATCTTGACGCGCCCCTTGTCATCAATACCAATGCACTTGGCTGTAACAACGTCACCAACGTTCACAACGTCTTCTGTCTTTGCCGTACGGCCTTCTGCTAACTCAGAAATGTGAATAAGACCATCCTTACCCGGAAGCACTTCCATGAATGCACCGAATGTCGTAGTTGAAACAACCTTGCCGGTGTAGATTTCGCCTACCTCGATGGTTTTGAACATTCGAGTCACAAGTTCCATTGCACGGTCAAGACCTTCCTGCTTAGAAGCATAGATATGCACAGTACCATCATCATCAATGTTGATGTCAGCACCTGATTCTGCCTGAATAGCCTTGATATTCTTACCACCGGGGCCAATCAATTCGCCAATGCGGTCGGCAGGAATCTTAGTTGTTTCGATGCGAGGAGCATTCGGGCTCATAGCGGCAGGCTCTGAGATGCAATCATTCATCACCTTCAGCACATCTGTACGACCAACCTTGGCCAAACGGATGGCATCTTCGAGGATAGAAAGCGGAATGCCCGGGAGCTTCAAGTCGAGCTGATAACCGGTTACACCTTCAGATGTACCGCAAAGCTTGAAGTCCATGTCGCCATAGAAGTCTTCAGAGCCGATAATGTCGAGCAATGTCTTGTAATTGGTAATATTATCCTGTTCGTCCATTTCCGTAACAAGACCTACAGAAATACCGGCAACCGGTCTCTTCAACGGCACCCCGGCGGCAAGGAGCGACATCGTACCTGCACAAACGGAAGCCATGGAAGTAGAACCATTGGATTCCATAATTTCTGAAGATACACGTACAGCATATGGGAAGTCGGCTTCATCCGGAATCACAGGAGCAATGGAGCGTTCTGCCAAAGCACCATGCCCGATTTCGCGACGGTTCTGACCACCAAAACGACCGGTATCACCAACGGAGAATGGCGGGAAGTTATAGTGAAGAATGAAACGTTTTTCATCTACACTACCTGTGTAGTTGTCCATGTACTGGCGTTCTTCAAGCGGTGCTAATGTGGCCAAACAAACAGACATGGTTTCGCCACGGGCAAATAATGCAGAACCATGTACAACCGGTGGCAATACATCGATTTCAGCAGTGAGCGGTCGAAGCTGCTTAATGGCTCGTCCGTCGGCTCGCTTGTCTTTATCCATGATAGAAATGCGGAATGCTTTCTTCTGGATGTACTCAAATACTTGCTCAACGTCAAAATCTGTTGCTTCCGGATAGCGTTCCTTGATAGCGGCTTCCACTTCATCACGAAGTGCCCCTACTTTCTTCTGACGCTCAATCTTAGATGCAGCATAAATAGCATCTTCAATGCGGTCACCGGCAATTTCGTAACCTACTTCCAAAAGTTCCGGCTTAGCAAGGCAAAGTTCGTACGCACGCTTTTCCTTACCACAAATGGCACGTAATTCTTCCTGCTTTTCGCAGATAAGTCGTACGTTTTCCTGAGCATAATGAAGGGCGGCAATAAAGTCGTCTTCCGGCAGTTCATTGGCAGAACCTTCAATCATGATTACTTGGTCCTTTGTACCGGCAAATACAAGGTCTAACTGGCTTTCTGCACGTTGGGCATTTGTCGGATTAATAACAAATTCACCATTGATGCGGCCAACGCGAACTGCACCCACAGGCTCAGCAAATGGAAGGTCAGAGATAACACATGCAGCAGATGCACCGTTGATGCTCAAAATGTCCGGCTCATTTTCGCCGTCAGCTGACATCAAAAGAGAAATAACCTGGGTGTCGTAGAAGTACCCTTTCGGGAACATAGGACGAAGCGGACGGTCCGTCATACGACAGGTGAGGATTTCTTTTTCCGTCGGGCGACCTTCTCGTTTGAAGTACCCACCCGGGAACAAACCTGCGGCAGCGGCTTTTTCTTTATATTCTACAGAAAGCGGGAAAAATGTTTGCCCTTCTTTCACTTTTGTAGCACTAACTACTGTCACTAATACGACAGTATCACCGCTACGAACAGTTACAGCACCGTCTGCCAGACGTGCCATCTTGCCAGTTTCAATTGTTATAGGGTTAGTCCCTACATGACATGTTACAGAGTGTACACTCATTGATTTGATTTCTTTTTTGTCCACAGCCTCAACTTATTACAATCAATCAGGCTCCGGACGCAGGTTGATTGATTGCCTATACTGAAACGGGCAGTGCCTCAGAAAGAATTGTTTACCACTATGACTGCTCTCACAGTAGCCGCCCTGGTGCACATTCCTATGATGAATCAAGCTCCAAGACCTCTCTCTTAGCCCAATGCGAGCCTTAAAAATCTAAAATTTCTCAAGGCATGCCCGACTAACATACGCTCAGAAAACTAAGTAATCCCAGTCCCCGAACGTCGCAGACCATACTACACTAAGTCAAGCAAAATGCAAGCAAATAGTCTGCTCTGAAAGGTGCAATATTAAATGCGACAGGATGAGAGCTCAAAAAGGGGCTCTCACATTATTAGCATTATAAATGCTGAATCAAGTGTTATAAACAATCGTTTATCAAAATCATTTACTACCAATTACTTTCACTATCACCCAAATAGCAGACTCAATAAAATTTATTCATTAACGCCTACATCTGTTTAAGAAAGACATTTAATATAAATAAATTATAACCTTATAGCATTCCTAATGCTGTAAAATTTCTTCGTAGGTAGTAACTCGTCGGCTCCGAGTCTCATTTAAATGAGGGGAGGGAGTCTGAGTTTATAAGTCGCTTATGCTCTTATATCATAATTCTCACATCTCAAAAAAAATGAGGGCCTAGAGTCTAGCCCCACATATTTTCCTAGGAGGTTTTTCTTTCTTGTGAAAATGAATGTTCAGTTGCCGACTCTTCGGCAAAAAACAACGAAGGTGCCTCCCTTCTTCTTTCAGAGGCTGATGGCAGTAAGTCTGCTAAACTATTTGATACTAAAGATATGTCTAAATACATTGAAAATAACTCAGACGGCACCGATTCTTCTATCGGTGGTAATTCTTCTCATGATGTTGT
>JAUNER010000007.1 GCA_030525455.1 Akkermansia sp. | reverse complement strand
GGCCTCAAGGCGCTCGGCCTCGGCGCGCTTCCGAGCCTCCTCAGCGGCGATACGAGCGGCTTCCTGCTCTGCGGCGATGCGAGCTTGCTCAGCTTGTTCAGCGGCCACGCGTTCAGCTTCAGCTTGTTCTGCTTCTAATTGTGCTTTTAAAGCAGGAGTTAAGAAACGAGGTTTTACAATTTCCGGAGCATCATTTGCGGGGCACAAAAACTTTGCAGTTGTCGGACTTGCCGGCTGTCCTGGTGTAAGTAATCGGCGACGAATAGGATTTCCTTTAGGTGGTTCTGGCTGTTCAGTCATAAAAAATTTTCCAAACTAAGAGATTCTCTGCATACTACATAATTCACCCTCACTCTGCAATCTTAAAATACCCACACCCAATAAAATCTCCTATCACATTCATCACCCGACATATTTCATCCACCCCATTCTCATTAACTAAAATGTGCTTTCCGTTGCCGTTTCCCATACACGAATAAATCATTCCAGCACTCCTGCATATTTACCGCTCTCACTCACCGCATTTACAAACTTCCTTTCGGCTTGCCAAGCACTCATTAAATAACTATAATCCGCCCAGAAAATTTTGCAGCATTTCTCACACAATGCACACAAACCCACCATCTGAGCTCGGCAATGCCGCAACGTTTATTGCGGAAATCTACGGACAAGACGTCTTCAACATGGAGACAATGCGAGGTTATCTCCCCCGTCCTGTTTACAAAAAACTCTTAGCAACCATCCGAAAGGACGAGAAACTCGACCCGGATATTGCTAATGAAGTTGCCCAAGCCATGATGACCTGGGCATTAGAAAAAGGAGCTAGCCACTACTCACATTGGTTTCAGCCCTTAAACGGCAGTACGGCTGAAAAACACGATTCATTTGTCGACCTCGACTCTGAAGGCAATCTGAAACTTAAATTTTCCGGGAAAAGCCTCGTTCAAGGCGAGCCCGATGCCTCAAGTTTCCCGTCCGGAGGCTTGCGAGCCACCTTTGAGGCTCGTGGCTATACAGCCTGGGACCCAACAAGCCCGGCCTTTATCAAGAGAACTACAAACGGAGCAACACTTTGTATTCCTACGGCATTCTGCTCATACAAAGGTCAGGCTCTTGATAAAAAAACACCGCTTCTCCGTTCAATGAGTGCCGTTACAAAAATGGCACAAAGATTACTCTCTTGCTTTGGTAAGGGTGACAACGTACACGTCGGAGCAGACTTAGGAGCAGAGCAGGAATACTTCCTCGTTGACAAAATGCTCTATGAACAGCGACCGGACCTCATGATGTGTGGTCGAACCCTATTCGGGAACGTCCCACCTAAACACCAGCAGATGGAAGACCACTACTTTGGCTCTATTAAAGACCGTGTATTAGAATTCATGGTTGATGTTGATGAAGCCTTGTGGAAACTCGGTATTCCTGCAAAAACACGTCACAATGAAGTTGCTCCGGGGCAGTTTGAAATTGCACCCATTTTTGAAAGCCAGAATTTGGCTGTGGATCACAATATGCTCGTCATGGAAGTGCTTCGCAAAACGGCCAATAAACACAATATGGTTTGCCTACTTCACGAAAAACCATTTGCTGGCATGAATGGCTCAGGCAAACATAATAACTGGTCGCTTTCTGCACCGGGCTTTGGCAGTCTCTTAAATCCCGGTTCCAATCCTCAAGAAAACGCCATTTTCCTTACTCTGCTTTGTGCCACGATAAAGGCAGTTGACGAACACGCTGACTTACTGCGTGCTTCTGTTGCAAAAATTGGCAACGAACACCGCTTAGGGGCTCACGAAGCTCCACCGGCTATTATTTCTATTTTCCTTGGTGATATGCTTGATGAAGTTATCGAGCAAATAGAAAAAGGTAGCACCAAAAAAACCTGTACTCAGAAGACAATGAACATCGGTGTAGATACTCTACCCATGCTCCCCTTAGACACTTCTGACCGCAATAGAACCAGCCCATTTGCTTTCACCGGCAATAAATTTGAATTCCGCTCTGTTGGTTCTTCCCAGACTTGTGCATGGCCTATGACCGTGCTCAATACCATTGTTACAGAAACACTTGACGAAATCTGCAACATCCTCGAACCAATTAAGGATGACCCAGAACAATTTAACTCCACTCTAAATCAATTACTGCAAGATATCATTCGCAACCATAAACGCATCCTTTTCAGCGGCGATGGTTATGGTGAAGCATGGGTCAAAGAAGCAGAAAATCGAGGCTTACCAAACGTCCCGAGAACCATTGATGCCTTAGCTCCATTGGTAAGCGAAAAATCTATTGCTCTCTTTGAAAAATATGGAGTGGTCAGCCCGGTTGAACTTCACGCTCGCCACGATATTCAAACGGAAATTTTCTACAAAGAGTTAAATATCGAAGCAGAAACTGCTGTCTTAATGGTTGAGACACTTTACATCCCAGCTGTTACAGAACAACTTACTCAACTCACAACGGCTCTCACTCAAATGAATAAAGCTGGCATCACCGCCGGGACTCAAGCCACTATCGCCCGTGCCAACAGAGTCGGTGAACTGCTAGATACTCTTCCTGTCCAAGTAGAAGCTCTCCGCAATGCTATGGATAAGGGCGATACCTTTGCCATCCAACAAGGCATGGCTGAGCTTCGCGTAACCGTGGATACTCTGGAAAGCATCACCGATGCTAACCTTTGGCCGGTTCCAACTTACGCAGAGTTACTTTTCCTGTAAATTCTTACATTAAACACAAAATATTTACAATCAACACAATAAACCAAAACAAAACACCATCTCAACAAATAAAAATAACAAACAACAGCCTGACGGGTTGACAAATCGATAAAAATGCGTATCCTATTCGTCCGGTTGTGCACTGAGCCGCTTAGACGGACGGCACTGCATCAATAGCAAACATCACAACAAATCTTTCAAAAACAATACTATGAGCAAGAGAACCTATCAACCTTCCAAGCGCTGCCGCAAGCGTCAATTCGGATTCCGTGCACGTATGGCTACCAAGAACGGGGCAGCTATCATCCGTCGTCGTCGTGCTAAAGGCCGCAAGCGTCTTCTTCCTAAGGGTACTGAAATTCAGTACAAGCGCCACACCATTCAGCACGGTCGCTAATCTTAGCGATTAAGTGGCTCCGCAAAAGCCATACTAAGAACCTTCTTTTACGGGCCGACCCGCAGGAGATGCGTCTCACTCGAAAACAGAGCATGACAAGGGCATTTGAGTTTGCCCGAGTTCGCAACGAGGGACCATCTGTAGCTGGTCGGCTTATTGTTTTGAGTGCTGCCGCTCTCAACAATCCTGATGAAGATTCTAAATTTGGCATCATTTGCACAAAAAAAATTGGCTGTGCCGTTATTCGCAATCGTCTACGTCGTCGAGTAAGGGAAATTATCCGTGCCAATGGTGACCAATTCCAAAAAGGTGTTCACTTAGTATGCGTTCTTCGCTGGCGAGCTACTGAAGCAACTTTTACAGAACTGGAAAAAGACTGGGTTAAGTCTGCACGAAAGCTTCGCTATCAGCTTTCAATCACATCCAAATCTCAATCTAAATGAAAAGCGTCCTTATTTATTTGGTTCGCTTTTACCAACGCTTCATCAGTGCGGCACTTCACGCACTGTGTGGACCAATGAGTGGATGCAGGTTTCACCCGAGTTGCTCCAACTACTTCATCGAAGCAGTAAAAATACATGGAGCCTGGCGTGGATTTTGGCTAGGAATCTATCGAATTTTACGCTGCAATCCATGGGGAGGGTATGGCGATGACCCTGTTCCTCCTCCACGTAAAAAGACTAAACACCTATAAAAACAAACAACATTTAGGTACTCACAAAGCAAATCTTCAAACAAAAGACATATTATTATGGACCGCACTGCATGGATAATCATCAGTATTTGTGTCGCTCTATTAGGGCTAAACATTTACTATTCAGAAGACCCAAAACCGACCACTCCGCCTACACTTAGTTCGACAGCGAATTCCGCTGTTTCAAACGCAGCTCCTCAGCAAACCGCTATACAATCACCGGTATCGACAAATGTTGCCCCTAGCGGCGATTACGCCACAGCTATTCAGGCAGACAAAGATTCTCCCATCACTCTTGTTGAAACACAAACTGTCGATGGTAAGGAAGAACCCTTCCTCACCTATACTTTTAGTCGCATTGGTGGTGCTATTAAGTCCGTTACATTACACAATGACGTATTGGACACCCAAAATGCAAAAGATGCCAACGTTGTTATCAACGAATCTCAACAACACGGCATTGGTCAGCTTGCATTTAACATGAGCATGACCCAAGACCCCTCCTATGATTCCACTATTTACACAGTTACAGAAAAAACACAAAACTCTATAACTCTGGGTGGTTTTGATAAATCCCGTGGTTTATTCATTCAGAAAAAATATACTCTTCACCCCATCAACAATGAAAGTGGACAAGTACTTGATGGTAGTAAGTATATCATCCGTCTGGCTATCTCTTTTGTCAACAAGTCTGCCAATCCGTTAGATTTGTCAAATCTGGGTATATTCGCCGGCAGTGCTTATCCTATCTCTACCAACGAGCAAGACGGCTACTATACCTACTTATTCTACCAAACAGATGGTAGCCTTGAAAAAGAATCTCCGGACTATTTCACCGACGGCATCTTTTCTAAGGCCAAAGCTCGCATCCTAGAAGGACCACTGAACAACCTCAGCTATGCCGGGGTCATGAGCCAGTACTACACCACAATCCTTTTGCCCCAAAATAATTCTCTCGGCTCTACCATTTACGCTACTCGTCAAGAATTTTCTCTTCCCAACGAGGATAATGCAGTAGTTCCTGGCGTTTCTCTTGCCATGGGGGCTCCTAATCAAGTAATTCTACCTCAGATGCCGGGGCAGACTCTCACATACGACATCTATACAGGCCCGAAGGTAAACCCTTATCTCCGCGACCTTAATTCTACATACTCAAACATTAGCGATGTAATGGACTATGGGTGGCTAACTATACTCAGCGTTCCTATGAACTGGTTACTTCACCTCTTCCATGGTTGGTTTAGTAACTGGGGTATCGCTATTGTTTGCATGACGATTGTTGTGCGTCTCGTCATTTGGCCGCTTCATAAAAAATCTTACCTCTCCATGAAGCGTATGTCTCTGATTCAACCAGAGCTTGCTAAGCTTCGCGAAAAATATCCGGATGACCCTCAGAAGGTCAATATGGAAATGATGAAGCTCTACCAAAAATATGGCATCAATCCCGTAGGTGGTTGTTTACCTATGCTGATTCAAATGCCTATCTTCTTCGCATTCTACTGGGTTCTTCAATCCTGTGCTGAACTCCGCGGCGAGCCATTCTGCCTTTGGATTACAGACCTTTCTCTACCGGATACCGTTGGTCATATCTTTGGTCTTCCTATCAATGTGTTGCCTCTCGTTATGGCCGCTACGATGGTTCTACAAATGGTTCTAACTCCTCAAACAGGTGACAAAAATCAACGCATGATTATGTATTTCATGCCTCTGATTTTCTTCGCCTTCTGTTACAACTTCGCTTCAGCTTTGGCTCTTTACTGGACCGTCCAGAATATCATTTCTATCGGTCAGTCTGCCCTCTTGCGTCGCGTTCCTTTACCTACACTCAAGGAAGCCAAAAAGAAAAAACCGGGCTTTTTCCAACGCCTTGCTGAACAACAACGTGCCATGATGGAAGAACAACAACGCCAAGCTAAAAACGGCAATATGCGTAATATTACTCCTAAAAAGTAATTCTTCCCTCTAGCTTTTGTCTTCTTCGTCGGCCACCATCATCATGGTGGCCGATTTTTTAGATTAAGATAAAATTTTAGAATAATTCTAATTTTTTCTTGACATTTTATTTGAACAATTCTATAACATCTCTGTCAAACGAAGTAATGAGCCCGATTTCTCAGCGATACACCAGACGCCAAATACTTGGTATCATAGGTATAAGTATCATAGGGAGCTGGCTCAAATCAGAGGCGAAAGAACCTACAAACCGCATAAACGATATGACCAACATACAAATAGACAGTACAATCGGCTACGAAAACGGGAAGTATGTACTTCCACCTCTACCCTATGCCTACGATGCACTCGAACCATTTATGGATGAAGCAAGCGTCCGCTTACACCACGACAAGCACCATGCCGGCTACGTAGCAGGAGCCAACGCTGCGGCAGAGAAGCTACGCGAAATAGCAGACGGCAAATTAGATGCCTCAGCTACCACCAATTGGGTTCGAGCTTTATCATTCAACTTATCCGGTCACGTCCTCCATAGCATTTTTTGGACAAACATGACCCCTACGCCCAAGCCGGCCCCGGAAGGAGCACTTGCTGAAGCTATCAATCAAAAGTTTGGTTCCCTTGAAGCCATGCTTAAAACATTCAAGGCGGCATCTTTGGGAGTCGAAGGTTCCGGTTGGGGGATTCTTGGTTTAGACCCTCTTAGCAAAACCCTTATTATCTGTGGGGCAGAAAAACACCAAAATGTTGAAGTCCCCGGCATCATTCCTCTACTTGTATGCGACGTATGGGAACACGCATACTACCTTAAACACCAGAACATGAGAGCGAACTACATAGAAGATTTCTGCAAACTCATCAACTGGGATGATGTAGAAAACCGCTATCTCTGTGCTATTGGATAATTTTAAAGTCCCATAGGTGCTCCATACCAAAAACGGTGTAGAAAAATCTACACCGTTTTTTTTATTCTCCCTTCATGGGATTCTATTGAACATAAGAGATTCTCAACTCTTTACCGATTAATAGCAGCATTTAAGAACGGATAATAAACGCTTACATTAAAAGTATTAACCGCATTAAACAACTCTGTGCTATTATCACAATTATTTTCCTTCAACCTCGTATTTGTATCTTTCACCATCCAACATATTGAGCTAAATTCCTTAGCGTGTACTCCATACTCTAATTGGTAAGCAACTTCTCCCCAATTTACCGAAGCTTTATTTAACGCCATATATTTTCTAAACTCTCTAGAAGCTTGATTTAATATATCAGCTTTTTCTGTGGGTGACTTAAACGAAAAGATATTTACTGCATGAAAATTATACAAATCAACAGCTTTAAACCATGCTTGAATCATATTTGTCTCAGCAGATTTTCCCCTTATATATTTGAATTGTCCTGACGATTTAGAAGGCTCATAATCTTCACTAAATAAGGACCCGGTATGAGCACATTGAAAAGACACAGTCGATAATGCTAGCATCAAAAAAATACGGAAATACTTACACATTGACTCAGCTTACCAACTCCTCTTTTTTCGTCAAATAAATTTTTCCACACGCCCCGTTTTTATTAAAACAAACAATTTTTACACCCAAAAATAAAACAAATGACACTTGCCAAGCAAAGCATATTGTGCATACTAAGGAGAGTAAGGCACAAACACAGTTCGTATGAAGAAAATTTTTGTATCCGGTTGCTACGACATCATCCATGCGGGGCATATTCAATTTTTTGAAGAAGCCAAAGCATTAGGCGACTATCTCATTGTCTCATTTGCATCAGAACCGGTACTATGGCATCATAAACAAAGAAAGCCATCAATCCCGGACGAACACAAAAAAGTACTTCTGGAATCACTTCGTGTCGTAGACAAAGTCATCCTCGGCACAGGAATGAAAAAAGGATTAGACTTTGAAAAAGAATTTTTAGAAGAAAAGCCGGACATTCTGGCAGTTACAGAAGACGACCTCTATGGCGACATCAAACGAGAACTTTGTGCTCGCATTGGGGCCCAATACGTTGTGCTTCCGAAAACGCCGCCACGATTTGAACCGGTGTCTACCACAATGCTTGTCAACCGCATTAAGGCACCTTCAGCAGTTCCTCTTCGAGTAGACTTTGCAGGTGGTTGGTTAGACGTACCGCGTCACGCACGCGAGGGGGCATACGTTGTCAACTGTGCCATTACTCCGATGGTTTCACTCTGTGACTGGCCGTACGAAAAACGAGCCGGTTTAGGCGGTAGCGGGGCATGGGCAATGCTTGAGGGTCGCGACCCGATACAATCAGAGCTCGACCTTGGAGTAGGCTGGCAAGACCCGGCAGTCATTGCAGAAACAGGTCTCTGTGTATGGCGTTCCGGGGCGACTCCCGTTCTAGACGTCAAAGGCACAGGCGACTTTTTAGAGGGACGCATGGCTATTCTCTACACAGGGAGTGAACACAACACCCCGAAAATGGCAGACGAAGACCGTGATTATGTACGCATTGCCCAATCATCTCTCATTGCCCGCACAGGGGTTCTGGAAAGAAACATCAATACACTTGCCGCAGGCGTCGCTCTCTACTACAGTGTACAACTCGATGAAGGGATGAAGGCATTACCAGATGTACCAAAATCTATCGGGAAGAAATACCTAGGTGGTGGGCACGGTGGATATGCTCTCTACCTCTTTGAATCAAAGGAAGATAGAGATGCGGCTGTTTCTGCAAATCCGGCAATGAAGAGTATTGAACCCTATTGCAGACAACTCTTTAGATAAGAGCAATGTCTTTACTAAAAAATAGTTTAATAACTTCCGCTGCCATCTTTGCATGTCGCATGACCGGCATGGTCAGAGAAATTGTTTTTCTCTCACTTTTCGGAGCTACGGGAGCATTAGACGCATTTTATACCGCATTTCGCGTTCCCAACCTCCTCCGCGATTTATTCGCTGAGGGGGCATTATCTCAATCCTACACCAGCGTAGCTAGTAAAACAAAAGAGACAGATGGAGACAGTGCCACCTGGGTACTCACCAACCGACTGATGACTCAGCTTAGCACGCTGATGACCGTCATCATCACCTTAGGGATTTGCTTTGCGGGACCGCTTATGGACCTCCTTTATGGTCAAAATTCTTCACCTGCAAACCAACAACTGGCAACAGAACTAAGTCGCTATATGTGGCCGTTTATCGGGTTGGCTTCTCTAGCCGCTCTAAGCATGGGAGCCCTAAATACATTTGGGGTTTTTGGCTTACCTATGCTTGCCTCTGCCGCATTTAATGTTACCTCAGTTCTTATGGGGCTCCTCATAGGATACTGGATGGACCCCAATTTTGGACCTGATGCACTTTATGGTTTTGCCATTGGTGTTACCCTTGGTGGCGTAGCCCAACTATTTGTTCAAATTCCTAAACTACGACAAAAAGGCTTTCGATTTTCTCCGAACTTCCATTGGAAAGATGAAAAAATAAGAAAAATCTGGGGACTTACACTCCCGGCCATTATGGCCTCTGGGATTACCCAATTTACCGTTTTTATCAATACAGGCTTTGCCATTGACCTACAAGAAGGCTCAGTCACAGCCCTCACAACGGCATTTCGCATTTGGCAATTACCGGTCGGGCTGTTTGGAGTAGCCACGGGAATGGTTGTTTTACCGGCAATTTCTCGGATGATGGTCAATCCGGCAGAAAAACAAAAAGTACCCTCTCATATAGCAGAAGCACTCCGTTTAGTAGCATTTTTTGCAATTCCTGCATTTGTCATACTTGCGATACTAGGGACAGAAGTCATTTCCACCGTTTACCAATGGGGTGCCTTTGATTCAGATGCCGTTTACTATACAGGGTCAGTTCTTTCTGCCTATTCTATCGGGTTACTTGGGTATGCTGGCTCAAAAGTAGTGCAACCCCTATTTTTAGCTTTAGAAAAACGCTGGGTTCCTCTCATTGTTGCCTCCATTTCACTCTGCATTAGTATTGGCTTAAACTATTACTTCGTCTATTACCTACACGCAGATGCCTCATGGTTGGCATTGACGACATCCATTGTCACGACCTTTAACTTCCTATTCTACTTTGGCTATCTCCGAAAAAAACTCGGAAACATGGACGAAAAGAATCTCATTCCCGGACTACTAAAAA
Source organism: Akkermansia sp. (assembly GCA_030525455.1). Classification (GTDB taxonomy): domain Bacteria; phylum Verrucomicrobiota; class Verrucomicrobiia; order Verrucomicrobiales; family Akkermansiaceae; genus Akkermansia. The sequence goes on along the minus strand of JAUNER010000007.1, from coordinate 84,911 downwards.
TCTGTCTGGCAGCAATCCCACTAGCTCTTATTTGCTGGGTAGCTAAATCCTATCTATTCACGGATTTCCTCACTTGGAACATCTTCTACCGCGGTTCTGCATTAATAGCGGCTTGTGCCTTTGGGGGCATCTCCTATCTGGGACTAGCCTATATGCTTCGTAGCCCTGAACTTCATGCCTTGATAAACAAATTAAATCGCAAGGCAAAATCAGCAGGCTAAATTCAATAGAATGCTTGTCATTCCCTGATTTATCTGTTAAAAGGTTAGCATTTCCATGTTTCGTCCGAATTTCATAGTAGCTATTAGTTGCACCATGCTCCTAATCGGCTGTACCTCCCAAAAACCTGTTCTGGACAGCACCAGCCCCCCCATTGAGGCCACCACACCTCTCGAGGGCACTCCTATTGCTATTGCATGGAACGATGATACTCAACTCATGATGGGGGTAGATACAGGGGCTGTTCAATCATCTCTAATGTTTTCCCCGGCAGTAGAATCCCTTAACTACCGAATCCGTGGTAAAGGAATGATGCGTCATGCCTACATCCCCATTTCTCTCAAACAAGGTGCTCCCCCTATTGAAAACAAACAAGACGTCGTCATGGTAGAACAAGCCCCATACGATGGTCTTATCGGCTGGAAAAGCATCCGAAAATACGTCTGGAATATCAATTTCCCTCAAGCAAAACACAGATTTTTTAACAAGCTTCCAAAACACATAAAAAAGTGGAATGCCATCAAACTCGTTCCAAACTCTGATTATCCGCAACTAAACGACTCACTAAAGCGTCGTATCATTTTAGACACCGGAGCCCCCCATGCTGTTTACATTTCAAAGAAACGCTGGAATGCCATCAAATTAGCTTATCCGGATGCCTTTGTGAGCGTTTATTCCGGCTATAGCCCTGCCGCTGGGGGATATTATGCACACGAATGTATGCACGTCCATTCATTCGAGCTCGGATCTCTGAAACTAAAAAATGTTTTACTCTGTGAGAGTTTTGCAAACCCAAACGTTATCGGCATTCCCGAAGACATAGATATTATTCTAGGTATTGGAGCTCTTGCCGACCGCGAATTTTGGATTGATGGTCCAGGTAATACCCTCTACTTCAGTTCAAAAACTTACGCTACTCCACCACCTCAAATGCTTAATATCATGGGGGGTACATTCATCCCCAATAGCGATGGTTCTGGTCCTATGAAAGCTTACGTTGCAAAATGGTCACCTGCTTGGGATAATGGTCTGCGTACCGGAGACACGCTCGTCTCTATCAATGGTCGAAAAAAACCATATCAGGATCTCATAGACTACATTACCACACAGCACGGAGCGAAAGCCCATATTATCATTCTTCGCAATGGGAAACAACATCACATTCATTGGGAAGTTCCAGATGCACCACCGGCAGGAGAATACTACCCCACCCCGGAAGCAATCACCGAAGAAGAATTTGAAAAACATCTAAAACAACTAAATTCACTAGAATCTCAACCCAATTAATTTATCTAATCCTTTCTACAAATTCACGCATCATGAACACCCCCACCGAAACATCTAAATACCCTTCCGTTTTTCAGAAAAAAACCTGCTGGAATGCCCTAACCGGAATTGCCATTTTAACCCTCATCGCTATTGGCATTTTCTCCATTTATGGCATTACACAAATCTTGGCTTATCTGGAGCCGGTACTTTTACCCATCCTTGTTGCAGGAGTTCTGGCATACTTACTTGAGCCATTCGTTTCATGGTTAGTCAAACACAAATTTTCTCACACCTGGGCAGTTATCACAGTAATGTTAACTACCGTTGGAGCAGTCATTGCTTTTGGTTTTACTATTCTTCCTCCCCTTATCAAACAAACGGATGAATTGATAGATAATCGCACTCAACTCTGGAATCAAACATCTGAGCTGGTAAACTCTACTATAGAAATTCCATTTATTGCACGCACGATTGATAATATCTACAAAACAAGTCTGCGTGAAATAAATACTGCCAATTATACACCAGAAGAACAAAAACAACTACGCGAGGCTACCACGCCTCGTGAACAACTAGGTGCATACATGACCATTAATTCTGGCTTTTATATGGAGCGTATCTTATCTTGGATGACTTCTGGTGGACGAGCTATTTACAGTTCCATAGGAATTTCCATTAGTGCATTAATTACTCCTATTTTCTTATTCTATTTCTTACTGGAGGCAGATAAAATCAAAGAAAAATGGTCCAGTATCTTACCTTTGAAAGCCTCAAAATTCCGCGGAGACGTAGTGGAAACGATGGAAGAAATTAACGGCTACCTTATTTCTTTCTTCCGCGGGCAAATGTTGGTAAGCATCATCGAGGGTATCATGATTGCCATTTGTCTAAAAATACTTGGACTTCCCTATGCCATTACCATTGGTGCGGCCATTTGCGTGTTGGGTATTGTTCCTTACCTTGGCATCATTAGTGCTTTTGTTCCGGCCGTTCTTCTTGCCTGGTTTACTTGGGGGGACTTCCAACACGTTCTCATAGTATCAGGCATCTTCCTTGCTTGTAATCAATTTGATGGATGGATTATTCAACCAAAAATCGTTGGTGATTCCGTAGGCTTACATCCGCTTACCGTTATGTTTTCTGTACTTATCTGGACACTCATATTAGGAGGGTTAACCGGAGCCCTGCTCGCTGTTCCACTCACAGCCGCCATTAAAGTTCTTTACAAACGCTACATCTGGAAAAAATCCGAAACTCTTCCTACTAAAGACGAAGAGAATCTACCAGAACCCACCGCAATTTCATAACCTATTCTATCTTTTACTATGCAGCTTACATCCGTCATATCGTTATTAATGCTATTCACCAACATTGCATTTTTAAGCTTTGCTAAAGAAAAAGCTAATTTACCAAAGCCCAAAGCCATTGTACTCATTTATGCAGATGACTTAGGTTACGGAGACGTTGGTTGCTATGGAGCCAAAGGAATTCCAACACCCTCCATCAACAAACTTGCCAAACAAGGGCTGAGTTTCACAAACGCCTATTCTACTACATCTGTTTGTACACCATCTCGATATGCTCTCATGACAGGTGAATATCCATGGCGTCAAAAAGGCACAGGAATTCTTCCGGGAGACGCGGCACTCATTATTGACACCAATCGAACAACTCTCCCGAAAATGCTTCAATCACATGGCTACAAAACCTATATGATTGGCAAATGGCACCTAGGCCTTGGTCGTCAGGGTGAAAAAATCAATTGGAACAAGACTATTTCCCCATGCCCTAATCAAATCGGGTTTGATGAAAGCTTTATCTTCGCGGCAACAGGCGACAGAGTGCCATGCGTTTTACTAGAAAATGGCAATGTGCTCAATTTAGACCCTAATGACCCTATTGAGATCTCATATCAAAAAAACTTCCCCGGGCTTCCCAATGGCAAAGATAATAAAGATTTACTAAAGATGATGTGGAGCCATGGGCACAACCAAGCTGTCATTAATGGAATCGGGCGCATTGGATTTATGAAAGGTGGCAAATCTGCCCTTTGGGTAGATGAAGATAATGCTGATGTCATCACCAAAAAAGCCATCGAATACATTGATAAAAGTGCATCCGCTAAAGAACCATTTTTCCTTATGTTTGCGGCTCACGATATTCATGTACCTCGCACACCACATCAAAGGTTTGTAGGTGCCAGCAAATGTGGCATTCGTGGGGATGTTACTGTTCAATTTGATGACTGCGTTCGTCGTATCACCAAAGCCCTAGATAAACATGGATTAACAAAAGACACCTTGCTCATTCTATCAAGTGATAACGGGCCTGTTCTTGATGATGGCTATCAAGACTTTGCTGTGAGAGACAATGCCTCTCACAAACCGGCCGGTCCATTCAGAGCAGGAAAATACAGTATCCTAGAAGGGGGCACTCGCATTCCATTTATTGTTCGTTGGCCCGCTGTCATTAAACCGGGTCAATCAAGTACCGCCCTCATTAACCAAATGGATTTGGCAGCTTCACTAGAGCAACTACTTTCCCCTGGTGTTAGCAATTCATTTAAAGACTCTCAAAATGTCCTCCCGGCCATCCTTGGAAAAAGCCAACACGGCAGAGAGTATCATGTCATCAACAGTACCGGTAAATCTTTAGCCATTCGCCATGGTAAATGGAAATACATCCCTGAAGGAGTCGTGATTCGCGATGGTATCAATGGTGGGTCATTCCAGGTAAAAATAACTAAATCCCCTAAAGGTGGAAGTCTTTTTAATCTAAAAGACGACCCGAAAGAATTACATAACGTAGCAAAAAAACATCCCGATATTTGCAAAAAACTAGAAGCTAAACTCAATGAAATTCGCCGCAGACCACAAAGTGCGGCAGATACTAGAGATTTACTTCCTTTAGACGATTAAGTAATGGCCACACCTTCGTCATTATTTCAACGAAGAAATTCCTATTAAGGTCTGAAGAAATACAAGCACCCTCGCTTGTTACCTTCACCCTTAATAGGAAACCATGAAAACTACATCTCACTCTGGGCAACGCTCTGCCCTCCCCTCTACAGCGGCTCGCATGGGAGTTTTTACACTCGCCATGATTAATGTTTCTGCCATCGTCAGTTTACGTGGCATGTCAGCAGAAAGCACCTATGGTCTTAGCTCTGCCTTTTATTATATCTTTGCGGCCTTGTTCTTTTTAATCCCCGTTTCACTAGTCGCCGCAGAGCTAACTACCGGCTGGCCTCAAAAAGGTGGGGTCTATCGCTGGGTTGGGGAAGCTTTTGGCAAAAAATGGGGCTTTCTGGCCATTTGGTTACAATGGATAGAAAGCACTATTTGGTTCCCGACAGTTCTTACATTTGCGGCTGTATCTATTGCTTTTATGGGGCCTGACCAAGCGTGGGACCAAGCACTAGCGTCAAACAAATGGTACATTTTATTAATCGTTTTATGTGTTTACTGGGGAGCGACATTACTTAATTTACGAGGAATGCAAACTTCTGCTACAGTCACTAAATGGGGAACTATCATTGGCACAGTCATTCCGGCCGCCCTTCTTATTCTTTTAGGACTTATTTACTATGCTTTGGGGAATCCGGTTCTTTTAAATACAAATCCGAATAGTTTTTTCCCCGATTTAAGCAATTTCAATAACATTGTACTTGCGGCCAGCATCTTCCTATTTTATGCCGGGATGGAAATGTCTGCTGTTCACGTCAAGGACGTAAAGAATCCCTCAAAAGATTACCCTCTGGCTATCTTCATATCTGCCATTATGACAGTTGGCATTTTTGTACTAGGCACACTGGCTATTTCTCTCATTATCCCAAAATCTCAAGTGAACCTTGTTCAAAGTCTACTCGTTACCTACGATACATACATGAACTTTTTTGGGTTAGGCTGGCTTAATTGGTTATTAGCCTTTGCTCTTGCTCTAGGTGTTTTAGCCCAAGTAACTGCCTGGGTGGGCGGTCCATCGAAAGGTTTATATCAAGTAGGTGTTACAGGGCTTTTACCACCTATAATGCAGGCTCGGAATAAAAACAAGGTACAAATTGGCATACTTATCATTCAAGGCATCATTGTCACCTTATTATCCATCATGTTTGTCATCATGCCATCTGTTCAAGCCGCATATCAAATCATTTCTCAGTTGACCATTATCCTTTATCTCATCATGTATATGATGATGTTTGCAGCCGCTATTTACTTACGTTATCGTGAACCAAACACACCTCGTGGATTCCGCATCCCCGGTGGCAAATACTTCGGTATGTGGCTCATCGGTGGATTGGGGTTCTTAGCTTCCCTTCTTGCATTTATTGTTAGTTTCATCCCACCGGGGCAAATCGACATTGGCAGTAAAACAAGTTATGTTCTCTTACTGATTGGAGGGACCTTCCTTTTTGCAGGTATTCCATTTGTGATTCAGTTATTTGCTAATCCTTCATGGAAGAGACCGCTCCCTGAAAATGAGGAATTTGAACCATTCGGCTGGGAAAAGCCTGCTTCGGTCAACAAATCATAAACAAAAATTCCCTTTCCACTACCAAATTTTATTACAGCAAATTTTCCCGGAACAAAGCCGGGAATATGGGGCAAATCCATGATTGAGGAGGGAGATGAAGAGTTCGTGGATTTGCCCCTCTCCTTTTACCAAGGGCTTCTGCGTATGCTATAATAGAATATGGTGTAGACTTGTCTCTTCAAAAATTTTTTCTAGAATGCGGCTCACCATGTTTGAGGTCGTTTGTCAAAAATTTTCTGAACTTAGCCACCATCTGCAAAGTTTCCTATCTGAACTTAGCGGCTATCTCTGGGGCTGGCCATTGATTATCTTACTTTTAGGAACGCACCTATATCTCACCTGCATTCTTAGATTCCCGCAAAGATTCATCATCAAAGCCATCAAACTATATTTTGTCAAAGACCACGCAAAAGATGGAGATATTTCCCCCTTTAGTTCATTGATGATTGCTTTAGCCGCCAACATTGGTGCCGGCAATATCATAGGCGTAGGCGTAGCCCTCGCACTTGGAGGTCCAGGTGCCATATTCTGGTGCTGGCTTACAGGGGTTCTAGGTATGGCTACTCGTTATTCAGAAGGATTGCTCTCTATCAAATACCGCGTTAAAAATAAACAAGGACTCATTTCCGGTGGTCCTATGTATGTACTAGAACACGGCATGAAGTGCAAGTGGTTAGCCATTCTATTTGCTATATTTACAGCGATTGCCGCCTTTGGTATCGGTAACCTTACCCAAGCAAATGCAGCCGCTGTACAACTCCAACATTCCTTCGATATTTCTAATACTTATACCGCCATAACACTTACAATTCTCACAGCTCTAGTCATACTAGGTGGTATCAAAAGCATCGCTAAAGTATGTGCCATTTTTGTTCCCTTTATGGCTGCTTGTTACATTATAGGGTGTCTGTGGATTCTTTACGTTCAATGCGATTATATCATCCCGGCTATTCAATGCATCCTTGAATGTGCTTTTACCGGTGAAGCGGCAACTGGCGGCATCGTGGGGGCGGCTATACTTACAGCTATCCGAACAGGTGTTGCTCGAGGCTTATTTTCTAATGAAGCCGGCTTAGGCTCTGCCGCTATTGCTTCGGCAGCAGCTCAGAATCGTAATCCTGTACGCCAGGCTCTTATTTCTTCCAGTGGACCATTTTGGGATACTGTTATTATTTGTGCCCTTACCGGCATCGTTCTTACTACCAGTATTCTAGCCTATCCTGACATCTCTTGCTCAGACGGTGCTAAACTAACCTCGTTAGCTTTCAGCAAAATCCCCCTAGTCGGAGCCCCTATTCTTACTCTTAGCCTAGTCACCTTTACTGTTTCTACCATTCTGGGGTGGTCATATTTCGGGGAAAAAGCTCTCGAATACTTAGGCGGTGTAAAATTCATCATCCCTTATCGTGTTTTGTGGATTATTACTGTTTACATCGGTTGCGTTTCTCAACTCGATTTGGTGTGGCTTTTTGCCGATTGCACTAATGCTCTCATGGCTATACCTAATCTCATATCTCTTCTGGCTCTCTCTGGAGTCCTCATCCAACAAACTAGATATTATCTATGGCAGAATAGATTAGATGCTTGTGAATTCGAAAAAACAAACGAAGAAAATCAAAAAAACTAAATTTTCTTAAAACTTTTGCTTGACATTTTGTTACCACTAAGATAAAAAATCTTCAGCACTTAGTGCAAGCTTAGATGTCGTGTTCGTCTAGCGGTCTAGGACTCCCGCCTTTCACGCGGGCAACACGGGTTCGAGTCCCGTACACGATGCCAATTTTCTAAAACCGTTACCTTGTTGGTAACGGTTTTTTATTTCCGATTATATTTCACAAATGCACAAAGCTATGGGAAGAACCCAGAAGCGGCTGGATTTCGCGGTAGGATTTTGCTAGTGTGAGAGCATAATCACATGACGAGACTAGCCACCCCCTCCGCAAAATTTTCCACTCTACCTTTTATCAAGGTAGAATTCCCGTTATTTTTAGCACCGATGGCCGGTGTAACAGACCCAATATTTCGCACTATTTGCAAAGAACTTGGAGCCGACGTCATGGTAACAGAATTTGTATCCGCTGAGGGGATATTACAAGCATGGGAGCGAAACAAGCGATACACAAAACTCTGCGAGGAACATCGCCCCATAGGCATCCAGCTTTTTGGCTCAAACGGAGAAAATATGGGTAAAGCGGCTCAAATCATACTTGACCATGACCGCCCTGATTTCATCGATATTAATTTTGGCTGTCCTGTGCCAAAAGTTGTAGGCAGGAATGGAGGCTCCTCGCTACTCAAAGACCTACCGCTACTAGCCTCTGTAGCACGCGGCGTCGTTAAAGCCGTAGGCGATAAAATCCCTGTGACTGCAAAAATGCGTATCGGATGGGATGCTCAACATATCTGTGCCCATGAGACCTGTCGCTTACTCGAAGAGGAAGGAATTTCCATGATAACTATTCATGGACGCACCCGCTCGCAACAATATGGTGGCACTGCTAACTGGGAAATCATCAACGAATGTGCAACCACAGCAAAAATCCCCATCATCGGCAATGGCGATATATGCACTCCCCAAGATGCAGCATCCGTCAAAGAAAACACAGCCGTCAGCGGTATCATGATTGGTAGAGCCGCTATGGGAAATCCATGGATTTTTGCCGATACCCGCTACTATCTCACGCACCACACGCTTCCCCCCAAACGCAGTCCGGAATCAAAAATTAATCTCCTCTTACGCCACGCAAAAATGGCACTCGATTCCGGTCATTATGGAGACGAGCTTCATACCATGCGACACATGCGGTCGAGAATTTTAGCATATACAAAAGGCTTCCCCGGAGCAAAAGATATGCGTTCAAAACTTGTAAAAACCTCCTCACTGGCGGAATTAGAAGCGTCAATGCACGAATTAATGTCTAAAATGCCTAAAAAAATTGATTCATCGCAATAAGCTTAGTTGACTTTACGCTCAGATAATGTAAGAAATAGGGGAGTATCATGCTGGCTCTCGCCGGCTCTATTCCAGAACATCAGACCTAGAGACTGTCGTGTATTCTAACGAAACATACCTCACAGAGCTTCTCTCTCAAGCAGGCTATCTCAATGATGAGATTTTGCAATATGCTAAGAGTCAGAAATCACCAACGCAGGATTTAATTGATTTTCTCATTCAGCAAAACTATCTTACCGAAGATATTATTGCTCAAGTAGCAGCCTCTAATTCATTACTTCCGGTAATTGATTTAGGTGCTATGAACATACCTCAAGAGGTCAGAGAACTCATATCACCTGAGCTAGCACGCCGATTCAGAGCCATTCCCTTTGAGGATGATGGGTTTTCTATCAACGTGGCCATTGACGACCCACTAAATCTGGAAACTCTAGACAGTCTGCCACAGCTTATGGGGCGAGATGTCATGTTTAGCGTTGCAACTCGCAGTGCTGTGGAGCAACGCCTTAATGCCTTTTACAACGAAATCGAAATACCGGATAGCTCACAGAATTCCATTGAAGAAGATGGTGATGCTCCCATCATTCGTCTTGTTCAACAAATGCTTGTCGATGCCTTCAAAATGCGAGCATCCGACATTCATATTGAACCGATGGAAGACAGACTACGAGTACGCAACCGCGTTGACGGCAAACTTGTTGAGGTCGCCACTCATCCCAAAAAACTACTTAGCCCCATCATCGCTCGACTAAAAGTGATGAGTACAACCATGAGTATTGCAGAAAAACGACTTCCTCAAGACGGTCGCATTCAGCTTACCATGGGAGACAAACAAGTAGACCTCCGTGTTTCTTCCGTTCCCAGCAACCATGGCGAAAGTATCGTTATGCGTATTCTGGATAAATCAGCACTCGTTCTTGGTCTGCCTCAATTGGGCTTTTTCTCTGACGATGAAGCAGTATTTGACCGGCTCATTACCCTCCCTGATGGTATTATTCTGGTGACAGGTCCTACCGGCTCCGGTAAAACGACCACACTTTACGCCTGTCTAAACCACATCAACCGCCCGGACAAAAAGATTATCACCGTTGAAGATCCGGTGGAATACGAACTTTCCGGCATCAACCAAGTGATGGTTAAAGCAGACATTGGTATGACTTTTGCTGCTGCCTTGAGAGCCATGCTTCGTCAAGCCCCAAACATCATCATGATTGGGGAAATTCGAGACTTAGAAACAGCTAGTATCGCTATCAATGCGTCTCTCACAGGTCACTTGGTATTCTCCACCCTCCACACAAACGATGCTCCTAGTGCCGTAGCCCGTCTTGCAGATATTGGCATTAAACGTTTCCTTATTGCCTCTGCTGTACGAGCTATTATGGCACAGCGTCTTGTTCGTAAACTTTGCGATCGTTGTAAAGTCGATGGGGCTCTTACACCCAAGCAAGCCCAAACCCTTAATATCGACCTTTCCCGACTTACTCCGGGGCAAATCAAAGCACCGGGTGGGTGTGACTTCTGCCGTGGCGGTGGCTTCAAAGGCCGAATGGGCTTATTTGAAATTTTTGAAATCGATGATGAAGTTCGCCGTATGATTAACGAAAATCTCACCTCACCACAGCTCCGCAAACGTGCTCGTGAGTTAGGCATGAGAACTCTTCGTGAAGATGGTGTTCGTAAGATTCTTGCCGGTCTCACCTCACCGGAAGAAGTGCTCAATGTAACCATGGGCGACGCTAACTAATCTGCCAACAATTAACCAAAACATAATAACATGGATACAAACCTCACGTTAGAACTTTTCATTGGCAGAGGCATGATTGATAAGAGCCTAGCCAAAGACATCAAGGAAGAAATGTCTGCTTCCGGCAAGGAACTACCGGATGTTCTTATCGACTTCGGCATCATCGCCAGTAAAAACGACATCTGGCACATGATTGCCAGTGACCTCGGTACAGAATTTATCTCATTAGACAACTTCCAGCCGGAGCCCAACATCCAAAACATGATTCCGGCTACGCTCGTCCGCTTACATGGTGCCTTACCCGTTCGCTATGGTCCGGAAGGCTTGAGTGTGTGCCTTATTGACCCCTTAAATCCGCAGACATTAGAAGATTTACGCTTTGCTCTTGGTCAAGATGTTCATGTTCTGGTAGCACCGGATAATCAAATTGCCGACCTTATCAATTCACTCTACGGTGGTGAATCAGCAGCCATGCAAGACCTCATGCAAGAGCTGAACAACATGCAGGTCAGCAATGAAACAGAAGACTCTGCGGCTGCACCTGTGATTCGCTTTGTAGACTTGGTAATTACTCAGGCTATTAAAGAAAAAGCATCTGACATACACTTTGAGCCATTTGAAAAAGAATTCAAAATTCGCTATCGAGTTGATGGGGCTCTCTACGAGATGCAACCACCGCCCGTACACTTGGCTGTACCAGTTATTTCTCGTGTAAAAGTGATGGCAAACATGAACATCGCAGAACGTCGAGTTCCCCAAGACGGCCGAATCGTTAAGCAGGTGGGCGACCGCTCTGTGGATATGCGTGTTTCTTCCCTCCCTACTCAGTATGGCGAATCTGTGGTTCTTCGTGTGCTTGACCGCTCATCTGTCAACCTCAATCTCGATAACCTGGGGCTACCTACTCACATCCACGAATATATCCTCGATACTGTTCATAAACCGAATGGTATATTCATCGTTACAGGTCCAACGGGTGCCGGTAAAACCACCACCCTCTACGCTGCCCTGCGTGAAATTAACACCATCGATTCAAAGGTTCTCACCGCCGAAGACCCGGTGGAATACGACATCGACGGCATCGTCCAAATCCCCATTAACGAAGCCATCGGCCTTGACTTTCCCATGGTGCTTCGTGCTTTCCTTCGTCAGGACCCTGACAGAATCATGGTTGGGGAAATGCGAGACATGGCCACGGCACAGATTGCCATTCAGGCATCACTTACAGGCCACTTGGTTCTTTCCACTCTACACACAAACGACTCTGCCGGTGCGGTTACTCGTCTCGTAGACATGGGTTGTGAACCATTCCTTGTAGCAGCCTCACTCGAAGGGGTATTAGCCCAGCGTCTCGTTCGTACCATTTGTGCAGATTGTCGAACTCCGTACGAACCCTCTTCCAGCATTCTTTCTCAACTGGGTATTTCTCCGTACGAACTCGGTGACAAGCGATTCTTTACCGGTCGCGGATGTGAAAAATGTTCAAATTCCGGCTATAAAGGTCGTAAAGGTATCTATGAGCTTCTCGACATCAACGACACACTTCGCGATATGATTACAGATAGAGCACCCTCTGTAGTGCTTAAACAAAAAGCCATCGAACTCGGCATGACGACCCTGCGAGAAGATGGTCTTAGAAATATCTATGATGGTCATACTACCATCGAAGAAGTGCTCAAATACACCTAAGCCGATTCAAATCATTCATTTTCTTAACAACTTAATCATTAACATATATGCCTAAATACCATTACACAGCTCTCGACCACAAAGGCGACCAGAAAACCGGCTCGCTCGAAGCCAATTCCGAAACCGAGGCAATGGAAGCAATCCGTGCTCATGGTCTCTACCCAACTCAAATTGTAGAGGACGGCAAGGGTAAGCTTCAAATTTCTGCCTCTGAAAAGAAAAAAGCTAAAGCCGCAAAAGCCAAGAAAGGCAAAGTCGGTGGCAAGGTAAAATCAAAAACACTCATGATTTTTACCCGTCAGCTGGCTACACTTATTGATGCAGGTTTACCGCTCCTTCAGAGTCTCAACGTGCTAGCTAAGCAAGAGGCAAACCCAACCCTTCGAGTAACGATTGAAGCACTTGGTGAAGCCGTGCAAGGCGGTGCTACATTCTCCGAAGCCCTTGCACAACACCCAAAAATGTTTGACCGCTTATTCGTAAACATGGTCAAAGCCGGGGAGCTTGGTGGTGTGCTGGAAGTCGTACTAAATCGATTGGCAGAATACCAAGAAAAAGCACAAAAACTAAAGAGCAAAGTTATTTCCGCCATGGTTTACCCCTCCATCGTGCTATTTATTGCCGTTGGTATCGTGGTATTCCTCATGATGGTTATTGTGCCTAAATTTAAAGAAATGTTTGCTGAGCAAGGCAATGAACTTCCGGCTGTTTCTGAATTTGTATTCGGTATCAGTGACTGGTTCATGGCTACTCCTTACTACATCCCAAATGCAGGCTATGCTGCCATCGGCATTGGTCTCTTATACGCCATCTTTACGGTCATGGCTCGCAATCCTAAAGGCCGCCGTCAGCTTGATTCCATCTTGCTTACCATGCCGGTTATCGGCAATGTTCAGAGTAAGAGTGCCATTGCTCGTTTTGCCAGAACTTTCGGTACTCTGGTAACTTCCGGCGTACCCATCCTCCAAGCTTTAACCATTACTAAAGACACTGCGGGGAATATGATTGTGGGCGATGCCATCGGGCTTATCCATGACTCTGTAAAAGAAGGGGAATCCGTCGTTACACCGATGTCTTCTTCCAAACTCTTCCCTCCAATGGTTATTTCCATGGTTGATGTGGGTGAAGAAACCGGTCAGCTTCCCACCATGCTTCTAAAGGTAGCTGATGTTTACGATGATGAAGTGGACAATGCAGTTGGTGCCATGACTTCCATGCTCGAACCAATCATGATTGTGTTCCTTGCCGTAGTTGTTGGTGGTATCGTTTTCGCTATGTTCCTTCCTCTCTTGCAGGTTATCGAAAAGATGGGTTAAGTCATTAACCTTACTCATTCACTTCATATTAGCATGAAAACATCTTTCCCCGTGCTTCGTCATCGCACCGCTAAGGGCTTCTCTCTCATGGAAGTCCTTATCGTGATGGTTATTATCGTTGTGCTGGCTACTCTTACTATCGGCATTTACACTTGGATGGAAACTCGTAAGAATGAAGAAGCTTGCACCTCCATCACCAAGCGTATCAACATGGGGCTTACTCAGTACTACAGCGACCATGGTCGCTACCCTTACGGCACAGAAAAACCATTTCAAAACTCCGGTTTAGCCGTTGCTGATGGTGGCGATTATAGCTCCAATGTCGTTTACATGGCTCTTTTCGGGGATTTCAAAAATACAGGCATCCCCGAAAAAAATGCCACTATTTACGATACGGAACTCAACCCGGCTTCTCAACCGGGAGCCAACCCTACCGTCAGAGAAATTCAACTAAGAGATAAAGCCGGTCAGCAAAAAACTCTCTACATCCTCTCTGACCCATGGGGCCAACCTTATCGCTATACCCTCGGTTATGACCAAAGCATCCCTCGTAGAGGGTCAAACGCCAAGTATGGCCTAGGCAATAACCCTACTTTTGACTTCTGGAGCTTTGGCAAAGATGGTGACAGCAACCCCAAAAACCTCCGTGCTCCGGAGAATGCGGATGATATCGGCAATCAGCCTAAACTCTAATTTATCTCCGTTCTTTTCACGTCGTTAGCCCCTCTCTCGTAGAGGGGCTTTTTTTATTTCTCTCGTAACTCACCCTGTTTTTTACTTGCTTCGGACTATAATTTTTGCAGAATAAACAAAGACACAGTTTCATCATGAACACTTGTAAATATCTTTTCTTTTTACTTCCTGCTATTTACTCTTCACACGCTTCTGTAGGTGATATTATCAATTTCAATGCAGCTCAAAGCTACAATATTGATGGTGTCGTTACTCGTTACGTATCGGGATATTTAAATACACAAAATATCGAATCTTCACGATTATACGATAGTACAAAAGGGCAACCATGGGCGAAAAACGAAACTACAAACCTTGATTCTGCTATGTGTTGGCTTCATGCCGGAGCTAACTCCCTACAATATTGGCAAGATGTTTATGGGGTTTTCTACAAAGATAATAATCGCACTTTACCCAATGGTTCAAATAATACGATTACCGTATCAGAACGACTAACTGATGGTACTGATAGAGATAATGTAGTTATTAGTAACCCCAAAAATCTAAACATAGCAAAAAACATTTATGAAAACTGGAATGGCTCACAAAGAGATGGTGGGTTCTTTTCTGATGCATCTGATTGGTATTTAAAAGAAGACAGTTCCGGAGAAGCAATAGGGACGGGTTCTTATTTCTCTGCATACTTTTCCGATACACCAACGCATATTACACGTCTCTCTACGTATGGTGAAAATATCATTAATAACACAAGTATAGAAACTTCTTCCGGCTATTCTCCTTTTTCCGATACTCTTGCCGGTATCAAAGAGGCTCTCTTACCTGCTTTTGGGTTTGAGAAAAACTCTGACAATACATATACCCAATTACAAGATGGAATAATGCCTACTTTAGGTATTTGGAATAAAGGAAATAATGTTGGGCACTATATCAACTGCCAAGGTTTCAGAACTGACGAAAATGGCAATCTTGTTTCCTTAATCATTGCTGATAATAATACTACTTCAGCAACAAAGGGACTCCTATCAGAAGTATATCTTAAAGAAAATAATGGTGTTGTCATGCTTTATAGGGACAGCGCTTGCACAAAGCTTTACAATAGTGGAAACACCGGCACAAATTACTATATTGCCAAAATTTCCTACATCAACACTCCGGAAGTCTTACGCAACATGCTGATCGAGTATCGCGACACAAAAGAAGCAGCCGTATGGAATGGAGCTTCCTCTACTTGGGAGACACAAGTAGATGTCGTTGATAGTAATATAGCAGATAGTAGTACCGGATGGGATATTTTAATCAATGGCGACAACATTGACGAAGCCCACCATGGCTACTATCATGGTTATGCCCTTGACGGCAGAGACATTGAATTTGGCGACCATGCAAATGCTGCTAACCGCCAAGTAACGATTCAAGGGACTGTTTCTGCACGTAATATCGAAGTAACTGCCGCTGGTTATCAATTCCTAAAAGGCACAGATGCAGCCATCACCGCCACCTTAGAAGCAAGTTCTCTAAACATCCGTAGCGGAGCAAGCCTCACTTCAGAACTCGCTTTTAATGAGCGCTCATTACTCATCGAAAATGGTGCATCGCTCACCCTCACGAACGTCAATGAACTTCGCTTAACCAACGTTTCTCTTCACAGCGGTTCCGCTATCGAAGCCACCACGAATTCAACCATCTATGTAACCGGTGCATTTAGCACCACTCAGGGGACATCAGTTGCCAGCCTGTACAGTCTTAGAAATACAATCATTCCGGAAGCCTCCGTCAATGCCAACCTCGACCTCTCAACAGCAACTTCTATTTCATTAGAATGCATGGTCAACATGAATGGCTTTGATTTGTATCTAAACTCACAAACCCCTATTACTCTCAATCTCCTTGAAGGAGGCGATACGATTCCATTCTTCACCAACATCGGAGAGCTTTACCTCGATAATGCACTCCTAAGCGATGGCACAGATTTAACCGAAGTTCTTACCCTCACCAACTGGGCGAATTATGCTAATTACAGCCTGATTTACTCCAGTGGCACACTAGGTTTAGTTATCCCTGAGCCTACTACTTCCACACTTAGCATGCTAGGCTTAGCACTTTTACTCATAAAGAGAAAGAGAGCATAAAACCTTTTCGGGATACTTATAAACTCTTACTAACCGCACAATCATTTGTGCGGTTTTTATATTTCGCCTTACAAAAGCTCAAATAAATCTTTCAAATCAGAAACACGGGCTGTAGCCTGTGTTGGTTCCGTAGATGATGAAAACAGGAAATTAGACCCGACACCGGCACGAATACCGGCCAACACATCTCTTTCCTTATCCCCAAGTGAAGCACTCACTGCCATATCAAATCCATATGTATCATGAGCTTTTAAGAATAATCCGGGATTAGGTTTACGGTCCTCATGTGAATCATCTACTGACGGGCAAAAAAACACATCTAAAATCTCAACTCCATGACTGCGGAAAAGAGATTTCATAAACTCAGTAAGCTCTAAAAACTGTTGTTCCGTATACATCCCACGCCCAATGCCTGACTGGTTTGTAATCACAACAATCTCGTACCCCTTAGCCACAGCAGCACGACAAAGCTCCACAATACCGGGAATCAGCCGAAAATCCTCAATTTTATAAAGATAGCCCGTATCGACATTAATCGTGCCATCTCTATCTAGAAATAATGCCTTACGCACCATGAATTTCTTTTTCTACCAATTCACAGATAAGATGCCCCACAGCAATGTGCATTTCTTGAATATTGTTAGTAGCACCGGAAGGCACAGCAATGCAAAAATCTGCCACTTCCTTCATTTCACCACCACCCTGCCCGGTAAGAGCTACAGTAGTAATACCCATGGTTTTGGCAAGTTGCATCGCCTTGACAATGTTTCTGCTATTACCGCTGGTCGATAAACCAATAAGCACATCACCAGCTCGCCCTACCCCCTCTACCTGCCGAGAAAAAACCACATCATACCCATAATCGTTCCCTACAGCAGTGAGAATTGAAGTATCTACAGTCAATGCCAATGCATTCATCGCAGGGCGATTTAACTTATATCGACCAACCAACTCTGCGGCCAAATGCTGAGAGTCAGCGGCAGACCCACCATTCCCACAAAACATCACCTTATGCCCGGCCCTAAGAGCTTGGGTACACAATTCTGCCACCTGCACCACATCAGCAGACATCTCTGCCAACGCTTTGAAATTCTCTGCTATACCTAAAATCTGATTTTTCACAAACGTATTCATCAGCAATTCTTCATTCGGTTAATGATATTAGTGGACGAAAACCCCTCCAGACGAGGCAACTCAACAGCACGCCCCCCATAAGAAATCACATATCGCCCCTCAGGCCATTTATCAAGGGGGTAGCCCTCTTTAGCGATGACATCCGGTCTAAGCTTTTCAATTAATGGCAGAGCCGTATCATCATCAAATAAAACAACGTAATCAATAAAATCCATAGACGCCAAGAGCAAGGAACGCATTTCCTCATTATTAATTGGGCGTTCATCACCCTTCAAACGCTTAATAGAAGCATCTGTATTTAACCCAACAATAAGCACATCACACTCTTCTCTAGCCTTGATAAAAGAATGCAAATGTCCCAAATGTACAAGGTCGAAACATCCGTTCGTAAAACCAATGACCTTGCCCTCTTTCTTTAGCTTAGCCACCACGGCTTCTGCTTGGACCACAGTCAAAATGTTATCACGGCGATACCACGAAGATTCCTTTCTCACCTTTTCGTGTAAGGCCTCTTGAAGTTCTGCTCCGGTCACACAAGCCGTACCGAACTTACCCACTACTATTCCGGCAGCCACATTTGATATGACCAAAGCATCATGTGGCACAGCCCCAGCCCCCAAGGCAGCCCCTAGAGTCGCCAAAGAGGTATCCCCCGCCCCGGAAACATCAAACACTTCACGTGCTTCTGTAGGTATGCACACATAATTTTCCGGATTTGCTGATGGAATAAAAATCATCCCATATTCACTAAGTGTTACCAAGAGATTCTCTATCCCATAAGTATCAAATAAATACTGAGCTCCCCGTAGTGCCTCTTTCTCCCAACCGGGCTCAGACGGCGTTAATGCCACCCCCGTGGCTTCATGAAATTCTTTCAAATTCGGCTTTACAAGAGTCGCACCACTGTACCGGGAATAATCTACCCCCTTCGGATCAATAACCACGGTTTTCCCGGCAGCACGGCATCTCTGAATAATAGCCTGAGTCGTGCGGTCATCAAATAAGCCCTTCCCATAATCAGACAACAGTACAATGTCTGACTCCTCTAAACGAGCATCAATCTCTACCAACAATCGAACCATTAACTCATCGTTCACGACCAACTGCTGTTCCTGGTCTGCACGCAACAAATGATGCCGCCCAGCCACAAAACGAATTTTTACCGTTGTCTCATACCCATCACACTCCACTAAAGCAGGTGAGCAACCTGTTTCTTTCAAAAATTCACACACGCGACGCCCGGTTTCATCATTGCCCACAACGCTGATAAATGAAGTCCGGCATCCAAGTGCACATAAATTAGACACCACATTCCCCGCACCGCCAAGCATCTGAGTCTCTCGTGCCATCTTCATGATAGGCACCGGGGCTTCCGGAGAAATTCGGCTAACGCTTCCGTAGAGAAATTTATCCAGCATCACATCCCCCACGCATAAAATACGCACCTGAGGGAATTTATCAATAAGAGCATGCAAACGGTTCATAGGAACGCCCTATTTTATACAGATTCTCCTACAATAATGCAAGAATTCATACCGCCAGCCCTACATCTAATCGCAAAATCTACCCATCCATTTAGGGAAATTTGACAAAAAATCAGAAAAAATGCAATTATGAATGATAATAAACTTGACCATTCGCTCGGAAAGGGCTACATATCTTCTCCCGTTCCCGAACAAAGCAAAGGAATCTCAATCATGCGTGAAGTAATCGTAAGAAAAGGTGAACCAATCGACCGCGCTCTCAAGCGCCTCAAGACAAAGTTAGACGTTGAAGGCATTATCGACGAAATGAAGCGTCGTAAGGCATTCGAAACTCCTATGGACGAACGTCGTCGCAAGGCTCGTTCTGCCAGCAAGCGCAACAAGGTAAAGTGGCGTTTCGTAACCAAGACTCAGGAAACTGAAGCTCTTGAAACCCCGGTAACTGAAGCCTAAATCTTCAATAGTTCGGGAATTATACCGATTTCTAATTAGGGCAATCCTTTTATAGGTTTGCCCTTTTTTTATCTACGACACCATTAATTCTGACCATGAACCAATCTGCAAAACTCTTTTCTCGTGCCCGTGCAGTCATCCCTGGGGGCGTTAACTCACCAGTAAGAGCATTTAAGAATGTAGACGGCGACCCGTTTTTCGTCCAATCAGCTAAAGGGGCTTACATTACAGATGCAGATGGTCGCCAGCTCATAGACTACATCGGTACATGGGGACCTGCCATTTTAGGTCACGCTCCTACTCCGGTTCTCAATGCCGTTCATGCCGCTGTGGACCGAGGGCTCAGCTATGGCACCCCAACGCCCATAGAAGTAGACATGGCAGAAATGATAGTTAAGCTCGTTCCCTCTGTAGAAAAAGTACGCATGGTCAGCTCCGGCACAGAAGCCACCATGTCTGCTATTCGTTTAGCACGAGGGTATACAGGTCGAAAGCTCATCATCAAATTCATTGGTTGCTACCATGGGCATGTCGATTCATTACTAGTAGCGGCAGGCTCAGGAGCACTTACCTTTGGCGAGCCGGATAGTGCCGGAGTACCAAGAGAAATGACCAATCTTACCCTTACCCTACCATTTAACGATAAATCAGCTATTGACCAAGCCTTTGCCCGCCATGGCGATGATATAGCGGCCGTCATTCTGGAGCCTTTCCCTGCCAATGCAGGTCTCTATTTCCCGAAAGATGATTTTCTCTACTACCTGAGAGACATCACTAAACGATATGGGGCTTTACTTATCTTTGACGAAGTTATGACCGGGTTCCGCGTCTCTGAAGGTGGGGTTCAAAAGGTTTTCAACATCACTCCTGACCTCACTTGCATGGGGAAGGTTATTGGTGGAGGCTTACCCGTAGGAGCATTTGGTGGCAAAGCAGAAATCATGGACTATTTATCACCATTAGGGCCAGTTTACCAAGCAGGAACCCTATCCGGAAACCCCGTAGCTATGGCCGCAGGGTTAGCCCAATTAAACGAACTACTTAGTCAAAATGCCTATGAAAAACTCGAATCCCTAGGGGCTCAACTCGAAGACGGCATCAAATCTGTACTAAAAAAATTCAATAAGCCCTATACCTTCCATCGAGCAGGCTCCATGTTCTGCCTCTTTTTCACTGACAAAGAAGTCTACGACCTAGCCTCTGCACAACAAGCCAATCTTACTGAATTTAAGGCATTTTTCTGGAATATGCTTGCACAGGGAGTCTATTTTGCACCCTCTCCGTACGAGACCGGGTTTATCTCGCTTGCCCATAGTTCTACAGATATTGAAAAAACAATTCAGGCCGTTCATCATAGCTTTGCACAACTTTAACCACATCACACCTATCACCTGCCATGATTCTTTCCCCTATATCTGATTTATCACGCTACGAATGCCTCAATCCACACTTTGCTCAAGCATTTGACTTTATTCGCTCTACCGACCTAGAAAGTCTTAATCCGGGAGCCATAACACTCATCGACGACGAACTCGTCGTCATGGTCAACCACGTACCCATGAAATCTCCGGAAGTAGCACGCATGGAAGTACATAATAAGTACATAGACATTCACGTCCCATTCTCATGTGCTGAATCTTATACATGGAGGAATCGTGCCACACTAGAACAGGCCATGACTCCGTTTAATGATGAAAAAGATGCTCAAAAATTCACAGACACTCCAAGTACTAATTTTTGCATCATCCCCGGGGAAATCGTTATATTCTTCCCAGAAGATGCCCATGCGGCCTGCATCGGAGATGGGGATATTCGTAAATTAGTAATAAAAGTCAAAGTTGCTTAATTGGAAAAACGCCCCATGGGCTTAATCCATAGGCTGGTGTGAGCGAATTTCCTGAATAGAAATTGACAACGAGGCTCGTCCTCTAAAAACATTGCGGTCAATCGTAAACGCAATATCCCACGGTGGCTCCGGCAATTCACGTTCTGCACCTCCGAAATAAATCGCATCTCTCTCCACCCCTTGCTGTCGCATAAAGAGTTTTAGGTGATTTGTGCCGACATGTTTTGGAGGTTCGCTAGGGAACACATTCTCACTCATAAATAATGGCTGAGGATTTGAATTCCCAAATGGCTCAAGTTTTTCATAGCTATCCAGCAAATCCATTGTCAAATCACGGAATGCCACCTTCATATCAATATGCAGAATGGGGTGTCTTTGTTCTTCCGTCGTTGTATTAGTGACGTAATCATTAAACTTACGACGGAACTCATCCATTTTCGACTCTTCGATGACCAAGCCGGCGGCCATATCATGCCCCCCCCCAGAAACAAGAGAATCTGCACAATGATGAATGGCCTGAACGAGCGAAACCCCTTGAATGGAACGCCCTGACCCCTTACCCACACCTGTTTCATCAAAAGCTATCACAAAAGTAGGTTTATGATAACGCCGCATCAACTGAGATGCAACAATGCCCACCACACCCGGATGCCATGCTCGAGAACCAAGAACAATAACATTATCATTCTCAGGGTCAAAGCTTTCATGTAACATCTCAACGGCATCCGTACGGATTTGCTCTTCTTCCTCTTGACGTCTCCTATTATGAGAATCCAGCATTTGTGCCAAACGCGTTGCACGCTCTGAATCCATCGTCAGTAACAATTCCAACGCATCCATGGGTGAGTCCATTCGCCCGGCTGCATTAATACGCGGACCTATGCGAAATCCAACATAAGATGCATTCAAAATACCAGATTGATGAATCCCCGCCACCTCTGTAAGAACTTTTAAGCCTGTATGGCGACTTTGAGCAAGGCGAATCAAGCCATGCCGCACCAAAATACGGTTTTCATCGACCAAAGGCACAATATCAGCTACCGTGGCAACAGCCACCAAATCCAAATACTGCCGGAGGTCAAAAGTTTTCAACTGTCTCTCTTTAAGCAATGCGTGAGCTAATTTAAAAACCACTCCTGCACTGCACAAATAGGTATAAGGGCTATTTTCTTCTACTTTGGCATTTACCACAGCAATAGCATCTGGGCGACCTAAAGGACCAGCCTCATGGTGATCCAGTACAATAACGTCTATCCCCAAATTATTTAACTGTTCTACCTCGTTAACAGATGACGTGCCACAGTCAACCGTGATAATTAAATCCGGCTTCGTATTACATTCACTTAAGCAACGCCTAATGCCGGCCTCACTCAAACCATACCCCTCCCGTGAACGTACCGGTATGAAATACTGCGGGGTCATATCGTATGCCAGCAAAATAGCTCTCAGTAAGGCAACAGATGTCACCCCATCCACATCATAGTCACCATAGATGCAGACAGTTTCGTCATTGTCAACAGCTTGAAAAATTCGTTCCACTGCACGATCCATCTCGCCCATCAGAAAGGGATCGCTTAAATTTGATAGCCGAGGCTCTAAAAAACTCTCTATCCCTTCCCCACCGAAGCAACCTCGCTGAACCAACAACTGTTTAACCAGCAAAGGCAAATCATCCGGGAACGCTTTCAATGCAGGATCTGTTTCGCCCACACACGGGCGAAGTGTCCACTGAAAGCTCGATTTCATGGTATTATTCTATATGCAATCCCCCCTAGGTCAAGATTGATTATAGCATCTATTCAAATTTCCGAACTTAAAGAATTTTCCTCAAGTAATCATGCCATACCTGCCAGGAAAAGAAACTACCACAATGTTTAATAAAGACCAACCGAACTTCATGCCCTCCTAAATTCAAAACCGCACGCCTTGGAAAAATGCCATTAATGCACACCGCTCTATCTACTTCATACCTAAAAGGCACCGATAAGCGAGTCATCTCATCCACAAAAAAATTCGATGCCGTTACTCCTATAAACACGCACACATCCGGCTTTAGAACTCTCACTACATTGACAAATGAAGCCCACCCTGCCCTAAAGTCATTTGCTTGCGGACGTTCGCAGAGCTCTCCTTTTTTTAACATAACTTTTGGGATAAAATTTAAAAAAGCAATGTTTCTCCAAACCTCCTTAAAATCGACAAACTCCCGACCTACGACAGCCTTTACTGCATTGGTATATGTGCGATTTGTCCACCATTCTTGAAAAATACTCTCCTCTATGCATAGACGAGTAAATCCTGAATCTAATGCCACAGCTATGCGAGCCTCATCATAATAATGAGATTCCCCAACCAGTAGCAACTTTCTAGCTACAGAATCATAATTCTTCCCAACCCACGGCAACCATATCAACCCATCACCTAAATACGAGCTCAGAGCCTTGTCGTATCGTTCGTTAAGTTCCGGCATTTTGTATTCTGAAAACACTATTTCCTTTTGACACTAGCCCTGACAGAATCCAGCAAGATACCGGAATCAGGAGAATTCCCCGTACTGATAAAGTGAATATAACTGGCACCATTAGGGGATTTATTAACCATATCAATAATACCCACAGCTTTTCCGTTGAGTAACACCTTACATTTCGTATCTTTCCAAACCATCATTACCTTATTCCAATCATTAGGATTCAAAGCCGCTTTTTTTCCTTTTACAAGGATGTGTGGTTTCGGTGATAATTTAATGGGGAATGTAAACAAAGCATAATCCTTAGTCGTCACATCACACGCATTAAACAATCGGTCTGTAAGAGACACTTGCACACCGGACTCTGCGGTTTGAGAGCCTTCCGCCACGCGGATTCTAAACTCAATACGCCCCTCGACTCCATTAGGGAAATTCCATGTAGCTCCACCATTTCTGTAATCAACGTTTGCATCTCTATTAATCAGAGAATCATCATCTAAAAAACGAATCTGCATCACCTGTCGAGAAGCATCTGCCGGGTCCGGCACTAAACTTACAGAGTTCTTTCTATTATAACTGCAATGCCCGGCCTTTTTAGGAATGTAGGTATGAGTTGTCCACTGAGTTTCCATATCACATCCGGTTTGAGACTTTCTACCGGTAGCCTCTACCCATTTTCTATCCACAATCACCAATCGACGATGGTTCTTATGCTGGCCTAAAGAAATAAGTAATCTCTTTTCATCGAGCTCAATCACTTCACTCTGATGTTTTCCACGGTCTTCAGGCCCATTCAAGGTCGCATACTGTGGATGATTGCGATGTTCGTCGATGATAATTTCACGGAATCCATACCATGTTTTCCCATTATCTTTCGACATGGCAATGTGATGAGAATCACGATTCGTGAAAACATCCTCCCACCGTCCATTCCCGGCTTTGGCATTCTCCGGCAAAGCCATTGTATTTGTCCAAAGAGAAACCAAAGCACCATCTTGCAATCGAGCCAATGTATTCATCGTCAAAGTACCAAAGAACCGCGAGGGTTCTGCCTTTGACCACGTATCACCACCATCAGCAGAGTAGGATTCCCATGCCTGGTCCATTGAAGTACGCACCAAAGCCCACAATTTTCCCCCTTTTAACTCAACGACCGTTGCCTCTACGGCATTATTAAACCATCGCACCCCCTGATGAGGGGCTTTTACTTCATGTCTGGGAGAAACAATCGTCCCCTTTGACTTTCGCCAAGTCTTACCGCCATCATCAGAAATATGAAATTTCGTGCCATTAGCCATCACATGATAAGGTATAATAATACGCTTGCCATTTTTCACATAGAGAGGTGTTCGCATAATCCCTTCAAGCGTTAGCAAATTTTTACGCACAGCCTCATCTTTCCAATTGCTTTCCAGCTTACCATCCTTAGTCACGGCACGCCATGTACCATCAATTCCCCCTTCGCTAATAAATACAAACCCATTGATAGGCTGCACTCTTATAAATTCCCCCGGTTTATTAGGATTTTCTACGATAGCCGGTGATTCTTTAGGGATGCCACCATAATTTTTCGGGTATGATTGTGGGGCTTTTTTCATCGTCCACGTCAGCCCATTATCCTCACTTGCCAAATAATCTGCTACATCTGCACGAGTCCCTGAATAGTGACGAATTTCTTTATCACTAATACGCACAAGCCCACGCCCTGCATCCGATGGCGGCACGCCAACTATTTTAGGTTCTTCGTATGTTGCCTCTTTCTGGGCATATCCCATACTACCAAATACCATCATCGCTACAAAAATCTTACTTAACTTCATATCTCAATGCCTATAATTTATCCATATTCTAATGTAAAAAAAACTTCTCTGTCGAGCCAAATCCTTGCAAAATTTATTTTCTGGTCATTGTACAATACTTCCACTATAATCTTTTTGAACTGTAGTATACCATGCGTATTTCACTCATTGTACCATGCCTCAACGAAGAGCAGGCGATTCCCATCTTCAAACAAACTCTCGATGCAGTTTTTGCAACAGAGTTACCCACATACGAAAAGGAACTGATCTTTATCGATGATGGTTCTACAGATAATACCCTACAAATCATCAAAGAGTTAGCTACTAACTCCCCCGATGTAAAATTCATTTCTTTCTCACGCAATTTCGGTAAAGAAGCAGCTATTTATGCCGGTTTAGAAGCTGCTACCGGGGATTACACCGCCGTCATGGACGTTGATTTACAAGACCCTCCTTCGCTATTGCCGGAAATGATTCGTGCCATTGAAGAAGAGGGCTATGATTGTGCTGGCACGTGTCGTGTTTCACGCTCCGGCGAGCCTCCCATTCGCTCATTTTTTGCCCGCTCATTCTATAAACTGATTAACAAAATCTCCAAAACTCAGATTGTAGACGGGGCACGTGATTATAAACTCATGACTCGTCCGGTGGTCAATGCCCTCATTTCTCTTAAGGAATACAACAGATTTTCCAAAGGCCTTTACGAATGGGTAGGTTTTCGTACTAAATGGTTTAAATACGAAAACATCGAACGTGTCGCAGGTGAAACAAAGTGGTCGTTTTTCAAACTATTTCTCTATTCCATCGAGGGGATAGTCGCTTTCTCTACTGCACCGCTGGCACTTGCCTCTATCATGGGGGTTCTTCTCTCTGGGTTTTCATTTCTATCTATTGTTATCCTCGTTATCCGTGAATTAATTTGGCATCATTCCGCCTATGGTTGGACCTCTATGGTCTGTATTTTTTGCCTCATGGGTGGCATTATCCTGCTATGTTTGGGGATACTAGGTCAGTATTTAGCCCGAACCTACACCGAAGTAAAAAAACGCCCCATTTACATCTCTAAAGAACGCTCCATTTAACAATACTTACTTATGTCGGAAGAAGAACAAATTGACTTTACCATCGTTACACCTAGCTTTAACTACGCCAAATATGTAAGAGAGTGCATTGAAAGCGTACTCACCCAAGAAGGTGTAACATTTGAACACATCGTCCAAGATGCAGGGTCTACTGATGGCACACTTGATATTTTACGCTCATATCCACACCTCAAGCTTTTTGTAGAAAGCGATTCCGGTATGTCAGAGGGCATCAATCGAGGATTCCGAAAAGCACGAGGCAAATGGGTGATGTGGTTAAACACAGACGACCGATTACTACCGGGGGCATTAGCCGCTGTAAAAGAATTTGCCGAAAAACACCCGGAAGCCGACATCATTCATGGAGCTTGGAACTTCGTCAATCCCGATGGTTCGATTCAACGCCCCATGAAGGCATTACCCTTCAGTACCCGAATGCACATTTGGTATGGCACCTATGTTGCCTCTACCGCACTATTTTTACGCAGAGAAACCACCATTGACCAAGGCATCCTGTTAGACGAACGCTTCCGTTATGATATGGATGGTGAATTCTATGCTCGTTTAGGCTTGGCAAAGAAAAAATTTGTGCATTTCAATAAATTACTGGCAGATTTCCGCTGGCATGGAGACAACCTCAGTGCCCCGAACTTAGAGCAAACAGACATGACAGCAGAACTCAAACGCCAGGCTCAGCATCGCGAAGATGCAGCCATTAAACGCGTTTACGGCTATTCATTCTCAAAACACAGCCTCAACAACATTCTTGATGGTATTTTACGTGAAGTTTATCGAATGAAAAAAGCAGTTCTCTACTTCACGACTCCGTGGGAAAAGTAATCCCTCGTCCTATTAATTTATTATTTATCACACAAAAAAACCTCTGAAGCTCACTATGAACTTCAGAGGTTTTTTATTAAATCTGAATACTTTCGTAATTAAACTTAGAAGTACAATTCTTCGTCCTTGAAGAAACGCTTCAGTTCCACTTCAGCAGATTCAGGACTATCAGAAGCATGGCAGATATTCATCATGCTATCTGTACCATAATCACCACGAATAGTACCCTTATCAGCCTTCTGGGAATTGGTTGGCCCAATCAATGAACGAACACGTGTAATTACACCAGGACCTGTTAATGCTAAAACAACTACCGGTGAGCTAAGCATGAACTTAGAAAGCTTAGGGAAAAGCAATTCGCCATCAATCACCAAATCAAGAATGTGAGCATAGTGTTCCTTAAGAACGTCTTCATTCAACTGAGCCAACTTCATACCGCTAATACGGAATCCTTGGTCAAGCAAACGCTTCAAGACAATACCGGTAAGGTTCTTGCGAACGCAATCCGGCTTGAACAAAATCAATGTTGTTTCTTCTCGAGACATAAATATAAAAATAAACTATTGTTAGTAGTTGCGGAGGAATACACTTTAATTCTCCTCAGGTCAAGGAGAATTGTTCAAAATCCCCATCTCATGATACAGAAAGTCAGATTACTACAATTTCTTTTTGTAAGTATCACATCGATTATGCCATCCGACCAGCCAACGTTTTTCTCCTCTTGATTTCGGACTATTGGCCACTCGTCGACTCAGTACTCGCTTGGCCGCTTCAGCAAACTCAACGGCGGCCGCCGGACCGCGTGTAACAGGCTTCATTTCTTCCAGCACTTGCATCAGTCCCCAGCCTTTCCCTTGGTATCGTTCATCGTGGTTAACCCCTTCACCCTTAAAATTTACGTAATCTATCAAGGCATAAGTCCCATTCGGAGTTGCCGCCACCGCATAGTATTTACTTGCCAGTTCATTGGGAGAATCAGATTCTCGTTTGATTCGTTCCAAGGCCGCTAAAGAACGTCGCATAATAAACTCCCCCTGCACTTGCATTAGTTTTTTACTTGCCAACCATTGGCGGATTTGAGCAGGCAGGCCGCCTTTCACATCAGCTTGTTGAAAGGCGGTTCTATCTTTCCACGGAGCCGCCCCTTGCAAAATAGGCATTGGACGAATCCCTTTTTGCTTACAAAATGCAATAAATGCAGGGAAGCTTTCTTCAAACTTTTCTCTTACCCCTCGCGGATACCATATAAAATGCCCAATCCCCAACGAGGGGAAGTTCTCGCCTTTGTTCCACGTTACCAAGCCCTGCACAGTTCCACCACATTCATTTTTCCAAATTTGCCTAGCTATTTTTTCACGAATTTCTGCCGTGCTCTGCCCGGATACCTCATGGCAAATCACACATAAACTCATCAATACACATACAATCCACTTCATGTCCGCTATTTTCTGATTTTTTCCCCATGGGTCAATTCTCTTTTGCTTCTTGCCAATTACAATTTTATCACAGCCAATACTTCACATCTGCACTCATATAAGATTGACTAAGGAACACAAAAAATGCTAGAAAATATCGGATACTCATAGGTAAAAAGTCTACTCGCACCTTTGGTGAACCGATACAATCTCTGCTAAATCATCTAAAAAAAATGAAGATTCCTTTTATAATATCAATTACCACTTTCACTTTCGCATCATGTCTGTTTTCCTATGGCGATGCCTACCAAATGAGTGATACCGAAAAAAAATTCATTCAGAATATCGAAGAAGCAATATCAAAAGGTGCTAAAAATTACCATAAATCCCTACCGTATGCCGCTGAATGTGGCTATGTCAATACTGTAAAAAAATTACTTGATGCCGGTGTAGATGTCAATGTATCTGATTATACCAAAGCTACTGCTTTACATAAGGCAGCATCTCGAGGTCGTTTAGAAGTTGTCAAGGTCCTTATTCAAGCCGGGGCTGATGTCAATGCAGAGACAAATAGAGGATATTCCCCTCTTGAACTAGCTTCAGAAAATGGTCATCTAGAAATTGTCAAAACTCTTATTCAAGCCGGGGCTGATGCAAACAAAATGCAAAACGCCCTTAAGCTAGCTTCAAAAAATGGTCATACTGAAATAGTAAAAATTTTTGACCCCTTAAATCAGAATACACAAATAAATGAAACTAAAATACAGGATCAACAATTAAGCGATGCTGAAAAAGAATACATAAAAATTGTCGATGGCTTTATATCAAGTCCGGGATTTACCACAAGAAAAAACTCATCGCTCTGCTATAAATACCTATCAAATGCCGCTGAGAAAGGGTATGCCTATGCCATAAAAAGGCTACTTGATGCCGGCGTGGATGTAAACCTTTCTGATAGAAATAATGTTACTGCATTACATCATGCGGCATCTCCGGGGCATTTAGAAGTTGTGAAAGTCCTTATTCAAGCAGGGGCTAATGTAAATGCTGCTAAATACTGCGGAGATACCCCACTTCACTATGCCGCTCAAAGAGGGCACATAGATGTAGTAAAAGAACTTATTCAATCCGGAGCAGGAGCAAATTACCTTGCCTCAGGAGGCAAAAAGCCAAGTGAGTGGGCTAAAGAGAAAGGTCATCATGAAATAGTCCAATTTCTAGCTCCATATACAATTGACCTCTGTGACCCATTAGCTTTAGTTGACTCCATGGGCAAAGGACATTGGAGGGATATAGATGCCATTTTTCAAGCAAAATCAAAAAGAATAAAACATTTCCCTGAATATATCACCATCAACACAACAACCAAATATGGCACAAGTGCCTTACATAAGGCGGCCGAAAATGGGCATGTAGAAACAGTTGACTACCTCGTCCAAAACAAAGCCAATGTCAATATCCTTGACTTCCTGAATATGACCCCGTTACACAGTGCCGCCACAATGGGGCATTCAGATATAATCAGCACTCTTCTGGAAGCCGGGGCCAATATAAACGCCGTTAGCACAACGGGCAATACAGCATTGATATTGGCAGCCACACATGGCCATGTAGAAGCGGTAAAAACCCTTATTCTAGCCGGAGCTGATGTAAATATGACGAATATGTTTGGCTATACAGCCCTACATCAGGCAAAGAGAAAAGGCCATACAGAAGTAGTAAATATCCTCACCGAAGCCGG
Source organism: Akkermansia sp. (assembly GCA_030525455.1). GTDB lineage: Bacteria > Verrucomicrobiota > Verrucomicrobiia > Verrucomicrobiales > Akkermansiaceae > Akkermansia. Next base: position 54,105 of record JAUNER010000007.1, on the reverse strand, counting down.
AGCTAAATAAAACCCGAGCATCTAGCAAATTCCGCGAATCTTCCGCCCATTCATTAGCATCATTTTTCAGCCTCAACGTAGGCTTTCAGTTCCTGCACCTAAATGATTCTGGCATTTCACAAACCATACGGAGTCCTTTCGCAATTTACCAAGGAAGCACCACATCACCGCACCTTGGCAGAATTTGGATTTCCGGCACAGGTGTACCCCATAGGCAGGTTAGACTCAGACTCAGAGGGATTACTCTTATTATCAGACGAAAAGCCACTTGTCGACAAACTCCTCAACCCCAAAAACCAACATCCCCGCACCTACTGGAGCCAAGTTGAGGGAGCACCGACATCCGCTGATTTAGCACCGCTTCAGCGTGGCGGACTCCTCATCCAAGGCTACCGCACCCTACCCTGCAAAGCACGGGTTGTCACCCCACAGCCCGACATAGCAGAGCGAGTGCCACCCATTCGCTTCCGAGCGAACATACCCACCACCTGGATAGAACTCACCTTAATCGAAGGCAAAAACCGCCAAGTTCGCCGTATGACAGCCGCCATTGGCTTCCCCACCCTTCGACTCATCAGAAAAAAAATTGGGCACTTCGCACCTACAGATATTTCACCCGGCACATGGCGAGAACTAACTCAGCGAGAAAGACAGCTACTCATGCCATAATAAAAGCTTGATTTCTATAACAAAACAGGCTTAATAATTCGCCTAACTTCTGAAAGATTTTTTTCTCATGAAAGCTGAACTCATCGAAAAAGCCTCTAAGATTATTCCTGAACCACAGTTGCTGATAAACGTAGTATCTCGTCGTGTTCAGCAACTTAATAACGGGCAATCTCCTTTAATTCCCACTACCCCACACATGGGTAATGCGAACATCGCCCTAACAGAAATCATTGAAGGCAAGCTTGTTTACAAGACCGAGTCTGAGCTTTCTTCAGAAGAAAATAAATAATTCCGATTTTCTTACTGTAAAGCTATCAGTTTTTCTAACTGATAGCTTTACGCCAAACGAGCCCCATGTTTTTATAACAGGGGCTTTTTCATCCCCCTACTCACACAACAATGAGCTCAGACATCGCCAGCAATAAAAAAGCCCGCAGAGATTACGAGATTCTCGATACCTACGAAGCAGGCATGGAACTAAAAGGCACAGAAGTAAAATCTATCCGTGCTGGGAAAGTCAATATCTCCGATGCCTTTGCTCGTGTCGAAAATGGACAAATGCTACTATATGGATGCGACATCCAACCATGGGAAACAGCCGGTGAATTTTTCCAGCACAAAGCTCGCCGCCCTCGTCGATTATTGCTCCATAAGCGAGAAATCCTAAAACTCGACCAACACGTTTCTCAAAAAGGCTGTACCCTCGTCGCCCTGAAACTCTACTGGAAAAACGGGAAAGTAAAAGTCGCCCTCGGTCTAGGTAAAGGGAAAACCCACCGCGACCAACGCTACGACCTCAAAGCAAGGGCTGAAATGCGAGAAGCTCAGCGAGAAGTCGCTCGTATCAACCGCCGATAAGAGAACACTAAAGCGACCAATCCACAGGTAGCTCTACCGTTCCCCCTTTTTTATCATCATATTTGATAAAGCCATTTTTGACACCAAACCAATGGACGTCACGTGTAACCTTGACGTCAAAACAACAATAGCGAGCAATCTCCATAAGTAATTCATGATTGCCCGTTTTTACATACTCAGCCCACCACTTAAGAGCTTGCGTTCCTACCGCCGTTTTCGTACATCCGATAGATGCCGCTGCTACGGAATCTAACTTCACTCTAGTACCGCCACGCAATTCAATATCTTTACACAAGTCCAAATTGCGAGTGATATCTATCATATTCCACATCGTATAGCGTTGTAATACACCATAATCAAAGTGCTCGTGATTATAGCCCACTACTAGGTCTGCATTTCGCAACTGAGCAATGAGAGCATCCACGGTGTCTTCTGTGTATATTTCATACCGCTCTGTGGCAGTCGAATAAGTCACCCCCACGGAGAGCCGCATATCTGCCGTATTATGCCAACCGCCAACCTCAGCGGCAGAATGGCGTGTTTCTAAGTCAAAATACACAATGTCTCTCATCACGGAAAAGGTACATTATTTATCCCACAGGAACAAGTCTCACTTGAATACTACTCACTTTTGTGTACAAATACAGCCATGACGCCACGCTTCAACATCGTTCTCTTTCATCCGGAAATTCCACATAATACAGGAGCTGCCGGCAGATTGGCCATTTCCACAGACTCAAAACTCCACCTCATCAAACCTCTTGGCTTTAGCCTGGATGAAAAACACGTGCGTCGAACCGGTCTGGATTACTGGGAACACGTAGACCTCAGCGTATGGGAATCTCTAGACGAGTTAAAAACCCATGCCGGTGAAAATGCCCGATTCTTTTACCTAAGCACCAAGGCAAAAAAAGCCCACTGGGATGCTGAATTTCGCGAGGGTGATTACCTTGTATTTGGTCCTGAATCTAAAGGGCTCCCGGAAAGCTTGCTCATGCAGGAGAAAGATAATGCTATCATCATCCCCATGCCGGGTGAAGGGGCTCGTAGTCTAAATCTTTCCACAGCTGTTGCTATCGTCCTCTACGAAGGTCTTCGCCAAACAAGTAACTAGAACCATGCCCAGCTCCTTTTCAAAACTAAGCTCGTCGACGTCGCTATGCAAGCCCCATAAGGCTTAGCATGATAAGCACGCCACTTGTTGGTTCAGGCACACTATCCCGATTCACACTCCAGCCTAGCATCTCTAAAGCACGTAAATCGTTTTCGCTAAAAACAGAATTCTCCGTACCACCAGGGCCAAGCACATTCGTCCCATCATCATAGCTCAAATGTTCTAACATATCCCCTTCCAGCGGAATGGCAGCAATGTGAACCCCTACCTCACCATTTAGACTAAAGCGTCTATCAGGGTCATACTGAATCTCATTCCCTGTATAATTCTCCGGATTTGTAGGGTCATCGACATTACATTCCCATCCGGCTGCGTGCAAATCTTGCAAAGTCCCATATTGTGCATTAATTTCGCCATCCTGCACAGTCACGATGTTCTGTCCATCAAGCACGACCAAACTATCCCATGTAGAGACATAATCAGAAACCTTCGCAACGACATTTCCCGATGAGTCATAGCACTGTGTATAGAGATAGGAATTCCCTTGAGCATCCTATCCTTTCTCGTCAATCATTTAATCTTTCAGCACCTCATAAAAAAAATCGCCAAAACACAAAGTCTTGTCGATGACTAAACTTAAAAATTAACAAACAACATTATCGCATATCCATCGTTGGCACCGGAATACGGTCGCGGGGACCAGTATAGCGGGTCAATGGGCGATAAATGGTATTATCTTCCATTTGCTCAAGCACTTGAGCTACCCACCCGGCACTACGAGCAATAGAGAAAATAGCCGTAAACAACCGAGACGGAATCCCAATGCTGTAATATACCGTAGCAGAGTAAAAGTCCACATTAGCATTCAGTCCCTTACGTTCACGAACTATCTTAGCAATGCGCTCGGACATTCGGAGCCATTTTGTTTCGCCGATTTTATCAGTTAAGCGAATAGCCATGCGGCGTAAGTGCGGGGCACGAGGGTCAAGTACACGATAAACACGATGCCCCATGCCCATGATTTTTTCTTTATTGGCTAGCTTCCGCTCAATGTAAGCTTCGACGTTTTCTTCTTCGCCGATTTCCTTAAGCATTTCAATCACCCCTTCATTAGCACCACCATGTAATGGACCTTTCAGAGTACCAATAGCCGCAGTGATGGCAGAGTACATATCAGATAGGGTCGCTATGCACACACGAGCCGCAAAGGTCGAGGCGTTCATCCCGTGGTCAGCATGCAGAATATAAGCCACATCAAGAATGCGAGCTTCTTCCGGGGAAGGGACAGTCCCTTTTAGCAAATACAAGAAATGCTCAGCTTCACTTAAATCCTCACGCACAGGTGGCAAATCCAAGCCCATGCAAAGTCGGTAATAATAAGCAACCATCACCGGCATTTTGGCAATGAGACTTAGACCGATTTCTTTGAGTTGAGAAGAGTCTTTGGTTCGGTCATCATACATCCCCAACATCGATACAGCCGTACGCAAAGCCGACATAGGGCGTGCCGTCTTTGTAGCTGTCTTAAAGAAATCTAAAATAGGCTGTGGCAAATCACGGTCAGAACGCAAGCGTTTCTTAAACCCTTCCAGTTCATCACGTCGAGGCAAACGCTTATTTAACAGAAGGTAAACCACTTCCTCATAACAACATAATTCAACCAAATCATCAATATCATACCCCAAATACAGCAAACGCCCTTCCTCTCCTCGCACGTCACTCAGTGCGGATTCATTAGCCACAATGCCCTTCAAGCCCTTTGTGTATGTTGGTTGATTTATATTTGTTTCGTCAGACATGAGCGGATTTATTCGTTATAACTAAAGACGAATTAAGATAGTACAATTTCTTTTAAAGTCAAACCCAAATTACGGCTTCACAGCCCAGGCCGGGCGTTTGGATTTTGTGATATGTGGGGCTCTTATGTACATAGGCTCTGCCGGTTTACTCATCAGATTGGCTCTTTGCTCTGCCGTCATACTTAGCCACACCTTTCCTAAATTCTCTGCACTTGGTTCTAATTGCATTACCCCCAATATCCCTCGTGCTTCTAGCAATTCCGGGCTTTCTGTGCTGTAAATAGGCACTTGTTTTTGTTGCAATGCTGTCACCTTTGCCACGCTTTCCTCCAGACTAAGCACTTCCGGCACAGCTTGAAGTACCCCATCTATCAAACACCCCCATGCCCAGCCACCACGCCGTGCATCAGAAATCACCCATGCCTCCGGTTCTGTAATACCTAAACCATTCCACGACCCTAGGGCACACACGGCGGCATCATGTACCAATGCCAAACCATCAGCCACCGCCAGGGCTAGTCGTACACCGCTGTATGCTCCCGGCCCACTACCAACGATAATATGCGTTAATTTTGCCACTCTTAACTTTGGCATGAACTTTTCGAGTTCTCCAAAAATCAAGGCGGCACGATTCCGCTGAGCTTCCCACATCACCTGCTCTACCAACTCTCCCCCTACCCACAATGCGGCAGAGCATCGTACACATGATGTTTCTAATACCAAAAGAGCGTCCTCCATACCCATCAGTCTACCACCTCTCACCAGTTCGGGGAATCCTTATTTCTTGCATAATGTCCACGCATTTCTCCAAAACAACATCACTCTAAATAATTAGATAATACTGTACTTTATAGGCTATACACCTAAGTACATTATCCCATACATAATAAACTTGACATATCAAAACTCCATTTACTAAACTCATTCTATGTTCAATAAATTGGCTAAAGTTTTAACAACGACTTTCTTAATAACTCAGCCATCAATGGCGGACGTGGTATACCCCGTTGATTACCCTTTTAATCCAACTTCTGAGAAACTTCCTTTTTATTTGACTCTTTCAAAAAAAACTCAGCAAAAATTTGAAGCAGCATCACCAACCCATATTTACAAAGTAATAAAAAATTCTCGTGATTGGGAAAAATTAGATAAAGAATTACGCTCTAAAGTATTAAAAAACAAAAAGAATTTTGCCCAAGTAGATTTTGAAATTTATAGTTTATATTGGGACAAAGAAAACGGGATACACATCTTAGCTGCCGGACTTGAACGCTCAACTATTCACTTTCAAAGAACTATGCTCAATCGACCGGAAGACATGGCATTTGAGCTTCAAAGAACTGCAGCAATAAACAAAAAAACGAATCGCCCTTATTTCGAACTAACACCTCAATTTTTACGAACACTAGAAAAACAAACCAATAATAAACTAACCACAGAACAACGTGATTGGTTAACAGACTATGCTTCTGTATTAAATGAAAACTTCCATTTTTTCTATGGTGAACGCTTTTTCTGGTTCCATGATGTAATAAAAGAAGTCAACAAAAGAAACTTAATGGGGCGATATTTCCCACGCAAATTCTTTCTTAGAGCAGAACAAGAATTATTCATTCCTTCAATCAAACAGGAAACTAATTTTTTATATTTAAAATTAATTAATACTTTACCACAAAAAGAACAAGCAAATATTCTAAAATCACTCATAGATTTACCAAATGATAACCATGAACGGATAAATCTATTAAATGATACAGAGCGGTTATTAACTGAACCCGGAATGAAAAAACATTCCAAACAAGTCACATTGCTCATCAAAGCATTAAAAAGAGAAGACTTGGACACAAAACAAAGAAAATCACTTTTAGCCAATTTATTGCCAATTATTCAACAATCCCGCTTCAAATATGATTTATACTCTCGATACATACAAACAACACCTAGGACATTAGAAAAAATCATATCCCTAGTGCCTGCTAATCATAAAACATTAGTAGAACAAATTCGTCATGATTTAGCACGTATTGATGAAATTTATGAAAACAAAATGAAAATAGGTACGGTAATTGGCAGACCTGTTTACAACCTTGACAAGGTATTCGCCAATCGTCAATGTACGCTATTAAATTCATTATGTCACGGAGCAACTGATACAAGGGTCACATTGCCGGCTAACGGCACCATTACAGTCACCAGCCCTGACGCCGGCGATGCCGGAATCACAATGTTAAATGCACGCTCTTCACAACTAGGGAATATAGGGCCAAGCTTTATAGAAATGATAAAAGATATAGATTTCCTTGCAAAAGAGCATGATGTTTGCCTAGATGATATTCATAAAAACATGACTGCATTTACTCTGGCAATGGCACATTTATCCTGTCAAGCCATTAACGCCTGCCATCAAGTTCTCGAAAGTGACTATGCTTGCAACTTTTTGTATAAGGAAAACATTGAGCTTATTATGTCAAAATCAGGCAAGCATGGTATTGATATAGGTAAAGAACGAAGTTTAGCAGAAGCCATACAATTAAAGCCATACGACCCCACGCAAATTGATGGTGTAAGATTTATCAAATCAGAGCTATTCCAAAGAAAAAATTAGGTTCGCTTTTTGTTGAGAAATCATTACAATACCCTCCCAAACGAAATCAACTATGGCACCATCTCCTAAACAGCCCGGTAAAATGCCACCATGGCCGGAACCGACAAAAAAGGAGAATTCTTGTACCCGAAAACATAGCAATTTCAGGTCTGTTGTCAAACGATGCAACCAAAATGCATGGACAAAGACCTACCGAGTACAGGCCACTGCTGAATACTGGGATGAAGAATACGCTCTGCCGGATCCATACATGGAATTACCCCTATGGACTCGATTACTTCGCCATGGGATTGCCCTTTTCATCCTATTACCACTAACCCTCATTATTTCTCTATCTCTCTGTGAGCAGCTCACCAAAGCCACAGACCCTATGGGGATATTATTTTCTATTCCTGTTTGGTACACATTACTGGGAGCCATTGTTTGGATAATTCTAGGGTCTAGCAAGCTGGTTTCGACCTCACTACTCTACACCTACATCTTTGGGCACGAGCTTACCCACGCCATCGCTGTTTATTGCAGTCGTGGGAGGGTAAGTGATTTTAACACATCGCTAGATGGTGGCTACATCCAGACAAACAAGAATAATTTATTCATAGCCCTCTCACCCTATTTTATACCTATTTACGGAGTTATTTGGGCCATACTAGCAGGCATAGTCTATTATTTTTACCCGAGCTATACCTGCGAAGCCCTTCTCTATGCAGGGCTAGGATTTTGGTGGGCTTTTCATTTATTCTGGACGGCATGGATGATACCCAAAGACCAGAGCGACCTATCCGAAAACGGAGTCTTTTTCTCATTACTTCTAATTTACCTCATCAACCAGCTACTCTTCCTCATTTTTATGGGGATATTTAAGGTCATCGACATCCCACAATTTTTCAGCGATTGTGTAACAAACACACGGACGTTGTGGTTCCTGGTCAAAGACTTTTTCTTTTTCCTCTGTGGCTTATTTTCCTAATTGTCCGAACACTTCAACTCACCGCAAAAAAAGTATCTCATTTTAGGCGAGTTGATTTTTCCGCAGAGAGCCGACACCATCAGGGGGTATGGGATTTGATCCAATTACATTAGGCACACTTGCCATGGCGGCAACAACTGTTGCCAGCGGTGCGGCATCTGCATCTGCTCAACGACAATCTGCCAAAGCTACCGAAAATGCGGCCAAAATCAATGCAGATAATCTACGAGCAGAAGCCAACCTGCAATACAAAGCAGGATTAGAAAATGCACGCCGACTGCAACAGGATGCCACGAGAAAAATAGGTGCGGCTCGCTTACACACAGCCACAGCCTCGCTCCTCCGAGAAGGGAGTGTTCCCATCATGGAACAAGCACTCGCTACTCGTTTGCAAACAGAAATACAAGATGAAACCGCAGAAGCATTGAGAAAAACTCATTCTCTATATTCTCAAGCTCAAACGGAAGAGTACATAGGACATTCACAAGCCCGAGCCCAAAAAACAGGAGCCTATGGCTCACTGCTCTCCGGCTTTGCCCATGGGGCAAATTCTCTCCTAAAACTCTAAAGAAAAAAAGCCACAGTATAGAGCCTAAACAACTCTAAACTGTGGCTTTGAAATAAAAGCAATTTTACAACAGATTAAAGACTTTGAGCCTTGAGACGTTGCTCATGCTGTTGCTTAATCTTATCACGATTCAGGATGATGTTTTTCTTGGTATATTCAGCCTGCTTAGAAATTTTGCTATTCGGGTCAATGCTAATGAGCTTATCCAAAATAGCCACACCGGCATCCACATCACCCATGGCATTCATTGTAGCACCAAATTCCATCATCAACAATCTTTGCTGGCTTTCCGGCAATAACTGTTCACGATTCGGGAATTTTTTTAAGATTTCTACAGCTTCTGAAGGAGACATATTTTGCTTCATGTTTTGACGCATGTAAGACTTAAGCGCAGCCTCATCCTTCTTCAACCTCTCAGCCTTTTCCTCAGCGGCTCTAAACCCATACTTATCGTCTCTATCTAATGCCATCAATTCATTTTTGACGTTACCATAGAAACTATTAACAAAAGGTTTGGGAGCAGCCTTAATAATGGCATACAAGGCTTCCATCTTAGCATCCTTATCTTTCGCACTTTCGACCTTTGCTTGAAGGTCCTTTAACTCTTGCTTTTTCTTTAAAGAATTTGTAAGAGCGGCCATTACCTCTGCCTTACTTGGAGCACCGACAAAAGCTTCAAAAGGCTTCCCATTGGCATCCGCAAACACTACGGTTGGGAACCCGGAGACATTATACTTCTGAGCCAATAAATCGTTGGCTGCTTTCACTTCCGGGCTTTGTTGTTTTTTCTGCGGATAATCCAATTCCGCAAGCACGAAATTCTTACTAGCGGCCTCAATAAATTCCGGAGTAGTAAGAATTGTAGCACGCAAATGCTTACAGGGAGGACACCAGTCTGACCCTGTAAATTCAATAATCAAGTCCTTGTTTTGTTCCAGAGCCTGCTTTTTAGCAGCCTCTAAATCATCAACAATCCACCCCTCGGCCGCAAAACACGGAGCTACGTATGCGGCCACTGCTAATGTCACTAATTGCTTAATCATGATGTTTGAAATCTATATCTTTTGACCTATGTCGTCAATAATACGTTCAATTATTCATAAAACTTTCTTCATTCTTTCAAAAAGTTATCCCCTTTATCACCTCACAAATCCCTAGTAAATAGATAGGGCAAATTCAAGGATTGATTTTAGTGAGCGATTCCATTATATGGAGAGTACATGAACACGGTTTTAATCATTGGAGCAGGCGGAGTGGGACACGTAGTGGCAAACAAATGTGCCCAACTCTCGGATATTTTCCAAAACATCCATCTAGCCTCACGCACAAAAAGTAAATGCGATGCCATCGCTACAGATGTAAAACAAAGAACAGGTATTAGCATCACTACTCACGCTGTAGATGCAGACGATGTAGCGGCCACAGTAGCCCTACTCCGCGAAATAAAACCACAATTACTCATCAACGTAGCCCTTCCCTACCAAGACCTTCCTCTCATGGATGCCTGTTTAGAAGCAGGGGTCAACTACATGGATACCGCGAACTACGAGCCACGCGACGTTGCAAAGTTTGAATATTCATGGCAATGGGCATACCAAGAAAAATTCCGTAACGCCGGGCTTTATGCCCTGTTAGGCTCCGGCTTTGACCCGGGCGTAACCAATGTCTACACTGCATGGGCATTAAAGCACCACTTCGATGAAATCCACACCTTAGATATCATCGACGTCAATGGTGGCAATCACGGGAAAGCATTTGCCACCAACTTCAACCCTGAAATTAACATCCGTGAAGTAACCGCCCCTTGTCGCCACTGGGAACATGGTGATTTCCAAGAAACACCACCCATGAGCATGCACCAAAGCTTCACGTGCCCTCAAGGCGTTGGCACATACGAGATCTATCGTATGTATCACGAAGAAATGGAAAGCTTAGTCAAACACATCCCTACCATTCGCCGAGCTCAATTCTGGATGTCATTCTCACCAAACTATCTCAAACATCTGGAAGTATTACAAAACGTCGGCATGACTCGCATTGACCCTGTTGTCTACAATGGTGTAGAAATCATTCCGCTTCAATTCCTAAAAGCAGTTCTACCCAACCCTGGCGATTTAGGCAAATCAACAAAGGGCAAAACGTGCATTGGCAACGTCATCACCGGTGTGAAAGATGGCAAATTCAAAGCAATTTACGTCTATAACATTTGCGACCATGAAGACTGCTTTGCAGAAGTAGGCTCCCAAGCAATCTCCTACACCACAGGTGTACCTGCCATGATTGGGGCACAAATGATTCTCACCGGGAAATGGTCCGGTGCAGGGGTCTTTAATATGGAGCAAAACGACCCGGATCCCTTTATGGAAGAACTCAATAAGAGAGGACTTCCGTGGCAGTATGTAGAATTAACCGAAGAACAAGCTAAGGCTCTTCAAGTTATTTAACCATCATCATCCCACTTCCTCGACCACCTCGGCGGACTAGTGCCCCCGAGGTGGTTTTTCTTTACTCTCATATATTGAAACAAACATACTTTATACTTCCATCCGATAACGAAAATGATTAAACTTGCTCTATGAGTACTATTTGGACAACCGAACGAGAATATACTGACATTAAGTACGAAACCACAGATAATGGTAGTATTGCCAAAATCACCATCAATCGCCCTCATGTACGGAATGCTTTCCGTCCGCAAACGGTTCATGAATTACTCAATGCCTTTAATGCGGCTCACGAAGATTCTCGCGTAGGCGTCATCATTCTCACCGGAGAAGGACCGGATGCTTTCTGCTCCGGTGGTGACCAAAAAGTACGTGGTAATGCAGGTTACATTGGCGACGATGGTGTACCCCGCTTAAACATCCTCGACGTACAGCGCACCATCCGTACACTCCCCAAACCGGTGGTGGCTATGGTGGCAGGCTATGCCGTGGGGGGCGGTCACGTTCTACACGTCGTTTGCGACCTAACTATCGCCGCAGAAAATGCACAATTCGGGCAAACAGGGCCAAAAGTCGGCTCATTTGATGGTGGCTTAGGCTCATCATACTTAGCCCGCATCGTAGGCCAGAAAAAAGCCCGCGAAATTTGGTACCTATGCCGTATGTACAACGCCCAAGAAGCTCTCGATATGGGCCTGGTGAATACCGTTGTGCCGCTGGATAAACTCGAAGAAGAAACGCTTTCATGGTGTCGCCAGATGCTTCGTCACAGTCCACTGGCACTACGTTGCTTAAAGGCATCCTTGAATGCAGACTGTGATGGGCAAATGGGGCTGCTGGATTTAGCAGGTAATGCCACCCTGCTCTATTACATGAGCGAAGAAGCCAAGGAAGGCCGCAACGCATTTGTAGAAAAACGCAGTCCGGACTTTTCTAAATACCCACGCCTCCCGTAATCAATAAACGTCTAAAACACAATACTGCTCTATGAGTGAGGAATCAAAAGAGTTTGACTCAAACTTCCGCTCTGTCGGGGAAACTGAACAAACTTTCCCCGACCACGATGAGGAAATGTTTTTCCCGGAGGACAAAGAAAATAAGCCCCTCGAAAAAAAGCCGTTTTCTCTCATTGGGAACCTACTTTTTTTACTCACTCTGGGCATTCTCATCGGTATTTCTTGGTTGATTTATTTATCATGGTGTCCGCTAGACACCTCTACCATTCCTGGGTTTAGACAAGCAGAAAACGCCCCGGATTTGCCAAAAATCATCAAGCAAGCCCTTGAGCGAGATGCCACCATCTCACTGACAGAAGAAGACATCAACCGCTATCTAGCCTACTCCTTACACCCACGTCAACAAGGAGCCATGTCTATATTAGCCACAAATCCGGGAGTAGGCATCAAATTCCATAGTGGGCACAAAAATCCCAATGGAACCACAGGCCACGGCTATCTGGAAATCATCATCGAACGCTTTACCGGAGTGGACACTAAGCAGACAATTTCTCTCTATCTCACTCCAACCCAACACATGGACCCTCACAATTACATGGCCTTACAAACCACCCTAGATTTTTGCAATGATGAATTTCTCATTGGGGGCATTCGCATTGGGGGCACCATTGGTCAACTTTCTGTACCACAGGGGTATATGTACTTTTTATTACCGGCTTACGAAAATCTCTTAAATGCCTGCCTCCCGATTGTCCAGCTAATAGAAGAAAATGGCATGGGTATCCACATCAACGACGGCACAATCCAACTTTCACCGCCTCAAAAACAATCGCTGTAATCTCCCGATTCAGACACACATCAACCAGTACAAACCCACATCACATCTATTCCTGATATGACTACGAAAACCGCTACTTTGACGGCTATTGTCATTGCCTCTCAATTTTCATTTAGTTTAGCCGCACCTTCAGCACCTATATCCGAGTCGGCACACATTATTCCGCTTCCGAATCAAATGGAAAGCACGCCTGACCAAGTAGGATTCTCACTCACAAATGGGCTCGCTATTCCAGATGGCTGGTTGTTTTCAAAACAAGTAACCCGTATTTTGTCAGAAAACGGCATAAAAACTCGTCTTGTACCAACAGAAAACGAAGCGGATATTCAATTTAAGCAAGCCAACGGTATCAACAAAGAATGGTACCAACTACAAGTATCACCGGATAAAATTACCGTTTCCTTTAATGCCGAACAAGGTTGCCTTTATGCTATTCAATCTTTAGTCCAATTAATAGCCAAAGACACGAAAGGCAATCCCGCACTCATCGCGTGTAATATCACAGACCAACCTCGCTTTACCTACCGCGGTGTCATGATTGACAGTTGCCGGCACATGATGTCTGCCAAAGACATCAAAAAAATCATCAACATCCTTAGCAGATACAAAATCAACACACTTCATTGGCACCTTACAGATGACCAAGGCTGGCGAATCCCCGTCGATAAGTACCCTAAACTTACCTCCATTGGTGGACTTCGGGCACAGTCTCCTGTCATTGGAGATAGAGACAAACCCAACGGCACACCCTATGGCGGGTTCTATACCAAAGAAGAAATAAAATCAGTCGTAACCTACGCCAAGGAACGAGGCATAACCATCATTCCGGAAATTGAAGTACCGGGCCATGCGTCTGCGGCTATTACAGCCTACCCGGAATTTGGTAATTCAGACATTCCTAACTATGCTCCCAAAGTGCAGGAAACATGGGGTGTTCACCCATACACCTTTGCACCAACGGAAAAGACATTTGCCTTTATCGCTGATGTACTAGATACAGTTTGCGAACTTTTCCCCGATAGCCCCTACATTCACATCGGTGGCGACGAAGCTCCAAAAGACCAATGGAAAGTATCGCCAACGGCTCAAAAAATAATGAAAGATAACCAGCTACGCAACGAAAATGAACTCCAAAGTTACTTCATACGTCGCGTAGAAAAACTTGTGAATGAGCGTGGTAAAAAAATCATTGGCTGGGACGAAATCCAAGAGGGCGGACTCTCACCGACAGCCACGATGATGGTCTGGCGTGGATGGGTGAAAAACGCCGCTGCCCCGGCACTAGCCCAAGGCAATACAATCATCATGACCCCCAATAGTCATTTCTACTTTGACTATGCACAGGGACCACGTCCGAATGCACCGGAGTACGAAACCATCAACGATGACCAACTCACATGGCAGAGAGTCTATGCCTACAATCCCATTCCACTAGGCTGTACCCCCGATAAAGAACACCTCGTTCTCGGATGCCAAGCAAATTTCTGGGCTGAATATATCTTTAATCTGCCTAAATGGGAATACATGGCATTCCCCAGAGTTTTTGCGTTGGCAGAAGTTGCTTGGACTCAAAAGGAAAAAAAGAATGCAGCCTGTTTCTACCAGAGACTGCTAAAACAATTCCCCTATTTGGATAGTCAAAAAGTGAATTACAGACACCCGGAAACCGGTGCCCCGGCTCAGCCAAATGCCGTCATCAAACGGTAAAATTACTCACAAAATCTTCATTATGCCCATAATTCCACATTATGGGCTGGTCAAAGACTCTAAAAATCACTAAAATTAATTATTATGAATTTGGAACTTCTACGTCAAGTATGCGTCACTCCGGGGGCTCCCGGATTTGAAGATAAAATCCGTGACTTCATCATCCAAGAAGTTGCTCCACTCTGTGATGCCATCCGTGTAGATAACATCGGTAATGTCATTGCTGTGGTCGAAGGTGAAAATACAGCCAAAACTATGATGGCCGCTGCTCACATGGACGAAATCGGCTTTATGGTGCGTCACATTGACGATAAAGGCTTTATCAAATTCCTTCCTCTGGGTGGCTTTGACCCGAAAACTCTCACAGCTCAGAGAGTCATCGTTCACGGCAAAAAAGATTTAGTTGGTGTCATGGGCGTTAAGCCCATCCACGTTATGTCTGCCGCAGAACGTGCCAAAATGCCGGAAGTAACAGACTTTTTCATCGACCTTGGCATGCCCAAGGAAGAAGTTGAAAAATACGTATCCGTGGGTGATGCCGTTACTCGCGAACGCGATTTGGTTGAAATGGGCGACTGCATTAACGTCAAATCTCTGGATAACCGTGCCGGGGTTTACGTGCTCATCGAAGCATTGCGTGAATTGAAAAAGTCCGGTAAAAAACCGGCTTGCAATTTTGTAGCCGCATTTACTGTTCAGGAAGAAGTAGGGCTGCGTGGTGCTCAAGTCAGCACTCTCGACATTCAGCCGGATTACGCTATCGCTTTAGACATTACCATTGCCTGCGACATTCCCGGTTCAGCTCCACATGACCAAGTTTCTCGCCTAGGTGAAGGCACAGCCATCAAGCTCTATGATGGTTCCGTCATTGCAGACCGTCGCATGGTGCAGTTCATGAAGGCAGTAGCTGATGCTAATAAGATTAAGTGGCAAACAGAAATGCTTCCTGCCGGTGGTACTGATGCCGGAGCTATGCAAAAGTTCACTCCGGGGGGCTCTATCTGCGGTGCTATCTCTATCCCAACTCGCAACGTTCACCAGGTCATCGAAATGGCTCACAAGGATGACTTAGATGCCTCAGTAGCTCTGCTTGCTGCCTGCATCGAAAACGTCGAAAAATGGGACTGGTCATGGAATGCCGTCGCTATCGACCAATCTGCTGCTCTGAAACCGGCAAAAAAAGCCGCTAAAACTGCCAAAGCCAAATCTTCTGAAAAGGCAACAAAAAAGAAAAAATCTAAGTAATTAGAAATTTCCTTTTCTCTAAATTTTTCAAAGAGCTTCCTGTCATTTAGGAAGCTCTTTTTTTGAGAATAGGGATAAAAAAAGAGGCTCCCATTTAAGGAACCTCTCTTTGATAATATCTTGTTTGAGTAAAAATTATTCCTTTTCAGCACTTTCCTTTTCTTCGGGCTCTTCTTCGACTTCACCCTCTTCTTCCATATCTTCAGAAATCTCTTCTAGGATCTCAGCTTCTTCCGGCATTAAGGATTTTTTTAGAGCTTCGCTCTGGTAAAATTCCTCTGCTTGCAAGCGTTGCATATTTTGCATCATGCCCATGAAGATTGGGAGGATTTCTGTAGCATATTCCTGCATGGCCAGGTCAATTTCTTCCTTAATCTTTTGACCTTTTTCAGAAACAGCTTCACCTTCCTCGTTAAGTTTTTCAATCTTAGAAGCAGCAGCATCTGCCGTTGCCTTATCTTTTACTTCTGAAGTGATTTGATTGATTTGTTTCATCAATTCAACCAACTTTTTGGCAATGTCTTTTGCTTCCTGAGAAACTTCTAATTTTACTTCTGTTTCAGTTGGCATTACCGGTGACTGCACAGGCACAGGTGATTCCTGAGCGTTAGAAAAACCAAAGAACCCGGATACAAGTATAGAAACGATAATAGTACGATTCATGAGATTTTTTTACGTTTTTTTAAGTTTTACGTCAATCCATATTAACGTATTGACTAAATTTTGACAATTTTTTGCCTCTATTTGTTGAAAATTGGTAATTTGATGACAAAACACGCCCCTTTGTCACATGGCTCATAACGAAGGTCGCCTTTCATTTTGCGAGCCAACTGCCTAGATAAGGCTAGACCTAAGCCCACTCCGGGTTGCTTCCCGGCGGCTTCTTCTGCCGACCTCGAAAATGGGAGAAAGAGTTTTCTTCTTAGTTTCTTAGGAATACCATTCCCCTCGTCTGTGATGCGTATCAAAACTGATTTCCTTTCCCTTTCTACATCAATGTGCAAAATTGTTCCACTTTGTCCGGCATATTTTACAGCATTATCTGCCAAATTATAAACAATTTGCTCGAAGGCGGTTCGGTCTACCAGTACCATGCTGTGTTCTAAATCCGGGTCTAACTTCATCAATGAATCCATACCGCCCGCATTTAAACGACCGGAAATTCTTTCGATTGAGCCTTTTAATAAATCATGCAGGGCTACTTTTTCAAGCGAAAGAGAAATTTTATTTCTCTCGACTCTCGAATAACTCAAAACATTATTCACTAGGTGCATCAATCGAGATGATTCTCTGCGTAAGGTGCTTAAATAGCTTTTCTCTTCACCGGTCGGAACCATCCCGGCTTCAAGCATTTCTGTATACAAATTAAATGTGGTTAACGGCGTGCGTAATTCGTGGCTCACCGCAGATACAAAAATAGCTCGCCGTTCACTTAAGCGAATGACTCCTATGAAAAACACCCCAAGCCCACCAAGAGCCAAAATTCCACACCCCCATGCCAGTAGTAATGAATAAAGCACTTCATCACTCACCTCTCCACCTGTACCATATTCTAATGGCACCAAGCGTGCCGGCAGTCCTGCTAGGTTTGAAAAATCTACTTCGTCTCTCGCACATGGTTCTAGTTGTGCATGGGGGAAAATATCTTGTATCGATGAGAGTAGAAATTTACTTAAAATCCGCCAATCCAGCCAAATCCCCTGCAACCAAAGCTGTGCCCCCTCTGAAACACGACGAATCAAGATACATTCGCCCTCGGGTGTCCATATTGCCTCATAGGGTGAAATTGAAGTCTCGCCTAATAATTGCGTTGGTTTTTGGTTCTCAGTTTGCGAATTTTTGTTTTCTTTTTTGACTATTTCTGCAGATGGTGGCCGACTTAACTCGGCAACTTCCTCATCATTTATGGCATCGGGCATCACGGCAAAATCAGCAGGCACACTCCGGGGGACCGGTGCCATACTGGGTAAGCATTCATTTTGTTTTCCATTACCAGTAACCGGGACTACCTTTTTTTTGCTTATTCTTTTTTTAGCAGATTTAGCAACGGCTTGTTTAGTAAGTTCTTTTTTAGAGAAACGAGACACTCGGCTACGCACACTTAAATCTTCAGGTACCACCACCGCTTCTTGATACGAATTCATCCGCATCGCATAATCATCTAAAGCCTGTTTTTTTGAAACTTGCTCAAGAACACTATTCAATGCCGCACGACTCTGTGATTCTTCTTCTTGAAAACTCCATACATTTACTTCCTCATCGGCTTCATCGTCCGTTCCTTCTTCCAATAAAGCTATGGGAATAGATAGGCTTTGTGGTACGTTTTCCTGAAACTCTTTAAGTACCCCCTCGGTCTGCCATTGCCTTACGCGTGATAATCGCAGGTCTCTCTCCTCGCCCTGCTGGGGAGAAGTAATCACTCCATCCGGTCCTATTTGAAAGTAAAGTAAGGTAAAATCTTCTAAACCCTGTGATTTTTTCCCCTCTGCTTTTTTATCGGATTCTTGCGTTTTTGCAGATAAAAATTCCTTTGGAGCTCTGTTATTCTCTGCCACAAACATAGCAGAGAGTAAAGAGTCCATTCGCCATAAAGCAAGCCTACTCTGTTCCACTAAGCGAACTTGCCTTACATTCTCTACTCGGTCATATTCAGAGACTAATACATAAATACTCAGCCCTGCCATGATAGCCAACACAATGCACACACAGCAGCCCAACAAACCGTACATGAACCACTTATATTTCATAAAACATCCCCCCATACATACCCCTGACCTCTGAGGGTTTTTATCATTCCTGCGTTTTCTGTTCCCATTTTCTCACGCAATCTGGCCATTGTGACATCAGTCGTGCGAGTTTCTACCATGCGTGGGTCCATTTTCCAAACACGCGATAAAATTTCTTCGCGAGAAATGATTCGCCCTGCATTCATTGCCAAATGACGGGCTAATTCAAATTCACGTGTCGTCAGCACTACTCTATTCTCACCTACGACTAATTCCCGTAGCTTAAAGTCTAGATACCCATTGGGCAAAAGCACTCGCTCCACTGCTCGCGGGCGTTCCGGTGAGCGTCGCAGGACGGCTTCTATTCTTGCCAATAACTCAACGATACTAAATGGCTTTACCACATAGTCATCAGCTCCGCTCTTTAGTCCATACACTTTATCATCTTCACTCCCCCTGGCAGTGAGCATCATCACCGGGGTCACAGAGCGTTCTGTGCGTATTTCTTTTAACAATTCAAACCCCGTCCCCCCGGGTAGCACTACATCTAGTAATGCTAAATCAAACTCCTCGGCGTGAATGAGTTTCTGTGCTTCAGGCACATCTTTTGCCACAAGCACATCATAACCGGACACCCGTAGAGCATCGCACAGCCCTTTGCGGATGGCGGCATCATCCTCGACAACAAATATTCGGTATCGTTGCATAAATGATAACTACATTCTACACATTTTCCATCGTAGAGGAATCCTCTTTTGACTCAACTCTGAAGAATTTTGATAAAGTATGGCTCTATGTACAAAAAGGAAGAAGTTACGATGGCGAACCATCACGCCCACCACCGCAACCTTCACTTCCATATTATGCACTAGGGCTATTTTTTATCCTCAAAAGTAAAGCCTTTCTTATCAGCCTGTTTATGAATAGACTCTATGACGACATCATCCAGAGTTCTTTCTACCTTTTTACCGGCGGCTTTTTGTTCTTTCTTCCAGTTGAGAATCCAGGCATCTCGCTGATTGCTTAATTCGCGTATTTCTTTCTGAATTGCTTCGCGTTTCTCTGCTTGTTCTTTCACATAAGCCTGCATTTCTTCTTTTGATTTCCCTTTCAGTTCCTCCGGTAGCATTTCTTCTTTCAGTTCTGCTAGGACTTCAATACCTTCGGCATCACAATAGTCAACAACGTCCCATGAACTATTGCTATATGAACTCTTGCTTGACTTTGCCTTTGCTCGTCCCATAACTGCGGCCGGTGCTAATGACCTAGCATTTTCATCTTGAGCCATTTGCAGATTTTTCTTTGCTACTCGCACTTCTGCACTTCCATAAGCTATGTATGTGGCGTTAATAGATACACTTAATTCTGCGATTTTTTTATCGTATGGGGTTTCCGGGTCTATGGGTAATGAATTATGGTTAATGATAAAAAAGTCACCACCGCCTAAAGTTGCACCATCTTTCCAAAGCTTTGTTTCGCTACCACCGCCGCGTAGACTATTATAAACATGGCCTAAATCCTCACCGCAGTAAATTGTATTCACCACCACCCCGGCTTCCTTGCAATCTGCTATGGCTTCTGCATAGTTTATTTTCCCTTGGTCAAAAGGTTCATTACCGGCAATGAATATCATTTTTAATGCGTTGGCATTTTCCTTTTCCCACTTAAGTCCTTTAATTGCTTGTGACATCGCGGCCCCACAATATTCATGACCGCCGCAGGTTCGTAGCTTAAATAATTTATCAGACACCGTGTCTAAATCATTACTAAAAGGCATCACTTGACGCACCCAATTCCCATCTCTATCACCGGTCCCGGAGTTGCCATATTCATACAGAGCAATGCTCAATTTGGCAAGTTTCCCTTTTTGCTGAGCTTTCGACAGCTCGTTGACGATTTTCCACAAATAAGTGCGAGCTTGGTTTATCAAACCATCCATACTATTAGACGTGTCTAATAGCAAGGCTACTTGAATGACGGCATGGTCGTCTTTTGTGGCTTGATTGACGATTTTCTCAATAGATTTCTCTGTCTCTTTCTGAGCATCCTCATCTGACTGAGACGGCTTAATTACCTCCACTGGTGGCTTAGGTGCAATTTTTGATACAGGGGCTTTTCTCTGAACATCTTCAGCATTGACAAATGCACAGCTCAAGAGACCAATAGTAGAAAAAATGATAGACTTCTTCATGCCAATTATCCTAGCACAAAATTTCTCTTCATGTGTTACAATTTGGTAACAAAAAAAGATGCACCCGAAATTCGAGTGCATCTTTTAGAAAACCACTGGGTTTTACCTTATTCCTGACCGCTGAAATCAGGTGTTACAATAATGAATGAATCACTAATGTCACGACCGCGACGCTTAGGAATGAAAGTATCGATAAGGTTACCGTTTTCATTAAGGCTCATTGTCTTTGCAGCCTTTGATGTGGTAAGTACAAGCACCTTGCCACGGAAGCTTTCTTCATCAAAGCGAACCTGGTTAGCTGATACAGCAGTACCGCCATCCTCTGCCGGCAATATGGAAGTAACCATCAAAGGATAGTCACCAACGAAGCTCCCTAAACCAACTTTCTTACCGGCATCGCCCTTGCGTAATACATAGGAAATACCAACTTCGCCGGCTACCAAAGCTTTGCCATCATAGATATCATTGTCTGCGGTGATAGTAGAACCACCGGAAGCGGTTTGAACCTTGGCATAGAAGTTATTTTCAGAAACAGATTCACTACTGAAAAGCTGACGGAAGTAATCGTTTGATGTTTCACCGCTCAACTTACCCAAACCTGCCATGTAGGTGTGCATCTTCACTACGCGATCAGCTGTTATGTCGTCAGGGAAGTTGTTCAACTTGCTATTGTTCTTGAACTCATCCATTGCTGTAGACACATTTCGCATATTCTGCAGTGCCTGCATTTGCTCACCTTTGTTTAACTGGTCTAGAATCGGACCGTATGATACAGATGCCAAGAGAGCAATAATGGCGATAACAACCAAAAGTTCAATCAATGTGAACCCTTGACGTAACTTACGAGTGTTGAAAGATACTTTCATATGAGTTATCTAATGTTGACAATTTTGAGAAAAACCGCACGCGGTTATCTGTTGTTCGTTTCTATTTGTACCTAGAAATTGCGTGCAGGACAAGCATATTCTTCATAAATTTTCACTTATCTCTGACACCGCCCTGCCGCCACGCATCCGGTACGCAAATAGAAACGTTTGATTATTTGCTAGTTTGAAAGAAATTTCTTAGTTCTACCAGTTTTTCCGGGTCCGGCACATCTGCGGCGGCGATGGCTTGTCTTTGGAGTTCAGCAATTTCTTGTAAGCCTTTTTTACCCAAGGCCAACATTTGTGCCATTTGTTCAGCGGTAAATACAGCTTCTTCACCGGAGCCCTGAACCTCTACAAACTCACCGCTATCAGTCATCACTAGGTTCATATCTACCTCAGCGTCTTTATCTTCTACATAACAAAGGTCGAGCAATGGTTCCCCTTCTAAGATACCGACAGATACAGCACCTACGAGCTTTTTCATCGGTGATTCCGCCAATTTACCTTCTGCCACTAGCTTATTCAATGCGATGGCTAGTGCGACGGATGACCCGGTAATAGAGGCTGTACGAGTACCGCCATCTGCCTGTAATACATCGCAGTCAATCCAAATCGTGCGTGAGCCTAACTTACTTAAATCTACAGCAGCTCGGAGCGAGCGCCCAATCAAACGCTGGATTTCGCTGGAGCGTCCATCTAACTTACCGGCTGTAATATCGCGACGTTTGCGGTCTAGGGTGGAATATGGCAGCATGGAGTATTCTGCCGTAATCCAGCCACCTTCTACGCGTTGTGCTTTCATCCATCTAGGCACATCGTCTTCTATCGTTACAGCACAAATCACTTTTGTGTTCCCGAAATTCACTAGCACAGAAGCTGTGGCATGGGGGGCGATTCCCGTCTGAAACCCAATCGGGCGTAACTGGTCCGCTTGTCTGTTATCCTGTCGTTCCATGTCCCTATGATGACGGAAAAACCTTCCTTTTTCAAATGGAAAGATGGATTTTCTGCATTATTTGAATAATATGACGCCATGAGCACATCTATTCCACGTGTTGCCGTTCTCGACGTAGTGGCTCTTTCGAGACAAATTCTAGCCTATATGCCTCGATTGTCGACTTGGGCGGCTCAGAGAAAGGTGTGTAGTTTTCCTCCGGCGTTCCCGGCTATTACAACTTCTACTCAAAGCACATACATCACCGGGCTCTCACCTCTTGACCATGCTTGCTACGGGAATGGTTGGTATAACCGCGAAATGTGCGAAATCCAATTCTGGAAACAGTCAAATAAATTGGTTCAGGGACCTCGTATCTGGAATAAACTGAAAGAGATTTATGGCAAAGAGTTTACCTGTGCCAAACTCTTCTGGTGGTACAATATGTACGCAGATGCAGACTGGACCATTACCCCACGCCCAATGTACCCGGCTGATGGACGCAAGGTTTTTGACATTTACACCCAGCCGATGAATTTGCGAGAGACCATCAAGGCTGAGCTGGGGGAATTTCCTTTCCCCACATTTTGGGGGCCTATGGCCGGAATGCCGGCTACAGAGTGGATTGCTAATGCGGCTCGCCGGATTGAAGATAAACATCATCCGCATTTGTCTCTCATTTATTTACCGTACTTAGATTACGATTTACAGAAATTTGGTCCCTCTTCTGACGAGGCAAGAAAAGCGGCAGAAAAAATGGATGATGTGGTCATGTCTCTCATTGAGTTTCTGGAAAATGCAGGGGTTACTCCTCTCATTGTGAGCGAATATGGCATCTGTGACGTGACTCATGATGTGGCTCTCAATCGACTTTTCCGCGAAAAAGGCTGGATTTCCATTAAACCGGAGCTGGGTACGGAAATGCTCGATTGTGGTGCGTCAAAAGCCTTTGCCGTTGCAGACCATCAAATAGCCTACGTGTATATCAATGATTTAAGTATCAAAGATGAAGTAAAAAAACTCTTACTCAACACCCCGGGTATCGACGAGCTAAGAGAAACTGATTTTTCTACCCTCTCACCTGTGGCAAAAAACCGCTTACCGGATTTCACAGCTATTGCCGCACCCGATACATGGTTCAGCTATTATTACTGGCTGGATGATGCCCTAGCACCGGATTTTGCTCGCTGTGTAGACATTCATCGCAAACCGGGCTATGACCCGGCAGAAATGTTTTTCGACCCGCAGATTAAATTCCCCCTGCTTCATGCCGCTTGGTTTTTATTAAAGAAAAAGCTGGGCTTCCGTGCCTTAATGAAAGTCATTGCTCTTAATGGCAAGCAGGTCAAGGGCTCTCACGGCAGAGATAATGTAGCTCCGCACCAAGAGCCCGTTTTTATTTGCCCGCCCTCACTGCCTGATGTTCACTCAGCGATGGATGTACACCGGGCTATTATAGAGGCGTTTACTTCCTCACGCTTGGGGTAGTTCCCTTAATGAGCCGGAGCATCATCATCCTCAAAGCTGATGTGGGCTTGCTCATTGCACACTTCACTAAGGGGACGCCCGGCTAGTGGGGTATGTAACACAGTTTCAACAGAGCTGAAATCTTTGTCTTCCATGATGTGTTCGAGCAGGATTTCTATATCGATAGTATCCTGCCCATGTATCAGCTCATCTATTACAGGGATGCCGGGACTGCATTTTTCAAACACACTTCGATTGGTCACACAGGCTAAATCCCATTCGTCCTGCCGGGTGTTAAATATCACGCCTAGGAGCTTCCCGCCTAGATTTTCTATCATCTTTGTACTCATCAGAGCATGGTTGACAGCTCCTCTCTTATTGCCAATAATCAATACTGATGGCACGCCCAACTCTTGCATCAAAGCACCTGCCGTTAATCCATTCGCATTCAATGGTTCGTTGACACCTTCACCGCCTTCGACAACCACGCAGTCATACTTAGCACTTAGTTGTGCATAGGCAGCTTTTATCTCGTCTACATTGACAGCCTTACCCTCTACTTCTGCCGCTGCGGCGGTACTCACACTACTACGGTAATAATAGGGATTCAACAGTTCTAATGACTCGTCTATGCCACATACTTCCCGTAGCTCACGCACGTCCTGCCGCGTTCCGCAAGCTATTGGCTTGAAATACGCCACACTTAGCCCTCTGGACTTTAGATCATTGACTATCAACTTGGCAATGTAGCTTTTCCCTACACTTGCGTCTGTTCCGACGATGGCAAAATTTCTCATACGATTTTCCCCCCCTTCACTTATGGATGTGAACGACGAATTTCTTCCTTATTAGTATAGGGAGACGTAGCTTGGGATTCTGCCCCCCATTCTCGAATGGTTCCCCATATAATAATGGCCAAAATCAAGCAACACAGCTTTGCCGGCCAGTTAAGCAACAGTAGATTTTTCATTGTTCGATGATATGTTTAGCAGTTCTTGGAGCCGACCTTTCAGCTGGTCTATGGTCAAATTTCTTTCTAGCTTACCAGCCAAAGCTATTGATATGGAACCTGTTTCTTCAGAGACGATAACCACGACGCAATCCGCCTCATCACTCATCCCTACACCGGCTCTGTGCCGTAGCCCTAGGGTTCTGTCTTGGAGTTCTTTATTTGATACAGGGAAGATACAACCTGCCGCCGATATTCTATCCCCGGCTATCACTACCCCGCCATCATGCAGAGCCGTCTTTGAGTAAAATATCGTATGGGCCAACTCCGGTGAAAATATAGCATCTACCTTGATGCCTGTATTTTCAATCTGCTTCATACTAATTCCTCTCTCAAAGGCAAATATCGCCCCCGTATGTAGACTGGAAAGCTTACTGACGGCTTTACAAAAATCATCAAGAAAATCATCTCTGTGTAACGTCGCAAATGAGGATAAAAGCGGATGACTCCCCAGCTTTGCCAAACCTACTCGCAATTCAGGCTGGAAAATCACCACCAAGGCTAAGGCCAAACCCGGACCAAATATTCGCGTCAATAACCACGAAATAACGTTTAATTGAAATAACCCGGCTAATACAACCAAGGCTAAGAAACAGACAAATAGCCCTACCATGATGCGTGCGGCTCGTGTAGCATGGAATGCTCTGTACACTTGGTACAAAAACACCCACAATATCACTATCTCAACTATTGCACGGAGTATATCCAGTACTAACTCCCAATCCATGCTTTGCAGACTACCTAAGTCCTCACTAAAAATCAATCCTAACCTTTCCCCCCTTTCGACAGTATTCACTAGTGCTCGTCGCTTGCGGTTGGGGGGGCAGAATACCCCCTCCACGCTTCACCGCTAATCACCTAAAAATACAGAGCATACGCTGAATCCCTGGGAGCTAAAGTCTCCTGACTTTAGCAATAGCGTATAACCAGCCCTAGCCATCTCTGCAAATTAGCCCTTTCTCCAAGTAATAGGAGCTAACGCTCCGGTTCCAAATAAAAGCTGGGTTAACCTCACCGCTAAAGTCAGGAGACTTTAGCTCCCAGCGAGATGAACGCTTGAGTGTCGAGCGTGGATAGATAGCTTTATCGGGTTTTTATGCGTTTCTTTGTAACTAGGCTCACGCCCATACGCTTGCGGTTAGAGGACAAAATACACCACTTACGTTCCACCGCTAATTACCTAAGAACACAGAGCATACGCTGAATCCCTGGGAACTAAAGTCTCCCGACTTTAGTTGTTCCGCTTCTCCAAAAGCGGAACTGCCACAAAGTGGCCAAACCAACAGAGGTATACCCACAGAGGGAGAATCACAGTTTGGAGTCACTAGGGAATGGTTGTTTCTGTAGATTTACCGTTGATTAACCTCACTGCTACGAGCAGGAGCTCGAAGTCCCCAGTGCTCGTCGCTTGGATGTCGGCTAAGGCTTTTAAGACGATATTTGGCTATCTCTCCGTTTCTCTGTAACTAAGCTCACGCCCATTCGTTTGCGGTTAGAGGACAAATTACAAACTTCACGCTCCCACGCTAATTCCCCTAGAAATCAACGCACACGCTGCCTACCTGGGAGCTAAAGTCTCCTGACTTTAGCAATAGCGTATAACCAGCCCTAGCCATCTCTGCAAATTAGCCCTTTCTCCAAGTAATAGGAGCTAACGCTCCGGTTCCAAATAAAAACTTGATTAGCCTCACCGCTAAAGTCAGGAGACCTTTACGTGCTCCCAGCGGGTGAACGCTTGGGTGTCGAGCGTGGTTTTAGGAGAAATACCGGGCTATCTCTCCGTTTCTCTGTAACTAGGCTCTCGCCCATTCGCTTGCGGTTGGGGGAAGAAATACACCCCTTACTCTTCACCGCTAATCACCCCGGAATACTAAGCTGACACAGCGGTTTTGAACGGCTTTATATAAAAGCGGCTCTATTCCCCTAAATGCAGGGACTACCCTTCCCCGGCTTTCAATGAAATAGAAATACCACGATGAATACTCCTACTCCCCCCCGGCAAGCGACCGCTCAACATTCCATTTTCGGTTCTCCTGAAGTTTGCAACAGTCTGCCTCGCCACCACTTCCCCGAGCAAATGATGCGACCGGAGGAAGCCTTTCAACTTGTCTCAGATGAGCTAATGCTCGATGGCAATGCTCGCCAAAATTTAGCAACTTTCTGCCAAACTTGGGATGAAAAACAAGTGCGTATGCTCATGGATCTGAGCATCGATAAAAACATGATTGACAAAGACGAGTACCCCCAAACCGCCGCTATCGAGATGCGGTGTGCGGCTATTCTGGCAAACTTGTGGAATGCTTCCCCCTCAGAAACGCCTATCGGTTGCTCTACCATTGGTTCCAGCGAGGCTTGTATGCTTGGCGGTATGGCGGCTCTTTGGCGATGGCGTGCCCGCAGAAAGGCTGCCGGTAAACCCACCGATAAGCCCAACCTCGTCTGCGGTCCGGTGCAGATTTGCTGGCATAAGTTCTGCCGATATTGGGACGTAGAAATGCGTGAAATTCCAATGGCAGAGGGCAAATGGGCCATGGATGAGCAGCGTATGCTCGAGCAAGTAGACGAAAATACCATCGTCGTCGTGCCTACTTTCGGCGTAACTTATACAGGTGCATTTGAATTCCCGGATAAAATCGCCAAGGCTCTCGATTCGTTCGAGGCTCGCACGGGCATTAGTGTCGATATTCACGTCGATGCCGCGAGCGGTGGCTTCCTTGCCCCCTTTTGTGCCCCGGAAATTGAGTTCGATTTCCGCACTCCGCGTGTAAAATCCATCAGCACATCCGGTCACAAATACGGCTTAGCTCCCCTGGGCTGTGGCTGGATTGTCTGGCGAGATGTTTCCGTCCTGCCTCAAGAACTCGTCTTTAACGTCAACTACCTTGGCGGTGAAGTGCCTACTTTTGCTATTAATTTCTCTCGCCCCGCCGGGCAGGTCATCAGTCAGTATTACGACTTCATCCGTCTAGGTCGTCAGGGCTATACCAATATCCACACCCAGGCCTACCAAGTCGCTAAGTTCCTCACCGCAGAGATTAGTAAACTAGGCCCTTACGAGTTTATCTGCACAGGCGATGAAAAATCCGGCATCCCTGCCGTCTGCTTCTTTATCAAACCCGGCTCCACTCTGCCCTATAATCTCTTTGATTTGTCAGACAAACTCCGCACCCGTGGCTGGCAGGTCCCGGCCTTTACTCTCCCTGCTGACTGTCAGCAAACGACCGTCATGCGTATCATGGTTCGCCAAGGCTTCTCCAAAGACCTCGCCTCCCTCTTCCTAGAGGACTTCCGCCGTATGCTCGCTTTTTTCAAATCTCACCCCGTCACCCACCAAATGTCCCCTGCTGACGGCCAAGCCTTCCACCACTCCTAACTCTCCCCACCGCCTTTCTTGTTGGATAAATCGTGTGTGTGTCTAACAACACCCCAAACTCTGTAGCCCACGAGCGGTTTTGTGCGTGCCCCTCTAGGCTACAGAGTTTTTTTATTCTAAAAAGCCCCTTACACTTCCCGATGATTTATCCAATTTTCCGGATACACACTCGGTTTCTCCGGTTTGGGGAATAAATCTTCCGGATACCAATCATACAATTCGTATGCTCTATATTGGAGTACCTGTTTTATCAGTTCATTGTGGTCACTTAGAGCGGCAACTCCTCTTGGCAATAATACTAAATTGGCAAAACACGTATGATAGCGTTCATCATAACAAGTTTTATCCCATACATGGCAAACTTCATACCCTTCCGGCATAATCCCATAATATCGCCTTGCCATCGCCTTCATCTGAGCATTAGGATAGTTATTAGAATCAAATCTGATTCCCTCAACCGGTTCTTCATTTGGCCGTCCTCGTCTGACGTGTGGATTGTTTGCTCCACTACCGGCTTTTTCGTGAGCTTCTCTCGGTGCCCAAATGGCTGTTTTAGCGACTAACTGCACAAGGTCTATTTTCAGCTCATCTATCACTTCATTTAGCTTCTCCGCTCCCACATAGCGTATTATTTCACCTTTGTTTCTTCGCCTTGGCTCTTCCTGTTTCTCACACGGAGTCTCCTTGCGTATAGGTATTTCTTCCCCTTGACTTGGTTCTATGCTACAAACTTCTTGTATATCATAAGGGCTTTTAGTTCTATATACCTTGCCACTAGTCCAATCGACAAAAAAGTCCCACATATCACCACTTTTATTGTGCTTAATACGGACTTCCTTTTCTTTAAATTTTTCTTCAAGTAATGCCGAATCTACAGAGTAACTAAAAATTTCATCACCAATATAAAACCTAAATTGATACGGCATTTTCTCACTTGCCGCTTTGCTCAATTTATAGGGATTGATATTACACCAAACTCTATCTTCACTAATTAGCTTACGCTTCCCCGGTTCAACCACATATTTCTTCGTTTTTGTTCCCATAATTTCTGATAATGTTACATTAAATAGATTTACCGAAATGACATTATAAACCATTCCGGCAAATCTGACTAGGTTTATCACAAATAACAACTATTCCTTAGCTCCGGCTTCTTTAAGAATTTTGACGAGTTCTTCTCGACGATCGCTATTTTTTGCATAATCCAACGCTGTATCGCCATCCTTATCTTTCGCATTCACATCAGCACCGGCGGCAATGAGAGCTTTTACTACTTCTACGTTATCAGAAGCCAATGCAAATATCAACGCTGTAACGCCATAGTTAGTTTTCGCATTCACATCGGCACCGGCTGCAATGAGGGCTTTGACTACTTCTACGTTACCAAAACCCAATGCACCCATCAACGCTGTAGTGCCATCGTTCTCTTTCGCATTCACATCAGCACCGGCTGCAATGAGAGCTTTTACTACTTTTACGTTACCAGAAAACGATGCCAACATCAACGCTGTACTATCATCCTTACCTTTCGCATTCACATCAGCACCGGCAGCAATGAGGGCTTTGACTACTTCCACGTAACCTTTTTCCGGTGCAAGCATCAACCATGTAATACCATCCTTATCTTTTGCCTTCACATCAGCACCGGCAGCAATGAGAGCTTTTACTACTTCTACGTTACCAGAAGCCGATGCAAACATCAACCCTGTAATGCCATCCTTAGCTTTCGCATTCACATCAGCACCGGCTGTAATGAGGGCTTTGACTATCTCTACTTTCCCCTGCACCGATGCATACATCAACCCTGTAATGCCATCCTTATCTTTCGCATTCACATCTGCTTTAAGTGCGATCAAATTTTTTACTACATCTTCACGCCCATCTCTAGCAACAATTATTAATGCTGTTCGACCTTCCTTGTCTTTTACATTTACACCTTCACCAATCTGTTCAAACATTCTCAATATTATTTTATTAGGCTGTCTATAAGCTTCCATCCTTATATCCATATCTACAGTAGCTCCCCCCTCAAGTGCATCTTTCAAGTATTTTAAATCAGCTTTTTTTATAGCCTCCTTCATTTTATCGGGAGTATACACCGTAAGCATATCATTAGCTACAACTTCTTGCACCCCCATCAATGTTATCAATCCTATCAACATTGAATTTGTCGTTTTAATATAATTGTTTGTTCTCATAATTTCTGATAATGTTACATTAAATAGATTTTCCGGAATGACATTATAAACCATTCCGGCAAATCTGGCTAGGTTTACTACAAATAACAACTATTCCTTAGCTCCGGCTTCTTTAAGAATTTTGACGAGTTCTTCTCGAAGAGCACCATAGTTATCTTTAGTAGCACAATACAACACTGTCCAGCCACCCTTACCTTTCGCATTCACATCAGCACCGGCTGCAATGAGGGCTTTGACTATTTCCACTTCAGCTCTTCGTGATGCTTTCATCAACGCTGTCCAGCCTTTCTTATCTTTCGCATTCACATCAGCACCGGCTGCAATGAGGGCTTTGCCTATCTCTGCATGACCTTTATCCAATGCACACATCAATACTGTCCTGCCATCCTCGATTTTCGCATTCGCATCAGCTCCGGCTTGTAGAAGAGCTTTCACTACTTCCTCATGCCCACCAAACGATGCATGCACCAATGCTGTCCAGTCATATCGCTCTTTCACATTCGCATCAGCTCCGGCTTGTAGAAGTGCTTTTACTACCTCTATATGCCCCTTATCCGATGCCCCTATCAATGCTGTCCAGCCATCCTTGGTTTTCGCATTCACATCAGCTCCGGCTTGTAGAAAGGCTTTTACTACTTCTACGTTACCAGAATCCGATGCACACATCAATGCTGTCCTGCCATCCTTGTTTTTCGCATTCACATTAGCTCCTGCTTCTTTCAAAAGTTGTATTGCTTTATCAAAAGCCTTAGAAGGGAGTTTCTCTGTATCAGGTATATTTTTTAACATCCAACCCATCGAAGCAGCTGCATCCACATAATCTTTTAATTCTAAAAGAGACAACAAATAAGGATAATCTGTTATTTCTTCTAACCCATCATTCACATACTTAGCATGCGTTCTAATTTCATGACTTATTTTAGCTCTCTTAGTCCCAGTATATTTTTTTGTATAAAGATCCACATGCATTTCAGATTCATCTAATATCTCATATTCATTTAATATATCTATAGCTTGATTAAATTTACTCAACTTAGCTTCTTTTTCCAAAGTCTTTTTGTATTCCTTTTGTTCAGAGATTTTACGCAAACTTGCTTCTCTCTTAACTGAATCTATATTATAATTCTCTTCCGAATCGCACGAGCATAGCATTCCTGTTAAAACTACCGGAATTATAAAAAGGCTAACTGATTTAATGTATGGTTTCTTCATGGTTTTGTTTTGTTTGGTTAGAATTTTGTCTGTTCGTAAATGTTATTGTACTGTTCTTGGTTTTCGAAAGGCTTTAGTTCTATAACCTTTTGTTTATCATTAGGTGACACCTTGGCATAAAGAATGCCTTTGCGATAATCGATATAGAAAGAATATCTCTCGTTTGGTTTACCTTTATCGATAATATCAACAGAAGACTCCTCAAAAACATCTTTTAGCTTTCTGGCATCGTTGTAAAAGCAAAAACGTTGATTATCAATGAAACAATCAAATACATATTTTTTAGATGCTTTAACCGCAGAATCTAGTTTTTTCAATGGAATATTCATCCAGCTTCGTTCGTCATTTTGAGAACAAATACTCGTTGCAGTAACAATGTATTTTGTTTTGTGACCTTTTTGAAAATTTTCATATATAATCTGATTGTTTTGCTCTCCAGAAGAACAACCTGTCTTATCCTTTGCATTCATTACTATAGACTTGTACTGTTCTTGGCTTTCGAAAGGCTTTAGTTCTATAACCTTTTGTGTATCATTAGGTGATACCTTGGCATAGAGAATACCCTTGCGATAATCAATATAGAAAGAATATCTCTCGTTTGGTTTACCTTTATCGATAATATCAACAGAAGACTCCTCAAAAACATCTTTTAGCTTTCTGGCATCGTTGTAAAAGCAAAAACGTTGATTATCAATGAAACAATCAAATACATATTTTTTAGATGCTTTAACCGCAGAATCTAGTTTTTTCAATGGAATATTCATCCAGCTTCGTTCGTCATTTTGAGAACAAATACTCGTTGCAGTAACAATGTATTTTGTTTTGTGACCTTTTTGAAAATTTTCGTATATAATCTGATTGTTTTGCTCTCCAGAAGAACAACCTGTCTTATCCTTTTCATTCATTACTGTAGACTTGGCTTGTTCAAAAAGAGCAAGGCTTTCTTCTGGTGTGTGAATCTTATTAAGATAAAAAAACGGCTCTTGAGTAAAATGCACATCACTATAAACTTCCCCCAGTTTATAATCGACATACAACTTCCACTCTTGCGTTCCATTTTCTCTTGTTAAAGGAGTCAAAAACAAAGGGACTATTTTATTGAGAGCCTTTGCCGGACAAGAATAAATGTATCGATTACCATTTATATATGCATCAAAAACATATTGTCTGTCACGCAATGCAGCTTGTTCGAGCCTATGCACATCAATATTCATCCAACAACAATCTCCGTTTCCCTCGTCTGTTCGAGGTGTCATACTCGAGACAATGTAATACCCCTGTTTAGCATATCCACCATTCTTAAACTCCGGATAATCTTTCATAGCAATGTTAATTGAACTTTCCGTCCAGTCATCACACATGGACTGTTTATAAACATAACGTATTTTGAATACGCAATGCCTCAACCATTGTTTGTTTATTACCAGTTTTCTATAAACACATCATTCTTTACAAATAGTGTATATAATCAGTATTGTCCCCGAAAATAATCTATCACTATCCGGGCGTTTCTTTTGAAAATCAAAAAATTTCAGGAATCTCATTTTTGACTTGATGCGTATTCAAAATACGTGATGTATTTTGGAAGGTATGAATACGAAGCAAACAAAAACTCGCAAGACGAAAGTAGAAAATCAGAGTAAAGAAATAAGTGCAGAAAGGCGACGAGAGCTGGGATTAGAGTTACTAGAAACCCTACCCATAGACTTCCTGGAAGCGTATGAAATACTCAAAGAATTAGTCGATAACTGCAAAGGCAGAGGTAATAGACTCAATAAAATACGAAAATGCATACGCCTGGGTATAGAAAGCATGAAAGCACAGACAACAACGGTAAGCTTCCGAGAAGCCTGGGAAGCAAGCATGGAAACCAAGAAAAGCCGCCGCAAACGCACCCGGCAAGACCTCCTTTATATCGGTAGACACATGATAAAAGCCTGCCCGGAACTAGCAAATAAACCCGTGCGGAGCCTTACCCCCGAAGACTGCCAAAAGTGGATAGGACAAGCATACAGCACTCCATCGCAACGGAAAAAAGCCAGACTTTTTCTAAGCGGAGTATTCAGTCACGCCGTGGCACGCCAGTGGTGCGAGAAAAATCCGATTGCTTTTGTACCGAGAGAAGAAATCAAGCAAAAGAGGATTCTCCCCCTTAGCATCTGCGAAGTAGAGGAACTGCTCAACAACGCTCGCCAACTTTACGGAGGGAGCTGTCTACCCGGTTGCGGACTCATGCTCTATGCCGGAATACGCCCGACCGAACTAAAACGGCTCACGTGGGACTGCATTAACCTACAAGATAGCACCATCAGCATCCTGCCCACACACTCAAAAACAGGTGGGGCTCGCCACGTTACCATTCAACCGGTACTAAAACGTCTACTCACCCCCTACGCTCTAAAAGCCAGACACACCCCGATATGCCCGAAAAATTGGGATAAAAAATGGCAACACGTACGCATCAAAAGCGGCTGGGATAACAAGCAAAAAAACTGGATACCCGATGTACTGCGTCACACCTTTGCCAGCTATCACCTAGCAAAATTCCGCAACCGCCGACATCTACAAGAAGAAATGGGGCACAGCAGTCCCCAGCTCATCAACACCACCTACGTCGCCTTAGACACCCTCACTAAAAACCGAGTAAAAATCTTCTGGCACTAGGAGCAATTCACAAATTTTGCAGAGAAAGGCAAGAAAAACTCAACAAACCCTGCAAAATCTGCTAAGAATGCCAAAGATTGCACAAAATTACTCGCACATTCGCTTGCAGTTTGGGAAGAAATACACACCTCACGTTTCACCTATAATACAATTCTACCCCAGAATCACCATCATATCCGCTAGTTGCAGGAAATAGCGAGTAGACCAAATATCCATCACAGACGGATTTTTCAAAAAAGGGGAGACGTCTTTCTTTACAGCCTCTATAGGTGTTGATTCTATTTTTTCCTTCAGTATATTCCTTAAGACATCAGGAGACAAACTGTCTCTAGGCACAGAATCAAACTGATACGCACGCTCTGCAAAGTGCGAGAAATGAAGAGGAATTCCACGGCGAACATACCACTCAAAGTCAAACCAATCGCGACCTTTGACCCGATGGAGCCAATTTCTGAAAATAAAAGCGTGCATTTTCCCCGCAAATAAGCAAGGCAACGTAAATGTACGCGTATAAAATGAATAGGGAAGCAAAAGCAAATTCTCTTCTGTATCGAAAGAAAGAGGCGGTGTTGTATCTACCTCCAGTTTAATATTGATAACTCTACCACGTTCCAATTTGATTTGATACTGAGCCGTATCACTTTTCAAAAAGGCAGAATGAATCGTACTTTGAATAGACTTCTTTTTTACCGAAATATCTACTTTTTGATTAAGCTGGGCAAATTCACGATGAATGTTCTCAAACCACGGCTCAAGAGTAAAATCGGGCTGCTCTGCCAAGAGAGAAAAATCCATATCCTCAGAAAAACGCTCTAACCCATGAAAAATACGCAAACACGTACCCCCATAAAAAGCCGCTTTATTAAAAAAACCACCTCGAGACAAAGCTGCAAGAGTAACTTGCTGCATCACTTCGCGAATAGCATTAAGTTTATCCTCTGTACTTTGGCATTCATAACGAGCCAACATCGTCTCAAAAACGCGACTAGTCATGGCGAATGAGTCTTTCTATTTGCTTTAAATCAGCTTTCTTTTTATGGGCAACCGCAATGCAATCGGCAATGATTTCAGCATCCATACGGTAAATAGCCTCCATATCAGCACGAAGGTAGATTTCGAGATATTCACGAGCCGCCTTTAAAGACTGAATACGAAGGCCGGGAGTAGCCAAAACAAGGTCACAAAGTGCTTTTTCCGGGGTGGCGGAAAGATAGTAATATCCCTGCTCTGTTTCAACACTTCTCAATCCCACTTCAAAATAGCTCTGTGGAACTTGGATGTATTCATAACGCCCGGTTTCGTTTTCAAAAGAACGACTACGTCCTATACAAGACGAACGGACACAATAAACACGCTCAGGAATAATACCCAAATCTGATAAAACAGTCTCGTATGAGACATAAGAGGGACCAAGCAAATGGTTCGCAATTAAGCCGCGACTATACCCCTGTGGTGTCTTGCACAGATACAAATCGCGGCGTAAAAACACTAAATCACCACGCTGTTGCAATAAATGAATACGTGAACGAGGAGAACGATACTGCTGTAAAGCTCTTTGCAATATACCACTTGTAATAGGAACATTACCAAATTTTACTGCCAGAGTGTTTTCCATACTTCATGCTCCTTTCTGAAAAATAGTTAGCAAATTTTGCAGAGAAAAGCAAGAAAAACTCAACAAACCCTGCAAAATCTGCTAGAAGATAAACTCTAGGCTATAGAGTATCTCTTAACATTCCATTGTTGGATAATTCGTAACATCCAAATCCAATGATTGTAGAGCATTTATTTCTTTCTCTAAGAGCAGAAGTTCCGACAAAATATCATCTAAAATAGGAGCATCAGTCGGGAGCATTTCTCGTCTCATGTCATCATAATCTTTCCTTAGCTCTTTTAGGATTGAATCATTCGGCAATAGGTGCATTTTTCCCGGAATCGCATTTGGATAGTCAGCCCAACCTGCTCTATAAAAGTAATACTTAAAAGAAGACACTTGATACAAAAGCTGGATATCAGAAAAAGCACTTTCCTTAAGTTTAGTGTCACGAGCCATCATCACTGTATCATAATAGTGACGTGAATATCGAGGTGGCAAACTACTAGTACGATTAGCCAATGCATGCAAAATAGTAATTTTTTCCCAAAATGTTCGTTCAGCTGTTGTTACCTTCACTCTTGCTTCTGCATTTTTTAATAATTGGGGATACATCTCTGCCATATATGGACGCACCTCATGTTCAGTATGAGGATTCCAAGCAGCCTTGGGGCCAATTTCGAGCAAAATTTGAGGACGAATGTAAGAGCACTCATAATTTTTGGGGTAAGTTATAACTATTACCTCCGGTGATTCTTCCGGTATTTCTGCCGTACAAACGTCACCGCAACATTCCCGAACAATAGGCAATATCTCTTTCACTATTTGACGAGCATTCCACTCATCCAATGCTTTCATCATTTTTTCTCGAGCTGATTTCCCATAGCGTTCCCCAGGGTTCCACTCAGTCTCCTTACAAAAATCATTCCAATTCAAAATTAAATCAATATCTTCTGAAAACCGTTTAATAATTCCATATACTTTGGATAAGCTTGTGCCGCCTTTAAATATAATTGATTCTCGTAAAGGGGATTGAAATAATCGTTGAAGCATCCAACATACCCAAAAATCTTTTTCAATTGCCGCCGGCGGCATATCCATTTTTGCAGCGGTTTGGCTAATGAGTTCTTGTCTGTCTCGCAACGGTAGATTAATAAAAGTATCCATCTTTTCTTATTGTAGCAAAGTGCGTATGATATTTCTAACTTTTTCTGTCAAAAGCGGTAAAGCTTTTTCCACTTGTGCTCGAAGTTTGGGGGTTAAGATTGCTCGTATCTTTCCATTATAATCATCGCTTAAAGCCAAGTCTCCCAGTTCCTTGATTGCTTGAATAAAAAGTTCACATTCCTCATCTCCCAAATAGGATTCTTTGATTGATGTATGCTTAAATTCTAAAATCCGCCCATCAATAGTAAACTTACGACTCGGCCCATCTGATAAAAACGTGACTCTCATAGGAATCTGCGTACTTAGTCCCAAATAATTTAGAGCCGTGCTTCCTGTTGTTTGTATATGCCATTTATGTTTGCGAGCAAGTGCTTGTGCTACACGATTTAAATCCGGTGCTAATTCTTCCTGCAGTAATGTGCTATACTTAGGATAATCATACAGTCCTCTCAACAAAGGTCGTATCTTCCCTTTCTCCTTTAGTTCATGCAAACTTCGCCCTACACTAGCCCCTGGTGCGTAAGCAAAAAAATCACTGTTAGAGAATACACATCCTCGCCCCCATCTTCTTAACAAATCGAGGATTTTCTCATCCAATGGTTTTTGTTCTCGACCTCCTTTTTTCATACCGCTACTTTATCATACGATATTCATTAATGCAATAAAAATATCAAACCTATATAAAACTATTGTTATTAATAATTACTATACAATTTTCCCGAATGAAAATGAGCAATAATCATTCGCATACAATTTACAAAATAGCCTCTACATAGCTAAAAACGTCTAAATCTACAAGCCTCACAAGGGCAACAAAATGGCAACACGTACGCATCAAAAGCGGCCGGGATAACAAACAAAAAAACCGGATACCCGACGTACTGCGTCACACCTTTGCCAGCTATCACCTAGCAAAATTCCGCAACCGCCAACATCTACAAGAAAAAATGGGCCACAGCAGTCCCCAGCTCATCAACACCACCTACGTCGCCTTAGACACCCTCACTAAAAACCGAGTAAAAATCTTCTGGCACTAGAAATAATTCACAAATTTTGCAGGGAAAAGCAAGAAAAACTCAACAAACCCTGCAAAATTTGCTAGAAAAAAAAAGAATCACACTCATCCGCCCAATAATCCGGAGAGTTTTTAAGATTACAGCGGCTTAGCATCTGGTTGCCACCAATGCCTCAGCATCGGCAGGAGGAATCCCGGCATCTACCAAGAAATCGATGGCCCCCTCGCGACCAAGAACCAAGATATGGTCTAATATCTCTGAGAGAAACGAATTACCGGCATGATCCGTAGCAAGCATATCAGCTCCTGCATAGATAATTCCCCTACAATAATCAATAGAGAAAAGAATATTTACCTCACAAAACACAATACTCTACAAGTCACCCCTAGAGGGATGGATTTAATCGTACATAGACAAAGCCGTTTCTAAGGCATCGCATCTTTCTACCCTAAAACGCTCACCGAGTTCTAGGATTTGGTTATGCCCCAGGCTATCTTTAATCGTCATTTGAACCTTGGTACGCCCCGGGTATTTGAGGAGAATATCGCGGATTTTCTCTAAATCCTTTGAGGTATGGCGAGTAGGGCTAAGCACAATACTTACGGGCAGTTCGGATTCTTTAGCCCTCCGGGGCGTTTTTTTTGACCCGATGGGGTCTAAGGCATTGGCAAAAACACGCTTTGATGACGAACGCTCATCATCGCTGATATTCACGCGAATTTCTACAAATGAACCGACATCAAAAATCCCCTCGATGGTGTGAAGTTTTTCGTAGGTTTTCGGCCACACAGGGACTTCCACACTACCGGTAAAGTCCTCAACGGTGAGAATCACAAACTTTTTCCCGTCCTTTGTCACCTTTGTCATCGCAGAACGAATCATACCGGCGATAGTGTGCTTCTGACGCATTTCTTCCGGCTCCAGGTCATTTATCAAACCAATGCGGGTGTATTTATCTGCATCGATGACACCACGCATGGAGTCTAAAGGATGACCGCAGAAATAAGCCCCCAGCAACTCTTTTTCATCAGCCATACGTTGGTCCTTTGACCACTCACGCACCGGGGCGGATTCTTTCTGCACCGGAGCAGCAGTAAAAGCCATATCGAACAAAGAAGCCTGCCCCATGGCATTATCCTTATGAATCTGAGAAGCCCCGGAAATCGCCACATCCACACGCTCAAAAAGGGCAGACCGCGGTTCTAGGGTCCAGTCTAAAGCCCCGGCACGGATGAGAGATTCCAAAATCTTTTTATTTACCGACTTAGAATCTAGGCGGTTACACAAATCCTCCATGCTCGTAAATTCGCCCTTTTGCTTTCTTTCCTGCAAAAGCACACTCATGGCACCTTCCCCCACATTCTTTACAGCAGCCAAACCATAGCGAACCGCCAACTTACCGGCGGGAGTCATTTCCGGGGTAAACTTCAGCATCGACTTATTTACATCCGGCGGAAGTACCTCAATACCCATGCGGTTGGCTTCCTGAATGAAAACGCCGATTTTATCGTTGTTTGCTTCATTCGACATCAGACCGCATAGGAACTCAACCGGGAAGTGGGCTTTCAGATACGCCGTCCAGTAAGAAATGTGCCCATAGCACGCAGAGTGAGATTTATTGAAACCATAGCCGGCAAACTTCTCGATTTTATCGAAAATAGCCGTGGCCGTCGCTTCGTCGATTTGGTTTGTCTTCCAACAGCCCTCGACGAAGTGAGCTTTTTCTTTCTTCATCTTTTCCGGGTCTTTTTTACCCATGGCACGGCGAAGCAAGTCAGCACCGCCAAGGGTATAACCGGCGAGCAATTTAGCGGCGGCCTGCACCTGTTCCTGGTAAATCATCACGCCGTATGTCTCGCCACTCACCTGCTCCAGAAGCGGATGCTCGTACTCAACCTCTTGCAGTCCTTTCTTTACGGCAATCATTTCGTCCATGAACTGCATAGCCCCCGGTCGGTACAGAGCCAGCAAGTCAATAATGTCTTCAATCTTCTGAATACCATAGCGACGGCAAGTATCTACCATCCCCCCGGATTCAAGCTGAAAGACGCCCATCGTATCCCCCCTATTAAGCAAGGCTAGGGTCTCTTTGTCGTCTAAAGGCACGGACTCAAGACGAAAATCCGGCTCTCGCCAACGAGCGTACATTTCCGCATCGTGCATGACGGTCAGCGTCTTAAGCCCCAGGAAGTCCATTTTCAGCAGACCAACCTCATAGATGGCACTCATATCACACTGAGCCACCACAGCCGCATTTGGGTTACTCAAATCATCGCGAGTCAGAGCGGCGTGCTCGTCTAGCGGTCTATCGCCAATAACCACCCCGGCGGCATGCACCCCTACGTTGCGAATCAAGCCCTCTAACTTCACCGCATAGCCCCAAAGCTCTTGGTACACTTCGTCTGAGGCTATGAGCTGACGGAGCTCTTCATTTGACTCATAGCTTGATTTTAAGGTCACTTTGGGGCCCGTCTCTATCATCTTAGAAATACGGTCGCCCTCTGCGAAAGATAAATCCATTACTCGAGCTACGTCTCGCAACACAGATTTAGCCCCCATCGTACCATAAGTAATAATGTGAGACACCGCACGCTCGCCATACTTACGGCGCACATAGTCGATAACCTCCGGGCGGCGAGTCTGACAAAAGTCAATATCAATATCCGGCGGGCTCACGCGTTCCGGGTTAAGGAAACGTTCAAAAATCAAGCCAAAACGAAGAGGGTCGATATTTGTGATTTTCATCACGTAAGCCACAAGCGACCCGGCGGCAGACCCACGCCCGGGACCTACGGGGATATCGTTATCCTTTGCCCAGTTAATGAAGTCCGCTGTAATAAGGAAATATGATGGGAATCGCAACTGATTGATAATTCCCAATTCGTAATCTAATCTTTCCCGTAATGCTTGGTCATTTTCTGCACGCTCCTTACCATAGCGCTCGGCTAAACCTGCATAGCAAACCTTACGCAAATACTCCTCGCGAGTTGAACCATCGGGCGTACCGAACTCCGGGTATT
Organism: Akkermansia sp.; assembly: GCA_030525455.1. Lineage (GTDB taxonomy): Bacteria > Verrucomicrobiota > Verrucomicrobiia > Verrucomicrobiales > Akkermansiaceae > Akkermansia. Next base: position 12,895 of record JAUNER010000007.1, on the reverse strand, counting down.
TTTCTGTACTGGTGGAGTCTAGCTTCAGCACGACATTACATCTGTCGGCTATCTTTACCGTATTTTCAATAGCGTCGGGATAGTCCTTAAAAAGCTCGGCCATTTCTTCCGGAGATTTTAGGTAAATATCCTCCGGATAGCGGTGTCGCTTCGGGTCTGCCAGTTTATTCCCACGACCAATGCAAATCAGCACATCGTGCATATCGTGGTCCTCCTTTCGCAGGAAGTGTACGTCGTTAGTAGCCACGAGCGGAGTACCTGTCTTTCGGGCAATGCGTACTAATTCCGGCAAACATTTTAACTCATCTGCCAGACCATGATTCTGAATTTCTACAAAAATATTATCCTCTCCGAAAATCTCTTTGAGCGTCAGAAGAGTCGCCTCTGCTTTTTCCGGTTGGTCATTGAGAATCCATTCATTTAGCGGACCGGATACACAAGCCGTACAGCAGATAAGCCCCTCATGAAACTCCCTAAGGGTAGCAAAATCCACACGCGGTTTATAATAAAACCCCTCAAGGTGTGAGCGAGAAACCAGTTTTATCAAATTACTCCAGCCCTGGTCATTCTCTGCTAAAAGGAGCAAGTGGGTGTACTTATAGCGACCGGGGAGCAGTTTTTTTTGGTCAATAGGCGTGGGGGATAAATAAACTTCACAACCGAAAATCGGCTTTACCGTCTTTTTCTGCGGTTTATCGGGATGCTCTGCATTCCATGCTTTTGTCTTTTTATTAAACGACTGAGTTTCTACGGCAAATTCAACAGCACCAAACAAATTCCCGTGGTCAGTTAATGCCACTGCCGACATCCCTAACTCAGAGCATTCATGCACCAAATCCTTGATGTGTACGGCACTATCAAGTACGGAATACTCTGAGTGGTTATGTAAGTGTACAAACTCAGTTGCCATATCGTGCAAAAGCAATGATTGACGACTCGATTACTTCTGCACCGGACATTCAGCTTTCATCGCTTCTACGCATTCGCGAATAAGCTCCGGACCACGGTAGATAAATCCCGTGTAAAGTTGAACCAGACTGGCACCTGCCTTGATTTTTTCTACTGCATCGGCACCACACATGATGCCACCTACACCAATAATCGGAATGCGACCTTGCAATTCAGAGGCAAAAGCACGAATCACTTCCGTAGAGCGAGTCGTAAGAGGGGCACCGGACAAGCCACCGGCTTCATTCCCATGCGGATGAGATTCCACCCCGACGCGAGAAAGAGTCGTATTGGTGACAATAAGACCATCCAGCCCTTCCTCAACAAACACACGAGAAAGTTCGCTGATATGTTCTTCTGTTACATCCGGAGCCACTTTCATAAAAATCGGCTTATACACACCGGATTCTTTCTCCAGATTGGCCTGCTCTGCCTTTAATGAAGCCAGCAAGCGTGCGGCCGGCTCTGCCGCCTGTAAATCTCTAAGCCCGGGTGTATTGGGAGAAGAAAAATTGATGGCAATGTAATCAGCCACATCCCAAGCCGCTTTCAAACAAGTCAAGTAATCGTGTACGGCATCTTCATTTGGGGTCACTTTGTTTTTACCAATGTTTACCCCTAATACACCGTTAAATCGCGTGGCTTTTCGGATATTTTCCACCCCCTGGTAAATCCCGTGATTATTAAAGCCCATGCGATTAATGATGGCACGATGCGGAATCAAACGGAACAAGCGAGGTTTGTCATTACCGGGCTGAGGACGTGGCGTCAATGTACCAACCTCAACAAAGCCGAAGCCCACCTGACCAAAAGCATTTATCGTATCTGCTTCTTTGTCCATCCCTGCGGCCAAACCGACGCGGTTAGGGAATTTCATGCCGAGAATTTCCACAGGGTCAGAGGGCACATCGCCCATCATCATAGGAAGAACTCGGAGCTTTTCGGCCATACGTAACCCAAACAGCGTCATATTATGTGCTGTTTCCGGATTAAACTTAAAAAGACAACTCTTAGCTAAAGAATACAATTTCGGTGACACGGCAAGAAACAGTCTAGCAAATTGATTTTATTGGTCAAGGTCACGAAGCGTCTTGTACTCATGAAAATTCCCATGTACTATCTCGCTCATGAACAAACTTGCTCGCCTAAAAAACTGCCACCTCTATGGTATCCTCGACCTAGGATATACTCCACAGGAAAATATCATCCCTGTAACTCTGGCTCTTTTAGATGGTGGCATTGGTATATTACAACTTCGTGCTAAACACCATACCCCAGAGCAAATTGAAACTATGGCAAAACAAATTGCCCCACTTTGCCAAGAAAAAAACTGTCTATTTATCATCAACGACTACCCGGAAATCGCTAAACGTGTAGGTGCTGACGGTGTTCATATTGGCCAAGATGATGGCAATTTGGCAGAAATTCGCCAATTTTTAGGTAACGACATCATCATCGGTCGCTCTACTCACAGCTACGAACAAGCCATCAATGCCTACAAAGAAGCGGCCGATTACATCGGCTTTGGTCCACTCTACCCCACTGGCACTAAACCGGGACGCCCTGCCATCGGTCTGGACGACATCGCACGGGTTCATCGTGAATTACCACAGGAATTTCCCATCTACTGTATCGGCGGGGTCAATTCTGCCACCCTCCCACAAGTGCTTTCTGCAGGGGCTAGACGTGTGGTTATCGTCTCTTGGCTTCTTACCCAGCCGGACATCTCTGCCTCAACCCTACAAATCCGCCAACAATTAGGCGAAGCCTAGGCAACATCACTTCCTCTTCTGTATCAAAGGACTACTACAAACCCAAAAGCAATCAACAGAGAGAACATTTTAGCATTTATATCAAGTTATAACAAAATATATGCAGATATATCCCAATATAGCAAAATTCCACTATATCCCGATATAATTGAGTATATCGTACTATAACTTGATATAAGTCTGCATTATTTAGCTACAAGTCAACTAGGCAAAGCCGAATTATACGGACAAAAGTCTAAGGTTTATAAAATTTTTTACTCCTCGCCTAAATTAATAGGTTGGGAAAGCACAAGAACAGCGGTATCTATGAGCATACTAAGAACTTGCTCATTATCTTTCATCCAGCTATCAGCAATCCACCTTTCACCGGAATCTAGCTCAATAGGGTCTACACAACGACCAAGTGTGGTGTAAAGAATAGACATCATCACATGAAGTTTCCACGAAAGGGCAACGTCGTTTACATCACAATAAGGACGAATGCGACCAAGCATTTCATGAACAACCGGTTCATGAAAACGAGAATGGACTTTTTTCAATAGGTTAATCGGCTCTTGAGGCAAACGCCATAACAGACGCAAATGCTCAGGCCCCCCCAAGCTCTCATCTAAAATAATGCGAAAAGTAGGTTCAATAAAGGCACGTACGTATGCCTTTAAGGAAGGGGCTGTATCTGCCTGCTGAAGTAATCGCATACGCTCATTCATAAGAGGTTCTGCATAATGCTGAATAACAGCCAGATACAAGCCTTCCTTATTTTTGAAATAATAGACAATAGAAGCCAAATTTACATCAGCTCCTGAAGCAACAGCCCGCATCGTTACACCATTAAACCCCTTTTCCGCAAATAGCTGATGCGCTACTCGCAGAATTTTACCACTCGTCTCGGCTGAGCGGTCTGCTTGGGATTTTCTGACTACGGCAGGCATCTCAAATGATTACTTTATCTTCGATAATAAATCACCTATATGGCGACCTGTGGCAATCTTGTTGCCATCTTTATCCAAAAGAACCATGGTCGGAATACCACGTGGAGATACGGCATTAATAAAAGGAATTTTTGAATAATCAGCCCCCATCATTAGTGGCCAAGGCATGTTTTCCTTTGCTGCCCAAGCTTGTGCTTTTTCCAATGTTTGGTCACAACTGCACATCACCACTTCAACCTTCGGATTATTTGCTACAAGTTCATTATAATCCTTAACGCTATGAGGTGCATTCATGCGGCATGGTCCACACCAACTAGCACTGAAATAACAAATAAAGTACTGAGCACTGAGTTTGGCATCCTGTTTTTCAAATTTGCCGTCTACCAATTTGTAAGTATGTCCTTTCATCCCTTCAGCCAATGGACCTGATGGCTGAGATGCCCACTGAGATGCAGGCTTTCCAATAAATTTTTTGTGTTCTTCGAGCCAAGCCTGGTCTTCTTCACTTAGTTTCTTTATGTCTAAAGTGAGACGCCGCTTCTTAGCATCAGTGGTAACAAGCGTAACTTTCTTACCGGTATAAGAAACAACGCGAGCTTCAATAGTTGAACCCACATCGCTTGTCCAATTTCTGAGAGCAGGGTCTACGGCATCATCTGCCACGCCCACAAAAGATAAAGACATCAGGGTCGTTAAACCAAATAAAAGAGATTTCATTTGCATGACGCTAATATAACGAAATTTACCGGATTTGTCTAGTCACAGATTCAAGCAATTGCCTTGCAGCCTCGTGAGTTGGCTCTCGTCGTAAAGCTTCATGAGCGGCATCACGTGCCTCGTTGTAGCGTTTCAGCTCATAAAGCATATAAGCTAAGGCATAAGGAAAATTCGCAGAGTGTTTATCTTTTTCCGCTCCGAGTCTCAAATCTTGCAACGCATTTTCGACTTCACCCAGATATTGAAAAACCAAGGCACGATTATACAACACATCTAATCTATCCGGAGCTAAATCCAATGCCTGAGAAAATGCCTTTTCCGCGGCACGAGCATCGCCGTTTTCCATCTCGCCTAACCCGAGTAAATACCATAACTCTGCATCCTTAGGAATGACAGTTACAGATTGTCGCAGCAGAAGAACAGCCTCTTCCTGCCTACCTAAGCCTGCCAAAAAAACCGCATAATCTCGATAAACAACCGGAGAGGCAGGGTCTAACTCAAGAGCCTGCTTCATATAGCGTTCTGCCTCATCCATCTGCTGTGCACTCATACATAGCTGTGCTAAGTGCATAAGCCCTGAGGGCTGATCAGCTCGATGCTCAATGGCTGTTCTAGTTTCTTTCATCACCGCACTATTCGGTGGCAATACTTGCTGTGCGGCTAGAGCTGCCTCTAAACGCACAATACGTATAGGGTCACTTAATAACCGAGGATTTCGAGCCACCCCTTGTACACCCAGTATTTTCACCGCCATGGCTCGTACTAATGGGTCATCTGATTTTAATGCCTGTGCGGCAGCGGACTGCACAGAATCTTCCTGTGCCCACGGATGAAGTATTTCGAGCAAGGTAGCTTGCCAGGCAGGCACATCTTCCCGATAAAAACTTTCGAGCAATTTATTTACTGACTCAGGCTTCCCGTCATAAGCGGCTTGTACGGCTCTGGTTCGTTCGCGATAGCGAGCCATCTTAGGTTTTGCACCATAGAACTGATTGACGACATCACGAGCCCATTCATTTGATTTATCTTTATGACATTGAGTACAAGCATTAGGTATTCCCAGTTCTATACTCATTTGTGGGTCCGGGCTATTCCAGGAATGATCACGGCGTGGATCTCTGGCCATGTACAGGCTTTCCGGCATGTGACACTCCACACATCTAGCCCCTTTTGAACCTTGCTTACATGGGGTGTGAGTGACTATATCAATGATAGGAGCGGCAATGCCATTTACCTTTTCCCCCGTACCATGACACCTCATACACAAGGAATTGTCTTCCTGCGGTAGCCTCAATTCACCGGTATGTGCATTGTGACAATCCAAGCAAGTAACGCCGGCTTTTCCCATGCGGCTCAATCGAAGTCCGGTCTCACAATAATCTTCATCTCGTTGCATCCCATTCGGCCAAAATACGCCCTCTCTCACCGGTAGCTCAAGACGGAAATGATTATCAAACTTTGCCCCTACTCTGAATTTATCGTCCAACTCTTCTCTACGAGCATGACAAGAAGCACAATTATCATGCACTTGCTTAGCTGTAAGCTTCTTAGCAGGGTCAATCATACACCCGGTTGTTGCATCTCGCTGGGATAACAAAGGTCCATGGCACTGTATACACGTCACCCCGGGCTCACGCCATGTAGACGCATATTTTTGTGTAGAAAGAGAATAGTTTTTGGAAAAATGACTCATGTGACACCATGCACACTGAGAGTTCCAATTCATCCCTCTCCCTAGCCAATGCCCCCAATCTCCATATTCGCGAGAATCTGAAAAAATGTCGAACCATTCTTTTTTCGATACATCCCAGGCGGCACTTAAAGTATGATACCCCCCATCCGGTGAGGGCACTAAATACTGAACCAGCGGATGATACCCGGTAGCCCAAGTGACTTGCCATTGTTGTTTTGAGCCAAAATCAGAGACTAATCTTTTTCCCGGTGTTGTGGAAAAAGTCAAAGTCGAACCATGTGCTTTTAGGGAACCATGATGAAATGCTTCCGCATCATATTTATCATCTAATTCTCTAAATGCCCAGGCATGATGCGATGATGCCCATTGCTTAAATTCTTTCTCGTGACAAGCTGCACACTGCATTGATATGGGCACAGCTTTTTGATTCCAATGTCCGCTTCCACCAAGATACTCCTTTACGGCCGGTTTTTCGGAAGATTGAAAAATGTATTGATAAAAGCTACCAAAGGCAATTAATCCACCCAATCCCCCCAGTACAGCTAGAGCTCGTATCGTTTTTACACGCGTGGACTGCTGATTGGTCTTCATCATTCATCTAAATTGTCATCTCCATCGTCATCTTCGGTAAGAGCCTTGATGCGAGTCACTAAACAACGAGATACCCCGCCATTTCTTACTTGAGTCACCTCAAATTTAAGATCAGAATCCTCTACCACATCTCCCTCCATTGCTGAACGCTCAAGATGGTTTAATATTAACCCGCCCACTGTATCTATTTCATCGTTTCTCAGCTCAATTCCAAATGCTTCACCAAGCTCTTCAATGCGTGCCAGCCCGGATACATCACAAGCAAAGCCAAGTTCTGTTGGTGCCAATTCGTTTTTCACCATGATGCGACCGCGATCCCACCCCATGACTTCCGTAAATACATCAGTTAGAGTCAATAACCCGGACGTACCACCATGCTCGTCTAGTATAATTGCCATACGAACATTATCCTTTCGCATGATTTCAACGACTGTATCAAACTTAATTGTCTTAGGAACTTTGGGAATAGGACGAATAAACTCTGCCGTCAAACTCCCCTTCTTTGACATGATGGTAAACAAATCACGCGCGTGAACCATCCCAACAATGTGGTCAAAATTGCCGCGATAAACCGGATAGCGAGTGCGTTTTGTCTGCCGTACAATGCTTGCAATTTGCTCATATCCACAGTTTTCCGGTATGGCATCCATCCGCACACGCGGAGTCATCACCTGGTGTACATAAAGCTCATCCATGTCGAATAGACAATCCATGATACGACCGGATTCCTGCGGCAATGCACCATTTTCATGACTTTCTTCAATAATATACTGAAGCTCCTCTGCAGAATGATAGTGTGACTTAGAATCATTCCTATCCACACCCATTAGCTTTAAGCAGAAATTACCAATGGAATTCATCCCTAGCACCAAAGGATAAAAACATACTTGGGTGATATACATGGGAATACTAATAATCAAGCATAGACGAATGGCATATTGTAGCGACAATGCTTTCGGCACCATCTCACCGAGTACAATATGCAAATACGTCATTGTTGCCACAGCCATAACAGTAGCCGCACCATGACTGAGCAACCATGCCACCCACGTATACTCAAACCCACTCATCCATTCATGTAACCACGAGGCAACGGCATGTTCACCATACATACCAAGCCCTAATGTTGCAAATGTAACGCCTAACTGTGCCGTGGCAATGTAACGGTCTTGAAGTTTCGGTGTCTTTAGTATTTTTGCAATCCTAGCGGCCAATCCATTCCCTGAAGCGGCTAATTGCTCCATTACAGAACGAGGTACCCCAAGAAATGCAAATTCGGCGGCTACAAATAATGCATTTAGCAAAATCAGCAGGAATATAATCACACATGTCATTAACATGATGCCACCTCTCTTTCTTCGGTTGTTTCTTTCTCAGATTCCACGGGAAGCAATAACAAACTGGCTATTCGATTATGTTCCATTTTCTCAATAACTAAGGTACGTCCATCTATCTCAAATTGCGTACCTTCTTGAGGGATACAATTCAAATGTTTAATTACACATCCACCCACGGTTGTCGCTCCATTCATCAAAAATGGTACTATATCTTCTGCCTTATGGGCTCTCATCATTCCATGAATTCGAATAGAACCATCCGGTAACACTTCTTCATGTTCTCCGGAGCGATGAAATTCACCATCTATGTCTCCCACCATTTCGCCCAAAAGCCGTTCTAGGGTCACTAAGCCCACAAACTTCCCATATTCATCTAGAACAAATGCTTCTTTTGCTTGTTCTTCGCGTAATTGAGAAATGAGCATTTCTACTGTTTGCATTTCCATCACGCACGGGATTTGGCGAAGCATCGTTCTCAATGGCGGCAATTCTCCTCGCTCTGCGTAAATTGAAACCATGTCTTTGATATGTAGCATCCCTATGACAGATTCCTTATTCCCTTCATAGATAGGAATATGTGTGTGAGGTCTGTCTGCTATCATGGTGAGTATGTCTTCCTGGGTCGATTCTACATCTAAACATACCAACTGAAATCTAGGTATCATGATTTGTTCTACGGTGCGTTCGCCTAAAGACAAAGCACCATGTAATCGCTCATGCTCATCTTCTTCTATTAAGCCCCCCTCATGACTTTCATCCAGAAGCATGTTTATTTCTTGCTGTGAGTGGATGTGCTGGTGTCCGCCAAGTGGTAAATTAAAGAGCTTTAGTAAAAATAAACCACTATTATTCAGAAAATCTATGAAAAATGCACAGCTAGACAGTGTCCAGCGCATGGGATAATAGGTGTATATGGCGGCCAACTTCGGAAACTGTAATGCTAATGACTTTGGAATAAGCTCTCCTAAAATCACCTGAAATATGGTCAGACCCACCAATACCGTCGTTGCAGAGGCAGAGTGTGCCATGATTTCTCCCATGTCTCCATATTCTGTAAAATAAGGCACTAAATAGGTAGCCAATTCCTTTTGCCCGTATGCACCTAACACCAAACTGGAAATCGTTATACCAAACTGACACGCAGCTATGTATCTATCTAATTCACGAGCACTTTCTAAAACCTTTAGCAATCGGGCAGCAATTTTACTACCATTGTCTGCCATTTCGCGAATCATATTGCGCCGCACGCTCACTGCCGCAAATTCCGCAGCCACATAGACGGCATTTATCAACACCAAAATTAATATAACAAAGCTAACAAATAGTATCATTTATGTTCCCAAATTCTATTTTCTCAGGGCGAGAAAATCATACCTTACCCATACTCTAAGTCAAGCAACAGCTCTGCCACGTTTTATAAATTGATTTCACGTCGCATTTCACAAACTACGAAAGTCTTTTTTCAACGGTTCGTTATTTTTCGGGACTTTTTAGAATATTATTCAGCGTAACTCGGGTTATTCCCAATTTCTCGGCGGCTAATGATTTATTGCCTCCACATTGGTCGAGTATTCGTCGACAATGCTGGTGTTTCATTTCATCGAGGTTTTCGGGAAGTTTTTCGATTCTTGTTTCTCTAACTACATAGCTTCGGTACTCTTGCAAAAGCTGAGCCCAGTCACCGCCCATTACCGATGCGTATTTCAAGAAATTCATCAATTCTCGCACATTGCCCGGCCAATTGTATGAACATAGCACAGCCTCAACTTCTTTGGGCAATGCCTGATTGTTATTCCTGGCTCGCCAAGCATGGTCAGCTATCGTGTATATGTCTTCTAACTTTTCTCTTAATGGTATGGTCTGCAGTGTAAATTCTTGTAAGCGAAATATTAAGTCTCTTCTGAATTTCCCTTCATCTGCCATTGCCCATAGGTTTTTGTTTGTAGCGGTAATCAATCGTACGTTTACTTCAACTTCTCTTTGCCCGCCTAAGGGTAAAAATCGCTTTTCTTCCAGCACTCGCAATAGTAAGCCTTGTGCTTCTATTGGCAAATCCCCTACTTCATCAAGAAACAATGTCCCTCCATGGGCTTGCTTAAATATACCATCTTTGTCGGCGGTGGCTCCGGTGAAACTGCCTTTTTTATGCCCCAGAAAAGCACTTTCTAACAAGGCTGGGTTAGCCGACGCACAGTTAAAAAACACTAGTGGTTTATCCCATCGTTTTGAGTTTAAATGTAGATAAGTAGCTACACTTTCTTTCCCCGTGCCGGATTCTCCTAATATCATTACTCTCACATCATCTACGGCAGCTACTTTAAAAATCCGCTCTTTCAATTCTTTCATCTTAGCAGAATACCCCTTTAATTCTCGCCGCCCATATAACTCATATTTATCTATATAATTCTTTAGGCGTAGGGAATAGGGCTTCTTTTCTACTAAACATTTTACTCCCTCTACCCATTCTTTTATCACAGAAGCTTCGTGTTCGCCCCTTTTGGGGGTCACTCTACTTACAAACCCGGTCATTTCGTACAGTAATTTTACCTCTGCATCTTCTCTTCCTTCACCACTTGCTTCCTGCTTTATGAGGTAATCAACATATTTTTCAATGCCTGTCCATGGCCCATATTTCTCTTTTACCCATGTCGTCATTAAACTCCCTACCTTGTTTACAAAGTTAATTTTACCTGTGTAGTTTTGCACGGATTTTTCTGATGGTTGTATTGTACTTATCCAATCCACTCTCACTTCCCGCTGTAAAAATTCATCAAGTAGCATTTTCATTTCTTCAGGCGAGGCATCCATTCCCATTCCTACTAGATAAATTCTTCGCAAATCTTTATATTTACTCGCTTCTTTTAATAATGCCGCTAATTCATATCGTGCCGCAAAGCACAGCTCTGCGTCAGCTCCGCTCTGCTGTTCTTTGATAAAACACATTGTCCCTGCACACAAATTCCGCAGGTACCCATGCCCCATGATTATCACGACTTTTTCTTTTCCCATATCTTCGTCTTTCTTTATAGCAAATTTACTTATCGTAATCAATTTTTATTCACATATTGTATAGTAATTATACACATCTCCAAATACTCACAAATCCACAATTTCACTAAGTGATTGATTTTTCAAGATATTTACTATTTCAAAAAAGTTGGCACGCTTTTTGCAATACTAAAAGTGTAAAAACACACAATCGACATGAGAGCAATTATGGACACAACAACACCGATGGGCAATATCACTGAGATAAACAACAATCACACTCCCATCCAAACCATGCTAGAACAATTCATCACCGCCAAACACGCTGATGACTATCACCCGAATTACCTCCACTTCCTTATCTCCAAGGGGGCTATACTCACAGCGGCCACAGCCCAGGGCAAACCTTACATTGTGCTTGCCGCTGAGCATCATCGCTGGGAGTTAGTAAACCACATTCTTGATTTAGGAGAGAACGCTGATTTTCCCGGCACTCATCCGGAAAAACAAACTCTTTTGCACATCCTTGCTACCCAAGCTCATCAGGACGCTTGCTTTTCTGGCTTGATGAATCGCATCTTCCGGCAAAATCCTTTTACCAATCCAAATGTCGTAAATGCTCATGGCTTTAGCCCACTTCACCTAGCCTGTATGCACGGCAATCACGAAATGGTGCGAGAACTCTTACTACACGGAGCTAACCCCAATGCTCTTACTCCTATAAATCAAAATGCTCTTCACCTATGTGCAAAATATTCGGCTAATCATTTTCATCATCTCTTGCTTAGATGTGGTGCCAATCCTTGGCAGGAGGACGTTTACGGCAATATACCTTTAGTACAAACTCTTTTGCATGGCAACAACTTCCCTGCTCTTCAAATGCTTCTTACCGGGCACCAATTACCTCAAAAATACCATACCCGCATTTTATTCGCCGCTGTTCATTGTTTACATGAGGACAGATTATGGACTCTACTTCAAAGAGCAGGGCTAATAATCAACCCTAATGCGGAATTTGACGGCACTCCCCTTCTGCACCATGCTATTCGTTGCCATAATTTTTATTTAGTAAACAAACTTATCCGTTCCGGTGCTTTTATTCATTCTACCGATGCTGAAGGGAATACTCCTTGGCTCACGGCTATTAAATATGAAAAATCACAGGCTCTCCCCCTCCTTCGACTTTTAGTAGATGCCGGGGCAAATCCTCATGGATTCAACCATCTCGGCATGAATGCTTGGGACATCCTAGCCCTCTCTTCGAACGATGATGCTCATGCTTTTCAGATTGCTAAGTTTCTTTTTCATACGGGGGTGTCTTTACGTCAAGAGTCTCACGAGTCACTTATCCGTGCCTGCCTCCGCTTAAAAAACACAACTCAAAATACTCACACGCTTTTCTTCCTTCATGAGCATTTCCGTCTTCACTTATCTCCGGAATTAGAAAAGGAACTCTTGCTTGCTCTCCCTTCTACTGCAACGGCAGAAGAAAAGATTGCCGCACAGTGGCCAGCTCAATTTGCAAAAGAAAAATCTATCGTTCCGACAATCAAAAAAACAAATTTACTATCAAACATCAATATGTATATCAAACAGTTTTTATCAAGCCCGAAATTAGCTAAATTAGCCAATCAACTATCTCTCTTCTAAAATCTTCCCGCGGAAAACACCATGGTGGTGAAATGAACAACGCCGCCACATCTTATCCGAGGTGTGGCGGCAACAAAAAAACTTACAGTGTATTTAACACTTGATACAACAATTCCAATATGAAAGCACTCTCAAAAACCTCTTTCTTTTCAAGCTCACAGACTTCCATGGTAAAACATCAACTCTATCGAATACTCGAGTTTTTGACTTCTTGTTTGACAGCTTTTTCGTTTTTTGTTATTTGTGTAAATAAGGCAGATGATTTTAATT